>CAJODM010000001.1 GCA_905233755.1 uncultured Ruminococcus sp.
ATGTATTACAATGCAGACAGGCTCCATTCGGGAATTGATTATCACATACCAAATGAATTTTTCACTCTTCTAACTGTACAAAAAACTTGACAAGTTTCATTTCGGGCGGGATACCCGCACCCGAATGATAAATTGAAAATGGAAAGTGGAAAAATGCACTCGCTCAATCGCTCGGACATTTTCAGGAATCCGAAAATCCGCAGGATTATTCCACAACGATTCACATTTCGCTGTTTATTACGGACCATTGCCGTTTTGCCTCTCGGTATCGAGGGGCTTTTCTTTTTTTATCCGACAGAGCCGTCTTGTACACTTGCTTTATGGGGCGGTTCGTGCTATAATACGGGATATAATAGGGACAGGAGGACTTTCTATGCTGTATCACTCCACACAAGACCGCTCTATCTGCGCCGGCGCCGCCGAGGCGATCGCCCGCGGTATCGCGCCCGACGGCGGGTTGTTCGTGCCCGAGAGCTTTCCGACGCTCACTCAGGAGCTGTTATCTGAGCTGTTGGGGCTATCCTATCGCGAGCGCGCAAAGCGCATCATCGGGATGTACCTGACGGACTTCTCTGATAGAGAGATCGCCGACTGTGTCGACGCCGCCTATACCGTCGAGAAGTTCGGCTCCGAGAAGATCGCGCCTATCGCGCCGCTGACCTATAACGGTCATGGGCTGCATCTGCTCGAGCTGTGGCACGGCCCCACCTGTGCGTTCAAGGATATGGCGCTGCAGATTTTGCCGCATTTTCTCACAAAGTCGCTCTACAAGGTCGGCGGCGGCAGGGATGCCGTCATCCTTGTCGCGACCTCCGGAGATACCGGCAAGGCGGCGCTCGAGGGCTTTCGCGATGTCGATCATACGCAGATCATCGTGTTCTATCCGGTGGACGGCGTCTCGCCGATGCAGAAGCACCAGATGAACACCCAACAGGGCGACAACGTCTATGTCTGTGCCATCCGCGGGAACTTTGACGACGCCCAGACTGCTGTCAAGAGGATCTTCACCGATGCGTCGACCAGGGCGATCCTCGATTCTCACAACATGATGTTCTCGTCGGCGAACTCGATCAACTGGGGACGGCTGCTGCCGCAGGTGGTCTACTATATCTCTGCCTACTGTGATATGGTGAACCGCGGCTCGGTACCTTTTGGCGAGAAGATCAACATCACCGTGCCGACAGGCAACTTCGGCAACATCCTTGCGGGATTCTATGCCTACAGCATGGGGCTGCCGGTGAACCGGTTCATCTGTGCGTCAAACTCGAACAACGTCCTCACCGACTTCATCCGCACCGGCGTGTATAACCGGAACCGTGCCTTCTATACCACCGTCTCGCCCTCGATGGATATCCTCGTCAGCTCGAACCTGGAGCGGCTGCTGTATCACCTAAGCGGCGGCGACGATGCGCTGACAAAGGGATATATGGATGCCCTCAAGCGCGACGGCGTATATGAGGTCACCCCCTCCATCAAAGAGGCGATCGGCTCGCTGTTCTACGGCGGGTTCTGTGACGAGGCGGGAACTGCGAGCACCATCCACGACCTGTACGATCAGCAGGGCTACCTCTGTGATACCCATACCGCGGTGGCGGTGGCGGTCGCCGACCGCTATATCGATCAGACCGGCGACGATACCCCGATGCTCGTCGCATCGACCGCCAGCCCCTACAAGTTCTCGAAGGCGGTGCTCGCGTCGCTGTCGTGTGACGCGGTGCCCGATAACGAGTTCGATATGGTCGAGACGCTCCATGCGCTGACCGGCGCCGAGGTGCCCGCACCGCTTATTTCCCTGCGCGGGAAGCCGGTGCGGTTCTCGGATGTGACCGACCGCGACGATATGCAGCGCGTCGTGCTCCGCGCGCTCGGGATAGACGGATGAGCTTGTACGCGATCGCCGATCTGCACCTCTCGCTCGGCACCGACAAGCCGATGGACGTGTTCCCGGGATGGGGCGACTATGTCCGGCGGCTGGAGGAGAACTGGCGCGCTGTCGTCACCGATGATGACACCGTGGTGGTCGCCGGCGATATCAGCTGGGCGATGAAGCTATCGGAGTGTGATGCCGACTTTGCCTTCCTGAACGCGCTGCCGGGGGCGAAGATCTTCGTCAAGGGCAACCACGACTACTGGTGGCAGACCAAGCGCAAGCTCGACGACTATCTCGCCGATAACGGCTTTGACAGCATCCGGATCCTCTTCAACAACGCCTATGAAGTCGGCGATATCGCTGTCTGCGGCTCGCGCGGGTGGTACTATGACAAGGACACCGAGCACGACGTCAAGGTCATCAACCGCGAGTGCGGCCGTATCCGGCTGTCGGTAGAACAGGCAAAGCTGACCGGAAAGCGTCCGGTGCTGTTCCTGCACTATCCGCCGGTCTATGCCGATATCGCGTGCGAAGAGATCATGGATACCATCCTCGAGCTTGGGATCGACACCGTCTACTACGGTCATCTGCACGGCGAGCGCACCCACCGTATGGCGGTCACGGGACGGTATCGAGGGGTGGATTTTCACCTGATTTCGGGCGATTATACACGGTTTATCCCGATTTTGGTGCGCTAGAGGGCAAATTTTCGACATTTTGAACATAGTATTTTTTGCGTATATATGTTATATTATTAACAGTTTTCAACAATTTTCGGATGATCCGAGTTTTTGGATGCCCGATGATAGCTAGGAGGAATGTAAAATGGCATTAAAAAATTCTACACTCAAAGAGACCAACACCTATGAGCTGGAGGTCACCGTCAACGGCGAGACCTTCCGCGCTGCGATCGATAAGGTTTTCAGAAAGGAAGTCAAGAAGATCTCCGTCCCCGGATTTCGCAAGGGCAAGGCGCCGCGCGCCATCATCGAGCGGATGTACGGCGAGGATGTGTTCTTTGACGATGCGATGCAGGACTGCTATCCTTCGGCACTCGACGACGCCGCCAAGACCGCTGGGCTCAAGATCGTCACCGTGACCTCGCTCGAGGCGGTTGACGCGAGCCGTGACGGATTCACCTTCAAGGCGGATATTATTGTCGAACCCGAGGTCGAGGTCGAGGACTACAAGGGGATCGAGGTCGAGAAGATGTCGACCGAGGTCACCGACGATATGATCGACCACGAGATCGAGCATGTCCGCGAGCGCAACAGCCGCATGGTCACCGTCGAGGATCGCGCCGCACAGACCGGCGACACCGTTGTGATCGACTTTGAGGGTTTCTGTGACGGCGAGCCGTTCGACGGCGGCAAGGCAGAGAACTACAACCTCGAGCTCGGATCGAACAGCTTTATCCCCGGGTTTGAGGATCAGCTTGTCGGTCACAACACCGACGACGAGTTCACCATCGACGTCAAGTTCCCCGACGAGTACCAGTCCGACTCACTCGCCGGCAAGGACGCCCAGTTCAAGATCAAGCTCCACGAGATCAAGAAGAAGGAGCTGCCCGAGGTCGACGACGAGTTCGTCAAGGACGTCTCCGAGAAGGACACCGTCGCCGAGTACCGCGAGGAGCTGCGCGAGCAGATCGCCCATCGGCTCTCGCACGAGGCGGAGCACGACACCGAGGACAAGATCATCGCCTCCCTGATCGAGCGCGTCAAGGGCGAGATCCCCTCACAGATGTTTGACAACGAGGCGCAGAACATGATGCGCGAGATGGATATGCGGCTGCGCTCCCAGGGGATGGATCTGAACACCTATATGCAGTACACCGGTATGAACGCCGACTCGGTGCTCGAGATGTATAAGCCCGAGGCCGAGAAGCGCGTGAAGATGCGTCTCATCCTTGAGAAGATCGCTAAGCTCGAGGACACCAAGCCCTCTGCCGACGAGATCGACGCCGAGTATGCCCGCATGGCCGAGTCCTATCAGATGGACGTCGAGAAGGTGCGCGAGATCATCCCCGAGGACAGCGTTGTCGAGGATCTCTCGGTGCAGAAGGCGATGGACTTTGTCAAGGACAACGCCGTCATTAAGTAAGAATATTTCACGATATTTCTGCCTATTACTAGTAGGGGGGTATCCCCGAACGAATGAAAGGATGAAGACATATGGCACTGGTTCCCTATGTAGTAGAACAGACCAACCGCGGCGAGCGCTCGTATGATATCTACTCGCGATTGCTCAACGACCGTATCATCATGCTCAACGAGGAGGTCAACCCCACCACCGCGTCGCTGGTCGTAGCCCAGCTCCTGTATCTTGAGGGGCAGGACCCGAACAAGGATATCTCCCTGTATATCAACAGCCCCGGCGGTTCGGTCACCGATGGGCTTGCGATCTATGACACCATGCAGTATATTAAGTGTGACGTGTCCACCATCTGCATGGGGATGGCGGCGTCGATGGGCGCGTTCCTGCTCGCCGCCGGCGCCAAGGGCAAGCGCTACGCCCTCCCGAACGCCGATATCATGATCCATCAGCCCTCTGCCGGTATGGGACGGGCTCAGGCGACCGATATCGAGATCCATACCAACCACCTGCTCTATACCAAGCAGAAGCTCAACGAGATCCTTGCCGCCAACACCGGCAAGCCGGTCGAGCAGGTCGCCGTCGATACCGAACGCGACAACTTCCTGACGGCGCAGCAGGCGCTGGAGTACGGTATTATCGACAAGGTGATCGAGAAGCGATAATTCTCTATTAGAATTTTAACCAACCGCGCAAGCGGATAAGGAGATCCACTATGGCAGGAAAAACCACGGACGAAAACGTATACTGCTCCTTCTGCGGCAAGCCGCAGGAGATGGTCGGCAAGCTGATCGCCGGCAACGGGGTGTATATCTGTGACAAGTGTGTCGACCTGTGTATGTCGATCCTCGAGGATACCGCCCAGTTTTCTGACGAGCCGGTCGAGCCCGCCCGCCCTTCGATGGGCGGCGCTGCGCTGCTCAAGCCTATGGAGATCAAGGCGGTGCTTGACCAGTATGTCATCGGTCAGGAGCGGGCCAAGCGCACGCTGTCCGTCGCTGTGTATAACCACTTCAAGCGGGTGTTCAACGACGATGATAACGTCGAGTTCAGCAAGTCGAACGTGCTGATGCTCGGCCCGACCGGCGTGGGCAAGACCCTGCTCGCCCAGACGCTGGCAAAGGCGCTGGACGTGCCGTTTGCGATCGCCGATGCGACTACCCTCACCGAGGCGGGCTATGTCGGCGAGGATGTCGAGAACATCCTCCTAAAGCTCATCCAGGCCGCCGACTATGACGTAGAGAAGGCGGAGAAGGGCATCATCTATATCGACGAGATCGACAAGATCGCCCGCAAATCCGAGAACCCCTCCATCACCCGCGACGTATCGGGCGAGGGCGTCCAGCAGGCGTTGCTCAAGATCGTCGAGGGCACGATCGCGAACGTCCCGCCCCAGGGCGGTCGCAAGCACCCGCAGCAGGAGTTCATCCAGATGGATACCTCGAACATCCTGTTCATCTGTGCCGGCGCGTTCGACGGGCTTGACAAGGTCGTCAAGAAGCGCATGGGCTCGTCAGTGCTCGGGTTCGAGTCCGAGATCGTCGATCAGTCCGACTTATCTCATACCGAGTGGATGACCAAGGTCACCGGACACGATCTTATCAAGTTCGGGATCATCCCCGAGCTCATCGGTCGGCTGCCGGTCATCACCGCGCTTGCTGATCTGACGGAGGACGATATGGTGCGCGTGCTCACCGAGCCCAAGAACTCGATCGTCGCCCAGTATAAGCATCTCTTCAAGCTCGACGGGGTCGAGCTGCTGTTCGAGCGCGAGGCGCTGTTCGAGATCGCCCGCATGGCCAAGGAGCAGAACACCGGCGCCCGCGGGCTGCGCGGGATCATTGAGGGGCTGCTGAACGATCTGATGTTCGAGACGCCGTCTGATAGGTCGATCGAGCGGATCATCATCACCCGCGACGTCGTCACCGGCGCGGTGCCGCCGGTCATCAAGCGCGTCACCGCCAACGTCCCGCTCATCACCGATACCGATGCGGACAGCCGCGACGCATCATAACGACGCTGATAGTAGTATGATCCTCGGCTGTATGTGTATCCGCATACAGCCGTCACTTTGATACGGAGGAACCCTATGCCGCAGAATCCCGATACCGGTATCGTGCTGCCGGTGCTCCCGCTGCGGGGGCTGGTCATCTTTCCCAAGATGATGCTGCACTTTGACGTCAGCCGCAAGAAGTCGATCCGCGCGCTTGATATCGCGATGAAGAAGGATCAGCTTGTCTTTCTGACCGCCCAGGTGGACGCGTCCGTCAGCGAGCCGACGTTCGATGAAGTCTACCGCGTGGGCGTGGTGTGCAAGATCGCCCAGGTGCTGCGTGAGAACGATTCCAAGAGTCGCGTCGTCGTCGAGGGGCTCTACCGCGCACGGATGATCGACGCAGTGCCCGACGACTACTGTATGCACGCGGTTATCATGCCGATGAACATCCGACGGCTCAAGCCGGCGACCACTCGCGACCTTGCTCTGATGCGCTCGCTCAAGGCGACGTTCGAGCGGTACATGGAGCTCACCCCCAAGCTGCCGACCGATATCCTCTTCAAGATCGGGCTGTCGAACGACCCCGGGGAGCTGAGCGACTTTGTCGCGTCGAACGTCGTGCTGGACGTTGAGATCAAGCAGGCGCTGCTCGAGACGATGAACGTCTCACAGCGGCTCGAGCTGCTCATCGACGCGCTGCAAAACGAGATCTACATCCTCGACGTCGAGCAGGACATCCTCTCCAAGGCCAAGGAGCGCATCGACCGTTCCCAACGTGACTACTATCTGCGCGAGCAGATGAACATCATCCGCGAGGAGCTGGGCGAGGGCACCATCCCCGAGGAGATCTATGACGATACCGATATCGACGAGTACTATAATCGGATCAAGCAGCTGCACCTGCCGCAGGATATCGAGAAGACCCTCCTCAAAGAGTGCACCCGCCTGAGCAAGACGCCCCAGGGCTCTAACGAGGGCTCGGTGATCGAGAGCTACCTTGATACTGTGCTCGAGCTGCCGTGGAACGAGAGGACCGACGAGCATATCGACATCGAGAAGGTGCGCGAACAGCTCGATCACGACCACTACGGCCTCGATAAGGTGAAGAAACGCATCGTCGAACAGCTCGCTGTGCGACAGCTGAGCGACCAGGCAAAGGGCAACATCATCTGTCTGGTGGGTCCGCCCGGCGTCGGCAAGACTTCGATCGCCATGAGTATCGCCGCCGCCATCGGCCGCAAGAGCCGCCGTATCTCGCTCGGCGGCGTCAAGGACGAGGCAGAGATACGCGGCCACCGCCGCACCTATATCGCCTCGATGCCCGGACGCATTATGTCCGCTGTCAAGGCGTGTGGGGTGAAGAACCCGCTGCTCATCCTCGACGAGGTAGATAAGCTGTCGAACGACTACAAGGGCGACCCGACCTCGGCGCTGCTCGAGGTGCTCGACAGCGAGCAGAACCACAGCTTTGTCGATCACTATATCGACGTGCCGTTCGATCTGTCCGATGTGATGTTCATCACCACAGCGAACGACGCCGACGCGATCCCCGCGCCGCTGCTCGACCGCATGGACGTCATCACGCTGGGCTCCTATACCCGCACCGAGAAGTTCCATATCGCGCGGCGCCATCTGCTGCCGCGGCTGATGAAGTCGAGCGGGATCCGCCGCAGGAGCTTTTCGATCACCGACAAGGCGATCTACTCTGTCATCGACGGCTATACCCGCGAGGCAGGGGTGCGTAACCTTGAGCGCGAGCTCTCGGCGATCCTGCGCAAGGCGGCCGTGCGGCTGCTCGAGGATGAGAAGGCAGTGGTGCGCGTGTCCGAGCGCAACCTGTCGGACTTTCTCGGCGTTGTCAAGTACCTTGACGATGAGCGATCCAAGTCCGATACCGTCGGTGCAGTGAACGGGCTTGCATGGACGGCGGTGGGAGGAACGCTGCTGCCGCTCGAGTGTGCTGTCATGAAGGGCAGCGGCAAGGTCGAGCTGACCGGCTCGCTGGGCGACGTCATGCAGGAGAGCGCCAAGGCGGCGATCACCGCGATCCGTCTGCGCGCCGACAGATACGGGATATCGCCCGACTTTGTCTCGGGCTATGACATACATATCCACGCGCTCGAGGGCGCGATCCCCAAGGACGGCCCCTCGGCGGGCGTGACGATGGCGACCGCGATCTACTCGGCGCTGACGCTCTCACCGGTTCGGGCGGACTTTGCCATGACCGGCGAGATATCCATCAGCGGCAGGGTGCTGCCGATCGGCGGTCTGCGCGAGAAGTCGATAGCCGCCTATAAGGCGCATATCCCGAACGTCATCATCCCCAAGGACAACGAGCGGGATATCCCCGAGCTCGACGAAGAGGTGCGGCGTGAGCTACACTTCTATCCGGTATCGACCGTGGACGAGGTGATCGCGCTCTCGACCCTCCCGTCATCCAAGGTTGCGCACACCGTCTCACCGGTGGTGCATGAGCCGCATCCCGCCCGCCACCACATCGAGGTGACCCAGTGATCAGCGCAGAGTATGTCTACAGCGCGGGGCTGTCGAGCCAGCTCTTAGCATGTGAGAAGCCCGAGGTCGTCTTCTCGGGGCGCTCCAACGTCGGCAAATCCTCGCTGATCAACCGCCTGACCGGGCGCAAGTCGCTCGCCCGCGTCAGCTCCAAGCCCGGCAAGACCGCGACCATCAACTTCTTTGATGCGGGGGCGTTCTCGCTGGTCGATCTGCCCGGCTACGGCTATGCCAAGGTGAGCCGCAGCGAAAAGCTCCGCTGGGCACAGCTCGTGGAGGGCTACTTTGCCGCCGGACGCGATATCCGGCTCGTGGTACAGATCGTCGATATGCGCCATCCGCTCAGCGTCGATGATCGCAGCATGATCGACTTTCTCTATCAAAGCGGGGTACCGTTCATCATCGTGATGACCAAGTCCGACAAGCTCAACAAGACCGAATATGCCGCGCAGCTCGAGCGATTTCAAACAGAGCTGTCGGAATATCACCAAGTCGCGCTCTTTCCGTTCTCGGCGCTCAAGGGCGACGGGCTCGATCCGATCCTTTGCGCGATCGACAGCGCGGTCAATCACTAGTTTTTGGAGTTAAAGGTATGGAAAAAACACCCTTTCTGACCAAGTCACAGGCCGAGGATATCATCCGCGATATCCCCACGCCCTTTCACATCTATGACGAGAAGGGCATCCGCGAGAACTGCCGCCGGCTCTACCGGGCGTTTTCGTGGAACAAGGGATTCAAGGAGTACTTTGCCGTCAAGGCGACCCCCAACCCCTATCTGCTGCGCATCATGAAGGAGGAGGGCTGCGGCGCGGACTGCTCCTCGATGACCGAGCTTGTGATGAGCGAGGCGTGCGGGTTCTCGGGCGAGGACATCATGTTCTCCTCCAACGTCACCCCCGAGGAGGATATGCAGAAGGCGTATGACCTGGGCGCGTATCTCAATCTCGACGATATCAACTTTGTCCCGTTCATCGAGCGGGTCTGCGGCGTGCCCGAGACGGTGTTCTGCCGCTATAACCCCGGCGGGGTGTTCGAGCTCTCGGCGTCGCGCACCGGCGTCCAGGTGATGGACAACCCCGGCGACGCCAAGTACGGCATGACCGAGGACCAGATGGCCGAGGCGTTCACCCGTCTGATGAACGACGGTGCCAAGACCTTCGGCATCCATTCGTTCCTCGCGTCCAACACCGTGTCGAACGAGTACTATGCCGAGCTTGCATCCATCCTGTTCCGACTTGCGGTACGGCTGCGTGATCGCACAGGTGCTGAGATCAAGTATATCAACCTGTCCGGCGGTATCGGCGTGGACTATCGCCCCGAGGAGCCGACCAACGATATCTTTGTCATCGGCGACCTTGTGCGGCAGAAGTTCGAGGAGATCCTCGTTCCCGCCGACATGGGGGATATCTCGATCTTCGCGGAGCTTGGGCGGTATATGACTGCGCCCTACGGCGCGCTCGTCACCAAGTGCCTGCACACCAAGCATATCTACAAGGACTATATCGGGCTCGACGCGTGTGCCGCGAACCTGATGCGTCCGGCGATGTACGGCTCGTATCACCATATCACCGTCCTCGGCAAGGAGAACGAGCCACGCGACCACCGGTACGACGTCACCGGCGGGCTGTGCGAGAACAACGACAAGTTCGCTGTTGACCGGATGCTGCCCGAGATCCTGCCCGATGATATCCTCTATATCCACGATACCGGCGCGCACGGGTTCTCGATGGGCTATAACTACAACGGCAAGCTCCGCTCTGCCGAGGTGCTGCTGCGGCAGGACGGGTCACATCAGCTCATCCGCCGCGCCGAGACGATGGACGACTACTTTGCGACGTTCGACTTCTCCGAGTTCTCGTTCCGATCATAACCGTGTATCATGAATCCCTTTTCTGCTGCATATCCATGTGACAGAAAGGGGTTTTTCTTTATGTACAGAGATTATATGGGAAGCGCGGCGAACGCTGCGGATATCTATGCCGATCCGGTCACGGTGGACGCGGGCGAGACGGTGTTCAAGCCCGCGTATGAGAAGTACATCGAGCGGTTCCCGGGACGCGGCACGCTGAAGGTTCAGATCAGCATCGCGCGCGAGGCGTTCCCGCTCAAGGGGGTGATCGTCGAGGTGTCCCAGATCCTCGACGGCGTGCGCTACAGCTTGTACAGCGATGTGACCGATATCTCGGGGATCGTCGATAACATGGTGCTGCCGGCGCGCTCGATTGCATCGACTTTGAACGTCGATACCGCTGATGATACCGAGGCCGAGTACCTCGTGTCGGTCTATCACCCCGACTATCAGCCGATGACGAACTGTTCGGTGGTGGTATATGACAGGATCGAGACGATCCTGCCGATTACGCTCCAGCCGTTGACCGCGCCGGAGGATGACACATGACCGGGCTGCCGGTGATCCCCGAGACAGTCACGGTGCACCTCGGCCGTCCTGAGCAAAACGCTGAGAACATCACTGTCAGCTTTACCGAGTATATCAAGAACGTCGCGTCGTCAGAGATCTATCCGACATGGCCGGAGGAGGCGATCCGCGCGAACGTCCTCGCTCAGATCAGCTTTACGCTCAACCGTATCTATACCGAGTACTACCGCTCTCGGGGGTACGACTTTGATATCACCAGCGACACCACCATCGATCACAAGTACACGAAGAACGGCGAGATATTTGATACCGTCAGCATCATCGTGGACGAGAACTTCAACAACTATATCCGCCGTGAGAACGCGATCGAGCCGTACTATGCCCAGTTCTGTGACGGGCGGGTGACGGTATGCGACGGGATGTCCCAGTGGGGGAGTGTCGCCCTCGCCCAAAGCGGGATGACGGCGACCGAGATCCTTCGCTACTACTACGGCGACGATATCGTGATCGTCTATGATGCGCCCGTCGGCGGCGATACCGAGTCCTATCCCGGGATCCCGCTGCAGCGCGGCTCGTTCGGCGCGGATGTGGTGATTCTCAAGCGCGAGCTGAACCGTATCGCGCTGAACTACCCGGCCGTCCCTAGGATCGAGAACCTCTCGGGGGTGTTCGACGACGAGACAGAGAACGCCGTGATCGAGTTCCAGCGTATCTTTAACCTCGCGCCCGACGGGATCGTCGGCAAGGCGACATGGTACAAGGTCAAGCAGATATTCGCCTCGGTCAAGCAGCTCTCGGAGCTTGCGAGCGAGGGGTTGACGATATCGGAGGTCGAGCGCCGCTATACCGAGGAGCTGTCGCTCGGCTCCCGCACTCCGGGGGTCGAGGCGGTGCAGTACTATCTGGCGTTCCTCGGATACTTCTATCCCGAGCTGCCGCCGATCGACATCTCGGGCGAGTTCGATACCGCCACGCGCGACGCGGTGTTCACGTTCCAGAGCGCGTTCGGGCTGCCGATCACCGGTGTCGTTGACCGCGGCGTGTTCGACGCCATCGAGACCGAGTATTATAACGCCGTGTCGGCGCTGCCGGCAGACTTCCGCTCTGTCATCGGTGAGCCCTATCCGGGGCGGTTCCTGACATTCGGCGACAGGGGCGACAGCGTTCGGATCATCCAGGGGTACCTGCGGCGGCTGGCATCATCCGACAGCGCGATCCCGACGGTGGATGTTGACGGGATATTCGGGAACCAGACGCGACAGGCGGTGCTCGCGCTGCAGCGACAGCTCGGGCTCGAGGAGACCGGCGCCATCGGCCCTGTCGAGTGGGCCGAGATCCTCATCCGCGGCGGCGGAATAGAGGGTTGAAAACCCAGCCCGATTCTGCTAGAATAGGATCGGTGATAAGATGAAGATAACCTATGTGCTGACGGACGATATCGACCGTCCCGAGGACGAGTTGAACGAGATACTGCCGCTTCTGCCGCCATATCGACGCGAGAAGGTCATGCGCTGTCGCTTTTTGCGCGATCGGCTGCTGTCGCTGTGCGCGGGGATGCTCGCACTGGGGTCACACGGGGGCGAGATCGCCCTGCAGGACGGCGGAAAGCCGTATTTTATCGACCAAGGTATCCGCTTCTCGCTGACACACAGCGATCGGTGCGCCGCGATCGCTGTATCTCGATACGAGCTCGGGCTGGATGTCGAACCGCTGACGCGCGGGTATCACGACAGCATGCTCCGCTCGTTTCATCATAACGAGGCGGCCTATATCGACCGCGCTGTCGACCGCGACCGCGCCTTTGTCGAGATATGGACGCGCAAGGAGGCATATGTGAAGTACCTCGGTACCGGGCTGTCCGAGGGGCTGAGCAGCTTTGACACCACCTCGGCGCCGCTGAGCGCGTCGCTTTTCACTTTCGAGCGCGACGGGTATCTCTTCAGCGCGTTCTGCCCGCAGGACAGGGAATGGGAAATCAGAAAAATTTCTTTTAGAGAACTAAAGGAATGGATACTGCGGCGTAACGCCGCCCCCGATCCTGCCTTTTGACCCTATTGTGCAGGTTTGACCTGCGGCACAACGGTGGGGATAATCGGATCATCGTATCAAAAAAGCACTTTTGACGGTCAGTCAAAAGTGCTTTTGCAATTTGCTATGACAGAGCGGGTCACATCTCCCAGTTATGCCAGACGTTCTGGATATCGTCGTTGTCCTCGAACATATCGAGCATCTTCTGCATATTGGCGGCGGTGTCCTCGCTGTCGAGCTTGACATAGGTGGACGGTACCTGCTCGACCTCGGCAGAAGCAAAGGTATATCCCTTTGCCTCCATATCGTCGCGGATCGCCGACAGGTCGTCGGGCACTGTATAGATCGTGAAGATATCCTCATCCGCCTCAAAGTCGGCAGCCCCCGCCTCGAGCGCATCCTCCATCACGGTGTCCTCGTCCCGCTCGAGCTCCTCGCGCTCGATGATGATGACGCCCTTCTTCTCGAAGAGGAACGATACGCATCCCGGGGTGCCCATGTTGCCGCCGAACTTGTCGAAGTAGTGGCGGACCTCGCCGGCGGTGCGGTTGCGGTTATCGGTCAGCGCCTCGACGATGACGGCGACGCCGCTCGGGCCGTAGCCCTCATAGGTGACCGCCTCATAGTTTGCGCCTTCGCCGCCCTGTGCCTTCTTGATGATGCGGTCGATGTTGTCGTTCGGGACGTTGTTCGCCTTTGCCTTGGCGATACATTCGCGCAGCTTCGAGTTGACGCTCGGGTCGGCAGAACCGCCGTCGCGGATCGCGACCATCAGCTCGCGCCCGATCTTGGTGAACACCTTGGCGCGGGCCGCGTCGTTCTTGCCCTTCTTCTGTTTGATGGTACTCCATTTGTTATGTCCTGACATGGTATCTCATTCCTTCTCTTTATATTACAGGGATATCATACCACACAATGCGTGGGATTGCAAATATTGATTACAGTTTTGTAACCAACCGCTTGTCACTATGCTTTGTCGGGTGTATAATGGTGAAAATGGGTTGAAAGGAGATCGGCTATGACCAGATCTATGACCGGCTTCGGACGTGCCGAGATGACGGTCGGTACACGCGATATCATTGTCGAAGTGAAGAGCGTGAACCACCGGTATCTCGAGTTCTCCTGCCGGACGACGCGGGGCTACAGCTTCCTTGAGGAGAAGATGAAGAAGTACATCTCTGAGCGCGTCAGCCGCGGCAAGGTGGATATGTATATCTCGATCAGCGAGATAGACGACTCGTCCGTCGAGGTGGAGCTGAACCGCCCGCTGCTGTCGGGCTATGTGGCGGCGATGAACGCGATCGCCGACGAGTACGGTGTGACGAACGATATGACGGTGACGTCGCTGTCGCGGTTTCCCGATGTGTTCCAGATCCGCCGTCCCCCCTCGGATGAGGAGGCGGTGTTCTCGGACGTCAGGACGGTCGCAGATGTTGCGCTCGAGCAGTTCCTCTCGATGCGAAAGAGCGAGGGCGAGCGGCTGCGCGCGGATATCCTTGCGCGCGCTCGGACAATCATCGATATCGTTAGTGAGATCGAGCAGCGATCACCCGTCACGGTGCAGGAGTACCGCGACCGCCTGTATGCTAAGCTGTCCGAGATTCTGAGATCGAACGATATCGACGATCAGCGCATCCTGACCGAGGCGGCGATCTTTGCCGACAAGGTGGCGGTGGATGAGGAGACGGTGCGGCTGCGGTCCCACTTCGATCAGCTCGAACGGTTCCTCAGTGTCGACGGCCCCGTCGGGCGCAAGCTCGATTTCATCGTGCAGGAGATGAACCGTGAGGCGAACACCATCGGCTCCAAGGTGACCGATTCGACCCTCGCCCACAAGGTCGTCGAGATCAAGGGCGAGATCGAGAAGATCCGCGAGCAGATCCAGAATATCGAATGAGGGGCAGAAGATGAGATTTGTCAACATAGGATTCGGCAACGTCGTGAATATCAGCAAGATCGTCACCGTCGTCAGCCCCGAGAGCGCGCCCATCAAGCGCATCGTCCAGACCAGCAAGGCGGACGCGACCCTTGTGGACGCCACCTTCGGCAGAAAGTGCAAGGCGGTCATCATCACCGACAGCGACTATATCGTGCTGTCGGCGCTCACCACCGAGACCATCTATGCCCGCATGGAGGAGAAGAACGATGGCTAGACGAGGGCTGCTGGTCGTGTTCGCGGGCGCATCGGGCGTCGGCAAGGGCACGATTATGAAACAGGTATTGCCGCAGGACGAGCGCTTTCGGCTGTCGGTATCGGCGACCACCCGCCTGCCCAGAGAGGGCGAGGTGGACGGTCGGGAGTACTACTTTATCACCCGAGAGCGGTATGATCAGATGGTGCGCGACGGGATGTTCCTCGAGCACGCCGAGTACTGCGGAAACGGCTACGGCACCCCCAAGGCGCCGGTGATGGAGATGCTCGATCGCGGGCTCGACGTCTTTCTCGAGATCGAGCTCAACGGGTTCCTCCAGGTGAAGGAGGCGTACCCTGAGCTGCTGAGCATCTTTGTCGTCCCGCCGAGCATGGACGAGCTGCGCGCCCGGCTGATAGGGCGCGGAACCGAGACCGACGAGAGTATTGAGAGTCGGCTGTGTACCGCCATGTACGAGATCAGCCAAAAAGACCTGTTCGACCATATTATTATCAACGATGACGTGGACCGCGCCGCCGGTGAGGTGCTCGCCATTATCAGGAATAAGAGAGAGGAGAATCTATCATGAGAAGAGCATCATTAGATGATATGCTGACCGGCAAGGAGAGCCGCTATGCGCTGGTGATCGGCGTGGCTAAGCGCGCCCGCGAGATTGCCGACGATTTCAAGGACGAGGGGATCATCACCGACGACAAGCCCGTCCTTCTGGCTATCGACGAGTTCAAGAATCACAAGTTCAATATCCTGGAAGAAGACTGATGTCGGGGCTTCTGGCCACTGTCGCGGTCGAGAACACCGTACTGCACTTTGATCGCGAGTACAGCTACCGCGTACCGGATGAGATGCACGTGCTGCCCGGATGTCGGGTGGTGGTGCCGTTCGGCCGATCGAACGCGCGGCGGCAGGGCATCGTCCTTGGGATCGAGCAGGCGGATACAGATGATCTCAAATCGATCCTGTCCCTGCTCGATACATCGCCGATCCTGTCTGCTGAGATGCTCGAGATGGTGCGGTTCATGAAGTCGCACTGCTTTTGTACCTACTATGACGCGGTCAAGGCGATGCTCCCCGCCGGTGTGAACTACAGCTTCTCACAGGAGTATGCGGTTGCAGACGGTCTCGGGGACAGGGTTTTTGACCTGCCCGATGAAGAGCGGCGCATTATCAGCTATATTCTGTCAAAGAATAATAAAGCCGAAAAGCATCATCTGCTCACGGACTTCGGCTATGCCGACAGCAGCGTGCCCGACCGCATGGTCGACAGTGGGATCCTCTGCCGCAGCGATGTCTCGCTGCGCAAGCTCTCCGACAAGACCGTGAAGATGGTGCGGCTGACCGCTGACTATGACGCTTCTCTCGATGATGTTCGGTTGACCGACAAGCAGTCATCGGTGCTCGATACGCTCGTGTCGGTCGGCTCGGCGTCGGTCAAGGAGCTGTGCTACTATACCGGTGTGACCGCATCGGTCCCCGACTCGCTTGTCAAGAAGGGCATCGCCGAGTACTATGACGACGAGGTGTTTCGCATCCCGCCCGCACTATCCGCCGGCCGGCTCGATATCGTGCTCAACGACGAGCAGCAGGCGGCGTTTGATTCGCTGTATCAGCTGTATCGAAGCGATCGCGCCGAGGTATCGCTGCTCTACGGCGTGACGGGCTCGGGCAAGACCGGCGTGTTCTTCAAGCTGATCGAGCGGGTGCTGCAGCACGGTCAGGACGTGATCGTGATGGTGCCCGAGATCGCGCTGACGCCCCAGCTTATCGCCGTGTTCAAGTCGAGCTTCGGCGATCAGGTGGCGGTGTTCCACTCGGCGCTGTCGCTCGGCGAGCGCATGGACGAGTACAAGCGTGTCGAACGCGGGATCGCCAGGATCGCCGTGGGCACGCGCTCGGCGGTGTTCGCTCCGTTTCGCTCTCTGGGGCTGATCGTCATGGACGAGGAGCAGGAGCACACCTACAAGTCCGAGAGCAAGCCGCGGTTCCACGCGCGAGAGCTTGCGAAGTTTCGCTGCTCGTATCATCAGTGTCTGCTGTTGCTGTCGTCCGCAACACCGTCGGTCGAGAGCTTCTATATGGCACAGAGCGGGCGCTATCATCTGCAGCGGCTGACCCGTCGGTACGGGAGAGCGACGCTGCCCGACGTCATCATCGCCGACATGAACGAGGAACATCCCGCGATGGGCGCATCGGCGTTTTCGAGCGAGCTGCTCGACGGGATCGCCGAGAACCTCGAGCACTCCCACCAGAGCATCCTGCTGCTCAACCGCCGCGGGCACAACACCTTTGTCACCTGTTCGTCGTGCCGCGAGCCGATCACCTGTCCCAACTGCTCTATCTCGCTGACCTATCACAGCGCGAACAACCGGCTGATGTGCCACTACTGCGGCTACTCGATGGACTATACCAGCGAGTGCCCGACCTGTCACAGCCATGCGCTGCGGTTCTCGGGTGCGGGCACCCAGCGCGCCGAGGCAGAGCTGTCCGACCTGTTCCCGAGCGCGCGTGTGCTCAGGATGGACGCCGACTCGACGATGACGCGCTCGTCCCATTCGGACAAGCTGTCCGCGTTTGCTGCGGGCGAGTATGATATCCTTGTCGGGACCCAGATGGTCGCCAAGGGCCTGGACTTTCCCAACGTGACGCTCGTAGGGGTGCTGAATGCCGACAGCATGCTGTACCTCGACGACTTTCGCAGCTATGAGAACACCTTCTCGCTGTTGACCCAGGTGGTCGGACGCTCCGGCAGGGGCGGGGAGAAGGGACGCGCCGTGATCCAGACCTACACCCCCGAGAACCCGATCATCTCGCTTGCGGCGTCCCAGGACTACGACGCTTTCTATCGCGCCGAGATCGCGCTTCGGCGATCGCTCTTGTACCCGCCGTACGTGTCGATGTGCCTCGTCGGGTTTGTCGCGAGGGAAGGAAACATGGCGAGTAGGGCGTCGCGCGGCTTTGCCGAGGAGCTTACCGCGCTGCTGTCCGACCGGTACCCCGATATGCCGATCCGCATTCTCGGGCCGTCGCCTGCCGGCGTGTTCAAGGTGAATAACAAGTACAGATATAAGCTGGTGCTGAAATGCCGCAACGACAGCCGGTTTCGCACGATGCTCCTTTCTCTGCTCGAGCGTTTCGGCAGTAACAAAGAGTATCGCGGCGTGACCGTCTATGCGGATATGCACCCGATCGATATATAAGGAGTGAACCCCATGGCTCTGAGAAACATAGTAACCGAGGGCGACCCGATCCTGCTCAAGAAGTGTCGCCCGGTCGAGAAGTTTGATACGCGGCTTCATACGCTGCTCGACGATATGGCACAGACCCTGCACGAGTCGGGCGGCGTAGGGCTTGCCGCGCCACAGGTCGGGATCCTGCGGCGGGTATGCATCATCGACGTGGGCGAGGGCGTGACCGAGTTCATCAACCCCGTCATCATCGAGTCCGACGGCGATCAAGAGGTGCAGGAGGGATGCCTCTCGTGCCCTAACGAGTTCGGCATCATCCACCGCCCCATGCACGTCAAAGCGCAGTTTTATGACCGCAACGGCAACGAGCAGACCATCGAGGGCGACGGGCTGTTCGCCCAGGCGATGTGTCACGAGTTCGACCACCTCGACGGCATCCTCTTCAAGACGAAGGTCGAGCGGATGCTCACCGCAGAGGAGCTCGAAGAGATGCAAGAGGACGACGCATGAGGATCGTGTTCATGGGTACGCCCGACTTTGCCGTCCCCGCGCTCGAATCACTCTATGATGCGGGTCACGAGATCGTCGCGGTGTTCACCCAACCCGACAAGCCCCGCGGCAGAAAGCAGCAGCTCACCCCACCCGAGGTCAAGCAGTGCGCGCTCTCACGCGGGCTGACGGTATATCAGCCCTCAACGCTCAGGGACGACGCTGTGACAGCTCAGCTGACGGCGCTCTCTCCCGACATCATCGTTGTCGCCGCCTACGGCAAGATCCTGCCCAAGGCGATCCTCGATATCCCGCCGCTCGGATGCGTGAACATCCACGCGTCGCTGCTGCCGAAGTATCGCGGCGCGGCGCCCATCCAGCACGCTGTGCTCAACGGCGAGCGCGAGACCGGCGTGACCATCATGCAGATGGCAGAGGGGCTCGATACCGGCGATATCCTGCTGCAGCGGGCGATCCCGATAGCGACAGACGATACGTCCGCGTCGATGTTTGAGAAGCTGTCCGCACTCGGGGCTTCGATGATCGTCGATTCACTCCCTATGCTGCAGCGCGCAGAACTTATACCGATACAGCAGGACGATACGCTCGCGACCTTTGCGCCGATGCTCGACCGTTCCCTTACCGAGATCGACTGGTCGATGCCGAACACCTCTGTCCATGACCGCATCCGCGGGCTGTACAGCTGGCCGATTGCCCAGACCCACATCGGCTCCAAGCGGCTCAAGGTCTACCGCTCCGCGCTGTCAAGCGGGAGCGGCCAGATCGGCGAGGTGATCTCACTCTCACCGCTCACGGTTGCGTGCGGCACGGGTTCTGTCGAGCTCATCGAGCTGCAGCTCGAGGGCAAGAAGCGCATGGATAGCCGCGCGTTCCTGCTGGGACATCCGCTTGATATCGGTACAAAATTCGGAGGTTAGTATGGGTTTTTACTACTATGACTGGTCATATATCATCTTCATGCTGCCGTGCCTTATCCTCTCGCTCATCTGCAGCGCAAAGGTGAACGCGGCATTCTCGAAGTACTCAAAGATTCAGAACTCCCGCGGTATCACCGGTGCCGAGGCGGCGCGTGCGGTGCTCAGCGCCCACGGCGTCACCGGCGTGACGATCGAGCACGTCTCGGGGAATTTGAACGATCACTTTGACCCAAGGACGAACACCATCCGCCTGTCGGATCCCGTCTTTGGCGCGACGAGCGTCGCGGCGGTCGGCGTTGCCTGTCACGAGGCGGGCCACGCGGTTCAGCACGCCGAGGGCTATGTCCCCAACAAGATCCGTTCTGCGATCGTGCCGGTCGCCAACATCGGCTCGAAGTTCAGCTGGATACTCATCATCATCGGGATGATCCTGCCGACCCAGTTCTCGGTTGTCATCACGATCGGGATCGTGTTGTTCTCGGCGTCGGTGCTGTTCACGCTGGTGACGCTGCCGGTCGAGTTCAACGCGTCGAACCGCGCGCTGAAGACGATCAAGGAGACGCGGCTGTTGAACGACAACGAGTATGTCGGCGCGAAGAAGACGCTCTCTGCTGCCGCGATGACCTATGTGGCGGCTGCCGCGACGGCGGTGATGCAGCTGCTGCGGCTGCTGCTGATCGCGAACCGGAGACGCTGACACCATGGAACCATCGGTGAACGTCAGGAGGATCGCGCTGTACACCCTCGAGCGTGTGCTGGATGAGGGTGCGTATTCGGCGCTCGCGCTGAACGCGGCGATCAAAGAGCATCACCTGTCCGCGCGCGATGCGTCCTTTCTCTCGGCGCTCACCTACGGGGTGCTGGAGCGGCTACTCTTGCTCGATCATGTCATCCGACAGTACTCGTCGCTGCGGATCGGTAAGATCGAGCCGCGCACGCTGATGATCCTGCGGCTTGGGATATACCAGCTGCTATACATGGATCGCGTGCCCGACAGCGCGGCGGTGAACGAGAGCGTGAAGCTGTGCAAGAAGTGCGGGATGTTCAAGAGCGCGGGGTTTGTCAACGGGCTGCTGCGGTCATTCCTGCGTGCTGAGAAGCAGTTCTCGCTGCCGGATGCGCTGCCACAGCGGTTATCTGTTCAGTACTCCTGTCCGCAGGGGGTCGTCTCGATGTGGCTGTCCTCGTATGGCGAGGAGCTGACCGAGCGGCTGCTGCAGGAACTGATCGGCCGCCCGCCGCTGACGATCCGCGTCAACACCCTGAAGACCTCGGTCGATAAGCTGACAGAACAGCTGCAGTCCCACGACATCGAGGTGGAGCGCGTGCCGTACCTGCCGTATGCCTTGAACCTCAGCCACACCGGCTCGCTCGAGGAGCTGGACGCCTTTGAGCGCGGGCTGTTCTATGTCGAGGACGGATCGTCACAGCTATGCTGTGAGATGCTCGGCGCTATGCCGCACGAGACCGTCTGTGACATATGCGCCGCCCCGGGCGGCAAGTCGTTCTACTCGGCGATGCTTATGGGGGACACCGGCACGGTCTATGCCTATGATATCCATAAACATAAGGTTCGGCTGATCGAATCATCTGCCGCGCGGCTGGGGATCACGGCGATCCACGCTGCTGTCCGCGATGCCGCTGATGACACCGCGGTTCTGCCCCGGTGTGACCGGATTTTGTGCGATGTGCCCTGTTCGGGGCTTGGGATTCTGCGTCGAAAGCCCGAAATTCGTTACAAAAAAGATACATTTATTGACATATTGCCAAAGTTGCAA
Source organism: uncultured Ruminococcus sp. (assembly GCA_905233755.1). Classification (GTDB taxonomy): domain Bacteria; phylum Bacillota; class Clostridia; order Oscillospirales; family Acutalibacteraceae; genus Ruminococcoides. The sequence continues at coordinate 21,420 of CAJODM010000001.1, forward strand.
TACAGTATATTGTGTATAAACGCAGATTTTGCACCTATAGGTGGTACGGTGGTGTATTCTACCTGTACCCTGCGGGATGAGGAGAACCGCGCTGTCGTCGATCGGTTCCTGTCGGAACACCCGGCGTTCATCGGCGAGGAGCTGACGCTTCCACAGGGGCTTGGACGTGCAGTGGATGAGCCGCCGCATATGCTGACGGTGCTGCCGACGATGTTCGGCTCGGACGGGTTCTTCATCGCGAAGTTCAGGAGGATACGATGATCGATCTGAGATCCATGACGCGCGATGAGCTGACGCGCTACCTTGTCGACAGCGGGTTTGAGAAGTACCGCGCAAGTCAGGTATATAACTGGCTTACAAAGGGAGCGACGGACTTCTCTGAGATGACGAACCTGCCCGAGCGGCTCAGGCGGTTCCTGCGCGAGCATACTTATCTTGCCACTGCCCGGATCGTCAGACGACAGGTGTCGAAGATCGACGGCACAGTGAAGTACCTGATGCAGCTATACGACGGCGAGTATATCGAGAGCGTTCTGATGCGCTATCACCACGGGCTGTCTATCTGTATCTCGGCCCAGGTGGGTTGCAAGATGGGCTGTACCTTCTGCGCGACCGGCAAAAGCGGCTATGCCCGCGACCTTACTACGTCCGAGATGCTCGCCCAGATCATGTCTGCGAGCGACGACTGCGGCGAGCGTATTGCAAACGTCGTGCTGATGGGGATGGGTGAGCCGTTCGATAACTATGAGAACGTGATGCGGTTTTTGTCGCTCTTGCCCGATACCGTCGGCATCGGGATGCGGCATATCACGATATCCACCTGCGGGATCGTCCCGCGTATCTATGAATTTGCCGACCGTATGCTCCAGTGCGGGCTGTCGGTCTCGCTGCATGCGCCGCATGACGAGCAGCGGTCGATGACGATGCCGATTAACCGTCGCTACCCGATCGGCGAGCTGATGCAGGCGTGCCGCTATTATACCGATAAGACCGGCCGCCGCATCACCTTTGAGTATGCGCTCATCGACGGCGTGAACGACAGCGACGAGTCCGCCCGCGCGCTCGGGCGGCTGGTACAGGGGATGCTCTGCCATATCAACCTGATACCGGTGAACACCGTCACGGGTGCTCGCTATCAGAAGAGTACAACCGAACGCCGTACAGCGTTCTGTCATAGATTGTCCGAGATGGGGGTCAATGCGACCGTGCGGCGTACGCTCGGCGCGGATATCGACGCCTCGTGCGGACAGCTGAAGAGAAATTTTGAGAAAGGGGATGTGTGACTTGGAAGTTTTCTCCAAAACCGATATCGGTCTGGTTCGCCGAGAGAACCAGGACAGCGCTTCCTTCTCTGTCATATCCTCCGGATGCGTATGGGCTGTGGTATGTGACGGTATGGGAGGAGCCGCCGGCGGCAAGACCGCCTCGTCCACCGCTGTCGACTACATCGCCGACCGGCTGAACACCGCCTATACCGACACGATGCCCGACAACCAGATCGTCGATCTGCTTATCAACACCGTCGAGGGCGCCAACCGCCTCATCTATGAGATGGCGGTGTCCGACAGCTCGCTGTCGGGGATGGGGACGACGTGTGAGCTGGTGTTCATCAAGGGCTCCAGGATCTATGTCATCCATGTGGGCGACAGCCGCACCTACTCCATCCGCGGCGGCAAGATCCTCCAGCTCACCGAGGATCACAGCATGGTACAGGAGATGCTTCGCCGCGGCGAGATCACCGAGGAGCAGGCGATGCACCATCCCAACAAGAACTACATCACCCGCGCGATGGGCGTTCAGCCCGACGTGCGCATCGACTATATCGAGGCAGAGTTCTCCTACGGCGACGTCATCCTCATCTGTACCGACGGGCTGTCGAACAACGTCAGCGAGGCGGATATGGTGAAGATCGTGCACGAGAACCGCGGCGTTTCGATGATCGATGCGCTGGTCGAGACTGCCAAGAACAACGGCGGCTCCGACAACATCACCGTCACCGTCATCTACTGACAGAATAACAGAAACCATCTGATTCGAATCCAAGGAGTGAGAGAGTATGGATAAATATACCGGAAAGAAGCTTGACGGCAGATATGAGATCCGCGAGCTCATCGGCGTCGGCGGCATGGCGAACGTGTACCACTGCTATGACACCATCGACGCGCGCGAGGTCGCGATCAAGATCATGAAGGACGAGTTTCTCGATAACGAGGATTTCATCCGCCGTTTCAAGAACGAGAGCAAGGCGATCGCGGTGCTCAACCATCCGAACATCGTCCGCGTCTATGACGTCTCGTTCGGCGATATGATCCAGTACATTGTCATGGAGTATATCGACGGCATCACGCTCAAGGAGTATATCGATATGCAGGGGGTGCTGGACTGGAAGCAGACCGTCCATCTGACCACCCAGATCCTGCGTGCGCTGCAGCACGCGCATGAGAACGGCATTGTTCACCGCGATATCAAGCCGCATAACATCATGCTGCTGCAGGACGGCACCATCAAGGTCACCGACTTTGGTATCGCGCGGTTCTCCTCCAACGCGACCCGCACCATGACCGAGCAGGCGATCGGTTCGGTGCACTATATCGCACCCGAGCAGGCGCGCGGCGACAAGACCGACGGCAAGACCGACATCTACTCGGTCGGCGTGATGATGTACGAGATGCTCACCGGTACGCTGCCGTTCGACGCCGACTCGGCGGTATCGGTCGCGCTCATGCAGCTGCAGACCACCCCCAAGCGTCCCCGCGACGTCAACCCCGATATCCCCGAGGGGCTCGAGGAGATTACCGTCAAGGCGATGCAGAAGAACCCTGCCGACCGCTACCAGAGCGCGGTCGAGATGCTCTCGGATATCGAGCGGTTCCGGCTCAATCCCAGCATCAAATTCGAGTACAAGTACTTCTCCGAAAAGCCGCGGTACGCCGAGGATATCAAGCGCCACCGCCGCATGGAGGAGGAAGAATCCCTTCCCGTCTATGACGACGATGTTCCTGTTCGCTCGCCCGCGCTGTCAGCGATCAAGGGGATCATCATCGCCGCGGTGATCGCGCTGGTGCTGTTCGGCGCTGCGGCGCTCATACGCGGATATATCGCCGCCCAGCCGCAGGAGGTCGAGGTTCCGAGCTTTGTCGGCATGACTGTGCAGCAGGCGAACGCCAACAACCCTCACAACTTTGTTTTCACCTATGAGAGCCGCTACTCGGACGAGTTCGAGATCGACTCTATCCTCTATCAGAGCCCCGAGGCGGGCAGCAAGAAGGTGCGCGAGGGCTCGACCATCGAGCTGATCGTCAACTCGTCCGACTCGGATGTGACGGTGCCGTATCTGAACACCGCCATCGGCACCGAGGAGATCGAGGCGCGCGTCAAGGCGGCGAACCTCGTCCCCAAGATCCTCTATGTCCAGTCCCAGGAGACCGCGATGAAGGTCGACTCGGTTTATCCTCCTGTGAACACCCAGGTGAAGATCGGCTCTACCGTCTATATCTTCGTCTCCAAGGGCGTCACCAAGGAGAAGCTCGAGATGCCCGATATGAAGGGCTTCAGCGCCCAGGAATCGGTCGAGAAGCTCGAGGAGCTTGGATTCACCAACATCACCCTGACCGCTGACGAGCGCATCAAGGCGGACAAGGACGAGGTCGTGCGCCAGAACCCCATGCAGGGCAGTGTCGTCAGCTCCGATTATGAGATCGTGCTGTACTACTCAAAGGGCGAAGATGAGGAGAGAACCGCGACCATCCACGTCGATCTTCCGTCGACGGTGGACACCGAGGTCAACATGACCGTGCTGATCGACGGCGCGGTGGATGAGGATTCGTCCAAGGTGATCATCCCCGCGTATAACTCGAACTACACCCTGCAGCTCAAGCTCAAGGAATCCTGTACCGTGACCGTGCTGCTGGACAACTCCAAGTATCGCGTGTACAGCGTCAACTTCGACGACGGCACCATCACTACGACCGAGTCCTATGACTATGTCGGCCAGCCGGTCGTCACCGAGCCGCCGGCAGAGGAAGTCATCGTCGATAACGGCGACGAGGGGAACGTGGATGCCTAGTCAACACACCGGTATTATCACGAAGATAACGGGCGGCTTCTATTATGTAGAGGCCGCCGGTGTTTCTCACGAGTGCAAGGCGCGCGGTGTGTTTCGCAGGCGCGGGATGACGCCGCTCGTCGGCGATACCGTAGAGATCACGGTACCGGACGACGACGGCTACTGCTCGATTGATATGATCGGCGAGCGGAAGAATATGCTGGTGCGTCCGGCGATGTCCAACCTCGATACCCTTGTGATCGTCAGCTCGGTGCGCGAGCCGAACGTCAACCTCTATCTGGTCGACAAGATGACCGCTGCCGCCATATCCAAGGGGATCGAGCCCGTGGTGGTGTTCACCAAGGCGGATCTCGGCGATACCGATGCGCTTGTGGATACCTATCGCTCGGTTGGGATGCGCGCGTTCTCGTTCTCGGCTGTGGATAACCGGGGGCTCGACGATATCCGCACCATCTTCTCGGGGCGTATCACCGCCTTCTGCGGCAACTCCGGCGTCGGCAAGTCGACGCTGCTCAACGCCCTGTTCCCGCAGCTCGAGCTCAAGACCGGTGAGATCAGCGACAAACTCGGCCGCGGCCGCCATACCACCCGTACCGTCGAGCTGTTCTCACGATACGGCGGCTATGTCGCCGATACGCCGGGGTTCTCGACTGTCGATATCGAGCGGTTCGAGCTGATACGCAAGGACGAGCTGAAGTTCGCGTTCCCCGAGTTTGAGCGTTTCTTCGGCAAATGCCGCTTCCATTCCTGCAACCACCTGTGCGAGAAGGGCTGCCTTGTGCTCGACGCGGTCGATAGGGGAGAGATCCCCCGCTCGCGCCACGACAGCTATCTTCGGATGTACGACGAGGTGAAGGATATCCGCGACTGGGAGCTCAACCGATAAACAGGATAGTATATAACGAAATCCGGCTGCCGCATGATGCTGCGACAGCCGGATAGCTTTATATATGGCTATTTATTTGACAAAGCTGATGGTGCCCTGTATGCGCTTGACCTTGTACTTTTCATAGATCTCTTCGGTGCGGGTGATGGTGGTGCCGTCGTTCTGATAGGTCATATCATAGTAGTCGTTCCATCCGCCCTCGATGGCAGGGCTGTTCTCAGAGTTACGGACGATATCATACTTATCCAGTGCGACCTGGGTGGTGACATACTTGTCGGATACGAACGCGCTGCCCTTTTTCAAGGTATAGTCAGCGAGCGTATAGTCGCCCGATGCGATATCATAGGTGATGGTCTTCGCCGAGAGTCCTCCCAGCACGACCTCGATCGCGATATCCGCCTCAGCGATATCCCCGGGCTGACATTCGCCGTTCAGCCACGCCGCCGCGTCCTCGACGACCGCGCTGTCGGCATAGGTTTCGTTCAGCCGAACGGTGTGGCTCAGGTGGATATCCTCGATCTCGTCGAACACATTCATCGTTCGCTCGATGCACGGGACGACCTCGAGATACTCGGCCCAGTTGTCGATGGTGATCTCGACCGTCTCAACCTCGGGATCGGCGAGGTTCTTCACATAGAGGATGGGGGTGATGCTCTCATCGGGGGTGACGTTCAGCGCATAGCTGCCGGGAGTTGTCAGCGACGCATCGGTATAGGACAGCACCGACAGCGAGTAGTTGGTGCCGTTTGCATCGATCGAGAGGTATCCGGTGCCGTCGGTGACGACCTGGTACCCCGCCTCTTTGCCGTCGATCAGGCATCTGTTGCCCTCGTTCACCGTAAGCGCGATGGTATCATCCGCATCCGTGTCGTTCACATAGGTCATCTCGATCCCATAGATCTGCTCGAACCCCTGCAGCACCTCATCCTTTGACAGCGCCGAGTCATTATTCCGGGCACACGCGGTCATGGATAGCATCATGACAACGCACAGCAGGATAGCCGATACTCTTCTCATATACCTGTCTCCTCTTACTGAAAAACTATATCTATTATAATTTTTTGTCGGATAATGTCAATCAGTTTTTGAACTTTTTCCAAATATATGGTGATAGATGAGGCGCTCTGCCGCTAGATATGGTAGTGAAATGTTCCTTTACCCGGGCATAGAAAAAAGGACTTCCGTACAGAAGTCCTTTCTTGGTGGAGACGGACGGGATCGAACCGTTGACCTCTTGAATGCCATTCAAGCGCTCTCCCAGCTGAGCTACGCCCCCAGAGCAGTACTATCTTACCACATCTTCACGGATAATGCAAGAGATATCGGCCGAATAATTTCTAATTTTTACAAAAATGTAACAGTTTAATCCGGTTATCCACTTGCACGACGCTGTATGGGTGTGCTATAATAACTTGGAAAATGCGATTTTGCGACTGATTAGGGGGATTCATATGCCTTTATGTATGGGTTGCTTACACGAGATCGACGAGGCGAACACTGTCTGTCCGTCCTGTGGATTCGATAACAGCGCGAAGCAGACGGCACCGTTTCTGCCGTACGGCACGATACTGAACAACAAGTACGTCGTCGCCAAGAACCTCGACACCAACGGCGAGTCGACCCGTTATCTCGGGTTCGACAAGACCAGCGGTACGGTCGTCGTGATCCGCGAATTTTTGCCGATCGGGCTGTTCGATCGCGGCGACGATGAGGAGAAGCTCTTTGTCGCGCCCAACGACCGGCTTAAGTACTCGCGCGCGATGTCCGAGTTCCAGGACTACTATGAGACGCTGATGTCGCTCACCGATACGAGCGCGATGGTCACGATCCTCGACGCCTTTACGGCGAACAACACCGCCTATGTCATCGAGGAGCACGACGATCTCATTACGTTTACCGAGTATGTCGAGTACAGCGGCGGCCATCTTGAGTGGGATGCAACGCGCCCGCTGTTCATGCCGCTGATCACCCTGCTTGAGAGTATGCACAAGAAGGGCATCGGTCACTATGCCGTCGCTCCGTCCAACCTTTATGTCACCTCGTCGGGCAAGCTCAAGCTCGGCGGGTTCTCCTCCGAGAACGAGCGCAAGCGCGGCACCATCCTCAAGTCCCAGCTCTTCTCGGGCTGCGCCGCACCGGAGCAGTATAAGGATAACTTCGAGATCGACACCACCACCGACGTCTACGGTCTGACGGCCACGCTGTTCTTTGCGCTGACCGGGAACCTTCCGGCGAACGCCAAGGACCGCGAGAAGGACGCGCGGCTGCTCATCAGCACCAACACCGTCAAACGGCTCCCGCCGCATGTGGTATCGGCGCTTGCCAACGGCCTGCAGATGAACCGTGACAGCCGTATCGCCGACTTTGACGAGCTCAGAGCGCAGCTCTCGGTGTCGTCCACCGTTCAGGCGATCCAGGACGAGATCTCGCGTACCGCCAGCATGACGCCCATCAAGACCGCACAGGAGAAGAAGTCCAAGGTCAACCCGACAGCTGTCGGTATCGTGGCAACGATCTTCTCGCTGATGATCTTCGCGGCGGTCGGGCTGTGGTGGCTGTCCATCAACCCGCTGGTCGGGCTGTTCACCGGCGGCGAGACGGCGGCGACGATCCCGCAGGAGACGATCGAGGACTGGACCGGCCCCGTGGTCGCGAACTATATCGGCATGACCTATGAGCAGGCGGCCGCTGCGGCTGCCACTGACGGCTCCGTCACGCTCAAGATCTCTGCTGACGGCGAGTACTCCGATACCGTGCCCGAGGGTTCGATCATCTCTCAGGAGCCCGCGGTCGGCGAACCGATCACCACCTCACCGTCGGTCGTGTATATCGTGCTGAGCAAGGGTCCCGAGCTCGTCGAGATCCCCGATGTCGTTGGCAAGTCGGCCTCTGCTGCTGCCGAGGCGCTCACCGAGCGCGGCTTTATCGTCACACAGGAGGCCGAGTACAGTGACAGCGTCGCCGAGGGCAAGGTCATCGAGATCATCGACCATCGTGCCGGCGAGAAGCTCCAGAGCGGCTCCGAGGTATCGCTGAAGGTATCGCTCGGCAAAGAACCCGACGACGACAACAACAATATCGGATAACATAACAGGTGGGTTCATCGCCCACCTGTCTTCTTTCAAGCGTTATTTGTGCATCTTCTGCACCGATGACTCGGCGCGCTCGATAATCTTGAATACCGAGTTCGACTGAGCCGGGTACTGCTCGGGGATATCGGACACCGGATGCTGAGATACGAACCGCTTGATATACTGGAACCCAGCATTCGGATCGGTCTGCTCCTCGATGTCGGCATATAGCCGCTCCATCGCCGCGAGCGCATAGCCGCTGTAGATGCTCTCGGGAAGAGTGTAGAACTCCTCTGTATGGGTCGGCGAGATCGCGTCCACCCGCCTGAAGATCCGGTACAGCGCGAGGAACAGATAGGTCGAGATATTGACCGTCAGCTTGCGGCTGGACAGCTGGGTCAGCCGGCTGTACAGCACCTCGAGAAAGTTCGAGATCAGCTCTCGGTTGATTTCGCCGGCGACCGCGTGCCGCCGAACGCGCTCGGGATGTCCCTCGGTACGGTTGGGGCTCCTGCCGAGCAGAAAGTCGGCAGTCACATCATAGTAGTCCGCCGCCCTGCATACAAAGTCTAGCCCGCATTCGCGGATGCCCTTCTCATAGTGGGACAGCAGCGCCTGAGAGATCTCCAGATCGGCTGCCGCCTGCTTCTGGCTGAGGCCTTTCTCGCGGCGGAGCATGGTTATCGTGCGGGGAAAGTAGCTGTTCATTGTATCACCTCGTCACATTATACAGTCAGTATACTATATTTTCTACTATTTGTAAAGTCCGGAGGCACCTATGAAGTCCTATCATATCCATTTCATCCGTCACGGCGCGATCAGCGAGACGCTTCAGGGACGGTATATCGGGGTGACGAACCCGCCGTTGTCCGATCGCGGCAGCGCTGATCTCAGACGGCTCGACCACGATATGGATTATCCGTATGCTGCGGTGGTGTTCACTTCACCGTTGAAGCGATGTGTCGAGACCGCCCGCATCCTCTATCCGTCCATCGAGCCGCTTGTCATCGAACAGCTCAGCGAATGTCACTTTGGCGAGTGGGAGAACCACACCGCCGACGAGCTGATGGGCGAGGAGGGATTCAGCCGGTGGCTCGCCGGAGATACTGAGGTCAAGCCCCCGCACGGCGAGTCGAACGCCGACTTTACACGGCGGATCTGTCTGATGTTCGAGAACATTGTTGACGGGCTGATGAAGACCGGCACCACCGACGCTGCTATCGTGACCCACGGCGGCGTCATCATGACGCTGCTCGCCGTGTATGGACTGCCGCAGGCAAAGTCGTTCGACTGGGTATGCGACAACGGATACGGCTACAGCTTGCGCCTGACGCCGATTCTATGGCAGCGCGACAAGGTCGCCGAGGTGTACGCCCTGATCCCGAAACAGAGGGATGACCGTTAATTTGCAATCCATCCGGCGGGAAGTTTCAAATTTTCTGTAAAATCCTGCATTTTTGGTTGAATTTTGCAGGAGCGTGTGCTAAAATGAAGTCGAACTGATGAAGGGGGGCTTCTCAGCTTGGTATCTAACCTACTGGTTCGGATCGACCTGTCCCGTCGGGACTTCTCAAAGGGACAGCGCAAGATCGCCGAATATATCGAAGAACACTATGACACCGCCGCCTTTATGACCGCCTCAAAGCTCGGCGAGGTCGTCGGCGTGTCCGAGAGCACCGTGGTGCGGTTTGCCTCTCAGATCGGCTATGAAGGATATCCGTATCTGCAGAAGGCGATGCAGGAGATGATCCGCGACAAGCTCAACTCTCTGCAGCGCATCGAGGTGACGACCGGCCGCATCGGCGGCGACGTTGTCGAGAGCGTGCTCAACCAGGATATCGACAAGATCCGACGCACGATCGAGGAGGTCTCGCGCGAGGACTTTCGGCGAGCGGTCGATGCGATCATCAACGCCGAGAATATCTATATCTTTGGCGTGAAGTCAGCGTCCTATATCGCCAGCTTCTTCGGGTATTATCTTGACCTTATCTTCGGTAACGTCCATATGCTGAACTCCACCTCGCGCACCACGACATACGAGAAGCTGTTTCGCATTACCGAGAAGGACGTGATGATCGGGATCAGCTTTCCGCGCTACTCGACAATGGCGGTCGATGCGATGAGCTTTGCCCATGAAAAGGGCGCGAACGTCATCGCGATCACCGACAGCATGATCTCGCCGCTGGTGGCGGATGCCGACGCGGTGCTGCTGGCTCGCAGCGATATCGCCTCGGTCGTCGATACGCTTGTCGCGCCGCTGAGCTTGATCAACGCGCTGCTGGTCGCGATCGTCATCGAGCGCAAGGAGGAGATCAAGTCGACCTTCAGCGTGCTCGAGCAGGTATGGGTGGATCAGAACCTCTATACCGCCGACGCATCTGTCGAAAAAGATGAGAACGCCTAGGGTCGTCGTCATCGGCGGGGGCGCTGCGGGGCTTATGGCGGCGGGACGTGCCGCCGAGCTGTCCGCCCGCGTGACCGTGTTCGAGAAGAACGATACTGTCGGCAGAAAGCTGTCGATCACCGGCAAGGGTCGGTGTAACGTCACCAACTTCTGTGATAACGATACGTTCATCGCGCACCTGACGTCGAACGCGCGGTTCATGTACGGCGCTGTCAGCCGGTTCTCGTGCTATGATACGGTCGATTTCTTCAATCGGCTCGGCGTCGATACTGTCGTCGAGCGCGGCAACCGTGTGTTTCCCCGTTCCGGCAAGGCGGCGGATATCGTCGACGCGCTCTATGACTATGTCGTGTCGTCGGGTGGTGAGATCCTCTCTGCTCATGTGAAGGGCATCGACATCGCTGACGGGTGCGTTCGTGGCGTACGGCTGTACAATCGCACGGTCGAATGTGATCGGGTCATCGTCGCGACCGGCGGGATGAGCTACCCCTCGACCGGCTCGACCGGCGACGGGTATGCGTTCGCGCGCGCGGCAGGTCATACCGTAACGAAGCTATTGCCGTCGTTGGTGCCGCTTGTCTCCCGTGCGCCGTTCTGTGCAGAGCTGCAGGGGCTTTCACTGCGGAATATCCGGCTGACGATTGTTGATAATGATTCTAATAAAGAAATATACTCGCAGATGGGCGAGCTGCTGTTCACCCATTTTGGCATCTCGGGGCCGCTGGTGCTCTCGGCGAGCGCTCATATGCGCTCGATGACGGACGGGCGATATACCGCCGTGATCGACCTCAAACCCGCGCTGACGCCCGAGACACTGGACCGACGGCTGCTGCGCGACTTCTCGGACTATGCGAACCGCGATATCGTCAACGCGCTGCGATCCCTGCTGCCAAAGTCGATGATACCGGTGATCCTGCGGCTGTCGGGGATCGACCCGCATACCAAATGCCGCGAGGTGTCAGTTCTACAGCGGCGGGAGCTGCTGACAACGCTCAAGCAAATCGCGATTCCCGTCAGCGGGTTTCGCCCGCTCAAGGAGGCGATCGTTACCTCGGGCGGCGTCGCCGTCAGCGAGGTCAACCCGAAGACGATGGAGAGCAAGCTGGTACGCGGGCTGTACTTCTCGGGCGAGGTGCTCGATCTTGACGCCTATACCGGAGGATTCAATCTACAGATAGCGTTCTCGACCGGCCGGCTTGCCGGAGAGAACGCCGCACAATAAACGATAAGGGGTACTGCTATGTCTGTCGCTATCGCTATCGACGGGCCCGCCGGTGCGGGCAAGTCGACCATCGCCAAACTCGCCGCGTCAACGCTGGGGTTCATCTATGTGGACACCGGCGCGCTGTACCGCGCTATCGGGCTGTCTGCTATCAGGCGCGGCTATACTAAGGAGCATACCGAACAGATCGTTGCTATGCTCGATCTGATCACGGTCGAGCTCTCCTTCAACGCGGATCATGAGCAGATCGTCCTCCTCAACGGCGAGGATGTCACGGGGTTGATCCGCACGCCCGAGATCTCGATGATGGCGTCGGCGGTCTCGGCGATACCGGCGGTCAGGGCGTATCTGCTCGAGCTGCAGCGCAGCATTGCCCGCACGAACAACGTCATCATGGACGGGCGGGATATCGGTACGGTCGTGCTGCCGGATGCTCAGCTCAAGATTTTCCTCACGGCGTCGCCCGAGTGCCGCGCGCGCCGCCGCTATGACGAGCTGGTCGAGAAGGGGATGGACGTGGTATTCGACGATGTGCTGCGGGATGTTGTCGACCGCGACTATGCCGACTCGCACCGCGCGATCGCGCCGCTGAAACCGGCCGAGGGTGCGATCTTGGTTGATACGTCGGGCGAGACGCTCGATCAATCGGTGCAGAAATTACTAAAGATCATGAGGGAACATCTATGAGTAAAAAATCCAACAAGGGCTCGCTGTTCTACCGCTTTGTCCGCGCGAGCGGGATCCCGTTTTTCAAGATTCGTTATCGGCTCAAGTACGTCGGGCGGGAGAACGTCCCCACGGAAGGCGCGTATATCCTCGCTTCGAACCACCGCAACTCCACCGACCCGATCGTCATCGCCATCGGCATCCGCCGCCAGGTGATGTTCATGGCGAAGGCAGAGCTGTTCGAGAACCGGTTCGTCAACTGGTTTCTCTCCCATCTCGGTGCGTTCCCCGTCGATAGGGGAAAGGGTGATATGGGCGCGATCCGTCATTTTGAACAGGTGCTGCAGGACGGCTATCTGATGGGGATATTCATCGAGGGCACCCGCAGCAAGACCGACGAGTTCCTCAAGCCGAAGAACGGCGTCTCTCTGATCGCCTATAACACAAAGACCCCCGTCATCCCCGTCTGTATCACCACGGTCAAGAAGCGCAAGGTCATCCACTTCGGAGAGCCGTTGTCGCTCAGTGAGATGGGGCTTGAGAACGGCGGCGCGCGCGAGTTTCGCATTGCCAGCCGCACCATCATGGATCATATCAAGGCGTTGCGTGCCGAGGACCTCTCGGTATGAAGATCACGGTCGCCGATGCCGCGGGATTCTGCTTTGGAGTGAACCGCGCGGTGAACATCGCCTATGATTTGGCGAAAAGCGGCGGGCACGGCTGTACCCTCGGACCCATCATCCACAACAAGGAGATGGTAGAGGAGCTGCGGCTGCTCGGGGTGGCGCCGGTCGATACGGTCGACGAGGCGTCGGCCTACAGCCCGGTGATTATCCGCTCGCACGGCGTCACCGCGTCGGTGCTCGAGGAGCTATCTGAAAAAGGGATCGAGGTGATCGACGCGACCTGTCCGTTCGTCTCTAAGATCCACACGATTGTGTCACAGAACAGTGCGGACGGCACGCTCATCCTCATCGCCGGCGATGCTGAACATCCCGAGGTCGAGGGGATCATGAGCCATGTCAAGGGCGATTGTTTCACCTTCAAAGACGAGATCGAGCTGTCGGAATTGCTCTCTAAAATTCCGATAGAGAATTATAACGGCGTTTGTGTGGTTGCGCAGACAACATTCGACAAAGAAATTTGGAAAAAATGTTTAGAAAATCTCAAAAAAGTATATACAAACGCCAAAATTTTTGATACAATATGTAATGCTACGTCAAAGCGTCAGACCCACGCGAAGAAGCTGTCTGAACTCTGTGACGGGATGATCGTCATCGGCGATCGCTCCAGCTCCAATACCGCGAAGCTCTACCATATCTGCATGCGGAGCTGTGAGAACACGATGTTGATCGAGACCGCTGCGGAGCTTGATCTCTCCCGCGTGCGCGGATGCCGGCACGTCGGCATAACAGCGGGTGCTTCTACACCCGACAGGATTATAAAGGAGGTACTGGATATCATGGCTGAAGAAATCAGATCCGGTGTAACAGAAAACGAGAATTTTGAGGAGATGTTAGAAGAATCCCTCAAAAGTTTAAATACAAACGAAAGGGTAACCGGTACGGTTGCGAGTATCACTCCCAACGAAGTGTACGTAGAGGTTGACGGCAGGAAGCAGACCGGATTCATCCCGATGGATGAGCTGTCCGCGATCCCGATCACCAGCGCCGAAGAGGTCGTCAACGTCGGCGACCGCATCGAGCTTTTGATCATGAAGACCAACGACGTCGAGGGCACTATCATGCTCTCCAAGCGCAGAGTTGATGCCCAGAAGGGCTACGAGGAGCTCGAGAAGGCATATGAGGACAAGACCGTGCTCACCGGCACCGTCACAGAGGTCGTCAACGGCGGCGTCATCGTCGTAGCCAACGATATCCGCGTCTTCATCCCCGCGTCCCAGGCGTCTATCGAACGCGACGCGAACCTCGAGGAGCTCAAGGGTCAGGAGGTCCAGTTCCGCCTGATCGAGATGTCCCAGCGCGGCAGAAGGAGGAAGATCATCGGCTCCATCAAGTCGGTGCTCCGCGACGAGTTCTCCAAGCTGCGCGCGGCATTCTGGGAGAACGCCGAGGTCGGCAACACCTATACCGGCACCGTCCGCACCCTGACTTCCTACGGCGCGTTCGTCGATATCGGCGGCATCACCGGTATGATCCATATCTCCGAGCTGTCGTGGCTGAGGATCAAGCACCCGAGCGAGGTCGTCAACGTCGGCGACACCGTCGAGGTCTATATCAAGGATATCAACCGCGAGACCAAGAAGATCTCGCTTGGCTATAAGAAGACCGAGGATAACCCGTGGCTCATCCTCGAGCAGCAGTATCCGGTCGGCACCGTTGTAACAGCGAAGGTTGTCGGGTTGACGACGTTCGGCGCGTTCGCCAACATCATCCCCGGGATCGACGGTCTGATCCATATCTCTCAGATCTCCAACAAGCGCATCGAGAAGCCCTCGGATGAGCTCAAGGTCGGCGACGTTGTACAGGCGAAGATCATCGGCATCGACTTTGAGCGCAAGAGAGTCAGCTTATCGGTTCGTGCGCTGCTGCCCGATCCGGTTGCCGATATCGAGCCAGACGACGAGCCCGAGTCCGATGAGGATGAGGTTGTCGCGGTCATCGAGCCCGATGCCGCTCCGGTGATCACGCTCGCCGACGAAGAGCCCGACGAGGCGGTTATCGCAGAGGCGCCTGTTGAGGAAGCACCTGTTGAGGAAGCGCCTGCTGAGGAAGCGCCTGCTGAGGAAGCTCCTGTCGAAGAGCCCGCTCCCGAAGCGGCAGCCGACGCTGAATAATCCAACATTTTTCGGGCACCGATAACCTTGGTGCCCGATTTTTTTTACAGATGGTAGGGGATAGTATGGAGAACGAGATCACAAGAGACGCCCGCAACGTCTTCTTACAACTGATTGACGAAAGCAAACTCTCGGCGGGATCGGTGGTGGTGCTCGGCTGTTCGACCAGCGAGGTCGGCGGCAGCCGTATCGGCACCTCGTCGAGTATGGAGATCGCCGCATGGATCTATGACGGGTTCTATGATATGCTCAAGGACAAGGGCATCTACCTGGCTGCCCAGTGCTGTGAGCACCTGAACCGCGCGCTCGTCATCGAGCGACAGCTTGCCAACCGATTGCAGCTCGATATTGTGAACGCGGTGCCTCAGCCCAAGGCGGGCGGCAGCAGCGCGACCACCGCCTACAGCCGGATGGACGATCCTGTGCTCGTGGAGCATATCCGCGCCGACGCGGGGGTTGATATCGGCGGGACGATGATTGGTATGCACCTGAAGGAGACCGCCGTGCCGCTGCGCCTGCCGCAGAAGAAGATCGGCGACGCATTTGTCGCCGCAGCGCGCACAAGAGCGAAGTTCATCGGCGGCGCGCGCGCCGTCTATGACGAGAATCTGCTGTGAGGTGACGTGAAGATATGACTGCCAAAGATGAATTTATCGCGATTTATCAGGAGAATATTTCGCGCAAGGGTTCTGTCGAGCTGCTCGACTGGATCAAGAAGACCGACTTCTTCTCAGCGCCCGCGAGTACAAAGTTCCACTGTGCGTGCGAGTCGGGGCTTGTGATGCACTCGGTCAGCGTGTACAATACGATGATGGAGAAGCACTTTGACGAAGAGACCGACAGCATGGAAAGCTTTGCTATCTGTGCACTGCTGCACGACCTGTGCAAGGCACAGTTCTACAAGGTGTCCACCCGCAACGTCAAGAACGACGAGACCGGCCAGTGGGAGAAGGTTCCCTACTACTCGGTCGAGGACAGCTTTCCCTATGGCCACGGGGAGAAGTCGGTGTTTCTCATCGAGCGGTTCATGCGGCTCAAGCTCGAGGAGGCGATGGCGATCCGCTGGCATATGGGCGGGTTCGATGACAACTCGGGCTACGCGATGAGCCAGGCGTATGACCGCTATCCGCTCGCCGTCAAGCTCCACCTTGCAGACCTCGAGAGCACCTACCTGCGGGAGAAGGGCACCTCGTCCGTCAGAAGGTGAGACGATGAACCTGAACGAAGCGAAGGAGCGCGTGCGGCAGCTGACAGCCGAGCTGCTCTACCATAACGAACGCTACTATAACCTCGACAGTCCCGAGATATCCGACTATGAATACGATATGCTCTTGCGCGAGCTCGAGGATATCGAGTCTATGTACCCCGAGCTTGTCACCCCCGCATCGCCGACCCAGCGCGTCGGCGGCAGCCGGGGCGAGAAGTTCTCTGAGGTGGTGCACGCCGTTCCGATGGAGAGCTTGCACGACTCGTTCTCTCAGGAGGAAATCCGCGACTTTGACCGCAAGGTGCGCGAGGCGCTGCCGCATCCCGTCTATGTGGTCGAGCCGAAGTTCGATGGGTTGTCGGTCTCGTGCGAGTACCGCAACGGCGTGTTTGTTCGCGGATCGACGCGCGGAGACGGAGTCTCCGGCGAGGATGTGACCGAGAACTTGATGACCATCCGCTCGCTGCCCAAACGTATCGAGAACGCCCCCGCGTATCTTGAGGTGCGCGGTGAGGTGTATATGTCCGTCGAGACCTTTGAGCGGCTGGTCGCCGAGCAGGAGAACAACGGAGAGAAACCGTTCAAGAACCCGCGCAACGCCGCTGCCGGATCGCTGCGGCAGAAGGACGCGCGCGTGACCATGAAGCGTTATCTTGATATATTCGTGTTCAACATCCAGCAGATAGAGGGCGTGTCGCTGTCAACGCATAAGGAGTCGCTCGATTATCTAACTGAGCTCGGGTTCCCGACCGCGTTCTATCATGTTTGCGAGACGGTCGACCAGGTGCTCGACAGCATCGCTTATATCGATGCGCACCGCGCCGATCTGCCGTGTGATATTGACGGCGCGGTCGTGAAGGTGAACAACCTGTCCGACCGCGAGATGCTCGGGAGTACCGCCAAGTTCCCCCGTTGGGCCGAGGCGTACAAGTACCCGCCCGAGGAGAAGGAGACCGAGCTGCTCGATATCGAGATTAACGTCGGGCGCACCGGCGCGCTGACGCCGGTGGGGATCTTTCGCCCCGCGCTGCTCGCCGGCACGACAGTCAGCAGAGCGACGCTGCATAACGAGGACTTTATCCGCGAGAAGCATATCTGCATCGGTGATACCGTCGTCATCCGCAAGGCGGGCGAGATCATCCCCGAGGTGCTCGGTGTATCACAGCACCACGATGGCGCGACCGCATACAGCTTTCCCGCTGTGTGTCCGTCGTGCGGGAGCCCTGTGGTACGCGAGATGGACGAGGCGGTGTGCCGGTGTACCAACACCGACTGTCCCGCTCAGCTGCTGCGCCATCTGATCCACTTTGTCTCGCGCGATGCGATGGATATCGAGGGGCTCGGCCCCGCGGTGCTCGAACAGCTCACGTCGCTGTCGATGATCCGTACGTTCTCCGACCTGTATCGGCTGAACCTGTTCGAGCTTGCGTCGCTGGAGCGGATGGGAACGAAGTCGGCCTCTAACCTGATCGACGCGATCGAACGCTCCAAGTCCGCATCCATCTCGCGGCTGGTCTATGCGCTCGGGATCCGCCATATCGGTCAGAAGGCGGCGTCGCTGTTATGCGAGCACTTTCTGTCGATCGACGCGCTGCTTAATGCCTCGCGCGAAGAGATCGAGCGGATCGACGGTTATGGCGCTGTCATGGCTCAGTCGGTGGTCGACTACTTCTCGCTGCCGCAGACGCGCGAGCTCCTACTTGAACTGCGCTCCCTCGGCGTCCTGATGAAGCCGCTTGAGAGGGTCGAGAGGTCCGGCGTGTTTCTCGGCAAGACGTTCGTGCTGACCGGTACGCTGCCGACTTTGACGCGCGCGAACGCTAAGAAGCTGATCGAATCCCACGGCGGCAAGACCTCCTCCTCTGTCTCTCGAAAGACCGACTATGTCCTAGCGGGAGAGGACGCGGGATCAAAGCTGTTGAAGGCGCAGTCGCTCGGTGTTACCGTGATCTCCGAAAAGGAGTTCTTTGACATGATACCGTCATAAGATAGCATATTATCGTAACCCCTGTGTTTGGCACAGGGGTTATATTTTTTGCCTTGTCCACATAGGATGGTGTATCGGAGGTCGAAAACTATGGATGAAAAAAGGTTCCTATCCGCGCTCGCTCCGCTGACAAAGGAGCTGCAAACGATGTTATATACACACCGATCCCGTATTGAGGACACCGTCTATGAGATTACGCTGCGGCGCGACAAGCCGGTCTGTATCGAGACATCATCGGGTCGTGTGTATCTAACCGAGAACGGATGTCTGACCGATACATACAGCTCTCAGCCGATGACGGTAGCAGACAAGGAGATGCTCGCCGAGGTGTTCGAGAACATCTGTGACTACTCGGTCTACTCGCGCCAGCGCGAGATCAATAACGGGTATATCACCATTGACGGCGGCCACAGGGTCGGGATCTGCGGTACGGCGGTGGTCCAGGACGGCCATATCGTGAATATCAAGAACCTAAGCTCCATGAGCATCCGCATCCACCGCGAGATCATCGGATGCAGCGACGAGCTGATTGCGCGTATTGACATGAGTGGCGGGGTGTTGCTGTGCGGCGCGCCGTCCAGCGGCAAGACCACCCTGATCCGCGATATTGCACGCACGATGTCGGCACATCATCGCGTCAGCGTGATCGACGAGCGAAACGAGCTGTCCGCTACCGTGCGCGGGGTCGCCCAGAACGATCTTGGGATGTGCGACGTCTTTGTCGGTTATCCAAAGCGCGAGGGCATGCTGCAGGCGGTGCGCTCGATGTCGCCGCACTACATCATCTGTGACGAGCTGGGGAACGAGGAGGACAACGCCGCTGTACGCTACTGCGGCAACGCAGGATGCGCGATGATCGCGTCACTGCATACCGACTCGCCCGATCGGCTGCGACACAAGAGCATCTTTCATCATCTGATTCAGGAGCGGATGTTCGGCACCGTCGTCTTTCTGTGGGGACGCGAGCGCGTCGGTGTGATCCGCGACGTGCTTTCGGTCGATGCGCTATGCTGAAGATACTGTTGTGTGCCGCTCTGTTGATCTGTACGACGCTGCTCGGCAACTACTACGCATCGCGCCTGTCACAGCGGCGGCAGGTGCTCAGTGATTATATCAATCTTCTGATGGTGGTCGAGAACCGCATCCGCTATACCCGCTCGCCGCTGTACGAGGTGTTCGGCGATAACTTCGCGTCCTATCCGTTCAGCGAGAGTGAACCGTTCTCCCAACAGTTTCACACGATGGCGGATCGCTACCGGCAAATCCTGACGAAAGAGGACCTGCGGATCCTGTATGACTACGGCGACGGGATCGGCTCGGCGGACGAGGAGAGCGGGCGCGACCTCACCCACATGACGGTCGCGCTGCTGAAAGCTCACCTTGAGCACGCCGAACAAGAGATAACGAAGAAGAGCAGAATGTACCGAGCGCTGGGATTCTCGGCGGGGATGACGCTGGCGCTGCTGGTGATATAACAGGGATGACGCTATGGATATTGATATGATATTTAAGATAGCGGCGATCGGTATTATCGTCGCGATCCTCAACCAGCTGCTGGTGCGCAGCGGCCGTGAGGAACAGGCGCTGTTGACGACCATCGCGGGGCTGGTGGTCGCGCTGATGATGATCATCTCTCAGATCAGCGAGCTGTTCACCACCGTGAAGAACACCTTCGGGCTATGAACATCGCGGCGTTATGTGCAGTGGGGGTAGTGGCGTCGGTGCTGGCGATCGCGCTGCGCCGTGAGAACCCCGAGACCGCCCTAATGATATCGCTCGGCGCGGGGGCGATGATCCTGCTCGGCGGTCTGCGGTTGTTCCTATCGGGGTATAACCGGTTGTCGGTGCTGCTCGCTCAGACCGGTATCAGCTACGAGTACATCCTCGTGCTATTAAAGGTGTTGGGGATCTGCTTTTTGACCGAGTTCTCGTGTGACTGTGCGCATGAGGCGGGGATGGACGCGCTGTGCTCGAACCTATCGCTATCGGGAAAGATCCTCGTGATTGTGACAGCGTTGCCGCTGTTCTCATCGGTGCTGGAGCTTGTAAGGACGTTGACAGGAGGTTGAATGGATGCGGACGTTGCGGTTCATCGGGTTTGTGGTGGTGCTGTTCTCGATCTTTGTGATTGGAGCAAAGGCAGCGGCAATAGATACCTTTGATAATTCTTTGGAAGAACTAAAGAACGGCTTCTCGGACGAGCTGAGAGAGGATCTCGAGACGCTCGGCATGGATTCGTACGACCTGTCTACCTTGGCGGATGCCGACGCTGCATCACTGTATCAGCTCTTATCCGAGAAGTTCAGCGAGAATATCACAGGGCCGCTGTCGGCTGGCGGGGTGGTGATCGCGGTGATCCTTCTGTCGTCGCTGCTCGAGGGCTATACCGATACGCTCCGCTACAGCTCGACCAAAGAGGTGATGCACATCGTCTCGTCGCTGTGTATCGGCATCGCGATCCTGACCCCGCTGCTTCAGCTCGTCAGGGACAGCGTGTCGGTCGTCGGGATGACAAGCTCGCTGATGCTCGTCTACATACCTATCATCATCGGGATCCTACTCTTCTCGGGCAGGGGCGCGGGGTTCGTCGGTCAGTACGGGTTGATGATGAGCATCTGTCAGATCGTCGGACAGGTTATGTCGTCGGTGTTTGCACCGATGATCTGCCTGTACTTTGGACTGTCGTTCTCAAGCGGCGTCGGGGACCGCATTCGGCTCAAAGGGATATGCGAGCTGATCGCCAAGGTGCTCAAGTGGGGGATTGCGTTCTTGATGAGCATCTTCTCGGCGGCGCTGACCGTTCGCTCGGTGATCACCGGCGCACTGGACACGGTCGCGACGCGGGCGGTGCGGTTTACGCTGTCGTCGTTCATCCCGCTCGTCGGCACGGCGATCTCCGAGGCATACCGCACGATCAACGCTTCTTTGAATGTCCTGCGCTCGGGCAGCGGCGTGTTTGTGATCGCGGCGGTGATGCTGTCGTTTCTGCCGGTGATGGTGCGGTGTGTGCTGTGGATGCTGAGCGTTCATGTGTGCAAGGCGATCTCTGAGCTGTTGGGGGTGCTGTCGTCGGGCGAGATGCTCGGCGCGCTGTCGTCGGGGTTGACGATCCTTGTGGCGATGCTCATATCGGTGATGACGGTGTTTGTTATCTCGACAGCAGTGCTCGTGATGCTGGGTGGTTCTGCATGACGGCGGCTGCGGTGACGCTGTGCGTTGTGTCGATGGTATGCTCGCTGCTGTTCTCGGTCATCCCCGGCACACGGATGAAGAAGACGGCGAACTTTGTCCTCGGGATCTTCATCATCAGCGCGCTAGCGCTGCCGCTGACGGACGCGCTGAGCACGCTGCGGGGATCCGATGACACAACGCTCTCTGATGAGCCCACCTATAACGAGGACGAATACATCGACGCTGTCGCACAAGAGACGTCCGATAACCTCGTCCGCGCGCTCGATAACCTGTTGCTTAACGAGGGGATCGAGGTCAACAACATCCGGCTGTCGCTGCGGGTGGATGAAGATTTTCGCATATATGTCCGTCGGGTCGTCATATATATTAGCGAGGACATGACAGACAGGCAGGACAAAATCGAAAGTATCATATACAGGAATCTCTCAAAGGAGGCCGAGATCGTTGTGGAAGAATAAGCTGTCATCACTCTTGAAATCTCCCAAAATCGTGCGGATATCGGTGATCGTCGGTATCGTTGCGATCGCGTTGATATTCCTCTCGTCGGTGATATCGTTCCCGTCTCTCTCCGATCCGGACGCAAAGCTATACAGCGAGCAGATCAGAACAGAGCTGACCGAGATCCTCTCGGGCATCGATGGGGTAGGGGAGCTGAGTATCTTTCTAACGATGGACAACGCCGGCGAGAACGTCTATCTGAGCAACTCGGACACCAAGACCAAGAGCATCGAGCCCACCGTTCGCGGGGTGGTGATCGTATGCGACGGCGGTGACGATGCGGTGGTCGTCGGCAGGGTGCTCGACGCAGTTACAAAGTCCTTGTCCATCTCATCCGACAGAGTATGCGTCACCAAGAAACGCCAATCATAACAGATGGAGGTCATCATGAAATTCAAGAAGAAGTATATCATCATCTCAGCGCTGGTGCTGGCGCTCGGCGCGGCGGTCTATCTGAACTGGTCGTTCTCGGATGCGGGAACACTGCTCTCACCGGCGAGCCGTGAGCTGGGAGAGGCGACCCATGTCAGCGCGTCGATCGCGTCAGCCGACGAGGCAGCCCGGGTATCAAAGGAGCTCAGCGACGCACAGCAGTACTTTGCCAAGGCGAAGAACGAGCGAAAACAGACCGAGGACGCCCTGTTGAGCGAGGCAAAAGAAGTGTTGTCCCTTACAGAAGGCACCGATGACGCCAAGCAGGAAGCCGCCGCTCAGCTTTCT
This sequence comes from uncultured Ruminococcus sp., assembly GCA_905233755.1. Taxonomy (GTDB): domain Bacteria; phylum Bacillota; class Clostridia; order Oscillospirales; family Acutalibacteraceae; genus Ruminococcoides. The sequence continues at coordinate 44,136 of CAJODM010000001.1, forward strand.
AAGCTCGAGGACAGGATCGCCGCCGAGAGCAACATCGAGAACATCCTGTGCGGCAAGGGGTTCAGCGAATGTGTGTGCTTCCTCTCGGATGAGGGATGCTCGGTCGCCGTGCTGCATCAGGAGCTCGAGGATGTCGGTGCGCTGATCGTCAAGGACACGGTGCTGTCCCAGACATCGCTCGAATTCAACAACATCACCATCGTCGAGATATAGTCGCTGTTGCGTTCGATTCAGCCAGAATATTGCAGAAAGAAAGGACGACCGGTTCTCGGTCGTCCTGTTGCTGTTCTTATATGGTGGCAGTAGCATCGGGCTTTACTGGATCGGGTGCTTCCGTTGGTACTGTCGGCGGCTCTTGCATCGCTTCATCATGCGGGGTGATACCATTGAGCCGGTTATAGCTCTTCTGGTCGACGATCACGATCGCCGAGCGCGGCGGCACGGGGTCGCCGAGGCGGAACTCGGATATCGCACGATCCGACGCGACCGAGTTGTCGGCGATCATCACCCACTTCTCGGGCAGGTCGAACTTCGACTTGATCTCGGCGGGGGCAGGGTTCTCGCTGTTGTTCAGGATCACCGACAGCATATCCCACTCGTCGTCGCGGTCGTTCTTCAGCGTCATCGAGATCGACTGGCCGTGATAGACCACATAGCTGTCGTTGACCGCCTTGGTCGAGTTGTCCCTAAGGGGTGAGAACAGCTTTCGAATCCGGATGAGACCGGCATAGTAGCTCACCAGCGACCGGTACGTGACGGTGCGGGTCCAGTCGATCGAGTTCACCGAGTCGGGCGACCTGTAGGAGTTGTGATCCCCGCGCTTGGTGCGGGCGAACTCTTCGCCCGCGAGCAGGAACGGGATGCCGTGCGACATGAAGATCAGCGCGGCGGATAGCTTGTTCTGCTTGATATATAAGCTGTCGGTGGTGTCGTACTTCTCGCACCAGTTCGACTTGAGGATCTTATCCCACAGGGTGAGGTTGTCGTGCGCCGAGGCATAGGTGATGCACTGGCTCGGGGCGTTCGCCCAGTTGCCGAAGGTGACGGACGACGCGCCCATCATACCGGCGATGATGTTGTACACGCTGTGCGCCGACCCCTGGATATATCCCTTCGAGTCGTCGTCCGAGCCGCCCTTGATACCGTGGCGCATATCGTCGTTGAACATCCCGATACGGTCGGACAGCTTCTTGGCGTTCGCCTTGTTGCAGCAGTCCTCGGCGGATATCCCGTTCTCACCGTCGTTGGCGGTCCATGGCTCGCCGTACATCACGATCCGCGGATCGATCCGGTCGAGCTGTTCGCGGATGAGGTTCATCGTCTCAACATCGTGACACGCCATCAGATCGAACCTGAACCCGTCGATGTGGTACTCCTCGACCCAGTAACGCAGCGATTCGATCATATATTTGCGGAACATCACCTTGTCAGAGGCGGTGACGTTCCCACATCCGGACGAGTTGAGGAACCGACCGTTCTGCATACGGAAGTAGTAACCCGGCACGGTCATCTCGAACGGCGAGCGGTCGGTCGAGTAGACGTGGTTGTAGACGACGTCCATGATGACGCCGATCCCCTCCTCGTGCAGCGAGCGCACCATCTCCTTGAACTCGCGGATACGCACCTCTCCGTGATAGGGATCGGTCGAGTAGGATCCCTCGGGAACACAGTAGTTCACCGGATCGTAGCCCCAGTTATAGTCAACATTGGTCACCTCGTTCACCGAGCCGAAGTCGAAAACCGGGTTGAGCTGGACATGGGTAATGCCGAGCTGCTTGAGATAGCTCACGCACGTGGGATACTCGGTATAGGGGATGACGGTGTTCTTCTCGGTGAAGGCGAGGAACTTGCCGCGGTGCTCCTTCGTGATCCCCGATGTATCGGAGGACGAGAAGTCGCGGACATGTACCTCCCAGATCACCGCGTCGTTAGCGGTATCGGGCAGGATATGCCGATCCTCCGCCCAGCCCTCGGGGTCGGTGGACGACAGGTCGATCACCATCGAACGCTGCGAGTTGACGCCCACCGCCTTGCTGTAGACGTCTTGTGTCTCGTGGGTACCGTTCTCGGTCTTGACGACATAGGTATAGTAGGTGCCGGAAAGGTCTCCGTCGATGGTCGTCGACCATACGCCCGTGAGCGAGTCGAAGAGCATCTGCTTAATGCCCAACACCTGGGCGCCCGCCTCATAGAACGAACCGGTGGAGTAGAGCTTTAAGAGCACCTGTTCGGCAGAGGGGGCCCATACCTTGAAGGTGGTGCATTCGGGCGTATAGGTGAACCCGAGATCGCCGCCGTCATAGGTGGGGTATAGCTCAGTTTTGTTCGAGTAAAATGCGTTTGTAGCCATAATTCCTCAATCCAACGTAGTTTTCGCAGATATAATTATTGTAGCATCATCGGTCTTTGTTTACAAGACCGAATAAGAATTATAAGGTGTAAAATTATCACAATTTATCGTTTTTTCAGTGAGAACACAGCGTTCCTCTGTTATGATGGTATGTCAGATGTGCTTTGATGTGAAAAACATCCACCGATCGGTTTACAAATCCCGCATTTTGTGCTAAAATATAACGGAATATAAAGCGAGGGATCAACTATGTGTGACAGCAGTGACAAGATTCTACCCGACGAGACAGAGCAGAAGATGCGCGATCGCAACACCGTCTCGCGCTATAAGATGCGCGAGCAGGCGTTCTTTCTGTGCTTTGAGAGCTTGTTCTCCGATACCGATATCGACGAACTGGCGGATAACGCCGGAGATGCGCGGGATGTGTTCGTCAGCGACTATGCGATCATGTGCGCCCGCGGTGTTGTCGAGCACGAGAGCGCGCTCGATGCGCTTATCTCTGCCCATCTGAAAGAGGGGTGGAAGGTCAGCCGCATCTCGCGAGTATCGCTTGCGGTGCTGCGGCTGGCAATATATGAGATACAGTATGTCGAGAACGTCCCCGTGTCGGTTTCGATCAACGAGGCGGTCGAGCTTGTCAAGAAGTATTCTGTGCCTGAGGACGCGGCGTTTGTCAACGGTGTGCTCGGCGCGGTGGAAAAGTCGCTATGAGCGTCTGTCTCGGGATCGACACCTCTAACTATACCACCTCGGCGGCGTTGTATGACGCCGATACCGGTGCGGTACTGATGGCGCGCAAGCTATTGCCGGTGCGTCAGGGCGAGCGCGGTCTGCGCCAGAGCGACGCTGTGTTCCATCATGTTCGCCAGCTCCCCGATCTGCTGGAGCAGCTGATGCGCGACGGCGCGGATGCTGTCGCCGCTGTCGGCGTATCATCGCGTCCGCGCTCGGTGGACGGATCGTATATGCCGTGCTTTACCGTCGGCGAGGGTGCCGCACGGGAGCTGTCGGCGGTGCTCCGCATCCCGCTGTATCGCTTCTCGCACCAGCAGGGGCATATCGCCGCGGCGCTCTACAGCGCCGATCGGCTCGATCTGCTGTATACGCCGCATATCGCCTTTCACGTCAGCGGCGGCACGACCGAGGCGCTGCTTGTCAACGGGGAACAGGGGCTGTTGACGACGCGGCTGCTCGCCCATACGCTCGACCTCAACGCCGGTCAGCTGATCGATCGGGTCGGCGTGATGATGGGGCTGTCCTTCCCGTGCGGAAAGGAGCTCGAGAAGCTCGCCGCACGCTGTACCGATACGATCACGGTCCGACCGACGATCAAAGGCGGCGACTGCTGCCTTTCGGGTATCGAGAATCAGTGCCGAAAGCTCCTTTATGACGGCTATCCGGTGGAATATATCGCCCGGTTCACCCTGCTCTCTGTGCAGGAGACGATCTATGAGATGTGTGAGAGGATAGAGCGCGACTATCCCGATATGCCCGTCGTGTTCGCGGGCGGGGTGATGTCGAACGCGCTGATCCGCGAGTCGATACAGCGTCGGATATCCTGTGTGTTCGCATCACCGGAGTATTCGACAGATAACGCGGCGGGGATCGCGCTGCTCGCCGCCATAACGGGTGAATCATGAATCATTATACACCGAAGGTGTTCACGGTATCTCAGCTGAACAGCCATATCAACAACCTGATATCGAACGATCCGGAACTTGGCGTCATCTTCATCGAGGGCGAGCTATCGAACCTCAAGGTGAACGCCCGCAGCGGGCATATGTACTTCTCGCTCAAGGACGAGAACAGCGTGGTGAACGCCGTGATGTTCAAGTGGGCGGCCCAGTCGCTGCGGTTTCGGCCCGAGAGCGGGATGAAGGTGATCCTGCGCGCGTCTGTCACGGTCTATGAGCCGATGGGACAGTACCAGCTGCGCGTCGAGGATATGCAGCCCGACGGTGTCGGGGTGCTTGCGATGCAGCTCGAACAGCTCAAGAAACGCCTCAACGCCGAGGGGCTCTTCGCCCCCGAGCACAAGCAGCCGATCCCCCGCTATCCCGGCACCATCGGGGTGATCACTTCACCGACCGGAGCTGCTCTGCGTGATATCCTCAACATCCTCTCGCGCCGCTATCCGTGCGCCGAGGTGGTGCTCGCGCCGGTGCTCGTCCAAGGGGATGGCGCGCCCGAACAGCTCGTCAGGGCAGTCGATGCGTTCTCTGACTCCGGTATCGCCGACGTCATCATCATCGGACGCGGCGGCGGGTCGATGGAGGATCTATGGGCGTTCAATGATGAATCGCTTGTGCGGGCGATCTACCGATGCCGCACGCCGGTGATCTCGGCCGTCGGGCATGAGACAGATACCACGCTGTGCGACTTTGTCAGCGATTTGCGGGCGCCGACGCCGTCGGCGGCTGCAGAACTTGCGGTACCCGACCGCGACGAGCTGCTCTCCTCCATATACGCTGCCTTTGACTATGCGAGCGGGATGATGCACAAGCGGATATCGGCATATGACAGCGACTTTGAGAACCTTCACCGGCTCGTGCTGGCGCGCTCTCCGATGCCGTCGATCGACCACCATGTCGAGCTGATCCGCTCGCTGTATGAACGTGCGGCGAACGCCGCCGAGTACACCTATCGCTATAGCGTTGATTCTGCCGTCAAGCTCTATGAGAAGCTCGATCTGCTCAACCCTGTCTCGGTGCTGACGCGCGGGTATGCGTATCTCACTCATGAGGATCGGCACATCCGCTCTATCAAAGAGCTCTCTGTCGGGGACATGCTATCCGTTCGTCTGTCAGACGGCACCGCATCGGCTGTTGTCAGCGAAGTACAACCAGAGGAATAATATGTCATTCACACACCTGCATCTCCATACCGAATACAGTCTTCTTGACGGCGCGTGTCGCATACCCGCGCTTATTACGCGCGCCAAGGAGCTGGGTCAGACGGCGCTTGCCGTCACCGACCACGGGGTGATGTACGGTGTGATTGATTTTTATCGCGAATGCAGGAAACAGGGGATCAAACCGATCCTCGGGTGTGAGGTATATGTGGCGCCGCGTTCTCGCTTTGACAAGATGCCCGCCGATCGCGACTACTACCATATGATCCTGCTGTGCGAGGACAACCGCGGGTATCAGAATTTGATGAAGCTCGTGTCCCTCGGGTTTACCGAGGGGTTCTACAGCAAGCCGCGCGTCGATGACGAGCTGTTGAGGAAGTATCACCACGGGCTTATCTGCCTGTCAGCGTGTCTTGCGGGCGAGCTGCCGCAGCGCATCCTGCGCGGCGACTATCAGGGTGCGCTCGAGAAGGCGCGATACTACCAGGAGCTGTTCGGACGCGACAACTACTTCATCGAGCTGCAGCATCACGGTATAAAGGAAGAGATCGCCGTGCTCGATCGGCTGTGTGATATCGCGCGTCAGATCGGCGCGCCGCTGGTCGCTACCAACGATTGCCACTATATCATGAGGGAGGACAGCCGGCTGCACGACATCCTCCTGTGCATCCAGACAAACACGAATATCCACGACGAGAACCGCATGCAGTTCAAGTCCGACGAGTTTTACCTCAAGTCCGAGGACGAGATGCGCGCGCTGTTTGACGGATATGAAGGCGCGATAGAGAACACCGCCTTTATCGCCGATCGGTGTCATGTCGAGATCGAGTTCGGCGTGCGAAAGCTGCCGGAGTTTCGTACCCCGAACGGCGAGGATCACTACGAATACCTGCGTTCGCTTTGCTATGACGGGCTGTACCGCCGTTATGGTGAAGGGGTAGAGCGGGCTGTCATCGACCGGCTCGAGTACGAGCTGTCGGTGATCAGGAGCATGGGGTTCGTCGATTACTTCCTCATTGTGGGGGATTTTGTACGCTACGCAAAATCCCGTGATATTCCCGTCGGCCCCGGGCGCGGCTCGGGCGCGGGATCGCTGTGCGCCTACTGTATCGGGATCACCGGCATAGACCCGATCCGTTATGATCTGATCTTCGAGCGGTTTCTCAACCCCGAGCGAGTGAGCATGCCCGACTTTGATATCGACTTCTGCAAGGAGCGCAGGAACGAGGTCATCGACTATGTGATCGAGAAGTACGGCGCATCGCGCGTCGCCCAGATTGTCGCCTTCGGCACGATGCAGGCACGCGGTGCGGTGCGCGATGTCGGGCGGGCGCTCGATATCCCGTATGCCGACGTCGATAGGGTAGCTAAGCTCATCCCATTCAGCATCGACATGACGATTACACGGGCGATGGAGCTCTCATCCGCGCTCAAGGGGCTGTATGACAACGACCCTGTGGTACGTACCCTGCTCGATACCGCGATGGGGCTCGAGGGGATGCCCCGTCATACCACCATGCACGCGGCGGGGGTTGTCATCACTGACCGCGACGTCAGCGACTATGTGCCGCTCTCCAAGAGCGACGACGCTGTCGTCACCCAGTTCACCATGACAACGCTCGAGGAGCTCGGGCTGTTGAAGATGGACTTTCTGGGGCTAAGGAACCTGACGGTGATCCATGACGCCGAGCTGATGATCCGGCGTCATGATCCCACGTTTGATATCAACGCGATCGACTATGACGACTGCGATGTCTATGCGCTTATCTCGTCGGGCAATACCGACGGCGTGTTCCAGTTCGAGTCCGGCGGGATGAAGAACGTGCTCATGCAGTTGCGTCCCAACCGGTTCGAGGACCTCATTGCGGTCATCTCGCTGTATCGTCCCGGGCCAATGGATTCGATCCCGACCTATATCCGCAACCGGCATAATCCCTCGCTCATCACCTATAAGCATCCGCTGCTCGAGCCGATCCTCAACGTTACCAACGGCTGTATCGTCTATCAGGAGCAGGTGATGCAGATCTTCCGCACCCTTGCGGGATACTCGCTCGGCAGGGCGGATATTGTTCGCCGCGCCATGAGTAAGAAGAAGCACGACGTCATGGAACGCGAGAAGCAGATATTCATCCATGGGCTTGTCAGCGATCTCGGCGATATCGAGGTTGAGGGATGCCTTCGCCGCGGGATCGACGAGCGGACGGCGCTCTCGATCTTTGCCGAGATGGAGAGCTTTGCGTCCTATGCGTTCAACAAGTCCCACGCTGCCGCCTATGCTGCGCTGTCGTACCAGACAGCGTATCTCAAGGCGCACCACAGCCGCGAGTATATGGCGTCGCTGCTCTCGTCGGTGATTGATAACCAGAACAAGACCGCCGTCTATATCACCGAGTGTCATCGCATGAACATTGCGGTGCTGCCGCCGAGCGTTAACGATAGCAACGCGCGCTTTACGGTGTCGTCGGGACATATCCGGTTCGGGTTGTCGGCGGTGAAGAACCTCGGGTTCGGATTTATCGATGAGATCGTTGCTGAGCGATCACACGGACGATATACCTCTTTCTACGACTTTTGCAAACGGCTCAACGGAAGAGGCCTGAACGCTCGCTCGCTCGAGAGCATCATCAAGTGCGGCGCGCTCGATAACCTTGGCGCGAACCGCCGCCAGATGCTCACCTTAATGAAGACCGTGCTCGATGACCTCGAGTATGCGCGGCGCAACGGCGGCGTCGATCAGATGTCGCTGTTCGATATGGGGGATGAACAGCGCGTGGTGGGGATCGATATCCCGCCGATGGAGGAGTTCGAGCTCTCAGAGCTGTTGAATATGGAGAAGGAGATGGCGGGGATGTACCTGAGCGGTCATCCCATCGACGACTATGCCGCCTATGCCGCGTCGGTGAACGCCGACAGCATCGGCGATATCATCGATGCCGACAGCTCCGCTTATACCGATAAGAGCCGGGTGCGGCTCGTGTGCATCATCTCGCGCAACAGAAGTCAGGTTACCAAGAACAACAAGATGATGGCGTTCATCGAGGTCGAGGATCGGTTTGGCTCGTGTGAGGTGATCGTGTTCCCAAATGTCCTCTCGGCATGCTCGTCGGCGCTGTTCGTCGGCGCGGCGGTCGAGATCGATGGCACCGTCAGCATCAAGGAGGACGAGGAGCCCAAGATCATTGCTGATCGCGTGTCGCTCCTGCCGCCTGCCGATACACTCAAAAGAAGCGAGAGAACTGAGAGTCAAACGCTACCCTCACAGCGCCTTCCGCAAGGGGAGGAGAAGCTCTATTTCAGGGTCAGCTCGCTTTCATCCCGCGAGTATGAGAAAGCGAAGAACCTGCTCGAGCTTTTCCCGGGAAATACGAAGACGGTGTTCTACCTGATGGACACGAACACCCAGATGCTCGCTCCCAAAAAGCTGTGGGTCTCCCCAAACGAAACGCTCCTCTCTGAGCTGCGCGTTCAACTCGGCGAAGAAAATGTCAAAATCAAGTAAAAACTCTGTAAAATCACTTGATTATTTCGCATATTCTGTATTATAATATATCTAATATCTGATTGTTCTGAGGAGGTTATCATATGGCTAAGAAGTTAGCAGTTCTGACCAGCGGCGGAGATGCGCCGGGCATGAATGCCGCTGTCCGCGCCGTTGTACGCGCGGGTATCTATAAGGGATACGAGGTGGTCGGCGTTCGCCGGGGCTTCAGCGGGCTGATCTACGGCGATGTGTTTGATATGAACCTGCGTTCGGTATCGGATATCATCAACCGAGGCGGCACCATCCTCTATACCGCCCGCTCCAAGACTTTCATGACGCTGGAGGGCCAGAAGAAGGCGGCGGATTTCTGCCGTTCGATCGGGGTCGAGGCGCTGGTCGTCATCGGCGGCGACGGCTCCTTCCGCGGGGCGCGCGCGCTGTATAACCAGGGGATCTGTACTGTCGGTATCCCCGGTACGATCGACAACGATATCGCGTGCTCGGACTATACCATCGGATTTGATACCGCGATGAATACCGCGATGGAGATGGTCGACAAGATCCGCGATACCGCCCAGTCTCATGATCGCTGCTCGGTTGTCGAGGTGATGGGGCGGCACTGCGGTGATATTGCGCTCGAGACCGGTATCGCCTGCGGCGCGACGTCCATCCTTGTGCCCGAGGTCCCGTATAACATCGAGGATGATGTTATCACCAAGATCTATGACCAGAAGAGCACCGGCAAGAAGCACTTCATCGTTGTTGTTGCCGAGGGCGTCGGCGGGGTCGAGGACCTTGCGAAGTACATCGAGAACCGCACCGGTATCGAGACCCGTGCGACCATCCTCGGTCATGTCCAGCGCGGCGGTGCGCCGACGTTGCGTGACCGCGTGATGGCGACGGCGATGGGCGTCGAGGCGGTCGAACTGCTCGCTGAGGGGATCGGTAACCGCGTCATCGCCTACAAGGACGGCAAGATCGTCAACTTTGATATCACCGAGGCGCTCGAAATGACGCGGATATTCGACAAGCATCTGTACGACGTCGCGATGGAGGTCTCTATCTAATACAATCCGCCGTTCGTCATGGGGAATGGGCTATGAGCGTTACATGTTTTTACAATTTATATCTGACGCCCGTTTCTGTGACGGAGGTTGAGAGTGATATCCTCTCCGGTGTAAGGCGAGGGTACTTTGAGCGTTTCTCGCATATCAGGGACAGAATCATGTGCTCGAGTGACTCGGATGCGATCTCCTATGACTTCTCGATCGAGAAGGGCAAGGTAATGCGCTGGGTCGTCACCGATGCGTCCGGCTATGCACTCGAGGAGGTCACGCCCGCCGAGGACGGCAGGTACTTCATCTGTATCTATCGCAACGCGCGGCTGTGCCGACGGCTGCTGTTCAGCAAGCTGCATACGCTGCTGAAGGTCGAGTGCTACTCCGATACCGGCGAGCCGCTGGCGGCGATCGAACCGCGCAAGGCGAAAGAGGAGCTGTGCCTGATGATGAAGGCGGTCTCCTCGGCTGATCCGGTCGTGCTGTTCGCTCATCCCGAGATCGACCATAGCATCCGGCAGGCGGTCGCCGACCGGTTCTGTGGTTCATGCGCTGTCGCGTCGACCGACGAGGGCGTAGTGCTGTTCCTGCCGGACGAGGTGCGCGAGGAGCTGCGGCTGTTTTTGGAGGCACTTGAACAGGATACGCGGACAGAGGAGCAGGAGCTGTCCGGAACCCCGCTTGCCGACCGCCTGAACGCCAAGGACTTTAACGTCAAGCGCAACCTGTCCTCGTCGCTTGATATCACGATGGCGAAGGACTTTGACTATACTATGCATGATGAGGAGGCGGAACCGATGGCAGAGGAACTCAACGTATTACAGACAGAGCAGCCCGACATGATCCCGCCTATAGACGAGATCGTCGATACCATCAACGCGGCTGTCACCCCCGAACACGAGCCCGAAGCTGTACCTTCGGTGAACGCGCCCGATAAGGTGATCGAGAGCGACGGCGAGCTGTACAGCTACTATGGGCAGCTCGATCTGCACGGTAACCGCAGCGGATACGGCAGGACCGTCACCCCCGACGGCAGGACCGCGTACGAGGGCGGGTATCAGGACGATCTGCGCTCGGGCGTCGGCACCTACTTCTACAAGGACGGGTCGCTGTGCTATGTCGGCGACTGGCGCGAGAACCTGCGCTCGGGCGTTGGCGTTGGTGTCAGCTCGCGCGACGGCTCGATCCATACCGGCCTATGGCGGGATAACAAGCCGTCCGGCGACGGCGTCAGGATGGGCGCCGACGGTGCGGTTCGGTTCGTGTGCAAGGAGCTGAAGGACGGTTCTACCGTCTTGTTCAACTTCATGCCCGACGACTCGGTCGTGATCGCCAAGTACGATCCCTCCGGCAGGAAGATCGGCGAGGATTCGATCTCTTTGCTTGATTTTTTGGCCGATCGGTTATAAATAGTGAAGATGTGAGAATACTATTACCGTTGCTTTATGCAGCGGTAATTTTTTATTATAGGAGAGAGAAAAATGAAGAAAGTACTTTTGATCCTCTGTGCCGCTCTGATGCTCACCGTCCTGCTGTGCTCGTGTATGAAGGATACCGTGGGTGAGCTCAGCGACGAGGTATCGACAATGATGTCCGAGGTGAAGGATGACCTTGGGATGGACGCCAGCAACGGAACGGTCGAGAACGACAGCGACGGGTTCATCGAGGATGAGAGCGACCGGCTAGCTACGACCGCAACGGTCGATGTTACCGACGGGATATTCGACGACAATCGGGACAACGATACCGAAGAGTATGTCGAGGCGTCGGACGACGACTATGTATGACCGATTTGGAACGACGAATGGGTTCGTTCCCACCATCTATTGCAGATGACGCAACACAGGGCTGCCGTACACGACGACAGCCCTGCTACGTATTTATTAGCATTATATCGACTTTTCGAGCTCTGTGCGAAGCCGCCCGATGATCTTCTTCTCCAGCCGCGAGATGTAGGACTGTGAGATGCCTAGCAGATCGGCGACCTGTTTCTGGGTATGTTCGCGGTTGCCGTTGAGCCCGAACCGCAGCTCCATGATGAGCGCTTCGCGCGTGTTCAGCCGCGACACGGCCTCCAGCAGCAGCTCGCGCTCCATCTCCTGTTCCATATCACCCGATACCGCGTCCGCATCCGAACCGAGGATATCGGACAAGAGCAGCTCGTTTCCGTCCCAGTCGGTGTTCAGCGGCTCTTCGATCGAGATCTCGAACCGCGTCTGGGTCGATTTTCTGAGGAACATCAGGATCTCGTTCTCGATACAGCGCGATGCATAGGTCGCGAGCTTGATGTTCCTGTCGGGAGAGAAGGTGTTCACCGCCTTGATAAGCCCGATGGTGCCGATCGAGATGAGGTCCTCGATGTTGACATTGGCGTTCTCGAACTTCTTCGAGATATAGACAACGAGCCGAAGGTTATGGATGATCAGCGGCTCGCGCGCCTTCTCGTCGCCGTCGCGTATCTTCTGCATGATGATGGCTTCCTCGTCCTTCGTCAGCGGCGGGGGCAGGGAGCCGGAGTTGTTGACATAGTAGACGCTGTTCCCAACGATGAGGAAGCGTATTTTATAGAGCAGATTGCGAAGCCATTGCATGGTGTCACCTCAGTATGTCCGGATTCAGGATCGCTGTGATCCCCTGTATGTTCAACCGGTCCGATGAACCGATATAGACGTCTTTCTCGATGAGTCTATCGTTGACGGTGAGCTTCCCTGCCTTCACCGCATAGAGCAGCGAGGAGGAGCCGACGGTGTCAAAGGGGATCACGCGGATGCCCTTCATCGAGGACGTGTCCAGCAGTTTTGATGATACGACGATGATCGGCGCGCCCGAGAACGGTTCGACCGCGGTGCATCCGGTATCGATCATCCCGATGGTATCATATACGGTACCGCCGATGGTCATGCACAGGGTCACGACGGTGTTCTTGATTCTTTGAGAGAATAATTTTCGGTATAATATCAGTAGGATATAGAGCGCGGCGGTAACGCCGATGAGCAGCAGCGGGTTGATCTCGAAGTAGACAAAGTCGTTGATGATGCGTATATGCGGCGGCCGCAGCAGCTGACAGATCGCGATGAACAGCCCGACGAGCAGCAGCGAGCAGCAGAACACCGAGAGCGTATCACGCAGCAGCTCACCGATCCCACGGTACGGATAGGCGATCAGCACCATCAGCCCCGAGAGCATCAGCCGGATCACAAACGATACCGTCGTTCGATAGAACGGCAGGAACACAAGCATCGATGAGAACGCGAGCAGAAACGCCGATAGGATCATCCTGGCGTTCCCATAGGGGATATGTAGCGCTTTCGCCGTCACGTAGAGGATCAGGAAGTTCGTGATACAGTTGGTGAATATCAGCACATCGACATAGACGACCGTCAGCTCCGCCCCCTTCATAGATATTATGCCACATCTCATGACAGAGATGTGTCAAAGGATGGATACGCGATTTTGGCAGATGTTAGTGTTTGGTCAGACAGCCGAGATGATTCGGACGACATCGCAATATTTTCGAATCTATGACGGCGATACGGTCGAGAACGCCCGCTTTTTGATTGACAAAGCCGGATTTTTGTTCAAAATATTGGCAAAAAATCAGAAAAAAGATTTGACTATTCTGTAAAAAGTGTTTATTATAGAATAGATAAACTACATGATATGGTGGTGATATAATGGCTCTAGCCACTATAGATAGGGTCAAGGCGGCTGAGAAGGCCGCGATGGATCGCCAGTCGGCGACCGAGGCACAGGCCGCGGGAATTGTCGACGAAGCACACGCAAAGGCGGCAGATATCCTGTCAAATGCCGAGAGCACCGCTTCGGCAAGATTTGACGAGAGGACCAAGGCGGCGCATAAGCTTGCTGCCGACAGGATCGAACAGATCCGCAAGGACGCACTCACAAGTGCCGCCGCCCTTCGGGAGAAGACCATCAGAAAGCAGGGCATCATCGATATGCTCCTGAAAGAGACGCTAACAAAATAGCAGTTTAGGAGGACATTCTATGTCAATCCTCAACATGCAGCGCATCACCGTTATCGCGCTGCTGAAATACTGCAAGGATATACTGGAGACGCTCCAGCGCAGGGGTGTGGTCGAGATCGAGACCTATCAGCTCGACGATGACGACGGTGTGTTCGAACGCGGGGATACGGCTGCGTACCAGTCCCAGTACCTGCGATCGTCTGCCGTTGCGCGGCAGGCAGCCGAGATCATCCACACCTATGTCCCCGAGAAGAAGGGGCTGCTCTCGTCGATGAGTGGCCGCAAGCCGCTCTCTCTCGCTCAGTATGACGCGCTGGTCGCCGACAGCCAGGATATCCTGCACACCGCTTATGATATCGTATCCTATCAGAAGAACATCGAGCAGAATCGGCTGGAGATCGAGCGGTACGAAGCTCAGAAGACGGCGATCGAACCGTGGCTCTCGCTGGATGTGCCGATGACCTTCACCGGTACTGCTACCACGAGGGCGTTCATCGGCAGCTTTCCGCCGAATAAAACGCGCGAGATGCTCCTGTCGGAGCTGTCCGAGCAGACCGACGTCGCCGATATGACGGATATCGAGATCATCTCGAGCGACGAGAACCGAACCTATGCATTCCTGCTGTGTCCGATCGGCTGCGCCGATGCGCTGTCGGATGCGATCAAAAAGCTCGGGTTCGAGTACCCGCCCTACAGTGCGCCCGTATCAGTGCGCAAGCGCATCAAGCAGATCGACCAGCATATCAGCAACCGCCGCGGTCGCATCCTCGAGAACGAGGCGAACATCAAGAGCGTCTCGTCGTCGCTGTCGTCACTCGATTTTCTCGAGGATTACTTTGTGATGAAGGCAGAGCGGTATCAGGCGTTCGATCATATCATCCTATCGGACAACACCTTCGCGCTGACCGGCTATATCACCGAGCGCGATGCTCCCGAGCTGTCACGGTATCTCGAGGATACCTATGACGCCGAGGTCGAGCTGTCGCCGTCGGACACCGACGATACACCCGTGAAGCTTATGAACAACCGGTTCGCAGAGCCGGTCGAATCGGTGCTCGCGACCTACAGCTATCCCATCCGGCACGAGACAGACCCCACCGCCGTCATGGCGATCTTCTACTACATCTTCTTCGGGATGATGTTCTCGGATGCGGGATACGGGATCGTGATGGCGGGCGCGTGCGGGCTCTTGCTCTTGAAGTTTCGGAACATGGAGGAGGGGCTGCGCCGCGCGATGAAGATGTTCTTCTGGTGCGGGGTGTCGACCACGATGTGGGGGCTGCTGTTCGGCTCGTTCTTCGGTGACGCCGTGTCGGTTATCTCGAACACCTTCTTCCATACCGCGCCGCCCGCGATCCCGGGGCTTGTCACGCCGATATGGTTCAACCCGGTATCCGATCCCATGAGGATGCTGATGTTCTCGTTCCTGCTCGGCATCATCCACCTGTTCACGGGACTCTTTATCCAAGCATACAACGACATAAAGCACAAGGAGTACCTTGCGATCCTGTATGATGTGGTGAGCTGGTATCTCTTGGTCGGGGGCGCGATCCTAGCGCTGCTGTCGCTAGAGATGATGGAGGGCATCGCCGGATTTGTGCTGCCGTCCGTATGGCTGAAGATCGGCGGTGTGATGGCGCTGATCGGTGCGGTGCTTATCCTGTTCTTTTCGGGACGCGAGAGCGAGAACCCCATCAAGCGTCTGCTAAAGGGCGCCTATGGGCTGTACGGCGCGACAGGATATCTCAGCGATATCCTCTCCTACAGCCGGCTGCTGGCGTTAGGGCTTGCGACCGGCGTGATCGCCCAGGTGTTCAACCAGATCGGCTCGATGATGGGCTCGTCGGTCATCGGTGTGATCCTCTTTCTCATCATCTTTGTGGTCGGTCACACGCTGAACATCGGCATCAACGCACTGGGCGCGTATGTGCATACCAACCGGCTGCAGTTCGTCGAGTTCTTCGGCAAGTTCTATACCGGAGGCGGGCGCGAGTTCAAGCCCTTCAAGATCAATACGAAACACTATACCGTCAAGGAGGATATATAGTTATGTCAGATTTTTTAGCTAATAACGCAGGATTGTTCTTTGCGCTGCTGGGTGCGGCGTTCGCCACCTTCCTCGCCGGTATCGGATCGGCGATCGGCGTCGGCAAGGCGGGTGTTGCCGCTGCGGGCGTGCTGTCCGAGGATCCGTCCAAGTTCGGCAAGGTGCTGATCTTCCAGCTGCTGCCGGCAACCCAAGGTATCTACGGCCTGCTGGTCGCGTTTTTGATCCTCTCGAACACCGGTCTGATCGGACAGGTCAAGGAGGTATCGACCCTGACGGGGCTGCTGTACTTTGCGGCTGCGCTGCCGATCGCGTTCTCGGGACTGTTCTCGGCGATCCATCAGGGCAACTGTGCGGTAGCCGCCATCGGTACCGTCAACAAGAAGCCCGACCAGATGGGCAAGGCGCTGATCCTGCCCGCTATGGTCGAGACCTATGCGATCCTCGCGCTGCTGATCTCTATCCTTGCGATCTTCGGCATCAACGCGATGTGATCGGAGCCGACTATGTCTGGTATTGATAAGATAATAGCGACCATCGAGGCGGATACGAACGCTGTGTGCGATCGGCTGTTGCTTGATGCTCGAATGCAGGCGGATGCTATGATCGAAGACAGCCGCCAGAGCGCCGATGCGCTGATCGCTTCGTTCGAAGAGAAGACCGCCGCCGCTGTCCTCGATATCGAGAACCGCGGCCGTTCCACCGCCAATATTGTGGAGAAGAAGATCCTCCTATCCGAGAAGCAGCAGATTATCGCCGACATGATCGACAAGGCGCTATCGGACCTAAAGCTCCTGCCCGATGACGCGTATTTTGAGCTGATCTATCAGATGATCGAGAAGCATATGCAGCAGGGCACCGGGCTGATCCGGTTTAATCAACGTGATCTGTCTCGCCTGCCCGCCGATTTCTCTGATAAGCTCGGAAAGATATCGGACGGCAAGCTCTCGCTGAGCGAGGAGCCGATCGGGATCGACGCGGGATTTGTGCTGGTGTACGGCGGCATCGAGGAGAACTGCTCCTTCGATGCGATCGTTTTGTCCATGCGCGAGACGATCTTTGACAGAGCGGCAAAGCTGTTGTTCTGAGGGGGTTGTTATGCGCCAAACGGATTTCACCTATGCCGTCGCCCGCGTCAGGTACAAGGAGACAAAGCTGCTCACCGACAACGATCTCGATACGATGCTTCGGTGTCACGATGCTGATGCGGTTCTCCGGTTTCTGAAGGATAGGGGATGGGGCGACAGCAGCGAGGACGAGACGGTCGACGAGCTGCTTGATAAGGAGCTTGAACGCACATGGGAGTTCGCCTTTGAGTCGGTGGATGACCATGAGGCGCTCAACTTTCTGCTGATCCCGAACGATTTTCACAACGCCAAGGTTGCCGTCAAGTG
The DNA here is from genome assembly GCA_905233755.1 of uncultured Ruminococcus sp. Lineage (GTDB taxonomy): Bacteria > Bacillota > Clostridia > Oscillospirales > Acutalibacteraceae > Ruminococcoides. The sequence continues at coordinate 61,303 of CAJODM010000001.1, forward strand.
TATCACCCGCGACATTGAGCCCGAGGGGATCATGCTGCGCCAGGCGGTGTTCGCTCCCGATACGCTGTACGAATCGGTGCGACTGCACGATTATGATCGGCTGCCCGACTATCTGCGCGGCTGTGTGCGCGAGGCGCTGCACACGCTGCTGCAGACGTCTGACGGCCAGCTATGCGACGTTATCATCGACCGCGCGTGTCTTATGACCGTGTATCAGCTCGGACGCGAGAGCGGCGTCGATATCATCGAGCGGTACTGTGAGCTGTATGTCGCGTCATCCGATATCAAGATCGCTGTCCGCAGCGCTAAGACCGGCAAGTCCGCCGACTTTCTGCGCCGTGCGCTCGCGCCGTGTGACACGCTGAATATCGACAAGCTTATCACTGCGGCGACCGCCGGCGTGGACGAGGTGATCGACTATCTAAGAGAGACCGTCTATCGCACGGCGACAGACGCGCTGAGCGTGTCGCTGTCGGCGTTCGAGAAATGGTGCGACGATACCATCACCGACGCCCTAAGGCCCCAGAAGTGGGAGCCGTTCTCCATCGGACCGATCGTCGCGTATATCCTTGCGCGCGAGAACGAGCTCAAGGCGGCGCGGATGATCCTGCTTTCTAAGCTCAACGCCCTCGACGATGATATCATCAAGGAAAGGTTACGGTCGATGTATGTCTAGAATAGCGGTTTACGGCGACAGAGAATCTGTCTATGGGTTCGCGTCTCTCGGGCTCGATGCGGTATATATGGACAAGGACAACGCCTCCGATCAGTTCAGAAAACTGTGCCAGAGCAGCGGATATGCCATCATCTATATCACCGAACAGGCCGCCGCCCTCCTTGACAGAGAGGTTGAGAGGATGAAGGAGCTTTTGACGCCTGCCGTCATCCTGATCCCGGGCGTGTCCGGCAATACCGGAGAGGGGCTTTCGGCCCTGCGCTCGTCGGTCGAGCGGGCTGTCGGCACCGATATCTTGGGCGACTAGGGCGTCGCCGCGCGTGAGCGGCGCTGTCTGAGAATAACAGCATCAGCATGTGCGATATCCGGCGGTATGCCGATCATCTGTGCATCCTGAAATAATCTTACTACGCGACCCGCACATCTGCCTTTGCGGGATCGCCATAAGGAATGATTGCGATATGAATACTGGTATTATTAAGAAGGTAGCCGGACCGCTGGTCATCGCCGAGGGCATGCGCGACTGCAATATGTTCGACGTGGTACACGTGTCCGAGCTCAACCTCGTCGGCGAGGTCATCGAGATGCACGGCGATCTTGCCTCGATCCAGGTATATGAAGAGACCTCGGGACTTGGACCGGGCGAACCGGTGGTATCGACCGGCTCACAGCTATCGGTCGAGCTCGGTCCCGGGCTGATCGAGAGCATCTATGACGGGATCCAGCGTCCGCTCGACGATATCATGAAGGTATCGGGCAACAACCTGACGCGCGGTATCTCGATCCCCGCGCTCAAGCGCGACAAGATATGGCAGTTCAAGGCGACCGCTGCCGTCGGCGATACGGTCACTGCCGGCGATGTGATCGGTACCGTACAGGAGACCGAGATCGTCGTGCACCGTATCATGGTCCCCAACGGGATCAGCGGCACTATCAAGACCATCTCCTCAGGCGAGTACACCGTCACCGATACGGTCGCTACTGTCGAGGATAATAACGGAAACATCCATGAGCTGACGCTCATGCAGAAGTGGCCGGTGCGTATCGGCAGACCCTATCAGCAGAAGCTCTCGCCCGATATGCCGCTCATCACCGGTCAGCGGGTGATCGACACGCTGTTCCCGATCGCAAAGGGCGGCGTGGCGTCGGTTCCCGGGCCCTTCGGCTCCGGCAAGACCGTCGTCCAGCACCAGCTCGCCAAGTGGGCAGAGGCAGAGATCGTCGTCTATATCGGCTGCGGCGAACGCGGCAACGAGATGACCGATGTTCTCAACGAGTTCCCCGAGCTGATCGACCCCAAGACGGGTCACTCGCTGATGTCTCGCACCGTGCTCATCGCCAACACCTCGGATATGCCTGTCGCGGCGCGCGAGGCGTCCATCTATACCGGTATCACTATTGCCGAGTACTTTCGCGATATGGGCTACTCGGTGGCACTGATGGCGGACTCGACCTCCCGTTGGGCCGAGGCGCTGCGCGAGATGTCCGGCCGGCTCGAGGAGATGCCCGGTGAAGAGGGCTATCCCGCGTATCTGAGCTCGCGGCTGGCTCAGTTCTATGAGCGCGCCGGTCGCGTCATCACCAATGGCAGCCGTCAGCAGGAGGGGTCGCTTTCGGTCATCGGCGCGGTATCGCCCCCCGGCGGCGATATCTCAGAGCCGGTCACCCAGGCGACGCTGCGTATCGTCAAGGTGTTCTGGGGGCTGGATGCGTCGCTGGCATACAAGCGGCATTTTCCTGCTGTGAACTGGCTGACCTCCTACTCGCTGTATGTCGATACGATGGCGGGATGGTATCGCGAGAACGTCGCCGACGACTGGATGGAGCAGCGCGCGCGTATCATGGTGCTGCTGCAGGATGAGAGCGAACTCGAAGAGATCGTCAAGCTCGTCGGGATGGATGCGCTCTCGCCGATCGACCGCCTCAAGCTCGAGGCCGCGCGCTCGATCCGTGAGGATTTCCTGCATCAGAACGCATTCCACCAGACCGATACCTATACACCGCTCAAAAAGCAATACAAAATGATGCAGCTCGTGCTCGCTTACTTTGATATGTGCGCCGAGGCGATCGACAGGAACGCGAACCTCAACGCGCTCATCAACATGCCGATCCGCGAGCGCATCGGGCGGTTCAAGTATGTACAGAACGACGAGATCGATCAGGCGTATGCGGATATCCTCTATAATCTCGAGAAGGATATCGACGCGATCGTGAGCAGGGGGGACGACTGATATGCCGAAGGAATACAGGACTATACAAGAGGTCGCCGGCCCTCTCATGCTCGTCAAGGGTGTGTCGGATGTCAACTACAACGACCTCGGCGAGATCGAGCTGTCGAGCGGTGAAGTGCGCCGGTGCAAGGTGCTGGAGATCAACGGTGAGGACGCCTTGGTTCAGCTTTTTGACTCGGCTGCCGGTATCAACCTGTCAAACTCCAAGGTGCGGTTCCTCGGGCGTTCGATGGAGCTTGGCGTATCGACTGATATGCTGTCGCGCGTGTTCGACGGGATGGGGAATCCGATCGACGGCGGCCCCGATATCCTGCCCGAGAAGCGGATGGATATCAACGGATTGCCGATGAACCCCTATGCCCGCAACTACCCGCAGGAGTTCATCCAGACCGGCGTGTCGGCGATCGACGGGCTGAATACCCTGGTCCGCGGCCAGAAGCTGCCGATCTTCTCAGCGTCAGGTCTGCCGCATGCACAGCTTGCCGCCCAGATCGCTCGTCAGGCGCGGGTACGCGGCACCGACGAGCCGTTTGCCGTTGTGTTCGCCGCGATGGGTATCACGTTCGAGGAGAGCAACTACTTCATCGAGAGTTTCAAGGAGACCGGCGCGATCGACCGCACCGTCATGTTCGTGAATCTGGCGAACGATCCGGCGATCGAGCGGATCTCGACACCGCGTATGGCGTTGACCGCCGCCGAGTATCTGGCGTTCGAGGCGGATATGCACGTGCTGGTCATCATGACCGATATCACCAACTATGCCGATGCGCTGCGTGAGGTCAGCGCCGCCCGCAAGGAAGTACCCGGCCGCCGCGGCTATCCCGGCTATATGTACACCGACCTTGCGACGCTCTATGAGCGCGCCGGCCGCCAGAAGGGCAAGAGCGGCTCGATCACCCTGATCCCCATCCTGACGATGCCCGAGGATGACAAGACCCATCCCATCCCCGATCTGACCGGCTATATCACCGAGGGGCAGATCATCCTCTCGCGCGAGCTGTACCGCAAGAATATCGCTCCGCCCATCGACGTGCTGCCGTCGCTGTCCCGCCTGAAGGACAAGGGCATCGGCGAGGGCAAGACCCGCGCCGACCACTCGAACACGATGAACCAGCTGTTCTCCGCCTATGCCCGCGGCAAGGATGCCAAGGAGCTGATGGTGATCCTGGGCGAATCCGCGCTGACCGATATCGACAAGCTCTATGCTACGTTTGCCGACCGGTTCGAGAAGGAGTATGTCTCTCAGGGCTATGACAACAACCGCTCCATCGAGGATACGCTCGCTATCGGATGGGAGCTGCTGCGGATCCTGCCGCGCTCCGAGCTCAAGCGCATCGACGACAAATATCTTGATATGTATTATGATCAATAACCGTTAGGGTGACGTTCTATGGCTGTTACACAGGTCAACCCGACCCGTATGGAGCTCTCTCGGCTCAAGAAAAAACTGAATACGGCGACCCGCGGTCACAAGCTACTCAAGGATAAGCGCGACGAGCTGATGCGTCAGTTCCTCGAGCTGATCAAAGAGAACCGTGCGCTGCGCATTCGGGTAGAAGCCGCGATCAAATCCGCGAACGCCGGCTTTGTGCTGGCAAAGGCGTCGATGAGCGACCAGACCCAGAAGGCGGCGCTCCTCGCCCCCAAGCAGGAGATCATGGTCGATATATCGCACAAGAACGTGATGAGCGTGGATATCCCACAGTTTAGCTACACCACGCGCACGCCAAATGCAGATGACATCTACTCCTACGGATTTGCGTTCACCTCCGCTGATCTTGACGACGCGGTAAAGTCGCTTTCCGACATCCTGCCTGACCTGATAAAGCTCGCCGAGATCGAGAAGTCATGCCAGCTCATGGCGTCCGAGATCGAGAAGACCCGCCGCAGGGTGAACGCGCTCGAGCACGTTATGATCCCGCAGACGCAGGAGCAGATCCGCTATATCACCCGCAAGCTCGACGAGAACGAACGCAGCACCCAGACCCGCTTGATGAAGGTGAAGGACATGATGCTCAAGGACGCGCATGGGTATTAGAAACGAGCGGAATATAACGTTATAGTATTATTTTGGTGAATCTTAGTAGTATACAGCACTTATGACAGGATATCTGCCATAAGTGCTGTTTTCGTGTTTATGGAGCACAAAGTTCACAGAATATTCACTCCTGTTTAGAAATTATCTCATATTTGTCTGCTATCATTCATACTATAGCATGAGGTGATCATGCTATGCCGCAGAGATTGCAGGAGCTCAGGCGCAAGGAAGTTATCAGCGAATGTGACGGCTCTCGGATCGGCTTTGTCGACGATCTGGAGATCGATGTCAGCGACGCGCGGGTGATCGCGATCGTCGTGTTCGGCCGCCCGAGGATACTCGGGCTGTTCGGCAGGGGAGAGGACTGTATCATTCCGTGGCGAAAGATACGGATTATCGGCGAAGATACGATTTTGGTCGATTTTTCTGTGCAAAAAATGACAAATAAAGCAAAAAACCGTCATAAATTTGTAACAATTTGTCACTAAATATTTTTGTGCGTACTGGCAAATTGCACTACAAAATCTTGTATAATATGTACACAATCTACTAAATATAATTCTAAACTAGAATCAAAACACAATTATGATTCTTTTATAGAACCAAAACACAAAAGTTACAAACTTGCAATTTTTTAATTTTTGTGATTAAATAAATCACGAAATGAAGCGCACCTACGGGAAAACTGCGCGATTTTCACTTATCGGATCACCGATAGACTACATAATAAGGAGGCGGAATAATGAGCAAATCGTATCTTAGATCCGGCATATCTGTTGTTCTGGTATGCTTTCTTCTGAGCGCTCTTATTCTCGTGCCCGGTGTAGGAGCTGCAAGTGAATCCAAAGAAACAGAAACCAATTTGACATTTGATACAGACTTTACTTCTGCCGATGCTGAAGCCGATGTGCTGACGGCGAGAGCCATCACCATCGACGAGGCGAAGAAAGAGGCGCAGGCAACCGTTCAGGAACAGCTCTCGATCATCGCCCAGCAGGAAGAGGAGGAGGAAGAGACCGAGGCGGACGCTACGGTTGAGGATTCCTCTGACGATGACGCGGGCTCCGATACGAGCTCCGACAGTACAGCATCCGGCAACACAGGCAGCTCATCATCCGGCGCATCACAGTCAGACAACCAGAGTTCGGTTCAGGCAAGCGCTGCAGCAGGTTATCTGCTCGGCATCAACAACCCTGACCCGAATTATATCGGCTACTCGATCAACCTGTCCGATGCCGACCGCGATATTGCGGAGCGGATCGTTATGGGTGAGGCGGGTTCGATGGGCTTTACCGGTATGGCGCTGGTCGCGCAGTGTATCCGCGATACCTTCGTCCTCGGTAACTACAGCTCTATCGCCGATGTTATCTACTCTAACGGGTACTATGGATCGACATCCATCACCCCCAGCTCTACCTGTAAGGAAGTTATCAATTACATCTTTGACCAGGGCGGTTCGGCGGTCCAGCACAGGATCATGCTCTTTTATGCGTCGAACTACTGCAGCAGCGCATGGCACGAGTCCCAGAACTATGTGTGCTCTTATGGTTATGTCCGGTTCTTTGATGCTTGGTAATCATTGATTGTCACTTGTGTTATCAGACGCTTCGGTTACGGAGCGTCTGATTTTTTGTCCGATTTTCTTATATTCTTTGTCAAAAAATTTGTCGAATATTCTTTTATCGCTGTATAACAGCACAGTATGTGATACAATAGTATTGCTTTTAATTTATTGTATAAATAGGGAAGATAGGGGTTACGATGAAGAAAAGTTTGCTATTCGTATCTATCGTCCTGATTCTCTTGCTCATGTTGTGCACACCAGGATGCGGACAGTCGAAGGAAGAGGAGCCCATCGCCACCGCGACCGAGACTGAGACCGAGACGCAACCTGTCGTATATCCGGTTGACGGCGCGTGGTTCGACGACGCTGTGTTTGTCGGCGACAGCATCACGCTGAAGCTGAGCTACTACTGCGACGAACATCCCGATGCGCTCGGGAAAGCATCGTTCTTCTGCGCCGGCAGCTTGGGCTATGCCAGCGCGCTGTGGGATATTGACCGCGCGGATGCGGTGCATCCGTTCTATCAGGGGCAGACAGAGCTGACCGAGAACTGTGCCGCGCTCACCGGCGCGAACAAGGTGTTCATCATGCTCGGTATGAACGATGTCGCCGTGTACGGGGTGGATGGGACGATCGAGAACGCCGACGAGCTGATCGGCAGGATCCTGTCGCATACACCCGATGTGAAGATTTACATAGAGTCGGTCACCCCGATCCTATACGGACACGAGTACGAGGATCTGAACAACGAGGTGATCCGAGCGTTCAACGAGGCGCTAGAGTCTTATGCTGCCGATCGCGATTATCCGTACCTCGATATCTATCATGTGGTTGCGGGTGATGACGGATATCTGCGCGCCGATTACTGCGGCGACGAGGGCGCCCAGGGGATCCACTTCACGTCATCGGGATGTGAGGCGTGGATCGATTATCTGAAGAATCATGTCTAGAAGGGGACAGATATGAAGAAATATACATTATTGATCCTCCTGTTGATCGCGGTCGTTGTGTTCTCGGCGTGTTCTGCCGGTTCTGGCGATACCGCCAAACCGCTGTCCGAGGTGTTCGATACGATCCGATCTAAGGTCGAGCTCAGCGAGATGAACATCTTCTCCGATATATCCGTGCTCGAGAGGTACTATGGCATCACCGAGGACGAGGCGATCGACTTTGCCGGCGGGATCAACAACTCGGGCGTCGAGCAGGAGGAGATCGTGCTGATCCTTGCCGCCGATAACGAGGCGAAGGACAAGATCACCGAGACACTCGAGAACCGCAGAAGCGCCAAGCTCAACGAGAACATCAACTATAACCCTGCCCAGGCACAGATCATCGAACGCTCGAAGGTGGAGATCAACGGGATGTATGTATCGCTGATTATCTCGGAGAACGCTGACGATATCGAGAAAATCTATCATAGCGAGCTCGGGATATAACGGGCTCGCTTTTTCTCTGAAAAAATAGGGCAGAATAGAAAAATTTACTTGATTTTCTCTTATTTTATGGTATAATATTTAGGCATTACGCACGTTTGGGGTATGACAGCATGGTGCGCGGAAGGGTTTCGCGTTGTCCTGTCAGAATACAAGCCCCGACGGAGGTTGAACCTAAGGAGGTTTTTTTATGTCAGTCGTTTCTATGAAACAGCTTCTGGAGGCCGGCGTTCACTTCGGTCACCAGACCAGAAGATGGAACCCTAAGATGGCTCCGTACATTTTCACCGAGCGCAACGGTATCTACATCATCGACCTACAGAAGACCGTCGTCAAGCTCGACGAGGCGTACAACTTCGTCAAGGAGCTCTCCATGGAGGGCAAGAATGTTCTCTTCGTCGGCACCAAGAAGCAGGCGATGGAGTCCGTCAGGGACGAGGCAACCAGAGCCGGCGCATACTATGTCAACGCCAGATGGCTCGGCGGTATGCTCACCAACTTCTCCACCATCCGTCGTCGTATCTCCCGCCTAAAGCAGCTGCGCACGATGGAAGAGGACGGCACGTTTGATCTGCTGCCCAAGAAAGAGGTCATCAAGCTCAACCTCGAGATTGAGAAGCTCGAGAAGTTCCTCGGCGGTATCAAGGAGATGTCCGAGATGCCCGGCGCGCTGTTTATCGTTGACCCGCGCAAGGAGAAGATCGCTGTTGCCGAAGCGAAGAAGCTCGGTATCCCGATCGTCGCGATCGTCGACACCAACTGTGACCCCGACGATGTTGACTATATCATCCCCGGCAACGACGACGCGATCCGTGCCGTCAAGCTGATCGCCGGCGCGATGGCCGACGCTATCATCGAGGGCAAAGAGGGCCAGATGGGCGCTGCCGCTGTCGAAGAGAACCCCGACGACATCGTAGAAGAGTAATTATTGTTCTGTATTAGAATTATACTATAGAGGAAGGATTTGATTGTTATGGCATTTACTGCCCAGGATGTAAAGTCCCTTCGCGAGAAGACCGGGTGCGGCATGATGGACTGCAAGAAGGCGCTGGTCGAGGCGAACGGCGATATGGACGCCGCTGTCGACTTTCTGAGAAAGCAGGGACTGGCAAAGCAGGCGAAGAAGGCCGACCGCATCGCTGCCGAGGGCATCGCGCTTGCGCTGACGAACGATACGAACACCTCCGGCGTTGTCATTGAGGTGAACGCCGAGACCGACTTTGTCGCTAAGAACGCGGATTTCCAGGCATTTGTCAAGACTTGTGCGCTGACCGTGCTCAACCAGTCTCCCGCTGATGTTGACGCTCTGCTTGCGTGCAAGGCAGAGGGCTCTGAGATGACCGTTGCCGAGCTGCTGCAGGAGAAGGTCCTCACCATCGGCGAGAACATCCAGATCAGACGGTTTGAGAAGATCAACGGCGTGTGTGTGGCGTATGTCCACGCGGGCGGCAAGATCGGCGTGCTGGTGAACTTTGATACCGATATCGACGCTCAGAACCCCGAGTTCGTCGCGTACGGCAAGGATATCGCGATGCAGATCGCCGCACTGAACACCGCGTATCTCGACGAGGCGTCTGTCCCCGCTGAGGTCATCGAGCACGAGAAGGCGATCATGGTCGACCAGATGAAGAACGATCCCAAGATGGCGAACAAGCCCGAGCAGGTTCTCTCCAAGATCGTCGAAGGCAAGATCGGCAAGTACTATAAGGAGAACTGTCTGTTGGATCAAGAGTTTGTCAAGGACAGCTCCATGAACGTCAGAAAGTACACCGAATCCACCTCGAAGAAGCTCGGCGGCTCTATCGCGATCAAGAAGTTCATCCGCTTCGAGAAGGGCGAGGGCATCGAGAAGAAGCAGGACGACTTTGCTGCAGAGGTCGCCAGCATGGTGAAGTAATCTACAGAGGAATCTTTTAGCAGGAGTGAGGTCACTCCTGCTTTTTTTACTTTATAAGAAATTGCTCGTTTCTTGTAAAGTAAAAAAGATTGATATGCCCACCGATTTTGCAAAAGCAATAATCGGTGATGGCTATACGAAATGCGCGCAAAGCGCGCTTTCTTGTCCTCCTGCCGACCGGCTCGATCCAATCTCTTTGTGTTATAGAGGCGGTATAGGCGCGGCTGGATTCGATATATCCTCTTATTCTCTGCAAACTTCACAGGATATTCATATTTTTTGTGTATTATTGTAGAAATTGTCGGAGAATATTTGTGGCATATTCAAGCGCGATTTGCTTTACAAAAAATGGGTATTGTAGTATTATTATACTGAATATAAATGTAAATTGGAGTGATATGCTATGAAACCGAAATATAAGCGAATCCTGTTGAAGCTCTCCGGCGAGTCGCTCGCAGGAGAGGGCAAGCACGGCATCGACTTTGACACCGTCAGCGCGTTCTGCAGGCCGATCAAGAAGCTGGTCGACGAGGGCGTCGAGGTTGGTATCGTTGTCGGCGGCGGCAACTTCTGGCGCGGACGCAGCAGCGGCGATATGGATCGCACGCGCGCCGACCATATGGGGATGCTCGCCACAACGATCAACGCCCTCGGCGTCGCCGACTCGCTCGAACAGCTCGGCGTTGATGTTCGGGTGCAGACCGCTATCTCGATGCGCCAGGTCGCCGAGCCCTATATCCGCAACCGCGCGATCCGCCATCTGGAGAAGGGGAGGGTCGTCATCTTCGGCTGCGGCACCGGTAACCCGTTCTTCTCCACCGATACGGCGGCAGCGCTGCGCGCGGCTGAGATCGAGGCAGAGATCATCCTCAAGGCGACGCTGGTGGACGGCGTGTATAGCGCCGATCCTAACACCGACCCCGATGCGATCCGCTACAGCCGGCTGTCGTTCCAGGAGGTGCTCGAAAAGGACCTGAAGGTGATGGATTCGACCGCGGCCGCAATCTGCAAGGATAACAACATCGAACTCTTGGTGTTCAGCATCCTCGATCCCGACAACATCTTTACATCCGTCTGTGATACCACGATCGGTACCCTTGTCACTAATTAAATCCATAATAGGAGGAACCACCATGAAAGAAACTCTGAAGAAGAACGACGAACGTATGCAGCGCCGCATCAATCATCTGGTGGACGAATATAAGTCTATCAGAGCCGGCAGAGCCAACCCCGGCGTACTCGAGAAGGTGACCGTTGACTACTATGGCACCCCCACGCCGATCAACCAGCTTGCCGCGGTGTCGGTCACCGAGGCGCGTACCCTGACCATCCAGCCGTGGGACGCGTCGCTCCTGCGCCAGGTGGAGAAGGCGATCCAGATGTCCGATATCGGTATCAATCCCCAGAACGACGGCAAGATCATCCGTTTGATCTTTCCGCCGCTGACCGAGGATAAGCGCAAGGAGATCGCCAAGGATATCGCTCATATCGCCGAGGACAGCAAGGTTCAGGTGCGTAACGTGCGTCGCGATACCATCGAGAAGCTCAAGAGCATGAAGAAGAACGGCGAGCTGACCGAGGACGACCTGAAGTATGCCGAGAAGAAGGTCCAGGATTCGACCGACAAGTACATCAAGGAGATCGACTCCATCGCCGACAAGAAGAAAAAGGAAATCATGGAGATCTGATATGGCTCTCTTTCGCAGGAAGCAGGAACCCCGTCCCGACCTCTCCGATATCATTCTGCCGGAGCATATCGGAATCATTATGGACGGCAACGGCAGATGGGCGAAGAAGCGCGGGCTGCCGCGTTCGGCGGGGCATACCGCCGGCGCCCAGACGTTTCGCAAGATCGCGCGCTACTGCAGCAACATCGGGATCCGCTATCTGACCGTGTACGCCTTCTCGACCGAAAACTGGCGCCGTCCCGAGGATGAGGTCGGCGCGCTGATGAAGCTGTTCAAAGAGTACCTGGAGGAGGCGATCCGCGACTTCAAGGACGACAGCATCGTGCTGCGGTTCATCGGGGATCGCTCGGCGTTCTCGGACGAACTGGTTGCTCTCATGCAGGAGAACGAGGCAGAGTCGATGGATCGGCCCGGCATGGTGCTGAATATTGCCATGAACTATGGCGGCAGGGATGAGCTGGTGCACGCGGTGCGCGGGATCGCTGCCGACGTAGAGCGTGGCGCGCTCGAGCCGGAGGCGATCGACGAGGCAGTCATCAGCTCGCATCTCTATACTCGCGGACAGCCGGATCCCGACCTTATCATCCGTCCCAGCGGCGAGTACCGCACCTCGAACTTCCTGCTGTGGCAGTCGGCATACAGCGAGTATGTCATCATGGATATCTTGTGGCCGGATTTCAAAGAATCCGACCTTGACTATGCTCTTATCGAGTACGCCAAACGGAACCGTCGGTTCGGCGGCGTATGAGAGAAACGGAGGAGTAGGCATGAAAACGAGACTTATCACCTCAGCGATAGGGATTGCGTTGGTTATCGGCGCGCTGATTATCGGGGAGAGCGTGCCGGTGGTGCTGGCGGTTGTGATGGCGCTGATATGCGCGATCATCTCCGGCGAGTACCTCTCGGCTAAGAAACTGCATACAGAGCTGATCCTGTCGATCCCGTGTGTGCTGTTCGCCTTTCTGATCCCGCTGCTCTCGTTCTTTGACCTGCACCTGATCTTCTTCTACATTTTCGTCACTGTTACCGCTGTGCTGACGGTGGTGTTCCATTCACAGCTCAAGGCGGACAACGTGATGTTTGCGCTCGGCGGGGTGCTCCTGTTCATCATCTGCTTTACGCTGTTTGTGCGAATGATGGCAGAGCAATCCTACAGGGCGTTCTGGGTGATCCTCGGGCTGGGGGTACCGTGGCTTTCGGATTCGGCAGCATACTTTGTCGGCAGGAAGCTCGGCAAGCGAAAGCTGTGTCCCGTCATCAGCCCCAAGAAAACCGTAGAGGGCGCTGTCGGCGGGATCATCGGCGGAGTGCTTGGCGCGGTTGTCATCGGGCTTGTGTTCCTCTTGATCTATCGTGGAGTGACGATCAACTTCTGGTATCTCATCCTGGTCGGGGTTGTGAATTCGGTGGTGTCGGTCTTCGGCGATCTGTTCTTCTCGGTGATAAAGCGAAGCTGTGACATCAAGGACTACGGCACGATCATGCCCGGTCACGGCGGGCTGCTCGATCGGTTCGATTCGGTCATTTTTTGCATCCCTCTCCTATATATCCTGTCGAAGTACGCTGTGGTGATTTCGACGTCTGTCATGATTATTTAGGTTAACTATGGTTCATAATCTATCTGTACTGGGTTCGACCGGATCCATCGGCACCCAGACCCTCGATGTGGCGAGAAAGCTCGGGATTGGCATCGCCGCTCTGTGTGCTCACAGCAATATTGCGCTGCTGGAGGAGCAGGTGCGCGCGTTCAGACCCGCGCGCGTCGCCGTCTTTGATGAGAAGAAAGCGAAGGAGCTGCGGCTCTCGATCGCCGACACCGCGACCGAGGTGTTCGCCGGTATGGACGGCGTGATAGCCGTATCAACCGAGCCGAGCGCCGACCTGGTCGTCAACGGGCTGGTCGGTATGGTCGGGCTGCGCCCGACGCTCGAGGCGGCATCCGCCAAGAAGGATATCGCTTTTGCCAACAAGGAGACGCTCGTCGCCGGCGGCGCGCTGGTGACCGACGCCGTCAGGAAGAACGGGGTGCGGCTCTATCCGGTGGACAGCGAGCACAGCGCGATCTTCCAGTGCCTTCAGGCGTCGCCGCCCAACCGTGCGCTGAAGAAGATCATCCTCACCGCGTCCGGCGGGCCGTTCTTCGGCAGGAACAGAGACGATCTTCGGCATGTCACCGTCGAAGAGGCGCTGCGCCACCCGAACTGGTCGATGGGGGCAAAGATCACCATCGACTCAGCTACCATGATGAACAAGGGGCTGGAGATCATCGAGGCGGCGTGGCTGTTCGATATGTCACCCGACGATATCGAGGTGGTGGTGCATCGCGAGAGCATCATCCACTCGATGATCGAGTTCGATGATCACGCGGTGCTGGCACAGCTGGGCATACCGGATATGCGGATCCCCATCCAGTACGCGATCACCTATCCCGAACGATATCCGTCACCGGTTCAGCCGATCGACTGGACAACGCTGTCGTCGATGACCTTCTATACGCCGGACGAGGACACGTTCATGTGTCTGCGCGCGTGCAAGGATGCAATGCGAAAGGGCGGGCTCTATCCTGCGATCGCCAACGGCGCGAACGAAGAGGCAAACCGGATGTTCCGCGACGGTGAGATCACTTTCCTGCAGATCGGCGAGATCGTCAGGGGGGCGGTCGATACGTTCCCTTATAGGCAGGCGCGAACGCTCGACGATGTGCTCATCGCCGACAGCGAGGCGCGGCTTTACGCGCGCAGCTTTATACGATAAAATCATTGGAGATGATTGTATTACTATCCTGACTACTATTGCTCTGGTACTGATTGCGGTAGTATTATTTGAGCTGATTATTTTCTTCCACGAAGGCGGACATTATCTCATGGCGAAGAAGAGCGGCGTCAAGGTCAACGAGTTCTCGCTCGGCATGGGGCCTAAGATAGTCAGCTTTCAGAAAGGCGAGACCACCTACTCGCTGCGTGCCTTCCCGATCGGCGGATTCTGCGCGATGGAGGGCGAGGACGAGGACAGCGAGAACCCCCGTGCCTTCAATAACGCATCCATCCCCAAACGGATGCTCATCATCGTAGCGGGTGCTGCGATGAACATCGTCTTCGGGCTGATACTGATGTTCGTAACACTTATGCCGAACGATGCGTTCACCTCGACGACGGTCTCTCAGTTTGAGCCCTACTCGTTCTCGGCGGTCACCGGACTTCAAGAGGGCGACAAGATTGTTCGGCTCAACGGATATCGCACCTATACGTCCACCGACTTCTCGTTCGCGCTGTACACGCTGCCGGTATCGGATATCGACGGCGACGAGTTCTCTATCTATAAGGAGGACTGCGTCTTTGACCTGTACGTCTATGTGCGCGAGCATATCCCCGAGGGGATGCCGGACGAGGACTTCGCAGCGATGTACGCGGTGTGGAGGGATGCGAGCAGCAAGATCGCTGAGACTCGCGATAAAGAAGAAGCATATGCGGTATTCTGCGATTACTATGACCGGCTGAGCGTTCTGCTCGGCGATGAGATCGACGGATACCCTGAGATAGAGATACAGCAGTCGCGCAAGCGGTTTCGCACCGATATGACGGTGCTGCGCAATGGGGAAGAGGTCGAGCTATCAAGCGTCGACTTTCTGACCTATCGCACCGAGGAGAACGACGAGCCCCAGCTGCAGATCGACTTCTATGTTGAGCCGATCGAGAAGACCGCCGGCACCCTCATCACACAGACCTTCTCCCAGACGGTGTCGGTCGTGCGGATGGTATGGGGGTCGCTCATAGGGCTTGTCAAGGGTCAGTTCAGTATCAACGATCTGTCCGGCCCCGTCGGGATCGCGTCGACGCTGACCGATGTTGCGGGCGAGAGCTTGCGCACCTCGGGATTCGGCTCGGCGGTGATGAGCATCGTCTATGTGATGATGGTGATTACCGTGAACCTCGGCGTTGTTAACATGCTGCCGTTCCCCGCGCTCGACGGCGGGCGGTTCCTCATGCTGTTGATCGAAGCGATCTTCAAGAAGCCCGTCCCGCGCAAGGTCGAATCCATCATCAACGCGGTCGGGCTGGTGCTGCTGCTCGCGCTGACGGCGGTGATCGCAGTGAAGGATGTATGGAAGATTATCGTCGGAGGATGATATGAGCAAGAGATCTGTGCTACTAGGAGGGCTGCAGCTCGGCGGCGGCGCACCCGTGTCCGTCCAGTCGATGCTGAACATCCCTGCCCATGATATCGAGAACAGCGTGCGACAGGCAAAAGAGCTAGAAGCCGCGGGATGCCAGATCATCCGTGCCGCTGTGCCGGATATGGAGGCGGTGCGCTTGATCGCCGCGCTCAAGGAGGCGGTCACAGTACCAATCGTCGCCGATATCCATTTCAACTACCGCCTGGCGCTCGAGTGCGCCGCTGCCGGCGTCGATAAGATCCGTATCAACCCCGGGAACATCGGCTCTGATGACCGCGTCAAGGCGGTCGCCGACGCCTGCAAAAGCCGCAACATCCCGATCCGTATCGGGGTGAACTCCGGCTCGCTCGAGAAGCACATCCTCGCGCGATACGGTCACCCCACTGCCGAAGCGCTGGTCGACAGCGCGTTGTATCACGCGTCGCTGCTCGAGAGATTTGACTTTGACGATATCGTGCTGTCCATCAAGTCGTCCGATGTTCGGACGATGGTGGCGGCGTACCGGCTCGCGCATGAGCGGTGTGACTATCCGCTCCACCTCGGCGTGACCGAGGCGGGCACCGAGCGCATGGGGCTCATCAAGTCCGCTGCCGGTATCGGTTCGCTGCTGCTCGACGGGATCGGCGATACCATCCGTGTATCGCTCACCGCCGATCCCATCCGCGAGGTCTATGCCGCGAGGGATATCCTGCGAGCGCTCTCTTTGCGCGATGACGGCGTTCAGTTCGTGTCCTGTCCTACCTGCGGCAGGACGAAGATCGATCTGATCGGGCTTGCAGGCGAGGTCGAATCCCGTCTTCAGGGATGCGAGAAGAACATCACGGTCGCTGTGATGGGGTGCGTTGTCAACGGCCCCGGAGAGGCGCGTGAGGCCGATATCGGTATCGCCGGCGGCGACGGCGAGGGGCTGATCTTCAAGAAAGGCGAGATCATACGGAAGGTAGCCGAGGAGCAGCTCGTGGACGCGCTCCTCGAAGAGATAGAAAAGTTATAACCGAAGGTACATATGCATTCATTCAAGGACATCTTCTCACCTTATCTTGACGCTGTCAGCGGACCGCTCTCGGACGCCGATGTGAGAAGGATCAACATCAATAAAGATAACCGAAGGATCGACATCGAGCTTTCCTGCACCTCTCTGATAGGAAGAGAGGAGATTTTTGCTGTCCAAAAGGCGATAGAGCGCTCGACGCTTATGATGCAGAAAGCAGTGATCCGGCCGCACTTCTGTGCCGAGCTGTTCGATACAGGATACTTTCAGGATCTGGTCGCTGCGCTGAAGGTCGACCATCCCAGCTTGAACGGTACCCTTGCCGATGCGACACTCTCTTGTGTGAAGGACAGGGTGCTGTCAGTTGAGCTGATGCACGGCGGCGCCGCCCATCTTGCCGCTATGGGGTTCCCCGAGATGCTGTCGGATATCATCCGCCGCGAGTTCGGGCTTGAGTTCGACGTCGAGCTGTGCGGTACCACGCGGGTGGACGCCGACAGTGAGGAATATATCGAGAGTATCTCAAACGCCGAGAAGAAGCTTGAGCGGCGTCACCTCGAGGAGCTGTCGGCAATATTTGACACCGAACCGGTGCGCACCGACAGCGAGAAGAACAACGATGTCACCGAGATCGAGGTGCGCAAGGGCAAGTTCGCCACCCCACAGGTGATCCCGTCCACCGTCCGTCCGCTGTACGGCAAGGTCATCAAGGGCAAGATGATCCCCGTCAGCGATATCGCCTATGATACCGGACGCGCTACGGTATGGGGCGATGTGTTCGATACCGAGACCAAGGTCACCAAGGCGGGCAACAAGAACATCATCACCCTGCAGATCACCGACTATACCGGCTCTGTCACCGTCAAGGTGTTCAACGATATCAAGGCGTGCCGACCGCTGTCGGCTATCAAGAAGGGGATGACCGTCGTCGTCTCTGGCGATGTCGAGTATGACCGATATGTCTCGGATATCGTCATCAACGCGCGATCTGTCTCGACCGTCGAGAAGGTCAAGATCGTCGATAAGGCAGAGAAGAAGCGCGTCGAGCTCCACCTGCATACCAACATGTCCCAGATGGACGCCGTCACAGACGCGGCGTCCCTTGTCGAGCGCGCCGCTATGTTCGGTCATCGGGCGATCGCCATTACCGACCACGGTGTGGCGCAGGCGTTCCCCGATGCGATGAACGCCGCCGAACGCATCAATAAGGATGAAGAGAAGATCAAGGTCATCTACGGAGTGGAAGCATACTTCATGGATGATCTGGTTGAGTCGGTCAAGGGGGAGCAGAACGAGCCGCTCGACGGCACGTTCGTGTGCTTTGACCTTGAGACCACGGGTCTGTCGGCTAATAATGACAAGATCACCGAGATCGGCGCCGTCAAGGTCAAGAACGGCGAGGTCGTCGATACCTTCTCCACCTTTGTCGATCCCGGTCGACCGATCCCGTCAAAGATCGTCGAGCTCACCGGTATCACCGACAGCATGGTAAAGGGCGCTCCGTCCCAGCATGACGCGGTGCGCGCGTTCCTGCAGTTTGTTGATGGTGCGGTGCTGGTCGCCCATAACGCGCCGTTCGATACCTCATTCATCCGCATGGCGTGCGAGAACATGGGCGAGACCTACTGTTATACCGCCGTCGACACCGTCGCGATCGCGCGCGCGATCCTGCCGGATATCAAGAACGTCAAGCTCGATACGGTCGCTAGCTACCTGCGGCTCGGGTCGTTCAACCACCATCGTGCGGTCGACGATGCCGAGATGCTGACTAGGATATTTATCGAGCTGTGCAGACGGCTCGGTGACGACTATGATATCCACGACGTCAGGGATATCAATACCAAGATCGCCGGCGGCGACTTCAAGAAGCTGCCGACCTATCACCAGATCATCCTCGTGAAGAACCAGACAGGGCTCAAGAACCTGTATAAGCTGATCTCCTACTCGCATCTGAACACCTTCTACCGCCGTCCGAGGATCCCAAAGTCCGAGCTGATTAAGCTCCGCGACGGGCTGTTGATCGGTTCGGCGTGCGAGGCGGGCGAGCTCTATCGTGCCATCACCGGCGGCAAGAGCCGTGCTGAGCTCAAGGCGATCGCGTCCTTCTATGATTATCTCGAGATCCAGCCCACCGGCAACAACCTGTTCCTCGTCCGCGAGGGCAGGGTCAAGGACGTCGTTGAACTCGAGAAAATCAACCGTACTATCCTCTCGCTCGGCGATGAGCTGCATATCCCGGTGGTCGCGACCTGTGACGTGCATTTCATGGATCCGCAGGACGCCGAATACCGCAAGATCCTGCTCGCGGCACAGGGGTTCTCGGATGCCGAGGATCAGGCGCCGCTCTACTATCGCACCACCGCCGAAATGCTCGAAGAGTTCGCTTATCTCGGTGACCGCGCGTATGAGGTCGTGGTCGAGAATCCCAACCGCATCGCCGATCTGTGCGAGAGCGTTCGCCCGATCCCCAAGGGCAACTTCCCGCCTTATATAGAGGGAGCTGAGGAGCAGCTCATCGACATCACCCTTCGGCGCGCAAAGGAACGCTACGGCGATCCGCTGCCGGATATCGTTCAGGAGCGGCTCGATAAGGAGCTCGGCGCGATCACGAAGTACGGCTTCTCGGTGCTGTATATGACCGCCCAGAAGCTGGTCGCCGACAGCGAGGCGCACGGGTATCTTGTCGGCTCGCGTGGGTCGGTCGGGTCGTCGTTCGTGGCGACGATGTCCGGTATCTCGGAGGTCAACCCGCTATGTCCCCACTATCTGTGCCCGAACTGCAAGCACAGCGAGTTCATCACCGACGGATCATACGGCTCGGGGTTCGACCTGCCTGAGAAGAACTGTCCCGAATGCGGCGAGATGATGGACCGAGACGGCCATGAGATCCCGTTCGAAACATTCCTTGGATTCAAGGGCGACAAGGTCCCCGATATCGACCTGAACTTCAGCGGAGAACAACAGGCCGCCTCGCACCGCTATACCGAGGAGCTGTTCGGCAGGGAGAACGTCTTCAAAGCGGGCACCATCTCGACCGTCGCCGACAAGACTGCCTTTGGGTATGTGAAGAAGTACTGCGAGGAGAACGGCGTCACCCTGAACAAGGCACAGATGAACCGCCTGTCTATCGGATGTACCGGCGTCAAGCGCACGACCGGTCAGCATCCCGGCGGCATGGTCGTCGTCCCCCGTGAGAACGAGGTGTATGACTTCTGTCCGGTGCAGCATCCCGCCAACGATATGACCTCGGACAATATCACGACCCACTTCGACTTTCACTCAATCCACGACACCATCACCAAGCTCGACGAGCTCGGGCATGATGTCCCGACGATCTATCACTATCTCGAAGAGTTCACCGGCATCTCAGTGATGAAGGTCTCAATGAGCGATCCCGAGGTGATGTCGCTGTTCGCATCGACCGACGCGTTGGGCGTTTCGAGCGAGGATATCGACTCGCTCACCGGTACGCTGTCGCTGCCGGAGCTGGGCACGCAGTTTGTCCGCCAGATGCTGGTCGAATCAAAGCCCAAGACCTTCTCCGATCTGCTGCAGATTTCGGGTCTGTCGCACGGCACCGACGTTTGGATCGGAAACGCAGCCGACCTCATCCGCGACGGCACCTGTACCATCTCGGATGTTATCGGGACGCGTGACTCGATCATGACCTACCTGATGCACAAGGGGCTCGATCCCTCTATGTCGTTCCAGATCATGGAGATCGTCCGCAAGGGCAAGGCGACAAAGCTGCTCACCGACGAGCACATCGCCGCGATGAAGGAGCACGATGTGCCTGCGTGGTATATCGACTCGTGCATGAAGATCAAGTATATGTTCCCCAAGGCGCACGCCGCCGCCTATATGATATCGGCGCTGCGGCTCGGGTGGTACAAGGTACACCGCCCGATCGAGTATTATGCGGCGTACTTCACGGTACGCAACGATAACTTTGACGGTGCAACGCTGATGAAGGGGCGCGATGCGGTTCGCAGCAAGATCGCCGCCATCAACGCCAAAGGGTTTGAGGCGACCGCCAAGGAGAAGGCAGAGGTCCCGATGCTGCAGATCATGAACGAGATGCTCGCGCGCGGGATCGAGGTGCTCCCGATCCATATCTACCGTTCCCATGCGAAGAAGTTCGTCATCGAGGACGGCAGGATCCGTCTGCCGTTCTGCTCGCTGTCGGGGATAGGGGAGAGCGCCGCGCTCTCGCTCTATGAGACCTCACAGCATACCGAGTACATGTCCATCGAGGACCTTCTCATCAAGACCAAGGTGACGAAGGCGGTCGTCGAGGTGCTCAAGGAATGCGGCGCGCTCGGCGATATGCCAGAGAGCGCTCAGATGAGCTTATTCTGACAAGGAGTGATTCTTTGAAATTTCCCGATATCAAGCTCAAGCACGTGCTGCTGACGATCCTGTTCACGGTCGTCATCATCTTCGTGTTCATCTATATCAGCGATATTTGGCAGGTGCTCGGCAGCATCGGAACGGTGCTGCTGCCGGTCATCTACGGCATCGTCATCGCGTATATCCTCAACTATCCCTATAAGCTGTTCGCAAACCACGCCTTCAAGAATATGGGCAAGAAGCACAAATGGCTCTCTAAGGTGAAGAAGCCGCTCTCGATGGTGCTCGCGTATGTCATCGTGTTCGGGATCGTGACCTATCTGATCGTGATACTGGTGCCTGAGCTGTCCACCAGCATCAAAACGCTCGTCGATAACATCCCGTCCTACAGCGAGCGGCTGCTCCAATGGATTGATGGCGCGGTCGACTTCATCTATGAGCGGTTCAACTATAACCTCTACGATCAAGAGACCTATACGCAGCTTGCAAAGCTCATCACCGGCTCCGACACCACCACCTTCATCAAGGATATCGCGACCAACGTCCTGCCCCAGGCGATGAATACCGCGATCGGTATCGGTACAGGACTGTATAACTGGATCATCGGCATCATCATCTCGATCTACCTGCTCGCCGGCAAGGCCCGCCTGCTCGCACAGCTCAGACGGGTAATCACCGCCTATACCCCCAGGAAGTTCTATCTTCGGTTCTTCAAATTTGCCGATATCTGTAACAACAAGTGCGGCAAGTATATCATCGGCAAGATCATCGACTCGCTCATCATCGGGATCATCTGCTATATCGGGCTGATGATCTTCAGGTTCGACTATGCGTTGCTGATCTCGGTCATCGTCGGCGTGACGAACATCATCCCGTTCTTCGGGCCTATCATCGGGGCGATCCCGTGCACCTTCCTTCTGCTCATCATCGACCCGAAGGAGGCGCTGTTCTTCCTGATCTTTGTCATCGTGCTGCAGCAGTTCGACGGCAACATCCTCGGGCCCAAGATCCTCGGCGAGACCGTCGGGATGTCCGGGTTCTGGATCCTCGTATCGGTCATCGTCGGCGGCGGGCTGTTCGGCGTCGTCGGTATGGCGCTGGGCGTTCCGGTGTTCGCGGTGATCTATACGCTGATCGAAGAGGGCGTTCAGGTCCGCGAAAAGCGAAAAGCCGCGAAAGAAAAGCTGCAGCAGATTGACGATGAGTCACCCGATCCTGCTACGATAACAGAAATTCCCGAAAATTCTGTAGAAGAAGTTAAGAATTAGTCTTTACAAACGACCATAAAAAATATATAATTGTGATAATAGGAGATCGGTGCTTTTTATCTCATTTCACCAAAAAGTACGATCTCGAGAAGGAGGGCTTCTGATGTTTAGTAAAAGAATCTTCAGCGTTGTGATGATCCTCGCGCTGCTGCTGACGATGGCGGCGATCCCCGCGACCTATGCCGCGAGCGGCGAGATCGCGTCCACCTCGGTCAACACGGCTGACGACTATGTTCTTGCATCTTCGATCCAGAACGGAAATATCCTCCATGCGTTCAACTGGAAGATATCCGAGATCGAAGCACACGCGTCCGAGATCGCTGCCGCCGGGTACTCTGCGGTTCAGCTCTCTCCGATCCAGCAGACGAAGGCAACCGCCAACGACGGTACCTTTGCGACCGACTGGTGGTCGTTCTATCAGCCCACCGATATGAGCATCGGCAACGCCCTGGGCGATGCCGCCGGGCTCAAGTCGATGTGTGATGAGCTGCATAAGTACGGCATCAAGGTCATCTGTGATGTTGTCACGAACCATGTTCAGAACTCAACCTCCCGATCCGAAGCGGCGAACATCAACTCGACGCTGCTCACCTATCTGCGTCGTCCCGGCGGCGTCACCAACTCGACCGCTGCCAACGACTCGTCCCGTGCCAATCAGGTACAGCTCGACATGGATGCTCAGCTGCCCGATATCGACACGAGCAACACCGCTTATCAGAACTACGTTTTCGATAACCTGCTCAGCCCGATGCTCGACGCCGGTGTTGACGGGTTCCGGTTCGACGCCGCCAAGCATATCGAGACGCCCGACGACGGCTCGGTCGCCTCTCAGTACTGGCCCAACATCACCTCCAAGATCAAGGCAAAGAACTCAGGCGCTTATATCTACGGCGAGGTGCTCGCAAGCGGCGGCCAGTTCAACATCTCGTCCTATACCAAGTACATCAACGTCACCGACTATGCCTATGGCGCGACCGTTCGCTCGGCGCTGACGAGCAAGAACGCGTCCGCGCTCTCGAGCTATGGCTACACCGGCTCGTCGTCGAGCCAGAACGTGCTGTGGGTCGAGTCGCACGATAACTTCTGTGATCTGACCTCTACCAGCTTAACACAGGCACAGCAGATCCAGGGCTGGGCGATCATCGGCGCGCGCAAGGATGCTCCGGCGCTCTATCTCGTTCGCCCCAACTGCGAGTCACTGGACTCCAAGGGCTTCATCAAGTATGATGAGTTCATGGGCTATGCGGGCGCCTCCTCCACCTGGAAGAGCACACCTGTCGTTGCCGTCAACCAGTTCAAGAATGCGTTCGAGGGTCAGTCCGAGAGCGTCAGCACCTCCGGCGCGCTGTTCTTCGTACAGCGCGGCACCACCGGCATGGTTATCGTCAATGTCGGCGGCGGCTCCACCTCGATCAGCCAGAGCTGTTCGATGGCGAGCGGCACCTATACCGATCAGGTATCCGGATCGACCTTCACCGTATCGGGCGGTAAGATTAGCGGTACCGTCGGCTCGTCGGGTGTTGCGGTTGTCTATAACAAGTCCGCGTCGAACTCGGCTCCCGCTATCACTGCAAAGCTCGGCTCGACCGATATCCTGCCGAATACACTCAGAGATTATACCTCCTCGGTCAAGACCAACCCCGCCGAGAACCGCTATACCACCGCGACCGCGACCGTTACGATCACCCTGTCGAACGCTACTTCGGGTACCGTATCGGTGAACGGCGTCAGCGGCACGCTCTCAGCGGGCAGTAACACCATTACATTCAGCAGCTCGATTCCGTATGGCACTATCATCAACATCACCGTAACCGCCAAAAACGGCTCCAAGACGATCTCGAATACCTATACCGTCGTCAAGAAGAGCATCTCCGAGGCCAAGGTCGCTTACTTTGAAAACAAGGCGGCGAAGATTCCTGTCGGTTCGAACACCGGCGGGAACGAGGCCGGCATCTATGTCTTCCAGAAGACCGGTGTAGCCGCCTCTACCAAGCTCGGGAACTGGCCGGGCACCAAGCTCACCCTTGTCTCCGGTACGCTGTACTCGGCGAGCATCAACTCCAGCGCGAACTATGTCAAGTTCAACGAGGGATTCATCCCCGATACTACCGGCGGCGACACCTATACCAGAAAGCATCTTGGCCATTCCTTCAGCGAGTGTCAGGGTTACTGCGGCCGTACCTTCCCGCAAACGGTTATTCCGTACGGTGATGCCAAGTATGCTGCGAACCGCGAGAACGGCGGATATCAGATCGTCGGTGCGATGATCCTCGACACGAACATCGAGTGGCGTGACTATATGTCCACCTCCGCTTATACCGCCAAGACCCTCGGTACCTCTGACGTGACGCTTCCCGGCGGATCGTCTACTCAGCCCTCGACAGCCACCACTCCGTCATCTTCTGAGACATCCGGATCCGGCTCGATCATGCGTGGCGACGCCGATATGAGCAACTTTGTCGATATCACTGACGCGACCCGTATCCAGCAGCATCTGGCGCGTCTGTCCATGCTGTCAGCAGACGGTGAGATCGCGGCTGATGTCGACGGCGAGGATGGCGTGACCATCACCGACGCGACCTACGTCCAGCGGTATCTGGCGCATTATCCCGATCCGTTTGATATCGGCGCGTATATCAGCACCGGCACGTCCGATGTGACGATCGCCACCACCCCGATCGAGACCCAGCAGCCCACCTCAGCTCCGCGGGTGCTCGAGCGGCTGAGCAACAAGTTTGTCGCCATCATCTATTGTGAGGCGGCGGGCACAGATGACGCATCCCGCAACACGGAGCAGTCGTTCAGCGAATACGGCGTGCTGACCTATGAGTTCCAGGGGCCGAGCTATGTATTTGTGCGCAACTATGACACCGGCATCCAGTACGCCACCAACGGCTGGTCGAACTTTGCAAATCCCGCTACCCTGATCAACGAGAATGCGCTGACCGACACCTTTGACAAGATGTATGTTCCTGCCGGCACCTATACGCTGTACCTTTCCGATAACGGCAACGACACCTTCTCGCTCGAGTATGAGGCCGGCGCGGCTGCAGACCTGCCGACATCGTCTACCTCGTCCGGCGGGTCAGGGGGCAGCTATGATGTCTATTTCACTACATCCGACTGGACGCGCGTCTATGCCTATGTGTGGACGACGTCGAGCGGCGCCGAAGCCAAGGCATGGCCGGGCATCGCCATGGAGTTTGTCGAGACCAATCCCTACGGTCAGCGCGTCTACAAGTTCACCATCGACCCCCAGTATGACAACATCATCTATAATGATGGCAGCGGGAAGCAGACTGTTGATCTGAAGCTTGACGGTACACCGAACATGGGTTACTATATCAGCGGTCAGGACAGCAGCGGGAAGTATACCTGCGGCACCTATGTCTATGGTGTAGAATCATAACACAGCGAATATCACACAAGCCGGCTCAAACGAGCCGGCTTGTTTTATCTCACTATATTTGACTTTTTTCTGTCTACTGATTATACTGTAAAGGGTTCTAGATCCAATTCCAGCGTATCTATCCCTTCGCCATCGGCTTCGAGCGTGATGGGTCGGCTCAGATCGAGCGACAGGATCCCGATGATCGAGTGGGCGTCGATCTTATACTCTTCCGAGATGAGTGTGATGATCGTTCTCGGGTACTTAGCCGTGATACCGACGAACGCGCGTGCCGCGTCGATGTTCGGAATAGATAACGTCTTCGTGAACATAGCAATCCCTCCAAATGTATCTACTATATTAGCACGAAATCAGACGAGAATCAACAGCAAATCTGCTGAATTATTATACGAAAATATTGGTGATTTTATTTGAAATTCTTTATTTTGACCTTGGGCTGTAAGGTGAATCAGTATGAAAGCGAGCTGATGGACGAGCTGTTGTGTGCTGACGGCCATACCCATGCCGCTGGTACTTTTGATGCAGATATCTGTATCGTGAACTCCTGCACCGTCACCGCGACAGGGGACGCAAAGTGCCGCAAGTATATCAACCGTATCCGTCGCGAGAACCCGTCGTGTATCATCGTGCTGTGCGGATGTATGCCCCAGGCGTTCTCCGACGAGCCGGAGCTCTTTCGCGGTTGTGATATCGTTCTCGGGAATACCGAACGCCGCAACCTGACCGATGCGATCGACGAGTATCTGCGCACGCATCAACAGCTCATCCGCATCACATCCCACACGAAGGACGAGCCGTTCGAGCCGATGCAGGTACATAGCTTTCATGCGCGCACCCGTGCATATATCAAGATCGAGGATGGATGCAACCGCTTCTGCTCCTACTGTATCATCCCGTATGCCCGCGGCCGCGTCCGTTCAAAGCCGCTCTCTGTACTTGCAGCAGAGGCCGCCGACCTTGTATCCAACGGCTATCGGGAGATCGTGCTGGTGGGGATCAACCTGTCCGCCTATGGGAGCGAGTTCGGCGCCGATATCTATGACGCTGTGCATACCGTATGCGTGATCGAGGGTGTGGAACGCGTGCGGCTGAGCTCCATCGAGCCCGAGCGGATGGATGAGCAGATGCTCTGCAAGCTATCAAAAGAGAAGAAGTTCTGTCCGCATTTTCATCTATCGCTCCAGTCCGGCTGTGATGCGACCTTGCAGCGGATGCGCCGCCACTATACCACCGCCGAATACAGAAAGATCGTCGACGATATCCGTCGGCTGTTCGATAACCCTTCTGTCACCACCGATGTGATGGTCGGGTTTGTGTCGGAGAGCGATGAAGAATTCTCGGCATCCCTAAAGTTCTGTACTGAGATCGGATTTGCAAAGACCCACGTATTCTCCTACTCGCGTCGAAAGGGTACCGCCGCCGACAAGCTGGACGGCCATGTCGACGAGCGCACAAAGGGCGAGCGCAGCGCGCGTATGATCGCCGCGATGGCAGCGTGTGAGCGCGAATTCCTGCTAACGCAGGTCGGCAGAACGGTCAACGTCCTCTTTGAACAGCAGTCAAAGGACGGCTTGATCGAAGGGTATGCGGAGAACTATACCAAGGTGCGTGTTCGTACCGACCGCTCGCTTCTGGGCATGATCTGTCCTGTCATACTGACTGATGCATACAATAACTACTGTGTCGGCGAGCTCGTCAGGTAACGCATGACGTTCTGCACCTCGATCTCGTTGTCATCGTTGTGGAAGCTGTCATAACTGTACAAGAGGAATCCGTCGAGCTGATGCTTGCGCACGATCTCGATCTCGGTTGTGAGGATATCGCTGTTGTCGGCCCATGTGCCCTCATCGGCGTCTGTTCCCGCCTTGTATCCCGCGATCCCGACATAGAACTGCAGCCCGTCGTGCTGCGATACTTTGAGCCATTCATCCAGCCCGTCCTCGAACCCCAGCGCAGGATTGTCGATGCTGAAATATAGCTGTGGACAGATATAGTCGATATATCCGTCGCATTCACACCACTTCACGACATCGGCGTACAGTCCCTGGTTGTTCCCAAGGTTCCCCTGCGGCGAGATACCGAACACCATCCCGTCCACGCTGTGTACAGCGTCATACACGTTCTTTATCAGCGTGTTCACGTTCTCACATCGCCACTCGCTGAGCGACAGGGGAGAGCTGACGCTCTGACAGTAGGTATCATAGTCAGACGCGTCAAAGTCGCCGCAGTTCTCGGGATAGAAGTAGTCGTCGAACTGGATGCCGTCGATATCATAGTTCTCTATAAGCTCCCGCACTCCTTCTGTGACCAACTCCCGCGCTCTGTCACTTGCGGGATTCAGGTAGATCGCGCCGTTGAGCTCGAACCCGATCTCCTTGTCCTGCAGATAGGGGTTATCGGGGCTGAGCGTATCCGGGGTGTTCGCTGTGCTGACACGATACGGGTTGACCCATGCATGGATTTGTATATTTGCATTTCTGCACGCTTTGCACAGGTACTCTAGCGGGTCGAATCCGGGGTCCTGCCCCTGAACGCCCGTTAGGATATGCGACCACGGGAAGATGCGTGACCGGTACAGCGCGTCACAGAACGGACGCACCTGTACAACAACCGTGTTAAACCCGCCGTCGCTCACTTCGCTCAGGATCGTGTCCGCCTTCTCGATAAAGGCGGCCTTCACATCCGATGCCCCCTCGGTATCGAGCGTCATATAGGGGATCCATACGCCGCGCATCTCTGTCAGCGGAGCTGCCTCAGATGGGGTCGAAACGCTTTTGTTACCGCTTGATCTCGATACGATGATGACCGACGACAGCAGCACGAACACCGCGATCATCACAGGAAGGATTCTTTTCATTTTCTCACACTTTCTTATGACTTATTTCATCGCTTATCTCATCTTTATCAACCTGCTCGCGCTGATCCTGACCGTATATGATAAGCTGGCGGCTATTCACGGAAGGACCCGCGTCAGCGAGCATACGCTGATGCTCATCGCGATATGCGGCGGCGGGGTCGCGATGGTTCTTGTGATGCTCCTGATACGGCACAAAACGCGAAAGCCGCTTTTTATGATAGGTATTCCGACAGCGATTCTTTTAGAACTGCTTGTCTTGTATATGGTGATACGCTATGTCATCCACCTATGATTTTATCGTTCCCGCGGAATATGACGGCTGTACCGCGCGCGCCTTTCTGCGTCGGGGGTGCTCTTTGAGCGCGCATATCCTGACCGTTCTCAGACAAACGGAGAACGGCATCACCCGCAAGGGGGAGCTGCTGCGCACCGTCGACAAGGTATCTGCCGGCGATGAGATACGGCTGACGCTCATGAGCGAGCGCTGTGGTATAGAACCGATCAAAGGGACGCTCTCTGTCGTCTATGAGGACAGCAGCATGCTCATCGTCAACAAGCCGTCCGGTATGCCGGTACACCCGACCAAGCAGCATCAGCTCGATACGCTCTCGAACATCGTCGCCTATCATATGCGGACACGGAGCGAATCCTATGTATTCCGCTCGCTGTATCGGCTTGATAGCGATACGACCGGCGGCGTTCTGATCGCGAAGGATATCATCGCTTATGCGCGCCTGAGAGATCATACAAAAACATACCTCGGGATATGTGAGGGGCGATATAGCGAGCATATCACGCTCAGCGCCCCGATATCGCTGAAAGTTGGCAGCAAGATGGTGCGGTGTGTCAGCGATGACGGCGATACCGCTGTGACCCATATCGAGCCAGAGCTTTCGAGCGAACGGTACAGCGTGCTGCACTATGTGCTCGATACCGGACGGACGCACCAGATCCGATGCCATATGGCGCACCTCGGGCATCCGCTCGCGGGTGACGACCTGTATGGCGGATCGCGCCGCGATATCGGTCGCCATGCGCTCCACTGTGACACCCTGACGCTGTCGCATCCCCATACAGGGGAGAGGATGATGTTCTCGTTTCCGCTGCCACAGGATATGGCAGAGCTGATCGAAAGCTGCATACAGCCGTACTCCGGCACATAGAGAAAGAGGGCTTCTGACAGCCCTCTTTTCGCTATTTGATATGGATCTTCTCCTTGCGGTTGACGCCCTTGATCCCGCCGAGTGTTCCGCATAACAGCGTCACTGCCGCACGCAGCAGCGTCAACAGCCCGATCGTATCGGTGCCCGATGTCATCCCGGCGATCACGAGCGACAGGAACACCAGTGCGCCGCATATCAGCCCCATCACTAGTCCGCGCTCGCCGGTGATCCGCGCACAGGCATATGCACCGACGAACACACCGACACCGTCTATGATAAGCAGCAGATACGGCAGATAGTCATGCGGCAGCTTCGAGATCGAGAGGAACACCGCGCACAGGATACACATGAGGATCGCGATCACCGCTACCGATACGAATACCCCGATCAGCACCGCCTTGATATACAGTCTTCTGTCCGATGATATTGACATAAAAAATCACCCCTGTACATTCTATTCAGGGGTGATCGTTTTTAGTATCTACTTATTTTTCGAACTTTTTGTCCGACTTCTTGTCGGATTTCTTCTCCGATTTCTTATCGGTGGGCTCCTTTTGGGTATCGACGCTGGAGATCGCCCATTTCTTGAACTTCATCTTCACACGGTCAGAGCCGGTCTCGATCACAAAGGCGTCCTCCTCATCCTTGACCGCAACGATGCGGCCGACGATACCGCCGATGGTGGTGATCTCGTCACCGATCGCGATGTTGTTCCGCATCTCCTGCTCCTGTTTCTTCTTCTTGGAGTTCGGACGGATCAGCAAGAAGTAGAGCACCGCAAAGAGTGCAACATATATCAGAATGACCGACCAACTGTTATTCTGGAAAAATTCTGCCATAGTAACCTTCCTTTCATGTAAACCATCTTGTTCATTATAACAGCTAACCTGTTGATTTGCAAGTGTTAAATCCGGTTATCGAGGATTTTTCGGTATTTTTGGTAGAATTCCTCATACGAACCATAGTCAAGATGCTCGCGGATCCGCTTCATCAGCGTATTGTAGAAGTATAGGTTGTGCATCACCGAAAGCCGCATCCCGAGCATCTCCTTCGCCTTGAGCAGATGACGAATATACGCGCGGGTGTATCGACGGCACACCGGACAGTCACATTGGCGATCAATGGGTGTGTCGTCCAGTTCATACCGGTTGTTCATGATATTGATGATACCGTCCCAGGTAAAGAGGTGACCGTGGCGCGCGTTGCGGCTGGGCATCACACAGTCGAACAGATCGACCCCGCGATAGACCCCTTCGAGGATGTTCACCGGCGTACCGACCCCCATGAGGTACCGCGGTCGGTCAGAGGGCGCATACGGCTCGACCGCCTCAATGATATCATACATCACCGCGGTCTCCTCGCCGACGGCAAGCCCTCCGATCGCATATCCGTCGAGCGACAGCTCGGCGATACGCTTCATATGATCAATCCTCAGATCACGGTACACGCCGCCTTGATTGATGCCGAAGAGCATCTGGTGCGGGTTGACGGTATTGTCCATGCGGTTGAGCCGTTTCATCTCGTCGATACAGCGCAGCAGCCAGTTGGTGGTGCGCTCGACCGAGCGCGCGGTATAGATGTACTCTGACGGGTTCTCAACACATTCGTCGAACGCCATCGCGATAGTCGAGCCGAGGTTCGACTGGATGCGCATGCTCTCCTCGGGACCCATGAAGATGCGTCGGCCGTCGATATGCGAGTGAAAGTACACGCCCTCTTCGTGAATATCGCGGATTTTTGCGAGCGAGAATACCTGGAACCCGCCCGAATCGGTCAGGATCACCCCGTCCCATCCGGTCATCCGGTGCAGCCCACCGAGCTGCCGCACGATCTCGTCGCCCGGCCGCAGGTGCAGGTGATAGGTGTTGGAGAGCATGACCTGGGTATCGATCGTCCTCAGATCCTCTGCCGACAACCCACCCTTGATCGCGCCGCAGGTAGCTACGTTCATGAATGCGGGCAGCTCTATCGTTCCGTGAACGGTCACAAACTCTCCGCGCCGTGCGTGTCCTTCTTTGTGTAACAGCTTGTACATATCTATCCTTCTCTGCTAGTACGAATTCACGGGGCATCTATCCCCGTATAGGTGTATATCTACCAAAATGCTAGAGAATCAACATCGCATCGCCGAAGGAGAAGAAGCGGTAGCGTTCTTCGACCGCGGTGCGATAGGCGCTCATCGTCTTGTCATATCCGTAGAACGCCGATACCAGCATGATCAGCGTACTCTGCGGTAGGTGAAAGTTCGTCAACAGCCCATCCAGCACCCGAAACTTGAACCCCGGGTAGATGAAGATATCGGTGAACCCTTCGTCAGCGACGACCTCGCCGTGTTCCTTAGCAACGCTCTCGAGCGTCCGGCAGGTGGTGGTGCCGACAGCGATGACACGCCCGCCGCGTTCCTTGGTCCGTCGGATTAGCTCAGCGGTCCGAAGAGGCACTTCATAGTGCTCGGAGTGCATCTTGTGGAGCGTTACGTCATCCACCTTCACCGGACGGAAGGTCCCAAGCCCGACATGCAGCGTCACATAGCCGATATCGACGCCCATCTGCTCGATACGATCGAGTAGCTCGCTTGTGAAATGCAGCCCCGCCGTCGGAGCGGCGGCAGAACCGAGCTCGTTGCTGTAGACGGTCTGGTATCGCTCCTGATCCTTGAGCTCTGCTGTGATATAGGGTGGCAGGGGCATCCTGCCGATTTTCTCGAGGGTGGTATAGATGTTCTCGCTGCACGTCATCTCGACGATACGGTTGCCGTCCTCGGTCACGTCAATCACCTTCGCGTGCAGCAGCCCGTCGCCAAAGGTGAACGAGGCACCTATTCTTGCCTTGCGGCCGGGCTTTGCGAGCGTTTCCCATATATTGTTCTCGATCTGTCGCAGCAGTAGGAACTCGATCTTCGCGCCGGTGTCGTCCTTTGTGCCATAGATACGCGCCGGGATCACGCGCGAATCGTTGACGATCAGGGTATCGCCCGGGTGAAGATACTCGACAATATCAGAAAACCGCCGGTGCTCGATCCGATCGCTGTCGCGGCTGAGCACCATCAATCGTGACGAATCGCGCGGTTCGGCGGGCGTCTGGGCGATCAGCTCATCGGGAAGGTTATAGTAAAAATCACTGGTTTTCATTTTTTGATCCCTCTAAAATTATTCATAATGATTATTCTCAGCAAATGAAATTGACAAAAGCTACCGTGGGTGGTATTATTTATTTTAGCATAAATGTATCAACACACTTCTACCATAATATATTATTATAGGATAAAACGCAATCATTTTTTTGCGTTTTGGAGGGATTTTGTATGAAAAAATACAACGTCGGCATCATCGGCGCAACAGGGATGGTCGGTCAGCGGTTTGCGCTGCTGCTCGAGCATCATCCGTGGTTTACGGTCACGGCTGTAGCGGCGTCGCCGCGCTCTGCCGGCAAGACCTATGCCGATGCGATCGAGGGCCGCTGGGCGATGACCGAGAGCGTTCCGGACTATATCCGCGATATGGTGATTCTCGATGCATCTGACATACAGTCCGTCAAAGAACAGGTTGACTTTGTGTTCTGTGCGGTTGATATGAAGAAGGACGAGATCCGTGCGCTGGAGGATGCGTATGCCAGAGCCGAGGTCCCGGTCATCTCCAACAACTCGGCACATCGCGGCACACCGGATGTTCCGATGATCGTCCCCGAGATCAACCCCGAACACGCCCGTATCATCGAATCCCAGCGAAAGCGGCTGGGCACGAAGCGCGGGTTTGTTGCCGTGAAGTCCAACTGCTCGCTGCAGAGCTATGTCCCCGCTATCCATCCGCTCAAGGAGCGATACAAGGTCAACAAGGTGCTCGCCTGCACCTATCAGGCGATCTCCGGCGCCGGCAAGACGTTTGAGCGCTGGCCCGAGATGGTGGACAACGTTATCCCCTATATCGGCGGCGAGGAGGAGAAGAGCGAGCGCGAACCGCTCAAGCTGTGGGGCCATATCGAAGGCGACCGCATTGTCAACGCCGACGATATCGATATCACCTCCCAGTGCATCCGTGTGCCGGTCTCAGACGGGCATACCGCCGCGGTGTTCCTGTCCTTCGGTACTGAGGAGAAGCCCTCTGTCGACGAGATCATCGAGATATGGAACAGCTATCGCGGCAGAGCGCAGGAGCTCGAGCTCCCCTCTGCACCCAAGCAGTTCCTCCACTACTTCTCAGAGCCCGACAGACCCCAGATCAAATCCGAGCGCAACCTCGAGAACGGTATGGCGGTATCGGTCGGTCGGCTGAGAGAGGATTCTCAGTACGATATGAAATTCGTCTGTATGTCGCATAACACCCTTCGCGGTGCTGCCGGCGGTGCTGTCCTGATGGCTGAGCTGCTGTGCGCCGAAGGTTATCTCTGAGCTATATAACGGAGGTAAACATATGTCTAATCCTATCTTCAAGGGCTCGGGCGTCGCGCTGATCACGCCGATGCACCCCGACGGCGCTGTGAACTATGATGAGCTCGAGCGGCTTCTCGAGTTCCAGATAGAGAACGGTACCGACGCCATCATCGCCTGCGGTACGACGGGTGAGGCGGCTACCCTTACCGTCAAGGAACACTGTGAGGTGCTCTCGTTCGTATGCGAGAAGGTCAACGGCAGGATCCCCGTGATCGCCGGTACCGGCTCGAACGACACGAACACCGCGATCGAACTGTCCAAGTCCGCCGAGGTATCGGGCGCCGACGCGCTGTTGTCCGTCACGCCGTACTATAACAAAACATCCCAGAACGGCCTTGTCCGCCACTTCACCACCATTGCGGATAACATCGACCTGCCGATCATCCTCTATAACGTACCGTCCCGCACCGGCTGCAACATCAAGCCCAAGACCTATGCCGAGCTGTGCAAGCACGAGAACATCGTCGCCACCAAGGAGGCGAACGGCGATGTCTCCTCAGTGTCCCAGACCCGCTCGCTGTGCGGCGATCGGCTCGATATCTACTCGGGCAACGATGACCAGACCGTGCCGTTCATGTCGCTCGGCGCGCTGGGCGTTATCTCGGTGTTTGCGAACTTCTGTCCCCGAGAGATGCACGAGATCTGTGAGCTGTGTTTGAACAACAACTTCCGCGAGGCGTCGCGAATGAACTTCCACTATGTGGAGCTGATGGATATCATGTTCTCGGACGTGAACCCCATCCCCGTGAAGACCGCGATGAACCTCATCGGCTTTAATGCCGGCGAGTGTCGGCTGCCGCTCGTGCCGATGAGCTACTCGGGCTATCACGATCTGAAGGATTGCCTGCAGAAGTATAATCTGATCGGAAAGTATTCCGGCTGACGACATGGTGTCGCTTGCCCTGTGCTCTTAGGAGGAGCTTATGACACATATACTCTTGAACGGCTGTCTCGGCAAGATGGGCGCTGCTGTTGCCGCCGCGGTCGAGTCGCGCGACGATGTCGATATCCACTGCGGCGTCGATATCGCAAATGGGGAGAGGAACTATCCCGTCTACTCGTGTTTCATCGACGTTGTCGAGAGACCTGACGTCATCGTCGACTTCTCCAACCCCTTGGTGCTCGACGATATGCTCGCCTATGCGACCGAGAACCGCATTCCCGCCGTGATCTGTACCACCGGCTTCAGCGAGCAGCAGGTTTCAAAGATCCGCGATGCCGCTACTGTGATACCGGTGTTCTACTCCGGCAACATGTCGCTTGGGATCAACGTGCTGATCGAGCTGTCCAAGAAGGCGGCTGCTGTATTCGGCAGCAGCTTTGATGTCGAGATCATCGAGAAGCACCACAACCTCAAGCTCGACGCGCCGTCGGGCACGGCGATGATGATCGCCGATGCAGTCGCCGACGTGAAAGAAAATATGCAGTATACCTATGACCGCCACGCCTATCGCCGCAAGCGCGAGAAGAACGAGATCGGGATCCACTCGATCCGCGGCGGTACCATCGTCGGCGAGCACGAGGTGATCTTTGCCGGTCACGACGAGGTGCTCTCCATCCGCCATCAGGCACAGTCCAAGGGCGTCTTTGCATCGGGCGCGGTGAACGCCGCCGTGTTCCTGTCGGACAAGCCCGCCGGCATGTATGATATGTCCGACCTGCTGAGATAACTGCATTTAATAACTGCAAACTGCCTCGTCCTGCTGTATATATTTCACAGTAAGGGACGTAAAGAATCGACTACTATACTGAATACACCTCTGTACGCCTATCGTCATATGATAGTAGTACAGAGGTGTTTTTTCTATGAACAAAGAACTCGTTCTTCTGCCATCGGTGACCTATGCGATGAAGGCGAAGAACATCTTAGATAAATCCGGCATTCGTGCCTATATCCAGCGCACACCGAGAAATACCGGCATCAACTCCTGTGGGTACTGTCTGTTCGTGCCGAAGATGACCGATGAAGCAGAGACGATCCTGCGCAAAAGCGGGATCCGGATCCTCGGCAGAGCATCGCGGGAGGATGTATGATCTATCTCGATAACAGCGCAACCTCGTCGATAAAGCCACAGCCGGTACGCAACGCAGTCTATAGCGCGATGCGATACTATGCGGCAAACCCCGGCAGGAGCGGTCACCGGCTGTCGATCAGGACAGCCGAAGCGGTCTATCGGACGCGCTCGGCGTTCAGACGGTTTTTTCATACCCGATGTGAGGAGGACGTCATCTTCACCCCCGGATGCACCTACTCGCTGAACATGGTGCTGAAGGGAGTGCTGCGCGACGGTGATCACGTCGTCATCTCGTCGATGGAGCACAACGCCGTCCTCCGGCCGCTGGAGCGTATGAAAGGGGAGAGGCGCATCACCTATACCGTCGCCCCGCTCGGTCATGATGATGACGATACACTCGATCACTTTCGCCATGCCATCAACACCCGCACACGGCTCATTGTCTGTACCGGCGCGAGCAACGTGTTCGGGACACGCCTGCCGACGCGGCGGATATGCGCACTCGCGCATCAGTACGGAATCCGGTTCTGCCTGGATGCAGCCCAAGTCGCCGGTATCACGCCGATCGACATGATCGACGACGGATATGACTATGTCTGTATCGCGGGGCACAAGGGACTGTACGGGATCGAGGGCGCGGGTGCGCTGCTGCTGAACAGTGATGATATGCTCGATCCGCTTGTCGAGGGCGGAACCGGCAGCGACTCTGCAAGTTCATCCATGCCCGCGTACTATCCCGACCGGCTCGAGAGCGGAACGCTGAACATCCCGGGGATCCTCTCGATGGGGGCGGGGATACGCTTTCTCGAGATGATGGGGGTGGAGCGCGTTATGCGCCGCGAGATGACGCATATTCGGTCACTCTATGAGAGATTTGAGCAGATGGACGGCGTCCTCCTCTATACCCCGATGCCGGACGCTGAACGGTTTGTCCCCGTGTTGTCCTTTAACATCCGAGGTATGGACAGCGAGAAGGTAGCAGAGCTCTTGGACCGGCGATACGGGATCGCGACGCGCGCGGGGCTGCACTGTGCGCCGCTTGCACACCGTGCCATGGGTACCGAGGGGCTCGGTACCGTCCGCGTATCACCGTCGGTGTTTACGACAGAAAGAGATATGAAGATTCTCGCCGATGCTGTCTATAATTTTCAGAAATCTCCTTGAAATATATCACTCTGTGTGATAGAATGAATGTAGCAAACAAACGGGAAGGGTTCTATGGAAGCATTTGTATCTACCCTTTGGGCTACATTAAAGACCTTTCAGCTGAAAGACGCAGTCGATATCCTTCTGATATCGCTGATTATTTTCTATGCTCTTCGGCTGTTCCGCGAGACACGCGCCGGCCAGCTGGTTAAGGGCGTTGTCGTGCTGCTGATCGCCTATGCGCTCTCGGCGATATTTGACCTGACGATGATCAACTATATCTTGAGGTCGATCTTCGAATTCTCGGTGATCATCTTTGTCGTCGTGTTCCAGCCGGAGCTGCGCCAGGCGCTCGAGAAGCTGGGGCGGAACAAGACGCTCAAGAACATCCTCTCGAGCCCGATGTCTGCACCCACTGCCTCGGTGACCAAGGCGATCAGCGACGTCGCCGATGCGTGTGCCGTGCTGTCGAGCAGCAAGACCGGCGCGCTGATCGTGTTCGAACGCGACAGCAACCTGACCGATGTGGCGCGCACCGGAACGGAGCTGAACGCCGATACCTCTGTCGCGCTGCTCGGGAACCTCTTCTTCAACAAGGCGCCGCTGCATGACGGCGCGTGTATCATCCGCGGGGGCAAGATGCTTGCCGCCGGTTGTATTCTTCCGCTGACTGCTCAGATTGATATCAGCGATAACCTGGGTACCCGCCACCGCGCCGCCATCGGCATGAGCGAGGAGAGCGACGCTGTGGTTGTCGTCGTCTCGGAGGAGACGGGGATCATCTCTGTCGCGCTCAACGGGAACCTGCTGCGCGGATTTGACCGCAGCACCCTGAACGACAAGCTGGGCGAGCTGATCCTCTCCGACGCTGACAAGAACCAGAATCTTTTCACGATCCTGTTCAAGAGCAGAAAGGAGAAGAAGGATGAAACGTAAGGGCTTTTTCTCCCGACTGCTCAGCCATGATATCGTGCTGCTGGTGATCTCCTTTGTCATCGCGTTCGGCGTGTGGTTCCTCATCAACACGAACTCTGATACCGAGGGCTCTATTACCGTCAACGACATCCCCATCAACATCGATATCGAGAACGATGAGCTGCAGGTGTTCGGCGTATCGGACGATACCGCCTCGGTCACCGTCAGCGGGAACCGGGTGATGATCGGCGGCATCACGGCTGCTGATCTCTCGGTCAGCGCCGGTCAGGACACCGCTATCGACACCGCCGGCGAGTACACGCTCGATCTGTCGGTCAAGAAAGCAAGCGTCAACACCAACTATACGATCGACACCTCGTCGCTGTCCCCGGCGTCGATCACCGCCTATATCGACCGCATCAGAGAGGCCGAGTTCGACATTGACAACCAGATCGTCTTCAAGGTGAACGATAACCACTATGCCTCGGTGGCGCTGTCGGATTCTTCGGTCATTATCTCCGGCCCCGACACGATCGTATCCACGATTGCATCGGTCGCTGTGATGGGTACAATCGACGGCGAGCAGTCCGCCGATACCCTCACTGTCCGCCGGAACCTGACCTTCCTTGACAGCACCGGCAACGAGGTATCGAGCCCCTATATCAGCTCGAACATCGACGATGTTACTGTCACCGCCAACATCTATCCGGTCATGGATGTGAACCTCAAGCTGAATATGCTGAACGCTCCCGACGATCCCCCGAGCATCAAGCTGTCGCCTTCGACTATCAAGATCGCCGGCCCGCAGGATACGCTCGATGAGATCGAGGATGACACCATCACCATCGGGAACTTTGACTACTCGACGATGACGAACACCGAAGTTGAGCTGAAGATGGATATCTCGTTGCCGACCGGACTGCGCAACCTGTCCAACGACACCAGCGTGACCGTCGCGACCGACCTGAGCGACTATGTCAAGAAGTCGATCACCTGCAAGATCAGCAGCAACCTGAACTCGTCCGAATACCGCTCCGAGTTCAACGCCGACAAGATCGAGATCACTGCATACGGTCCCAAGGACGTGATCGACACGCTATCTGCATCGAACATCTCGGTCATCGCCGACTTCAGCGCGAATATGTCCGAGATCGCCGAGGCGAACACCCTGTCGCTCAGCGTTCCGCTGACCGTCACGCTGACGAAGAGCTATACCTCCTGCTGGATATATGGCAGCTACACAGCCGACGTCACTGTATCTAAGAAATAAACTACGGGCCGCTTCTGTCACGAAGCGGCCCGATTTGTTATGATCAGTAGGGTGCGGTGTTCATGTATTTATACTTGCGATCCCGCAGGATCCCGCTGTCGGATATATCGGTGATATCCTTATGATAGTAGACGCTCTGTACGAGCCCTATCCCCATGAGCACCGACAGTATCGATGTGCCGCCGCTCGAGAAGAACGGGAGCGTGATGCCGATCACCGGCAGCAGCCCGAGCACCATGCCGATATTCAGCACCGACTGGGACGCGATCATCGAGAACACCCCGACGCACAGCATCTTGCCGCTATAGTCGCGCGCAGACATAGCGTTGAGCATGATCTTGATGCAGATCGCGAGCAGCAGGACGATCAGCAGCGTGCACCCGATAAATCCGAGCTCCTCGCCCGCTACGGTGAAGATGAAGTCGTTCTCCTGCTCGGGGACGATGGACGTCGCGACCCGCGCGCCGTTGCCAAGCCCCGTGCCGCTCATCGCGCCGGAGGCGATGCTGACCTTGCCCTGATACTGCTGCCAGCCATAGTTCGTCAGCGCGTTGCCGTCGATATCGAATATCGCTGTGAAGCGCGCCTTGTGCTCGTCGTTGAGCACATAGTTCCAGATGATCGGGATCCCGGCGGCGAGCAGCAGCACCATGATGAGAAAGTACCGCAGCTGAACCCCGCCGATGAACGCCATCATCAGGAAGATGAAGAGGAACACCAGTACCGTACCGTCGTCGCCCTGCATATGGATGATCAGCACCGGTAACGCCATATGCAGCACTAGCGACAGCACCCCGAGCAGGGTGTGCAGCTTCTCGGACGAGCGCAGCAGCTGCAAATGGCGCGCAAAGGTGATGATGAAGAAGATCTTCACCAGCTCCGACGGCTGGAACGTCAACCCGCCCGGCAGCGTGATCCAAGCCGTATCATCCGTGCCCGATACGTTAACGCCCACGGCGAACACCAACAGCATCAGGATGAGCGACAGGGCTGCGAACAGCCACCATAGCTTGAGGATACGCTCATAGTCGATCACACACAGCACAACAGCCACGATATATCCGATGATGATCGCAAGCAGCTGAGAGTGTAGATAGTTATAGTTCGACGACCGCTGCATCGAGTTGATCAGCAGAAGTCCATATACCACCGCTGCGATCGTCAACAGCCACAGGAACAGGTCGGTATGGGTAAAGAATTTCTTGATTTTCTTAGAAAAAGAGCTCAATCTCACACCATCCTATCAGTTATCAAGTCAATTATAGTAGAACCGTCGGGATGAATCAAGAGATAATCGTTAAATTATTTTTTTTATTTTTCATACAGCATTATGACATCTACTGGGTATGATAAAATACTTTCTTGGGGCTGATGGTATATGATTAAGATTGAAACACACAGCACAACCCAGACCGAACACCTAGGCAGCCGGATCGCATCCGTGCTGACGGGGGTTGAAGTCATCGCGCTGTTCGGCGACCTCGGCGCCGGCAAGACCGCGTTCACCCGCGGGCTGTGCCGCGGGCTGGGGTTTGACAATGGTGTGTCCAGCCCGACGTTTGCGATCGTGAACGAGTATCGCGCACGATATCCGGTATATCACTTCGATATGTACCGTATCACGTCATCGGACGACCTGTATGCTGTGGGGTTCTATGATTATCTTGACCGCGGGATTCTCGTGATCGAGTGGAGCGAGAATATCGAGAGCGAGCTCGACGATACCGCGATCCGCATCCATATCACTAAGACCGATGACGAGAACACGCGGAGCTTTCTGATAGAGGGGATGGATGACTATGCTGATATTATCGGTTGATTCGACCGCCACCCCTGCGTCGGTCGCGCTGTATGATGACCGGCTGATCGCCGAATACTATATCCATACGAAGCTGACCCATAGCCAGACGCTCGTGAGCATGATCGAATCTGTCCTTACAGTCACCGGCGTTAAAACCGAGGATATCGATCGCTATGCCGTGAACAACGGCCCCGGATCGTTCACCGGCGTGCGCATCGGTGTTGCCGCGGTGAAGGGGATGGCGTATGCACAGGACAAGCCGTGTGTCGCCGTCTCGACGCTCGAGAGCATCGCGCATCAGTTCCCATACTTTGACGGGATCATCTGTCCGTGCATGGATGCCCGCCGACAGCAGGTCTATAACGCGCTCTTCTCTGTGAGCGGCGAGAGGATCGAGCGGCTGTGCGACGACCGCGCGATCGCGATCTCCCTGCTGCTCGAGGAGCTGAGCACATACTCTGGACGGGTCATCCTTGCCGGCGACGGCGCCGCGCTCGTTGATGCTGCGGCCCCTGAGCGGGGGTATATCCTCGCGCCCGAGCATCTGCGCTATCAGCGCGCCGCATCCACCGCGATGCTCGCCACCACCCGAGAACCCGTGAACGCCGCGTCGCTCATGCCCGGGTACCTGCGCTTGTCCCAAGCCGAGCGGGAGCGTAACGAGAAACTGACAAAGGAATGAAAACCGTATGATAGCGATCGGATGCGATCACGGCGGCTATGAGATCAAGACCGCCGTCATCTCCTATCTGAAAGAGAAGCAAATCGAATATATTGATTTTGGCACTGACAGCACCGACAGCGTTGACTTTCCGCTGTATGCCTATCGCGTGGCAAGCGCTGTATCGCGCGGCGAGTGTGAGAGAGGCATCCTGTGCTGCGGGACCGGTATCGGCGTTTCGATCGCCGCCAATAAGGTCAAGGGCATCCGCGCTGCGGTATGTGCCGACGCATACTGTGCCGAGATGACTCGCCGCCATAATGACGCCAACATCCTGTGCATGGGCGGTAGAGTGATCGACAGCGATACCGCAGTCAAACTTGCCGAAATCTTTCTTAAAACGCCGTTTAGCGGCGGTCGGCACGAGAAGCGGATCGAGATGATCACCGCTATCGAGAACGACGATCTAACACTTTGATTCTATTATCACTGATTATACAGAAAGAAGGAAATATCTATGAGTAAAGTAACCGTATTCGACCACCCGCTGATCCAGCACAAGCTCTCGTATCTGCGCGACAAGAACACCGGCTCCAAGCTGTTCCGCGAGCTGATCTCTGAGATTGCGATGCTGATGTGCTATGAGGCGACGCGTGACCTTCCGCTTGAGGATGTCGAGATCGAGACCCCCATGCAGAAGATGGTCGCCAAGAAGATCAAGGGCAGAAAGCTCGCTTTCGTGCCGATCCTGCGTGCCGGATGCGGTATGCTGGACGCGATGCTGACGATGGTACCGGCAGCCAAAGTCGGTCATATCGGACTGTATCGTGACGAGGTCACCCATAAGCCCATCGAATACTATAACAAGCTGCCCGGCGATGTTGAGGAGAGAGATGTATTCGTCCTCGATCCGATGCTCGCGACCGGCGGCTCGGCGGTCGATGCGATCGAGATCATCAA
Organism: uncultured Ruminococcus sp.; assembly: GCA_905233755.1. Lineage (GTDB taxonomy): Bacteria > Bacillota > Clostridia > Oscillospirales > Acutalibacteraceae > Ruminococcoides. The sequence continues at coordinate 104,239 of CAJODM010000001.1, forward strand.
ACGCTCTAACCCCCGCTCGATCAAGTTTCTGTGCATCATTGCTGCTCCCGAGGGGATCGAGGTGCTCTCCAAGGCGCATCCCGATGTCGAGATCTACTGTGCCGCCAAGGACGAGAAGCTGAACAAGAATTGCTATATCCTGCCCGGTCTCGGGGATGCGGGTGATCGTATCTACGGTACCGACGTGGTCGGCGAGGTATCTATCGACAAGCGCGGCAGCACCGTGCGTCTGCACAGCAATGTCTGATGAAGCGGATATTCTCCGCTATGCTTGCCGTGCTGCTGACGGCTATACTGTTCTGCGGATGCTCATCGCATACCGACGCCGAGGGCGTCAAGGTTGAACTTCTCGACGACAACGGCAACGTCACGGGGTATGAGCGTCGCTATCATAACAGCGATGGGCTGCTGTCCCGACTCGATGTCTATGATGCCGACGATAACTATGACCACTATGTGCTCTATGAGTACGATGATGACGACCGCCTGACGAAAGAATCGACCTATCGTGCCGACGGCATCGGCGACTTCTACTATACCTACAGCTATAACGACGACGGCGAGGTTATCGAGAAGGGCTACTACACCGCGTACGAGGGCGCGACCGTCATGCTCTATGACGATGACGGGAACATCACCGAGGTATACTCGTATGACAACGGCGCGAACCTCTACCTTCACGAGGTGAAGGAGGATGGCGAGTGGCATATGTACGACGGTGAAGATAACGAAATCAACTGAAAGATAAAGACCGATAACTGTTGTCGGTCTTTATTACTGGGAGAAGAAGATGAGAAAGCTGTGTTGTCTGTCGATACTGTTAGCGATGCTGATCCTGCTGTCCTCGTGCGCGAAAACGACCGTGGAGCCGTCCGCGCTGATGGACGAGCTGAAATCCGAGTTCGACCTCACCGATATGAGAGAACTCTCGACGGCCGACGAGCTGTACACCTACTATGCTATCGACAAAGAGGGGATAGAGGCGTTTGCCGCCTGTGTCAGCAATGATACCGACGAGATGGACGAGGTACTGCTCCTGTGCTTATCAAATACGGATGCTGCCGACACGGCAGAACGCCTGCTGCAAAGCCATCTCGAAGCGCGTCGGATGATCGCATCCGACTACAGCCCCGAGCGCGAACGCGTTCTGGAGAGCTGTCGGGTGATCCGCTCGGGCAACACCCTCGCCCTTGTGATAGCTGACCGTGCCAAACAGATCAACGCATATATTCAGAACAGGATGGGCTGACGATATGGAGAATCTACATGAGATACAATCGCTGTTCTCGTCGATGAACGATATGCAGCAGAAGGCGGTGTTCCACACCGAAGGGCCGCTGTTGATCCTCGCCGGAGCGGGCTCGGGCAAGACCACCGTGCTCGTCAACCGCGTGGCATATATTATCCGCGCGGGGCTTGCACAGCCGTGGCAGATCCTTGCCATCACCTTTACCAACAAGGCGGCAGGAGAGCTCAAGGAGCGCATCGCGTCCGTTGTGGGTGAGGGTGCCGACGAGGTGTGGGCGGCGACCTTTCACTCGACCTGCGCGCGCATCCTGCGGCGGTACGGCGACCGGCTGGGGTTCACGCCTCGCTTCACTATCTATGATACTGACGACTCGCGACGGTTGATGAAAGATGTCCTCAAGCAGCTTGATATCGACGAGAAGTTCCTCTCTCATAAAGCGGTGCTTGCCGAGATATCAAAGTACAAGGATCGGATGAAGACCCCGCAGATGATGAAGAAAGACGCTCAGTTTGACAGCCGGCTGAAGTATATCGCCGATGCCTATCACCTGTATCAGCAGCGGCTGCTGACATCGGACGCGATGGACTTCGACGATCTGATTTTCTATACAGTGCAGTTGTTCGAAGAGCATCCTGACGTGCTCGAATACTATCAGAACCGCTTTCGCTACCTGATGGTGGATGAGTACCAGGATACCAACCGCTCTCAGTTCCGCCTCATCAGCTTGCTCTCGAAGAAATACAACAACATCTGTGTCGTCGGCGACGATGACCAGAGCATCTACCGCTTTCGCGGGGCGACGATCGAGAACATCCTGTCATTTGAGAACGAGTTCAAGGGCGCGACTGTCATCCGACTGGAGCAGAATTATCGCAGCACCGGTAACATCCTAGATGCGGCGAACAACGTCATCAAGAACAACATCGAACGCAAGGGAAAGACCCTGTGGACCGAGAACGAGACCGGAGAACCGATCACGCTCCATACCGCTACTAGCGAGCGGGATGAAGCGATGTATATCGCGAACACGATCATGGATCAGGTCGCCGATGGGCGACGGTACGCAGATTTTGCCATCCTGTATCGGATGAATGCCCAGAGCAACGCCCTTGAGCAGGCACTCGCGCGATCCGGCATCCCGCATCGCGTCATCGGCGGACATCGGTTCTATGATCGCGAGGAGATCAAGGACATGACCGCCTATCTGCAAGTGATCAACAACCCGCACGACGATGTTCGGCTGCGTCGCATCATCAACCGTCCCAAGCGCGCGATCGGCGATATGACGATGTCAAAGGCGGCGGATATCGCCGCCGGACTGGGCGAGAGCATCTATACGGTGATCCGCCACGCGTCCGACTATCCGACCCTGTCGCGTGCTTCTGCAAAGCTTGAGAGCTTTACTAAGCTGCTCGACGGGCTGATCGACGCCTCACTATCCGGTGATTATTCTCTGGCAGAATTATATAACCTTGTCCTCGAACACACCGACTATAAGGATTACCTCATCGTTGAGAAGGACGACTATGAGCAGCGGATCGAGAACATCGACGAGCTGTCGTCCAACATCATCAAGTTTGAGGAGGACTACGGCGACGAGGCATCGCTCGAGAACTTTCTCGAGGAGATCTCGCTGCTGACCGATATCGACAACTATGACGCCGACGCCGATACCGTTGTGATGATGACTCTGCACGCGGCAAAGGGATTAGAGTTCCCGGTGGTCTTCATTCCCGGGATGGAGGAGGGGATCTTCCCATCGATGCAGACCATCCTCGACTCGTCAGAGCTCTCTGAGGAGCGCCGGCTGGCCTATGTCGGGATCACCCGCGCCAAGGAGAAGCTCTATCTCATCAAGACGCGCGAGCGGATGCTGTTTGGCTCGACCACACATAACCGCGAGTCGCGGTTTGCATCCGAGATCCCGTCCGCTCTGCTCGAGAAGACCGGCAACGAGAACCTCTTTGCCGCTCACCGGTATGAGCACAGTCCCGAGACCCGGTTCGATCCCTTTGCAAAGAAGAAGCCATCTGCATCTGCAAATAGCATTACGACCTATGCGGTCGGCAACACGGTGTTCCACAAGGTGTTCGGCACGGGTATGATCACGTCAGCGACCCCGATGGGCAGCGATACGCTGCTCGAGATCGCGTTTGATAAGGTCGGCACAAAGAGCATCATGGCAAACTTTGCAAAGATGGAAGTGCTCAAATAATCCTCACATATTGCATGAACCTCCATAAACTGTATTGATGTAATCTATCATCAATACTTTCATGGAGGTTTTTACTTATGGCAGATTCGAATACCGATCTCGAGCGGACAGCCGATACAACGTCCAGCGGGCCGGTCTGTATCGACGCTAGGCGCGTCTATGACAGCTGCTCAGACAAGGACTGCTTATCCGATCTCAGGGTGTTCTTCACCGAACAGGGACAGGAGATCATCGACAGCGCGGTGAATGTCCGGCTGCGCGACGCCGATGTGCTGAACGTCGCGCTTGATATCGAGCCGGTACCGTTCCATCGCGGTTTCTACTCGGTGGATATGACCTACTTCTTCCTGGTTCGGCTTGACGTTTATACCTCGCCCGGTTCGTCACCCGAAACGGTGCGGGGCATATGTGTCTCGGATAAGAAGGTCATCCTGTATGGCTCCGAGGGGAACGTCAGGATCTTCTCATCCGATATGAACGAGGGCGACTATGACAGCCAGAACGCACCGTCCCGTAACCTTCCCGAAGCGAATGTCCAGGTCGCACGTCCGATCGCGCTCGCGGCACGGCTGAAGGAACGCGGCAGACATCATGGCCTGCCATGCAAGGTACCGGCAGCGATCCTATCATCCCTTGGCGGTAACCCCACCGAGGGTGGCGAGAACACAGTTCTGGTGACGCTGGGGGTGTTTTCGATCGTCCAGCTCTTGCGCAATGTCCAGATGCTGATTCCTGCGTATGACTTCTGCATCCCCGAGAAGAGCTGCACCGGATCGACCGACAGCCCATGCGAGATGTTCTCACGCATCGAGTTCCCGACCGACGAGTTTTTCCCGCCGAACATTGGCGACACCCTCGGTGACGGCAACGGCTGCTGCTGCACAGACTGAGCAAGAAACAGAAAAGAGCTTTGAAGCGTATGCTTCAAAGCTCTTTTTACAGATGGATCTTTTTCTTATGCTTCGAGAAATCCCACGGATGAACCCGGCTGCCCGTCACGATATAGGCGTTCTTCGATAACCTTGCCATCGGCTCGTCCGATAAGCTGTCCGAGTAGAACTCGTCGATCTCGCCGTCGGGAAACAGCTCATAGAACCGACGCACCTTCTCGTTATAGTAGCAGTTCTCGCCCAGCGCCGAGCCATCCTTAGGCGATACCGGCGACGCGATCACCTTGGCGGCGGGGAGCAGCTCCTCTAGTGGCTTTAGAAAAAACTCGGGCGACGCCGATACGATCACATCGCTCTCGTCCATATGCTCGGTATAGAAGCACTTTAGGTGCCTTCGGTGCGTTTGCCAGAAGTCCTTCGCCTCTTGTTCGGCGTTGCATCGCTTAAAGAACCGATACACCGTCGCCTTATGCTGGGTCTTGTCACCCTTTTTGAAGAGATAGTACCGCAGCGCCGAGTAGATCTGCAGCGGCACATACAGCACGATGCTTGGGTGGCGGGGGAGAAGATAGAAGTAGAAGTTCACCGTCGAGTTGCCGGGATAGATCGTCTTGTCAAAATCATATACGTTCATAGGACACCTTGCATATCATCGTTCGTACTCTATTATACTTTGAATCAATAGAAAATACAAGGTGTTCTCGTACAAAATTCACATTTTGTTCAACTATATCTGTGAGCCCTGTGCTATAGTAGTACTATATAAGGGGGTATAGGAGCTTGTTCGGGTATATCAGAGCGGATCGCTCACAGCTATCGGAAAGAGAGTTTGCCGATTATAAGTCGGTTTACTGTGCGCTTTGCCGACAGCTCGGTGTTGAGTACTCGGTCTTTGCCCGTCTGATGCTCAGCTATGACTGTACCTTCTATGCACTGCTGATCCTATCATTGACGGACGAGCCCCCGTCGTGCTATACGGCGCGCTGTCGGGTCAACCCGCTGAAGAAGTGCTCATATGCGCGCACATCGACCGAGGCGCTGTCGCTCGCTGCCGCGCTGTCCGTATCGTCGGTGTACTATAAGCTTATCGACAACATCGCGGATTCGGGGTTCTTCTCTCGGCTGTTGTACCGGTTGCTCAAGCCCGTCGTCGGGCGATGGAACCGCCGCGCAGCAGAGAAGTATCCTGATATCGAACAGGCGGTGCATCGGATGTCCGACGACCAGCGAACCGTCGAGAGCGACCCCGGCTGTTCTGTCGATCGCGCCGCCGAGCCGACCGCGATGATGCTATCCACGGTCTGCGCTGCTGTCGAACGCCATGTTGCTATCCGTCACAGCAACGAGAACACGCGGCGGATCCTGTCGACCTTCGGCTACTTTCTCGGGCGCTGGATCTACCTGATGGATGCCGCCGATGACTATGACAAGGATCAGAGTTCAGGTGGGTTCAATCCCTTTGTGCTGTCGCATATCGAACGCGATGCTATCCCAGAAGCTGTCCTGCCGCCGCTGAACCACGCGCTGTCCGAGACGCTTCTGAGCTATGGGCTGCTCGAGAAGGGCCGTTATGACAGCATTATCATGAATATCCTGTGCGCTGCCTGTCCGAAGGCGCAGACAGCCGTATTATCCAAGTATCAAACCGGAGAAGAAGATGAAAAATCCCTATGAAGTGCTCGGCGTGTCCGAGACCGCTACCGATGATGAGATCAAAACCGCATACCGGAACCTTGCCAAGAAGTATCACCCCGATAACTATACCGATTCGCCCCTTGCCGATGTCGCCGAGGAGAAGATGAAGGAGATCAACGAGGCATATGATACCATCTGTGACACTCGCAAGAATGGCGGCGCCGGCTCGTCCTATCAGGGATCCTACGGTACTTCGTCATCCTATACCCATACCGCCTATCCCGAGGTGCGCGAGTATATCCGCACCGGTCGGCTCGACGACGCGATGGAGGTGCTCAACGGCGTTGCCGAGAATATGCGCACCGCCGAGTGGTACTTTCTTATGGGGATGATCTTCTCGCGAAGGGGCTGGAGCGAACAGGCGTACCAGTACTTTCAGCGTGCTTATCAGATGGACCCGGGAAACGCCGAGTTCGCTGCCGCGTTCAACCACATGAACGCGCGCCGCACATACACGACCCCCGGGTATGACACCGCCTACGGCGGCGGATGCTCTACGTGCGATCTGTGCACCGGGCTGATGTGTGCTGACTGTCTGTGCGGATGTCTGCGCGGCGGGGGAGGGTGCTGCTGATGAAGGGTACGCTGAAGGTGACGCTCGGCGGCACGGTCGGTGCGCTGAGCGTCGTACTGATGTTCCTGTGCTCTTTGATACCGTTCGGAACCTTTGCGTTCCCGATGCTCGCGGGTATGCTGCTCGTTGTGATCGTTATCGAGTGCGGCTATCCGTGGGCTTTCTCTGTTTACGGGGCGGTATCCGTGCTGTCGTTCCTGCTGGTATCCGACAAGGAGGCGGCGCTGTTCTATGCCGTCTTTCTCGGATATTATCCTATCATCAAGTCGCTTATCGAGCGCGTTCGATCCCGCGCCCTACAGATCGTCATCAAGCTATGCGTCTTTAACGCGGCGATGATCGCGGCGTTTTATATCGGGACTTCGCTGTTATCTGTCCCGCGCGAAAGCTATACGTTGTTCGGTGTCTATCTGCCGTGGTTGTTCCTGCTGCTCGCGAACGCAGTCTTTCTGCTGTATGACCTGTGCATCTCGCGTCTGGCGGTCATCTATCTCAGGCGATTTCACGATAAGCTGAAGAATAATACAAAGCTGTAACAAAAATTGAAATTTCTGCTCTTTTCCTGTAGAATATAGGAAGAATATCGAAAGGAGGATGTGTATATGCCGAGAATACCGCTGCGCCTACGCCCGATGATCGCCGTGCTGCTCGTGTTTTCGATACTGGGCGGCTTTGGGCTGTCGATGACGGTATCCGCCACCGATGAAGCGGAAAAGACAGCTTTGACCGATATCACTCCGGCGCTGACCGGCGCATCCTCCGGCTATACCTATCGCAGCATATCCTCCCATCCGATCCCCAACGTCTATCTGAGCTATCTGTCTGGCGTCAGCGATCAGGATGTTGACCGGCGGGTCATACTCGATACCGATACTGTATCGCTCGATATCAACGGTACCTATGCGCTCACTGCGATGGATGAGAACGCCGCTGTGCTCTCCTGTGGGCTGAGCTACTCGAGTGCGAATACCGCTGTTGCCGCTGTCTCCTTTGACGGCGTCATCACCGGCCGCTCCACCGGCACGACCACGATCACGGTGGTGAATACCATCGGCAACGCCAAGGCGAGCTGTACCGTCACCGTCGGGACGAACGTCCTGCCGACCGAGGCGGCTACGATCGCTCCGACACAGCCCGCTACCCAAGCATCGACACAGGCGCCGACACAGGCGGCGACCACCGCAGTATCTGAGACGTTATCGCTCTCTGCTGCGACCGCCACCGTCTATAAGGGGTGCTATCATCAGCTAATCGCGACCTCTAACGTCACGGTCTCGTGGAAGTCCTCTGATACCTCGATCGCGACGGTCGACAGCAACGGCATCGTCACCGCTGTCGCCGCCGGTACGGCGACGATCACTGCCTATACATCGACCAAGTCCGCAACCTGCAAGATCACCGTCAAGTCCGGCGCATCGGTCAACCTCTCGAACATGTCCGCGACCACCACCGCCGGCAAGACCCTGCTGCTCACCTCATCCACCTCGTCAATCTCGTGGAAGTCGTCGAACACCGCTGTCGCCACCGTCACTAACGGTTATGTGCTGACGAAGAGCAAGGGCTATGCCGTTATCACTGCCTATACATCCTCCGGTGCGGCGACCTGTCTTGTCACCGTGAAGTTTGCGGCTCCCATCCGGTTCGCCTATGCATCACCTAACTGTGCCGCCAAGAACCAGACCGTCACCCTTGTCGCCATCACCGATTCGCTTCGCACCGCTGTGAAGTTCGAGGTCACCGAGGGTTCCTCTACCAGAACCGTGACCGCCACCTCCAAGACTGCCGACGGCAGCAACTATATCTGGAAGGGCACCACCACCTTCTCCTCGGCGGGGAGCTTTGATATCCTCGCCTACTCGATGTACAACTCGAAGTGGTACTCGTGTGTCGACGCGGCTACAACCGCCTTTGTGGTGAACTCGACCAGCTTATCCACGACCGTGTGCGGTACCCGCCGCGCATCCGACGACGTGATCTCGATGATCGCAACGTTCGAGGGATTCATCTCATCCATCTACGACGATCCGATCACCGGCGATCCTACCATCGGGTACGGACGGGTCATCTATGCCGGTCAGACGTTCTATAACGGTCTGACCAAGAACGAGGCGTTCGCCTACCTGACCCAGACCGTGAACAATGACGGCTATGCGACCAAGGTCAGTCAGTTCTTCGTGAATAACAGCGTCAAGGTGAACCAGAATCAGTTCGACGCGCTGGTGTGTATGGTCTATAACTGCGGGACCGGCGTGCTGTCGAGCGATGACGACCTGCAGGGTGCGCTGCTCGACTGCAGCGACAACACCGGCACCGTCGCCTACTACTATATCAACGGCTCCTATGTCCGCATTCGAACAGGCCCGGGCACGAGCTATGATATCATCAAGGAGCTTGACTACGGCACGCGGCTCTCGGTCCTTTCGACCTCGAACAGTGCATGGTACCAGGTGAAGCTGTCCGACGGTACCACCGGCTATGTCAGCTCGGATTATATCAGCAAGAAGACCACCGGCGGGAACCTTGACCTCAACTACGTCGATAAGCAGAAGCTCATCAACAACTTCTGCTGTTATCATCATGCGGCGGGGTCGTGTATCTGGGGGCTGTTCTACCGCCGTATCGATGAGATGGAGATTTTCTTCTACGGCGACTATGTCGCGAGCTACGGCAACTATCAATACGATATCAGCTATACCTGCGCGACCAACTCGTCCTATCACACATAAGTGAGACATGCCTCGCATACGTATATTGCGGTGAGAGTTATGAGAGGCATTGTGTTTAAATTTTCGAGAAGCATCCGCCATCGTCCGCTGCGGCTGCCGCGACTTTCTATCGGCTCACAGAGCTTTCGGGAGTTCCTGTCGCGCTATGCGTTACAGATACTCTTTCTGATGCTGTTCGTCACAGGACTTACGCTCGGCGCGGCGTACTCGGGCTCTGCCGACGACACGCTGATCGACCGGCTCGACCTTCTCTTCACGACGAATCTGGAGAGCCGCAGTTCTATGTCGGGCGTCGGGATCTATCTGTCGTGCTTTTCGGCCGACTTTCTGTTCGTACTTGCAGCGTTCCTGCTGGGGATGTCGGCATGGGGGAGTATTGCGCTGCCGATGCTGGTATTGTTCAAGGGGTTCTCGGTCGGACTGTCCAGCGCGATGATGTTCATGCTGTATCGCGGGGTCGGGATCGGGTTCTATCTCCTGGTGATCCTGCCGGGGACAACGCTGTTTCTTATCGGGTTCATCCGCTATCTGCGGTACGCGTTCGCGCTGTCGATCCGTTACGGCCGGCTGACGCTCAAAGATGGGGGAGAGAGTGTCCGCTCGCTTTCGTTGAAGAGCTATCTTCTCCACAGCTTGACGGCGCTGCTGTTCGTGCTGGGCGCTGCGCTGATGGATACGGTATTATGGCTGCTGTTCGCACAACTATTTGATATATGAGGGGTTCTATGGATAAGGATAAAGATAGGGATAGGAAACGGATGCGGTTCGAGGTGCTGCTGGAGCGGTACTTCACGAACTTTCCGAAGATACTGTTGCTGAATCTGATATTTGCAGTGCCGTCTGCTGTAGCTGTCGGCGCGATCTACGGGCTTATGCGCCTGATAGGGGAGAATATCCTGCTCTATCTGCTGCCGATCGTGCTGTTATATCCGTTCTACTCCGGTATGGTGGCGTGCTGCCGCAACATCGCGCGCGGCGATGCGGTATCGCGGATATTGCCGTACTATCTTTCAGTGGTGAAGGAGCATTTCGGCGGCTTTCTGCTGCATGGTGTTGTCGCCTATGTCGCCGCTGTTCTCAGCTATTTTGCCATCTCGCTGTATATCCATATCCTCAGCGTGTCGTGGTTCTTCTATGTGCTGTTGTTTATCTGTATCATCATCGTGATGTTCGTGCTGTTCATGCTGTTCTATGTCCCGCTGATGACGGTCACCTTTGAGCTGCGGCTGCGGTATATCTATAAGAACAGCTTTTTGATGTCGTTCGGTGAGTTGAAGAACAACCTGTTCGCGCTGTTTGGAATTGCTGTGGTCGCGGCGATCTGCTTTACCGTCACGATCGTGTTCCGTACACCGATATCGCTTGCTATCGCGGTTGGAGCGATGTGGGCGCTGCTCATACCGGCTACCTGTACCTTTGTCACGGTGTTCTTCATCTATGACGGGATGTACAACATCATCGTCAACAAGGCACAGCGCAAGCAGAACCTCGAAGCCGCTATCAACAACGGCGGCAAGATGCCCGAGCCAAAGCCCGCCGACCCGCTCGAGGACTTCTCGGATATCGACGTGTCGACGCTGCGCGACACCGACGACTATATCTTCCATAACGGCAAGATGGTCAAGCAGAGCACCATCCTGCGGCTGATACGCGAGCAGCAGGAAAGGGAGGACAAGCATGAATAGAAAGATCATCGTTATCGTCGCGCTGGCAGCGGTGCTCGCTGCGGGCGTCGGCGTCTACTCTGCCTCACACAGCGGTACTTCGCTTGATGGAGAGAAGGAGTACGACCTGACAGCCGCTGCCGATAACGCCGCGGATGACGCCGTAGAGGAGGATGCGATCGCCACTGTTATCGAGGGCGAGACATACGACAGCGATGTAGAGGAGAGCATCGTCAACGAGGCGCTCTCGACCATTGACGTCGAGGACACAGCGCCCGACTATGCCGATGAGATCGTCTCGACCACTTTCAGGGTAAAGCGCACCGTCGATCATACCACCGGCGAGGAGGTATCGCCCCGCGTGGTGCTCGGCACCGGCTATGCCCAGTGTTATATCAAATTTGATACCGACGGGAACTTTGAGCTGTTCATCGACGCCTCTTCCGGCAAGATCAAGCAGGGCACCTATGAGCTGTTCGACTCGATCATCTCGGTCACCTACGGCGACGGTATCGGCACCGAGTATGATATCATCTCGGACGACTTTGAGACCATCGCTTATATCATTGTCAACTACGGCGACTATGACGTCTACTTCGGTTAAACTTATGCGTCACTATCGGCTTTCTGCTGATAGTGATTTTTTCAGCCATATAATCGAACATTTATTCTATCTTTCTCTTGAAAATCCGACTTTTCTGTGATATGATAAGGACAGAAGGAGGCATAGCCATGCAGCAACGAACCTATATCGCTATTGATCTGAAATCCTTCTATGCCTCTGTCGAGTGTGTCCGGCGCGGGCTCGATCCGTTGAACACCAACCTTGTCGTCGCTGACCTCTCCCGCACCGAGAAGACCATCTGTCTGGCGGTATCTCCTTCGCTGAAAAGCTACGGTATCTCCGGCAGGGCGCGGCTGTTCGAGGTGGTACAGCGCGTCAAAGAGGTCAACGCCGAGCGCGCGATGAAGGTGAAAGGACATCGGCTCACCGGCTCGTCCCATTTCGATAACTTTCTGCGCGAGAACCCCGATATGGCGGTCGACTACATCGTAGCATCACCGCGGATGTCGCTGTATATGCAGACCAGCGCCGAGGTCTATGCCATCTATCTGCGCTATATCGCGCCCGAGGATATCCATGTCTACAGCGTGGACGAGGTGTTCATCGACGCGACCAACTACCTGCGCACCTACAACACCACCGCCGAGGGGCTGGCGCGCAGGATGATATCCGATATCCTCGCCGAGGTTGGTATCACCGCCACCGCCGGTATCGGGACGAACATGTACCTGTGCAAGGTCGCCATGGACATCGTCGCAAAGCACATCGTCGCCGACAAGGACGGGGTGCGGATCGCATCGCTCGATGAACCCAGCTACCGGCGGCTGCTGTGGGATCACCGCCCTATCACCGACTTCTGGCGGGTAGGGAGGGGCTATGCCGAGAAGCTCAGGCGAAACGGGATGTTCACCATGGGCGACGTCGCCCGCTGCTCGGTCTATCACGAGGATCTGCTGTATGCGCTCTTCGGCGTGAACGCTGAGCTGCTGATCGACCACGCGTGGGGATGGGAGCCCTGCACCATCGCCGATGTGCGCGCCTATCGTCCGGCGTCCACCTCGCTGAGCGTCGGCCAGGTGCTCTCGAGCCCCTATTCGTTCGACAAGGCGCGGCTGGTGGTGCAGGAGATGACCGATGGGCTTGTGCTCGATCTGGTCGAGAAGGGATATGCCACCGATCAGATGGTGCTGACGGTGGGATATGATATCGCGAACATCAGCTCCGGCAGATATACCGGCGAGGTCACCACCGACCCGTACGGCAGACAAATCCCCAAGCACGCCCACGGCACCGAGAACATCGGCCGCTATACCTCGTCCACGCGCATCATCAGCGACGCTGTGATGCGGCTGTTCGACCGGATCGTGGACAGAGGGCTGTTGGTGCGGCGGATGTATGTTGTGGCAGCGCGGCTGGTGGACGAGAGTACCGTTGCCGCCTATCCCGAGCAGCTTGATCTGTTCCACGACTACCACGAGATCATCCGTCAGCGGGAGGAGGAGCAGCGCGCGCTCGCGCGTGAGAAATCCCTGCAGAAGACGATGATCTCCCTCAAGCACAGGTTCGGCAAGAACGCTGTGCTCAAGGGCATGAACCTGAAGGAGGGCGCAACCGCGATAGAGCGCAACCGCCAGATAGGAGGGCACAAGGCATGAGCGATCGCTATGACGATATCATCTCGCTGCCGCATCACCGCTCACGGACCCGTCGTCCGATGTCCGCCGAGATGCGGGCGGCCCAGTTCGCGCCGTTTGCCGCGCTGACAGGATATGACGCAATCGTTCTCGAGACCGCCCGCCTCACTGACAGCCGTCCGGTGCTCGACGACGAGACCGCCGCCCGGCTGTCCGATACGATCAACCGGCTGTCCGAGCATATCGAAACGCATCCGTATGTAACGCTCGTCTGCTTTGTCCCCGATGAGCGCAAAGAGGGTGGTATGCTTGTGCCGTTGAGCGGCGAGCTCAGACGGATCGACCTGATCGGTCGACAGCTCACCTTTACCGACGGGACACGGGTGGATATCGACGATATTTGCTCGATCTCTGAAAGATAGGATAAAAGAAACGGAGGGCGTATGCTCTCCGTTCTGCTTTTCTATCGTCCGTATTCTGTTCTTATGCGCCCTGTTCGGCGATGAACCACCGGTTCTCCTCGAGGAAGATGTACTTCACCTTCGAGCGGATCCGGCAGGTATAGCGGATCCCCGATCCCGCGCCCTCAGCCGCTGCAAATCGTACATCCGTCACCTTGTCAATGGGGAACCGCCGTCCGTCCCGCCAGTTCACACACAACGGGAGGATGTTCCCATCCGCATCGAACCGCGCGGTCACCGATACATACTGCTTCATTCGTCATCCGTCCTTTCATTCATTTCAAATATATTATAGAACACATGTTCGAATTTGTCAACAAAAAATTACAGCGAAGCGTTACCCCCGCTGTAAATTAACAATCAATATGGTTACTGCATATATCGGTTCATATCCTCGGCGATGCGATCGACGACTGCCTTGGCACCCGCGGTATCCTCGCCGATACCGGTGACATAGAGCTTGATCTTCGGCTCGGTGCCGGAGGGACGAACGATACACATATGGCCGCCCTCCATGGTATAGGAGAGGACGTTGGACGTCGGCAGGTCGATCACGGTCTCATCGCCGGTGACAAGGTCCCGCGCGATATGCTGCTGATAGTCGGCGATCGCCGTTATCGTGAACCCTGCGATCGACGAAGGGGGATTCTCGCGCAGGGAGGTCATCATCTGGCCCATCTTCTCAAGCCCCGACTCGCCTGTGAAGTAGTAGTCCAAGGTCGTGTTCAGATAGTAGCCGTACCTCTCATACAGCGCATCGAGCACCTCGACCATCGACAGCCCCTGCTGCTTATAGTATGCCGCCATCTCACAGATGAGCATCGAAGCGACCACCGCGTCCTTATCGCGCACATAGGTGCCCGACAGATAGCCGCAGCTCTCCTCGAACCCGAAGATATAGCGATCCTCTTCACCTTTGCGCTCCAGCCCGAGGATTACCTCGCCGATATACTTGAAGCCGGTGAGCACGTCGACAAGTTCACATCCGTAGCGCTCACAGATCGCACTCACGAGCTTGGTGGTGACGATCGTCTTGACAACGATCGGATGATCGGGAAGATTGCCGACAGCTCTTCTGCGCTCGAGAATATACTCGGTCAACAGCGCGCCGGTCTCGTTTCCGGTGAATATCCGAAAGCTCCCGTCGGGTTTCTCGGCAGCAATGCTGACGCGGTCCGAGTCGGGATCGGTCGCAAGCAGCAGGTCGGGATGCACCTCTTTGCAGAGCTTCAGACCCAGCTCCAGCGCCTCGGGCAGCTCGGGATTCGGAAACGGACAGGTCGTAAAGTTCCCATCGGGCAGCTCCTGCTCCGTAACGATGTGGATATCGCTTACGCCGATGTCGTTCATCACGCGGCGGACGAGCTTATTGCCCGCGCCGTTGAGCGGCGTATAGACGACGGATAGGGGAGTAGACCCGCAGATACCGGGGGACACCTGCTGCCGCTCGACCTCGACCATATAGTCGTCATAAACGCTGTCGGCGATGACCTCGATGGAATGATCATGAAGTGCTGTATCAAAATCAGCGAGCTTGACGTCGTCGAACATATCGATATGCTGTATCTCATCATATACCATGCCGGCGGCGACGTCGGTCATCTGGCATCCGTCCTCGCCGTACACTTTATAACCGTTATACGCGGCAGGGTTGTGGCTGGCGGTGACCATGATGCCCGCTTGACATCCCAGATGGCGCACCAGATAGCTCAGCACCGGCGTCGGTTGCAGCTCTGAGGTAATATATACCTTCAGCCCGTTCGCCGCCAGTACCCGCGCCGCCTCATGCATAAAGAGAGAGGCGTTGATCCGAGAATCATGCGAGATCGCGACCGCGCCCTTGCCGTACTTCTTCAGGATATAGTTTGAGAGCCCCTGGGTCGCCTGGCGCACCACATAGATGTTCATCCGGTTGGTGCCCGCGCCGAGGGTACCGCGCAGCCCGGCTGTACCGAACTTCAGCGCGGTATAGAAGCGATCGCGTATCGCGTCGTCGTCGCCCTTGATCGCGCACAGCTCGTCTGACAGATCGCTGTCCTGAACCTTTTCGAGCCATTTTTTGTAAATAACATTGTAATCCATAACATCACCCATATCACAAAGTCATTATCCTAGTTATATCACAAAACACCGCATTTTACAATATAGATGCCAAAAAATCTTATGCAAAAATGTTGATTTATTCGGCATGATGGTGTATGATAGTACACGGAATTTTATTTGGAGGTAATGAAATGTCTGTGACAGAAGAATTTGACAATACCCTGAACACCACCGGTCTTCCTGATAGCGAGGCAGTTGTTGAGAAGCCAGCCGAAGCACCCGCTGAGGAAGAAGCTGTAGTGACGACCGAAGAGCCCATAACAGCGGCAACAGATGCCGCCGACGACATCACTGCAGAACCCGAGGACACGACCGATACCCCCGACGAGGAGGTCGATCCGGACACCGCGGCCGAGTCCGCCGATATGCCACAGCAGAAGAAAAAGCCGCTGTTCCAGGTTCCGGTCATCATTGCCGCGTGTATCGTCATCGGCGCGCTGCTGGGGTACTTCATCTACACCGGGTTCTTCCTCCATCAGCCGGAGGGGCTGTGGAAGCTCGAGGCCGACGGCTACACCGAGTTCTACTCGTTTGCTGAGGACGGCAGCTGTATGCTGACAACCGGCACAGTCGATATGGCGGGCAGCTTTACCAAGTCCTCTGTGGACGGTGTGAATACGATCTCTGTCAACCAGTACTACGGTCATCTGGCGGGTGAATTCACCTATACCGTCACCGGTTCGCGCCTGCTGGGCAACCAGATCCTGCACGTCAGCGCAGACGAGCTTAGCTATGACCTTGTCCAGATTCGCAAGGTGGACGAGTACCTCACCCCCGATCCCGACTTCGTCGAGAACAAGGAGCTGACCGGCGAGTGGGAGTACTTCTTCGAGGACTACGGGCTGTCGTATATCTTCGTGTTCAACGCTGACGGCACCATGCAGATCAATCAGTACGATACCTACTACTACAACGGTATCTACACCTATGATGACGAGAACGTCCACTTCACCTACTACACCAACGAGAACCAGGAGACCGATTTGCCGTATTCTATCGACGGCGATGTGCTGACCTTCATGGGGCTCGAGTGCCACCGTGTCGGCACCTCTACCGCTGACGAAACATAAGATAATATATGATATGATAAAGAAAAGCGACGCTGTATCCGTACAACGTCGCTTGTTCTTATCTTCCGTTCTTCAGATCGAGCATCAGCACGAGATCGAGCGTGTCGATGCGCCCGTCGGCGTTGATATCCGCCGAGGTGAGGTACACCCCGTCGAACACGACTGTCGATAGCAAGAAGTCCATCAGCTGATAGATATCCCTGGTGTTCACGTTTCCTTCTCCGGTGAGATCGCCGACGACGGACAGCTCGAAGGTGTAGGTGTCGCTGCCGGCAAACTCGGCGCGCATCGCGGTACCGACCTTTCCGGAGCGATAGACGCCGCCGTTCTTCAGGAGTGTCAGGGTATATCCGTCATAGGATATCGCCTGACGAAACGTCGTAACGTTCGTGCCGGCAGGGATCCCGGTGATATGATATCGTTCGGTATCTATTCCATATACTACGCTGCTGATCCCGCTGCGGGTTATGTCATTTGAGCCGGTTGACTGACGGATGGCATCCGCTGTGTTGATGACAGAGAAGTCGCCGATACTGACCCGCATCACCCTGCCGTCCTCTGTCAGCGCATAGAGCGTATCACCGAGGACGCGCACATCGCCGCACTCAGCCGGCAGCTCGCATACCATCACAGCGCTGCCCGTTGATACGACACAGGCATAGAGCGTATGGCCGCACGCCGCTATCGCATAACCGTTCAGCATACAGGCGGCGGTACAGTCAAGATTCGGCTGTGAGAGGAACGCCGTGCTATATCCCTGCACGGACGCGAGCCGACCCATCTCGTCACAAAATATCTTATCCCCGACAAAGGTGACAGGAGACGCCATCGACACCCCCGACAGCGTGAAGAAACCGCCCGACAACAGATACAGCGTGTTCTGGCATACCGCATAGATACATCCGTCGAAGTCAGCCGTCAGCGACGCTATCGATGACGAGAACCGGTAGGTAAAGTCGAGCGTTCCGTTGTCGGTATAGCGCAGCACGTTGCTCCCGCTGATAAGATAGAAGCTCCCGTCATACCCGAACCCGTCGATGCGCCGAAGCTGCATATCCCTGACAACAAAGCTGTCGAGGATATCGTCATATATCGCATAGGTATAGACGATCAGCTGATTGTTGATGCTGTCGTTGCATACCATCACCGCTGTATCGCCGAAGATACCCATATCCGCGATGCCGTAGCCGACGTTGACCGTACGGGATAGGGAAGAGGTCACCGATGTCAGAGAAGCGGTATCGCCGTCATAGCGATACAGCAGCACGTCATCACCGTTACAGGTCATACGAGTACCCTGCGCGGGCAATCCATAGTCGGTAACGGTATAAGATGCCGCGGTGATCCCGACGATATTCACGATCAGGCATACCATCAGCAGAATACACAGCATCCTTCTCATCCCGTCACCTCCTTTTTCTCTATTCTACATGACAGGAGGGTATCACGCAGAGAAATGTGTAAATATTTCACATGAACAGCTGATATTTTATCAGAATAGTTCGCGAAAAATTCAACTTGATTTATCTCGCGTTATGATGTATAATAGACGAGCAATAGCCGGAATGGTGGAATTGGCAGACGCGCTGGACTCAAAATCCTGTGGTAGCGATACCGTGCGGGTTCGACCCCCGCTTCCGGCACCATATAGATTGAGGCACCCATATGGGTGTCTCTTTCTCTTTTCAGTGGCGGGAGCGGGGGTCGAAGGCGAATGTGCCAAGCCGTAAGCTGCGCGCACGGCGCAGGCAAAAACGCCATAGTATGGCGTTTTTAATGAGAGCGCAGAAGGAACACCACCGTACTATCGTCCGGCAACAGGCGAATAATACACATACGCTTCCGGCACCATATAGATTGAGGCACCCATATGGGTGTCTCTTTCTCTTTTCAGTGGCGGGAGCGGGGATCGAAGGCGAATGTGCCTCGTCGTCGCTTGCCGTACTTGCTGTCAGCGGTCACGCATGACCGCTGACGAGCGCGTGTTGCAGCTCCTCCTCTCCCAATAACGCGGAGGCGTTATTGGGAGCCCAAAAAGCTGCGCGCACGGCGCAGGCAAAAACGCCATAGTATGGCGTTTTTAATGAGAGCGCAGAAGGAACACCACCGTACTATCGTCCGGCAACAGGCGAATATACACATACGCTTCCGGCACCATATGATTGAGGCATCCATACGGGTGTCTCTTCCTATTTACTGCGCACTTTCTCATCATACGGACACGCAGGGGTTGAATATACTGCTGTGAGGTGGTATGATGTTCCGGCTGTTATCGTTTCTCGGCGAGTATCTGTTTCTCTTCGTCCTGCACGTTGTGCACTCAGAGAGCTTTCCAAAGCCGCTGTCAAAGGATGAAGAGGATCGCTACCTCAAAGAAGCGGCAGAGGGCGATATCACAGCACGCAACCTGCTGGTTGAGCACAACCTGCGCCTAGTCGCCCATATCATCAAGAAGTATTATCAGTCCTACAGCGGCCAGGACGATCTTGTGTCCATCGGTACCATCGGGCTGATCAAGGCGATCAACACCTTTGACAGGAAGAAGAATATTAAGCTATCGAGCTATGCCTCGCGCTGTATCGAGAACGAGATCTTGATGCACTTTCGCGCATCCAAGAAGAGCTCACAGGATATCTCGCTCAACGATACCATCGACACTGACAAGGACGGCAACCCCCTAACGCTCATGGATATCATGTCGACCGATGACAACATCATCGAGGACATCGACCGCAAGATCAACCTCGAGAAGCTATCGCCGTATATCGACGAGGTGCTGACCGAGCGCGAGAAGACGGTCATCATCCACCGCTACGGGCTGTATGGGATGGAGGTGCTGCCCCAGCGCGAGCTCGCATCACTGCTGGGGATATCGCGGTCCTATATCTCACGCATCGAGCAGAAAGCCCTCAAAAAGCTCAGAAAACGATACGAGCAAGGGTAGCACCCGCTGTAAGTAGCATACACAAGATCACCCCAATCACCGTCGGCAGCAGGAACGCTGTCAGCGTATCGGTGATGCTGCCGGTTTCCTTGTGGATCGTCAGACAGGTGGTAGAACACGGGAAGTGGAACAGACACAGGGTCAGAAAGCATACCGCCGTCAGCGCCGTCCATCCGTTATGGATGAGCAGGGTGTGCAGCATATCATAACTGCTGTAGTCCGTCAGCACCGACGCCGAGAGATAGGACATCAAGAGCACCGGTATTACCGTCTCGTTCGCCGGAAACCCCAGCAGGAACGCCATGATAACCGCACCGTCGACCCCGATAATGAACGCAAACCGGTCGAAGAATCCGACAAGATACGAGAGTATTGACGCGCCGTGTATCTCGATATTGGCGATACACCAGATGATCGCGCCGGCGGGGATCGCGACATATACTGCCCGCAACAGTACAAACAGTGCGCGATCAGCAAGCGATCGCCAGATGGTTTCGAGGATCTTTGGTCGGCGATAGGGCGGCAGCTCCAGGATGAACCCGCTCTTCGATCCCCGGTAAAGCGTTTTTGAGAGCAGGGAAGAGGAGAGGAGCGTTATTATGACAGAGAGGACAAGCAGTACGACCATCACCGCCGCTGTGATAAGCGAGTTTAGCATCACGCTGTCGGTCATTGAGAAGAAGACAGAGATGATCGCGAGCAGCGCGGGCAGCCGTCCGTTGCACGGCATGAGGGCGTTCGTGACGATCGCGATCCGCCGTTCGTGCTCTTTGTCAATGATGCGGCATCCCATCACCCCGCACGCGTTGCATCCGATCCCCATCGCCATGGTGAGGCACTGTTTGGGGCTTGCCCCGTAACGGTAGAAAACGCCGTCCATATTGAACGCGATCCGCGGCAGATACCCCGAGTCCTCCATCAGCGAGAACAGCGGAAAGAAGATCGCCATTGGAGGGAACATCACCGCCACCACCCACGTCAGCGTGGTATAGACGCCGTCCATCAGCAAGCTCTGTAACGTTGGGTGAAAGTGCATCGCTATCATGATCGCCGATAGCTGATCACCCAGATAGCCAAAACACTGCGATAGGATTGCCGACGGATAGTTCGCCCCGACCGCAGTGATCCAGAACAGTGCGCCGAACAGCAGCAGCATGACGGGGATCCCGGTCACCTTGGATGTCAGCACCCGATCAAGCCGACGGTCGCGGATATTCTCATCCGCACGGGTATGTACGACACAGCAGCGGCATAACTCGTCGATCTTCCGGTACAGCTCGCCGGAGCGCTCCCCCTCATCCTCGATCTTCATGATCCTATCGAGCTCCAGCGAACGCACACGAAAGGTCCTGATATCACCGCTAGCGACAGCGTGAACCGTCTCTCTAAGGGATTTAAGCGTTGATTTCTTCTTGGCACACACGGGCACCACCGGCACCCCCAGCCGCAGCGACAGCTCGTCACAGTCGATCACAATCCCCTTGCGCGATGCTTCGTCCATCATGTTCAGACACAGCACTGTGCGCTCGGTATAGGAGAGCACCTCCAGCACCAAGAGCAGGTTTCGCGCCAGATTCGACGCATCTGCGACAGCGACGATCACCCGATCCTTCTCATCCATGAGATACTCGCGCGCAACGTCCTCTTCTTTAGAGAGGGCGTTCAGCGAGTAGGCCCCCGGAAGATCGACCACCCGATAGACGGTGTCGTCACAGCGCATCCTGCCATAGGCGTTTTCGACCGTCTTACCTGACCAGTTACCGGTATGCTGTCTGAGCCCTGTGAGCGCATTGAATACCGTACTCTTGCCGACGTTCGGGTTGCCGGCAAGCGCGATCTCGGCGTCATAGCCAAGTGCTGCATTGTTAGCTTCTCTACTCATAGCTCACCTCAATCCTCTCGGTATCGATGTTTCGCAGCGCGACGATGCTGTCCCGCACCGCATAAGCGCAGATGTTGCCGGACATCCCTTCGAACACGGGCGTGACCAAGCTGCCCCGTGTCAGCCCCATCTCCATCATCCTAAGCGTGATTTGGCTGCTCCCGCTGAAGCCGCAGACCCGACAGCATCGGTGCAGCTCGGCGTGATTTAACTGTATCATGTCGATCACCCAGCTTTACATTTCTATCCTATGAACAAAGAGAAATAAATGTGAAAACCGGTTGACGAAGGACAAAAATACACATATAATGGAGCTAGCCGCCGCATATACTCTTGTGAGGTGGTACCATGAGGGTGAAGACGGTCTATATCCTGCTGCTGTCGTCGATTCTGCTGTGCCTGATCGTGGTGATGCTGTCGTCGTTTCGCGATGCCGCCGACCCAACGGCAGGCATGCTCAGCGATACCCATATCATCATCGACGCGGGTCACGGCGGCGAGGACGGCGGCGCGGTAGCGGGGGATGTGCTCGAGAAGGACTTGAACCTGTCGATAGCGCTGCGGCTCTCGCGATTGTTTCGCGATGGCGGGTTCGACGTCACCGATATACGCAGCGAGGATATCTCTGTCTATACTGACGATGCCGACACTCTCTCACAGAAGAAGACCTCTGACCTTCACAACCGATTGGCGATCTTCAACAGTGACGAGCGAAATATCGTCATCTCGATCCACCAGAACATGTTTGATGATCCGCGCTACAGTGGGACACAGGTGTTCTATGCCGCCTCCCATGACGACAGCGCCCTGCTTGCCGAATGTATCCGCGCGAAGGTGGTCGAACGGCTGCAGCCCGATAACACCCGCGCCTGCAAGAAAGCGGACAGCAACATCTACATCCTATACAACGCGACCGTCCCGGCAGTGCTGGTCGAATGCGGCTTTCTGTCAAATCCCGACGAACTAAATCGTCTGACGGACGAATCCTATCAGCAACAACTGGCCCTCAGCATCTATGAGGGATTTTTGGACTATTATGATAACAGGAGATAACTATGGCTAAGGTAAAGAGTGTCTATATCTGTTCCCAGTGTGGCTATGAGAGCCCCAAGTGGTATGGAAAATGTCCGTCCTGCGGCGAATGGAACACGATGAACGAAGAGGTCAAGGATTATTCGAAGCCCGAGGTATCCACCCACCGCACCGCATCCTATGCGCCGCCGGTCGGCATCCGCGATATCTCGACTGCCGATGAGATACGGTATCACACCGGCTCCTCCGAGCTTGACCGTGTGCTCGGCGGCGGGATCGTCAAGGGCAGCATCGTGCTGCTCGGCGGTGACCCGGGCATCGGTAAATCCACCATCCTGCTCCAGATATGCGAGCATCTAGGGCATAAGCTGCGCATCCTGTATGTCTCGGGCGAGGAATCAAAGCGTCAGCTCAAGCTCCGCGCCGACCGCCTTGGGGTCGGATCCGAGAACCTCTTCATCCTGACCCTGACCGACGTCGAGCTGGTATGCGAGACCATCCGCCAGGACAAGCCCGATATCGTGATGATCGACTCGATCCAGACGATGTCGTTGCCGGAACTGAGTTCGTCGCCCGGCTCGGTGACACAGGTGCGTGAGTCGACCAACTACTTTATGCGTACCGCAAAGTCGCTCGATATCCCGATGATCGTTGTCGGACACGTCAACAAGGAGGGCTCTATCGCAGGGCCGAAGGTGCTCGAGCATATCGTGGACGCCGTGCTGCACTTTGAGGGGGACAAGCAGATGTCCTACCGCATCCTGCGCGCGGTGAAGAACCGGTACGGCTCCACCAACGAGATCGGTGTGTTTGAGATGACCGATCGCGGGCTGACAGAAGTCGAGAACCCGTCGCTGATGTTGATATCCGGCCGACCGAAGAACGTATCGGGCACCTGTATCGCCTGTGCGATGGAGGGCACCCGACCGATCCTCGCCGAGATCCAGGCGCTCGCTACCGCCACCGGATTTGGCAACCCGAGGCGGATGTGCACCGGGTTCGACTATAACCGCATGAACCTCATCATTGCGGTGCTGGAGAAGCGCGCCGGCTACTACTTCTCGAACACCGACGCCTATATCAACGTCGTCGGCGGGCTGCGCCTCGATGAGACAGCGGTCGACCTTGCGGTCGCGGTTGCGCTGGTCAGCTCGCTCAAGGATATTCCCATCAGCGACGACGCTATCGCGTTCGGAGAGATCGGGCTTGCGGGAGAGATCCGTTCGGTGACCCATGCCCAGCAGCGTGTCAGCGAAGCGGTACGCCTCGGGTTCAAGCGTATCATCGTACCGGCGCACAACCGCAAGGATATCATAGCCGACGACAGCGTCGAGATCATACCGGTGCACAACATCCGTCAGGCGTTCGAGGCACTGAGTGACTAGCGCGATCCTCGATACCGGTATCTACGCCGATACTCTTCGCACCTACGGCTATGACATCATCCCGACCGAACGGATAGAGGCGTTCAGATCATACGAACAGCACCACGCGGATATGCAGACTCTCATCGTCGATGATACCGCTTTCGTGCTCAGCACGTGCAGAACACTACAGAACACGCTCCACGGGCGATATCGCGTTATCGAGTGCGGTGAGAATATCAGTCAAGACTATCCGCATAACATCGCGCTCAACGCCCTCTATATCAACCATACGCTGATCGGCCACCTACCGTATATTGACAGAAAGATCACTATTTTCTGTCAGATAAACGGAGATCAATTCATTGATGTGCAGCAGGGATACACCCGCTGCGCATGTGCTATCGCAGGCGACAACGCGCTGATCACCGCTGACCGCGGTATCTATCGAACGCTGATAGGGGAGAGAGGGCTCGATATCCTGCTCATATCAGAGGGGAGCATCACGCTAACGGGTGCTGACTACGGCTTTATCGGCGGCGCGTCGGGGTATGACCGACATCGGCTCTATTTCTGCGGAAATATCGCCGCGCATCCCGACTATGACAGGATTACAGAATTCTGCAAAAAGCACGGCACCGAGATCATCTCGCTCGGGTGTAACACGCTCACCGATATTGGCGGGATCTTATTTTGTTAAAAAAATCACAAGTAGGGAATATTCTAATCTAGAATTATAACCAAAGCTGGGGAAGATATCTTAATTCTAATCTAGAATTATCATACCGACATTTCACCATTGTCACCAACAACAAGATCAGGGTAACTCTTTGAAATCATATAGAAGCAGTTTCTTATAAAGTAAAAAGCACAAAAATTTTTCTATCCGTTATTTTCAAACGATAGAAGATACGTTGGAAAGATTTCTGTGAAAAAAGAAAACCGAGTAATCCAATGTACCGACATCACCGGAGTAATAAATATACTGTAAATAAGAATCAAGAATCTGATGATATGATTTCATAGGAGTGAGAACAAGTCCTTAGGTCGGTGATACAAAGATGTTTTAGTTTCAAATATGCCGATTGCTTAACATAGCGGTATCAATATCCCCAAAATCCGTTATCAAGCCCTTCTGCGGTGAAATTCTTGCCGAGCCCTCCCCTAAATTACATAAAATATTCATTTTGTATAATATTCTGTAGAAGAAAATACAGCTCCCCTTTCTGTGGTATACTAGATATGGCATACTGGATTATCATACAGAAAGACGGAGCTGTGTAATATTATGAATAACTTTTCTATTGAAGCGTCACCGCTCATACGCGATTATCTCTACTATTTGCAGACGGTCAAGGGCAAGTCGCCCAAGACGGTCGACGAGTACTACTCGGATCTGAAGATCTTCTTTAGGTTCATTAAGATACGCCGCTCGGTCGTATCCGATGACGTCCCCTTCTCTTCTATACCGGTGGATGATATTGACATCGAGCTTATCAGGAGCGTGACGCTGACCGACGCGTACGAGTTCATGAACTTTCTCTTGCGTGAGCGACACAACGACGCGTCTACTCGCGCGCGCAAGACCTCGTCGATCAAGGGGTTTTTCAACTATCTGACCGTGAAGAAGCACCTGCTCGATAACGATCCCATCAAGGAGCTCGAACGCCCCAAGGAGAAGAAAACGCTGCCGAAATACCTCACGCTGGAGCAGTCGATTGCCCTGCTCAACGCTGTGGACGGCAAGTTCAAGGAACGCGACTACTGCATCCTCACGTTCTTCCTTAACTGTGGGATGCGGCTGTCAGAGCTCGTCGGGCTCAACTATACCGATATCCGCCCTGACAACACCGCGCGCATCGTCGGCAAGGGCAACAAGGAGCGCATCATCTATCTTAACAGCGCGTGTCTCGACGCCTTTCATGACTACATGCAGGTGCGTCCCACCGACGGCGTGCGTCAAAAGGACAAGAACGCGCTCTTCCTCTCGGCACAGAAGAAGCGCATCTCCCGCGAATCGGTGCAGAAGATCGTCTACAAGTACCTCGAGAAGATCGGGCTGGACTCTCAGGGCTACTCGGTGCACAAGCTGCGCCATACCGCCGCTACCCTGATGTACCAGAACGGCAACGTCGATATCCGCGTGCTCAAGGAGATCCTCGGGCACGAGAACCTCGGCACCACCGAGATTTATACCCATCTGAACACCTCGCAGATGGAGCAGGCGGCAAAGTCGAATCCCCTGTCGAATATGAAGATGAAGAAGTGACCCCCTCCCCTACTCTGCTCAATCTAAAAGCAACAACCGGCCTGCAACAGAAGCAGGCCGGTTTTGTTATGCTCAATCATCACCGTCGCCGTCATAGTACCATGACATGACAGCATCCTGATATTGGCGGAAGAACGTTTCCACCGTCTGACGATCCTCCCCAGCCACCTTGTGCACATAGTAGGTCTGATAGAGCGAGATATAGTAGTCGTCTTTGATACAGTATAGATCCATCGCATAGCTGTCATCCATGACGATCATCTGCTCGTCGCACCGCGAGAGCGTCAGGTTCTGTAGCTCTCCATGCGGGAAGTCGCTATGCATGACGATATCCTTGTTCTTCAACGTCTTCTCGAAGACCTCCTGGTAGCGGTCCTCGACCAGTATGAAGTGATAGTAATCATAGTAGCTGTCATAGATCTCCGGCTGATAGTCGTTCTGCTCGAGCGCCTTCTCGAACGCCTCGTCGTCATAGTAGGAGAAGTACAGATGATCGAGACCGTTATCGTTATCGAGTACATCCTTGACATAGTCGACCATATCCGCGCGACAGTACCGGAGTGTATCGGTCGAGATCACCGAGTCATAGACATGGTGCCGGGTAGTGACGTTGAGGATCACAGGAGGATCGCTTTGATCCTTGACGAACGTGTACCATCCATGGTCGCCGAACAGATTCGAGAGCAGCACCGGCACATCCGGTTCAGTGATCCATACGGACATCCGGTTCCCATGGTCGATCACGCTCTCGCCGTTATAGAAGTCATCAGCTATATCGAGCCGCTGATAGGACGTATCGCGAAAGGTGATGGTCTCCTTGGTATCATCGTCGAACACGCCGGTGTTGTGGCGCAATTCATCGAGCGCAGTACACGAGCACAGCGATATCGAGAGCATCACACCGGAAAGAAATAGAGCGATAATGCGTATTGTTTTTTTCATCCTTCTCCCCCCTTATGTCAGATTCAGCTTCTTCTCCATGATATGCTTGCTGATGAAGAAGAAGATCAGTCCGAGCGCCGCTTGTACGACAAGCCATCCGCAGAACAGGATATGCAGGAACGGTATCGGATGCTTTTCTATTGTTTGATACAGCTCTGAGAGCGCCTCGGCGTTCAGCGTTCCGATAATGATCAGGATCGTCGAGATGATCTGCCCGATCACATACAGCCCAAAGAACACCCCGACCGAGAGGAGGATCTTCTTCTTCTTTGCGAGCTGACCGATCGAGATACACATATAGAGCATCAGCATCTCTGCCATCACCGACGCGACAGACAGCAGCAAAAACTCGATGATGAACAATGCGCCGTTTACCTGAAAATACCGGAAGAACTCGCGCATAAGGTATAAGAATGCCTTGAAGAGCTCGAAATTCACTTCACCCAGCGTTATCACGCATAGGGACACGAAGATCGCGAGTACCGCCCCGAGAGAGAAGATCACATAGGTGAAGAGTTTTGACAGAATATGCTGTGAAGGGGTGACCGGCAGCGTATGGCTGAGGTACCCTTCGTGCGAGTACATCCCCTGATAGAACCGCACCAGCGCGACAATGATCGTCAACAGCCACAGCGCAACGATCCCGATCCCATAGAGCGCCGCCGACGACGCGAAGGTGATGTTGTAGATGCTCGAGCCGGTGTCCTCGAACAGCTGCACGATACGGTTCAGCGCGGCGATCCCGATGAGGACGAGCTGCGCCGGCAGCAGCAGCCGCAGGTAGGATTGAAAGTCGTATTTGATCAGTTTTCTTACCATTTGAACACCTCCCTGAACAGCTCGTCGACGCTCTGGTGATACTCTTCGCGTATCTCGTCGACCGTGTGATGCAGCACGATCCTGCCGCTCTTGATGAAGATAACATCATCCAGCACGCTCTCAATATCCAGTATCAGATGGGTGGATATCAGCACCGAAGCGTTGGGGTTATAGTTATTGATGATGGTCGAGATGATGTAGTCGCGGGTCGCGGGATCGACGCCGGCGATCGGCTCATCGAGGACATACAAGAGCGCGTTGCGGCTCATCACAAGGATCAGCGACACCTTCTCCTTGGTGCCCTTTGAGAGGGTCTTGAGCCGTGCGCGGCGGTCGATGCCGAGACGCTCGATCATCTCGTACGCCAGATTTTCGCGAAAATCCTCATAGAAGTCCTTGAACATCGAGACGATCTGCTCGACCGTCATCCAGTCGTTCAGATAGTTGATATCGGGAAGATAGCTGATGAGCGGCTTGGTCAGCGGCCCCGGTTCATGTCCGTCGATGGATATGCTCCCCGATGTCGGCGTCAGCAGCCCGTTGATCAGCTTGATGAGCGTCGTCTTGCCGGCGCCGTTGGGCCCGAGCAGCCCGATGATCTTGCCGCTCTCGATCGTCAGATCCAGCTCGCTGAGCGCGACGGTTCCGCCGAACCGTTTTGTCAGCTTATCGCATATCAGTATCTCATTCATACAGATTCTCCTTTACCGCATTGATCAGCTTGTCGCCGGACAGCCCCAGCGTCTTCATATCGTGGATAAACCCGCGCGTCTTTCTCAGGATCAGATCGTCGAGCAATCGTCGGGCGATGTCGGTGTCCTCACTGACATACCACCCCGACCCACGCCGCGAGAAGATCACACCCTTCTCCTCGAGTTGCTCGAACGACTTCTGTACCGTGTTTGGTGTGACGCCGGCATCAAGCGCGACTTCCCGCACAGAGAGCAGCCGCTCGCCGGCATGCAACCTGCCGGACGCGATAAGGATGCAGAGCTGCTCGCATATCTGAGGACAGATAGGACGCTTCTTGTCCAGGTTCCAGTCCATAACTACCTCCTAAACTGTATTATCGTACTACTACAGTAACACAATTCCGCTATGCTGTCAATAGCTTCCTGCATTTTCATCAAAAATAACGCACCCTGCCCGGATGCGTTATCATATCGTTATTCTGCTGTGCCAAAATCCTGTAACGTCAATTCGCGGTTATGCTCGAGCGCCCAGTCAATGCTCCACTCTGAGCGGAACAACAGCAACTTGTTCTCCTTGAAATCGGCGACCACCTTGGTGTCCGAGGCAAGATCGAGGGACTTGTAGTCCACATCGGAGGTGATCCATCGGATGAACTGGTAGGGCGTCGGTGTCATGATGATCTCGACGTTATACTCGTTCTCGAGCCGATATTGCAGCACGTCGAACTGCAGCTCGCCGACCACGCCGACGATGACCTCCTCCATGCCGCTCTCGGGCTCGTGGAAGATCTGGATAGCGCCCTCCTGCGCAATCTGGTTCATGCCCTTGACGAACTGCTTGCGCTTCATGGTGTCCTTCTGGCGCACCAGAGAGAAGTGCTCGGGGGCGAAGGTCGGGATCCCACGGAACGCAAACTTCTGACCGACAGAGACGATGGTATCGCCGATCGAGAAAACGCCCGGGTCGAACACACCGATGATATCGCCGGCATACGCCGTATCGACAACCTCACGCTCCTGAGCCATCATCTGCTGGGGCTGAGACAGCTTCATCCGCCGATTTCCCTGCACATGATAGACCTCCATGTTCTTGTCGAACACGCCGGAGCATATCCGCATGAACGCCACGCGGTCGCGATGGGCGCGATTCATGTTCGCCTGGATCTTAAACACGAACGCCGAGAAGAAGTCGGCATCCGGCTCGATCGCCTCCTCGTTCGCCTCGCGAGGCAGCGGCGGGGTGGTAATCTGCAGAAAATCTCTCAAGAACGGTTCGACACCAAAGTTCGTCAACGCCGATCCGAAGAACACCGGCGTCAGCTCTCCCCTGCGCACCATGTCGAGGTCAAACTCGTTGCCTGCACCATCGAGCAGGTCGATATCGTCGAACAGGGCGTCGCGCTGGCCGTAGAACAGCTTGCTGTCTAGATCCGGGTCGTCGAGCAAGAGCACCTCGGTCTCGACCTCGCGCTGGCCGTTGTTGGCGGTATAGGAGAGGATCTGACGCGACTGTCGGTCATAGACGCCCTTGAACTCTTTGCCGGAGCCGAGCGGCCAATTCATCGGGCATGTGTTGATCCCTAGCACATTCTCGATATCATCGAGCAGATCGAACGGGTTCATCGCGTCGCGGTCCATCTTGTTGATAAAGGTGATGATGGGGATATGACGCATGACGCATACCTTGAACAGCTTCTTGGTCTGGTTCTCGACGCCCTTGGAGGCATCGATCACCATCACCGCGCTATCCGCCGCCATCAGCGTGCGGTAAGTATCCTCTGAGAAGTCCTGATGTCCCGGGGTATCGAGGATGTTGATGCAGTAGCCGTCATACCTGAACTGCAGCACCGACGAGGTCACCGAGATCCCACGCTGCTTCTCGATCTCCATCCAGTCAGAGACAGCATGGCGCGCGGTCTTCTTGCCCTTGACCGAACCGGCAAGATTGATCGCCCCGCCGTACAGCAGCAGCTTCTCGGTGAGGGTCGTCTTGCCGGCGTCGGGATGCGAGATAATTGCGAATGTGCGGCGTTTACTGATTTGTTCCGTCAAATTACTCATTTTTTCATCACCTAATACAGACACTTACACTATTTTACACTTTCTATATAGTAAAAGTCAATAAAAATAACGCGGTTTTTTCTATATCGAAATGCACAAAATCTATTGACATTCAAAGCTGAAATTATTAAAATAAATATACAAATTCGAATTCATCTAAGTTTTTTCATATACCTTCCAAATTGAGGCGGGAACGTATGTTCCCGCCTCGCCCCTTTTTTTGTGACGGAGCAGCACATGGATCACCTCGGACTATACCTTCATATCCCGTTCTGTGATGGCAGATGCAACTACTGCAACTTCTACAGAACCATCGGGAACACAGCCGAATATGACCGTTATACCGATCAGATGCAGCGCACGATCAAGAACTTTGCCGCGCGCTATCCCAGAACGGTCAGCAGCGTCTACTTCGGTGGCGGGACGCCGTCGGTGCTGGGGGATTATCGGCTGTCGTCCCTGCTCACACAGATACGGACGAGCTTCTCGCTCTCGATGGATGCCGAGATCACGTTGGAGGTGAACCCCTGCTCCGGTGAGGCGCTCTGTTTTGATCGACTCAAAGACGCCGGATTCAACCGCCTGTCGATCGGGCTGCAGTCATCCGATGAGGATCAGCTTGCCGTCCTCGGTCGCCGTCATACCGCCGCGCTCGCGGCATCGACGGTGCGCCGTGCTCAGCAGGCAGGGTTCGATAACATCTCGCTTGATTTGATGCTCGCTATCCCCTATCAGACACCGGCATCATTATGTGAGAGCATCCGGTTTTGTGCCACGTGTGACGTACAGCATATATCCGCCTATATCCTGAAGGTCGAAGAGGGTACGCCGTTCTTTCGCTTTAGGGATACTCTCCCCCGCTTTTCTGACGAGCAGCAGGCGGAGCTGTACGAGCTAGCCGTCAGCGAGCTTATGAAGTACGGTTACGATCAGTATGAGATATCCAACTTCTGCAGAAAGGGGTATGAGAGCCGACACAACCTCTGCTATTGGCATGATGAAGAATACCTCGGGCTGGGGCCGTCGGCACATTCTTATGTTGACGGGGAGCGGTTCTACTTTGCCGATCATCTTGAGGATTTCTATGCCGGAAGGACGATATACGAGTCATCCGGCGGCGATAGAGAGGAGTATATCATGCTGGCGCTGCGTTTGAGAGAGGGGCTGATCTTCTCGCGCTATAAAGAACGTTACGGGGACGATATCCCACGCGGGATGCTGTCAGCTGCCGAGAAGCTCGCCGATGCAGGACTGCTGATACTGGATGACAGCCACCTGCATCTGACGACAAAGGGGATGCTGGTATCCAACAGCGTGATCGCCTATTTGCTCGAACATTTCGAAAAAACTTGACAACTTTGCAAAAACAAAGTACAATAGTTCTTGCTGATACGGAAGCGTATCGAAGTGGTCATAACGGGCCTGACTCGAAATCAGGTAGTCCTCACGGGCTCGTGGGTTCGAATCCCACCGCTTCCGCCAACAAAAAAGCGTCTTTTGTCTACCGACAAAAGACGCTTTTTTGAATGATGTTTGTCCTCCGGCCAAATGATGTGTGCTTCGCACATGATGTTACCTTCGGCAATGATGTGTGCCTGCGGGCACATAGGGCAAACATCGCATCATTGCGGCACGAAGTGACGCAACATCATTTCGGAGCGCAGCGGAGATACATCATTAGCCGCTGCTGGCGGCGACATCATTGACATTTCAACATCCTTAATTTATAATTGATGTAGTCAAAAGAAAGGATTTCGTTGTTATGAAAGAAAACAAACTTGCCGAGTTGTCTATGGATTTTTCCGTACAAATTATCAACCTCGTCAAAGACCTGAAAGCAAAACACGAATCCGTGATTTCCAACCAAATCGGGCGCTCCGGCACCTCCATCGGCGCTAACATATACGAAGCAAACTATGCGCAGGGTAAGAAAGATTTTATCTCAAAACTTGAGATCGCGCTCAAGGAAGCGAGCGAAACCGGGTATTGGCTGGAATTATTGCATAGAACATCGTACATTGATGATGAAATCTTTAAGATTTTGAACGATCAATGTACATCTATTCGTGTGATGTTGGTGGCCTCCTGCAGAACCGCCAAGCAGAATATGGAGTCGACTTGACAAATCCGGATTTACGGGAGACAGATAATGAGTTATATTTGCGAAATGAGAAAGCATATCGGTAATGCACCTATGCTATCAGTCGGCGCAACTGTTGTTGTTCTGAAAGACAGTAAAATACTATTGAACCTGCGCTCCGACACAAACACTTGGGGAATCCCCGGCGGTGCGATCGAGTTAGGAGAAACACTCGAAGAGACCGCAGCAAGAGAACTGAAAGAGGAAACCGGTCTGTCTGCAGAGAGATTCTTTTTTCTCCATTTGTTTTCAGGACCTGATTTCTATTTCAAATATCCGAACGGGGATGAACTCTATTCAGTTGTAGCTCTTTACCTTGCGGAAGGTGTATATGGAGAAATGAAGATCACCGACGGTGAAAGTCATGAACTGAGATTCTTTGGCAGAGAGGAAATGCCTGCACTTGAATGCAGAGCTGAAAAGATAATCGAATGGTTGATTGATGAGAAACGAATATAGATAGCGACAAATTCTGGTTTATCGCGCTGAACGCGTGTATCATTTTGGCGTTCTTTCTATGGGATATGTATCATTTTGGCGCTCTTTCACATCAAAGAAACCTCTTTTGTCTACCGGGACAAGAGAGGTTTCTTTGTGAATAACAAAAAATCCTATCGCTTCTGTAGCGGGATTTTCGATTATATAC
>CAJODM010000002.1 GCA_905233755.1 uncultured Ruminococcus sp.
CCTTGACAGGCGCCAGCCTGCCTGCGGTCTCGTCCTCGTCTGACACAAATATACTTGTAATCAGATATCAACTTTTAGACTTAACAGACTACCGGTGAACAATCTGAAAGTGCTCACCTTTCGGTCAGATTGCACATGACAGGTGTAATCATATTGGATAGACTGCACTATAAGATACTTTGCTAATGCTCAGGATGACACACTGAGGGGCTATCGCA
The DNA here is from genome assembly GCA_905233755.1 of uncultured Ruminococcus sp. GTDB lineage: Bacteria > Bacillota > Clostridia > Oscillospirales > Acutalibacteraceae > Ruminococcoides. The sequence goes on from CAJODM010000002.1 coordinate 219, forward strand.
TTTCTTAGTGCGACAGCCCCTCATATCAGGTTCAGTTTTCGGTATCGGGGTTATAGTTGTAGTAGCTGACCCAGTATCCGTCAGAGGTCGCGACCTCGTCGTCGTTGATGACCACCCATATCTCGGGATAGTCGTTATAGGAGATGGGGCCGTAGTCGGCGGTCTGGGGTGAGCCGTTCTGCGAGATGATGAAGTAGTAGTCCAGTCCGCCCGGCGAGGGGAAGTCGGTGGTGTACCACCCGTCCTCGTCGGGATTCGTCATCAGCATTCCCGGCCATCCGCTGTAGGCGTTGACGGCGGTGCCGGACGGGTTGTTGTCGGTATAGGACCACGCCCACAGGCACGGCGCCCATGTGAGGTTACCGCTGTGCTTGACGTGGATGCGGGTCATCGTGACCTCATAGTTGTACACATAGGTGACGGTGATGTTGCCGGTGACGATGCCGGATGCGTTATAGGGCGTATCGCCCAGCACATAGTACGAGACGGTGCGCGGGGCGGTGGTATAGGTGCTGCCGAGCCGGTACGGGGTGACGTTGTTCGCAGCGAGCACCGATGACTTGCCGTCGCGATAGCCGATGTAGCGGGTCGTCACGTTATATACCGATATATCGAACTTTGCCAGATACCGCTGCAGCAGCGTGACGTCGTTGATATCGGTATATCCGCTGTAGTCATAGTCGCCGCGGCTCTCGTGCTCCTCGTCGAGCGTCTCCAGATGGGCGAGGTGACGCTGGATAACGGTGCCGTCGGTGATGTCGATATCGCCGTCGTCGTTCACGTCGCCGTACGCTGCGGTCAGCGAGGTGGGCACATAGTCGGTATAGTGATAGGTCACGGTTTTCTCATCGCTGTCATAGACGCCCGCGGTATCGCCGTCGACAGAGCTCAGCTCATAGTTGATCGGGATCGAGGTGTCGACGCCGGCGACATAGCCCTCGCCGTCCTTGCCGAGCAGGGTGTTCGACGACAGCACCTCGCCGGTGCGGTCATATACGCTGTTGATGATGACCTTCTTGAAGCTCGACTGTATCGCACAGGCGTCATAGCTGCTCTTCTCGACAGCGATGACGGCAGACGATGCCGGTACGATGAACGTCAGCCCGGTCACGGTGCCAAGCGCCGACACGCCGGCGGTCTTGTTGTTGGCAACGATCACCCACTCGGTGTTCTCGTCCATCGTGCCATCCGCCGCAAAGGTGAACTCGGCGTCGGTTCTGCCGCCGTTATAGATGACTGCGACCTTGCTCCATTCGCCGTCATTGGTGTTGTCGATGGTATAGGCGACGGTTCTGCCTGATGCGGTCATCGAGGTAGCAAAGGTGTACTGATAGCTGTCGTCGTCGGCATCGGACACAGCTGATGTGAACGGCGAGAACGCCTTTCTCAGCTCGAACATACCCTTGTAGTAGGACACAAGGTCGGCGTTAGTCTCCAGCAGCGACCAGTCGATCATGTTCAGCGTTGCCGCCGATTTGTACGAGTTCTCGTCGCCGTCCTTCGAGCGTCCCATCTCCTCACCCGCGAGGATAAAGTCGATCCCCTGGCACGAGCTGATGATGGCGGCGGCAAGCTTGTTCTGTTCGATACACTCGGAGTACCGCGCACGGAAGTTAGCCGATGCGCCGTGGTTGATGGCGACCAGCTTATCGTACAGCGTCATGTTATCGTGACACGAGGCATAGGTGACGCACTGCTCGGGCGAGGTCGCCGCCCAGCTGCCGCGGCCAAAGGTGTTGGCGCGCACGCCATAGGAGATGTTTGAGGCATAGACGATGCTGCCGGAGACGAACCCCGCCGCGTTCGCGCTGTCGAACGCACCCGCCTTGATGCCGTCGCGGACCTGATCGTTGAAGAACCCGATGCGGCTCGATACCTTGGAGGCGTTGCCCTGAACGGTCATGAAGGTCTCGGTACCGCTGCAGGTCAGCGGGTCATACACAGTGTTGCCGCTCCAGCCCTCGCCGTACATGATGATGCGCTCATCTATGGCGTCCATATCGTCGCGGATGAGGTTCATCGTCTCGCCGTCATGCACGCCCATTAGGTCAAACCGATAGCCGTCGATGTGGTACTCGTCCGTCCAGTAGGCGAGCATATCGCGCATATACCGGCGATACATCGCGCGCTCCGAGGCGGTGTCGTTGCCGCAGCCCGACTGCTGGCTGTAGCCGCCCGTCTCGGTCATGCGGTAGTAGTACTCGGGTACCGAGTAGTTGAAGCACGAGTCAACGCTGTAGGTGTGGTTATATACCACGTCCATGATGACGCCGATACCGGCGTCATGCAGCGCCTTTATCATCTCTTTTGCTTCCTTGATACGCACGTTGCCGTCATACGGGTTCGTTGAATAGGAGCCCTCCGGCACGCCGTAGTTCTTCGGATCATACCCCCAGTTGAACTCGCTGTCGTCGGTGACGTTCCTGTCCTCGTCTATGGTCGCAAAGTCATAGAACGGGTTGATCTGGACATGGGTGACGCCCAGCTGTTTGAGATAGTCGATACCGGTCGACAGCACGCCCTCATCGTTCAGCGTGGTGCCGGTCTCGGTGAAGGCAAGGTACTTGCCGCGGTGCTGTGGGGTCACGCCCGAGTTCTCGTTATAGGAGAAGTCCTTGACCTGCACCTCCCAGATGATCGCCTCTGCCTGTGAGCCGACATAGATGTGCTGATCCTCGTCCCACCCCTCGGGGTCGGTCGTATCGAGGTCGACGACCATCGAGCGGTCGCCGTTCACGCCCACCGCATAGGAGTAGATGTCCTGGGTCTCGTGGGTGACGGTCTCGCTCGCGTCATAGATATGATCGGGGTTCTCGATCGTATAGGTGTAGTACACGTTCTGATAGTCGCCATCGAGCGTGATCGACCATACGCCGGCGGCGTCGCCGCTGCCCTTGTCCATGTCATAGGTGCCGAGGTCCTCTGCGCCCTCTTCGCTGTCGGAGCCGGTCGCATAGAGGTTCAGCTTGACGTCCGTTGCAAGCGGCGCCCATACGCTGAAGCTGGTCTTCTCAGGGGTGTAGACCGCGCCCAGCTCTCCGTCATAGGCATAGTCCTTGTCGAGCTGCATCGCAGCCGCGCTGTAGGGGTTCAAGTTCTCGACGTCGTCGAGCGCCGATACACCGACCGCCGTGACCGACAGGAGCATCATCGCGGCGACCGCCAGCGAAAGCCATCTCAGTGAACGTTTCATAGGGATTCCTCCTTGAAAAAATTTATGATTCTATCTCATCCTCTATCTCATCGTCGATCTCGATAGAGTACAGCTTCTTGTTTTTGCCCGAGTGGCCGATGAACAGCGACAGCAGTCCGATCATCGCGATCGCGCCCAGCGCGATATACAGGTACTTCAGGTCGGGGACCTTGGTGGTTTTGTAGTTGATGATGACGGTGGTCTCGACGGGCTCGAACATCGCGCTGTCGTCGGATATAGAGGTGACAGCATAGTCCTCGAACTCGAGGATCGACAGGTCGATGATGATCCCCTCTGTGCCCAGATAGCTCTTTGTCGCGAGGATCTCGCCCCCATTGCCCATATAGATGACGTTCGCGCGGCAGGACAGCGACAGATCCTCGGACTCGACCCCCTCGTCCGGGATATAGCGGTACACGACCTCGATCTCATCCGAGGTATAGGTTCCCGCGCCGTTCTCGGGCAGTGCATCGAGATCGAGCCGATAGCCGTCGATATGCGGCATCGCGGGGGTGACATACTGCTGACCGATGCGGTTCTTGAGCACGATCGCGTTCGACAGCTCCTTGTCGTCCTTGTCGACAAACCGGAACGTCACCTGAGAGAACTCGCCCTCATACCGTTCGCACATTAGCTTGACGACCGCGTACTCCTTTGAGAACGCGCCACTGAGCTTCTCGTCATCGACGGTCACATCATATTGGAACCGGACTTCCTCCGGTATCGCGATGGCATAGCTCTCGCCCATCATTCCGACAAGGTGATCCTCATAGACGACGGTGTTGTCGGATCGGTTCACATACTGTACATAGAGGTGACACGTTTCGTCCTTTACACCGATCACATCATAGTGCCCGCTCGTGACAAATACCGCGCACGATGACGCGGGGACGGTGACCTTGCCGCTGAACTCGCCCAGAGAGCAAAGCCCCGCGCGGTCGGCGTCCGCAAGCTGTACCCAGTCCCCCTGCGGCAGGGTGACGTCGGTGCTGTCTGCAGCGCTGCCGTTCATGATGACGGCGACGCTGTTCTCCTCATCCGACAGCGTATAGGCGATCGAGGAGCCGTTCGAGCCCTCGAGATAGGATAGCGCAATGTTCCCCGTGCTGTCGCGCAGCAGCGGGATGTTCTGCCTGAGTTGTATCAGCCCCTTGTAGTATTCGATCATCGAGGTGTACCGGTGCAGATAGCTCCAGTTGAGCCGGTTGACCGAGATGGGGGAGAGGTACGAATTGTTGTCGCCGAGCTTGGTGCGGCCGAACTCTTCTCCCGCCAGCAGGAACGGCATCCCGCGCGACGTGAGCACGATGGCGGCCGACAGCTTGTTCATACTCACAAGGTCCTCATGCCGAAGGGTGTACGATTCGTCGCGATATACCGAGCTGACCAGCTTATCATAGAGGGTGAGGTTGTCGTGGCACGATGCATAGTTGACACACCGATCGGGCGAGCCGGCCCATCCGTCCGCCTGTCCTTCGATCGCGGTACGCACCGCACCCTTCGAGCTGCCCGACTGGACAAACCCGACCTCGGTGCTCGAGAAGGTCGAGCCCTTGATCCCGTCGCGCCCCTCATCGTTGAACGCGGCGATCCCGTCGAGGAGGAGGTTCATGTTCTGCTGGTTTGCAAGCTTAGCCGAAGTGTCGGTCTCCATCTGCCACGCTTCACCATACATCAGGATGCGCTTGCCGTTTTTCAGCGAGTTGAGCGATTGTCTGACGGCGTTCATGGTGTCCACATCGATCAGCCCCATCAGATCGAACCGGAACCCGTCGATGTGGTATTCGTCCGCCCAGTAGGTGACCGAGTCGCGAATATAGCGGCTGACCATATACCGCTCGGTGGCGATATCGTTGCCGCATCCCGAGCCGTTCGACCATATGCCGTTCTCGTTCATGCGATAGTAGTAGTCCGGTACGATTCGGTTGAAGAAGCTGTCCTCGGATTCGTAGGTATGGTTATACACCACGTCCATGATGACCCCGATGCCGGCGCTGTGCAGCGCCTCTATCATCTGCTTGCATTCCTTGATGCGCACCCTGCCGTCATAGGGGTTCGTCGAGTAGGAGCCCTCGGGGACGTTATAGTTCTTCGGGTCATAGCCCCAGTTATACTGGTCATCTATCGGCTGTGCCTCGTCCACCGACGCAAAGTCATAGAACGGCCCGATCTGGACATAGCCAACGTGCAGCTCTTTGAGATAGTCGATACAGGTGGACAGCTCTCCCTCGACCGAGTTGAGGGTCGTCCCCTCTTCGGTGAAGGCAAGATACCTGCCGCGGTGTTCGGTGCTGACGCCCGAGCTCTCGTCCGCCGAGAAATCGCGGATCGAGATCTCCCATACCGTCGCGTCGGTCATCGATGTCACCCGCGAGAAGCTGTCGCTGTCCCACCCTTCGGGGTCGGTCGAGCTAAGATCAACGATCATCCCGCGCTCACCGTTCACGCCGGCCGCCTTGGCATAGGGATCGACCACCTCATAGCTCGTGTCACCATGATCCACCCGATAGGTGTAGTAGAGGTTCTTGTAGTCGCCCTTGAGCGTCAGGTACCATACGCCGGTACTCTTCGACAGGTTCATGGCGTTATTCGATACAAGCTGTGCGCCGCTCTCGTCATCCGAGCCGGTCTTGTAGATACATACGCGCACGTTTTTGGCCGTCGGCGCCCACAGACGGAACGTCGTCGCCTTCTTCGTATAGATCGCGCCGAGCTCCCCGTCATAGACGGTGCGTTCGATGGATCGGATATAGTCGGCATATGTCGGCTGCTCAGTCGCGGGTTGTGTCGCAGTCGCGCTCTCTGACGAGGGCTGTGCGGCGGCGCCGGCGGGGAGTGCTGCGATCGCTATGATGAGGATCGCTGCCGCCATGAGAGCGGTGAATCGTTGGAACATCTATCATAACATCCTTTTTCTTTTTATCCGTCTACATCATACCATATATATAAAGATTCTATAATTCTAATTCAGAATTATAGCGCGGATTGGGCGATTAAATTGTTGTAATCTTTTGATAGCTTTTTGCGCGGTAGCGCATATTATGGTAACGGAAAGGAGAAGATTATGGAAAACATCACTTATACCGTAAGACCCGGCAACACGCTGTTCGCCATCGCCCAGTTCTTCGGCACCACGCCGACCGAGATTGCGAACGCGAACGCGCTTGTCTATCCATACACCATCTATCCCGGTCAGGAGCTGGTGATACCGGTGCCGCGTATTAGTTCGCCGAAGTACTATGTCGTGCGGCCCGGCGACAACCTTTACGCTATCGCCGACCGCTACGCGCTCGAGATGGATGACCTCATGCGCCTGAATAACCTCGAGGATCCCAACATCATCTATCCCGGCCAGATCCTTCGACTGATGCGCTAAGGTGATTGACAGCGCCGTGTGGCAGCCCCCTCTGACGAGGGGGTATATTTTTGCATGGAATGATGGCTATACCACCGATTATGCAGCGGGACTCATCAGCGACGGCGAAGGGCTGTCGGTATCATCGACAGCCCTTCATCCGCCTATTCTGTTTCCGTCTCCTTCTTGATGCCGTACATCATCCTAAGGAAGAACGACAGCACCTTCGGTCTGTCCAGCACGATTACCTTCATAGCTACCTCCTGCAAGAAATACACGTGATAACCAGCACGACCGCCGCCACGACGCATACCGCCTTCGTCGGCAGCACGGCCGCTGTGATGAGCCCTGCGCCGAACGTGATCGCCGGCACACATGATCTGCATATCCTCATGATTATCACCTCTTAGTATAATATACATCCCATTCGTTTGTGTGACGAATTGAAAAATCCTCCATCTTGTGTTATGATAGTACCGGTGATAGTATGAGAACCATAACGATACGCGACAACGACGCCGGTCAGCGGCTGGACAAATACCTGTCCAAGCGATTCCGCACCATGCCGAAATCCCTGCTCTACAAGTACCTGCGCACAAAGTATATCAAGCTCAACGGCAAAAAAGCGTCGCCCGACACCATCCTGTCAACGGGGGATGAGCTGACGCTGTATATCCGCGACGAGTTCTTTGAACTCGAGCCGGTGTACGATTTTCTGCGAGCGGGCAAGGAGCTCGACATCGTCTATGAGGACGAGAACCTCCTGCTCGTGAACAAGAAAGCGGGCGTGATCGCGCACCAGGACGCGCGCTATGACGCCGATACGCTGAACCTGCGCGCGCTGCGCTATCTGTACGAGAAGGGCGCGTATGACCCCGCCGCCGAGCGGTCGTTCACCCCCGCTCTGTGCAACCGCATCGATCGCAACACACAGGGACTGGTCATCATCGCCAAGAACGCCGCCGCGCTGCGCGCGATGAACCGGATGATCCGCGACCGAAAGGTCTGCAAGCTCTACCTGTGCATCACGGCGGGGACGCCGTCGCCGCCTCACCGCACCATGACCGCTTATCTTAGTAAGGACGGCGATACCAACACCGTGCGCGTGACCGATACGCCGCACGACGGCAGCAAGAGGATCGTCACCGAGTACCGTGTGCTCGACAGCGCCGACGGGCTGTCGCTGTGCGAGGTCGAGCTCCATACCGGCAGGACCCACCAGATCCGCGCACATATGGCACACATCGGGCATCCCCTGCTCGGCGACAACAAGTACGGCGACCGCGCGCTGAACCGGCGGTACCGGCTGACGCGCCAGGCGCTCTGTGCCTATGCGGTGCGGTTCGACTTCTGTGGTGACGGTGATGAGATGAACTATCTTGACGGCAGGATGTTCTCGGTGCCGTCGGTGTGGTTCGCATCAGATGGCAAATTGCACCTATAACCGAACGGAGCTGTCGCAAAACAGAAAAAAGTCATTCTGAACGCCAGTGAAGAATCTGACAGTGCGCACCTTTCGGTCAGATTGCACATGACAGGTGTAATCATATGGGATAGATTGCACTATAAGATACTTCGCTAATGCTCAGGATGACACACTGAGGGGCTATCGCATTTCTTAGTGCGACAGCCCCGGTTTTTGTGATGGTTATTCGAACGGGGTGCCGTCGAGATTCGATAGCTGGGCGAGATACCGCTGGATGCGGGTGGTGTCGAAGATGGTGACCTCGCCGTCGCCGTCGACGTCCGACGCATCAAGGTCGATGTCCTCCTGTGTGACGAGCTCGGCAAGATACCGCTGGATCCGCGTCGCGTCAAAGATCGTGACCTCGCCGTCCCTGTCGGCGTCGCCGATGACATAGTTGTCGATCGCCGAGAACGGCAGCTCGTTCTCCTCGGCGTACCGCTGTGCGGCGGTGTTGCGATACCCGACGATGGTGAAGTCCGTGCGCTTTTGCGCGCCCTTGCCGTCCGACAGATAGCCGAACGCCTCCTCACCGATGACGGTGACAGTCCTGCCGATTGTGACCGACGTCATCGCGGGCGTGTCGATGAACGCCCTGCGGCCGATCGCGATCACGGTATCGGGGATCTCCATCTGGAGCGCGGAGCATCCTGCGAACACCCCTTCGCCGATCTCGTTGATCGACGCGGGCAGCGTGATATCCGTCAAGCAGATACATCCGTTAAAGCTCCATTCGCCGAGTGACGAGAGCGTTTCGGGAACGCTGACGTGCTCGAGCATCGCACAGTTCCAGAAGCTCCCGTAGCCCAGCTCCGTGACCCCCTCCGGTATCGTTACCTCTACCAGAAAGTCACAGTCGACGAACGCCCAGTCGCCGATCGCCTCGACCGCGTAACCGTCGAGCACAGCGGGGATCTCGAGCACACTGTCATACCCGCTGTAGCCGGTGATGACGATGTTGCCGTCTGTCAGCATCTCATAGGCATAGTCGCCCGATACGACCGTCTCGGCATGGACAGCGGTCATACCGATCACCGTCATCGTCAGCGCTATCGCGACACACAGCATGAGGGAAAGTATCTTTTTCATTTTTATCCTCCCGGTTATCTATCAAGTATCAAGTTTGATTGATGCACATCATCGCCGCCATCGTGCCGCGCTGTCCGCCGGTCGCCCGATGGCTCCACAACAGGTCGTGTCTGCACTTTGTACACAGATCGCTGAGGACGATGTTCTCCTCTTTCACGCCGACAGAGTGCAGGATCTGCCGGTTACATTCCTTCAGGTCGATCATATATTTGCCGTCGTCCTTCCCGGTGACGATCACATCGCTATCGAGCCCCATGTTGAGGAACTGCGCCGCTACCGGTCGGTCGACCTCATAACAGCATCCCCCGATACACGGTCCGATCGCACACACAAGGTCTTCGGGATCGGTGCCGTAGTGCCGGCACATGGTGTCGACGACGCGGGCTCCAATGCGCGCGACGGTGCCCCGCCATCCCGCGTGGGCAAGCCCGATCGCATGGGTACGCTGATCGACGAAGAACAGCGGTGTACAGTCGGCATAGTAGGTGCACAGCGTCACGCCCGGCTCGATGGTGACGAGCGCGTCGACGCTCTCGATATCCTTCTTGCGATAGATACCCACACCCTTATCGGATGAGGTGCATACCCGCACGAAGGTATGGTGATCCTGAGACGAGGCGACGAGCGAGGTATAGTCGATACCGGCAGCGCGGCACAGATCGCGGTAGTTCTCGGTCACGCGCTCGTACTCATCGTGATCGAACGACAGATCCATCGGATAGCGCGTTTTTGAGCGCTGTGACAGCTTTGTCGAGAACGCATGGGTGATGAACGGGATCTCGCTGAGCCGGCGGTACCGCAGAAAGCCCACACCCTCCCTTTGAATGAGGGTCATGGTATCAGATATTAAATCCATGTGAAATCACCGCCTCTATTCTACACTATAATTCTCCTACTTGCAAGAGCGAATTTTTTGTGCTAGAATAGCGGTGGGTGATCAAGATGAAGAAACAACTGTTCGGCAACAACATCGCGCCGTCGTGCGCCTACTGTGCCCATTCCAAGCACGAGGGCAGCTCCCAGTTCTGTGAGGTGAACCGCACGCTGAAGAACGGCCGATGCAAGAAGTTCACCTATAACCCCATCATGCGCGCGCCCTACGGCTCTGCGCCGCTGCCCGCCTATGATGAGGAGGAGTTTGTGCTCTAGCCGTATTTTTCCGGAAAGTGTTCGCCGGCGCAGCTTACTGCTGCGCCGGCTTTGTCATACTCTTTATAGGTAGTAGGAGGCGACCTTTCTCAGCCGCGCCTGAGCCGCCTTGATATGGCGGGTGACGGTCGACGGTGACAGCCCGAGCCGATGCGCGATCTCGCGCATCGTCATCCCGCCAAAGTAGTACATCGTCAGACAATCGCGCTGGCGGCCGGTCAGCTCGTGCCGGATCGCACGCTGCAGGATCTTTTTCATCCGTGCGATCTCGCTCTTGTTCGTGCCGCCGCTGTGATAGAGCCGATAGGCGATCAGCTCCTCGTTGCTCTGTTTGATGCGCACACGGTCATGCCGCATCTTCCGACTCCTTCTCGGCGCGCTGAGCGAGGTGTTCGGCGGTGCGCATCAGGTCATAGTAGATGGAGCGGTACTTCAGGATATCCTCCTGCAGCTGCTTTCGCTCATCCTTCGACGCGTTCTTCAGCATCGCCTTGCGCTTTTCGATCACACCGAAGATACGGCGCGCGTTCTCATAGTATTCCTCAGCCCATTCTAAGTAGTTCATATTCGGTTGTTCTTCCTTTCAACTGGCCTTCATTCGGGCACACGGGGCGCATGCCTATCTTGTTATCGACGTATTCACAGAGCATGGGGCAGCTCAGAAAGCGAGGGGAAACACCCGCTTCTGTCTTATATTATAGCATCCTTTCGCCCATATAGCAAGAGAAATTAGAAAATTTGTTCGAAAAAACTATACTATTTAAGGCAATACCCCCCGGCAAGGGCGGTATTGCCTTTTTGACATTATAAGAAACTGCTCGTTTCTTATAATGTCAAAAGATTTATATGCCCACCGATTTTGCTGAAGCAATAATCGGTGATGGCTATACGAAATGCGCGCAAAGCGCGCTGTCTTGGTGAACGCTTATGCGCTCCTTATGTTCTCTTTTCCACACGTTTGAGCAGCGGCCGCATCAGGTAGATGACAGCCGCCTGTACCGCGCCGAACGGCACGAGCACCGCGCTGCGATACAGCAGCAGCGTCGGGTATGCGATCCCCATCAGCCCGCTGAGCACCAGCGTGTTCAGCGGCAGCGTACACAGCACGAGTACCGCCGCCTGTGCGAGGATGATCCGCCGCAGCGTCAGCTCGGCGTGATACAGCACCGCGCCGTAGATCATGCCCTCGATGATACAGCATACCGTGATCCCCGGGGTGATTGAGAACGCCGTCGGGTTGGAGAGGATGATAGATAGGATGTCACCCGCGCCGCCGACGATCCCCGCGCATACCGGCCCATACAGGTAGGCGACGATGACGACGGGGATGAACGACAGCCCGATCTTGACGAACGGCACGACCGCGAGCGTAAAGTTCGCGAAGATCCCGAGCACCACCCTTACTGCGAGCATCATCGCACATACTGCGATCGTCCGAATATCGGCAAGCTTTCGGGACGAATCGGCAAATTTTCTGAGAATTGGCATAAAAAACCTCCTTACCGTTATTACATAAGGAGGTGATTTCCGTATGTAACAGCGGGATGCAGAGGATATACCGCGCGATCTCGCTTCGTCCCGCGGTCAACTCCCCGTACCGCGGTCACTTAACGCATATCCTCTTACTCTGTTCTTTACATAATGGTGTCAGAGCTCACAGCTCCGGCAGTTGATCAATGTTGAGTTCCGACAGGTCATGATGCGGCACCTGCAACTCCTTCGGCGGCAGCGTCATATAGTCCCCGAACGCCATCGAGAGATAGGTGTCATATCCCTGCGGCAGCGGCAGCTGCAGCCCCTCGAACGTGTGATATACCGCTTTGTCAAACGCTTCCTGCGGGTATCGGTTGAGCATATAGTGGGGACCGGCATACAGCTCGGTGCAGTAGGCGTGGGTATCGAACCGATAGCGGCTCAGCCGCTTCTCTGCGCGGCGGAATATCCGTGTCCGCGCCTTTCTGCTTGGTATGAGCGAGAGCATCAGTCGCCCGATGATCTCCACCGCTTTGCCGTGGTTGACCGGTACGACCTCGGTCGCATACAGCGAGTAGACCATCGCGTCCAGATACTGCCTGTACCGCCTCAGCCGACCGTCGGGACATCCGTCCAGCGGAAAGATATCGGTCACGATCCCGCGCGGGATATCGAGGTCCTTCTGGTTCTCCTTGACAAGATGCACCGAGGTATCCACGAGGGTCGCAAAGGGGTTGTGGGTAACGGTCTTGCCGTCGGGCCACAGCATCCTAAACCGCTCGTCATCGCGCCAGATCCTGAGCATCCGGCGATAGTCGTTGCGCGGCATGATCACGTCGATATCGTCGTCCCACGGGATGAACCCGCCATGGCGCAGCGCGCCGATGACGCACCCGCCCAGCAGAAAGTATGTCAGCCCGTTTTCGCGGCAGAAGCGATCGAAGTACACGATGGAGTCGAGCTCCTTCTTCTGCAGCCGACGAAGCACATCGGGTGTCAGGTTCAGTGTGCTCATATGACCTCGACTTCCTCGCCGTCGTGGTTCTCGGTGTTGTTGATGACGGCGTCCTTGACCTGCTCGATCCGCTCGAGCGCAGCAGTACCGAGCGACTTCTTCCAGCGGCGCAGCTTGACAAGCCCGACGAGCGTGCCCGCGCCATAGGAGTAGTGCAGCACGGGGAAGAGGAACGGCAGGAGTAGGAACAGCGGGTTCAAGCTCTTGTTGAGGATGAACGCGCCGACCGTGTTGACAAAGTTGAACATCATGTACATCGCCATGATGACGGCGAAGAACACCGGCTGACCGGCGAGCGCCCATATCAGGATGCTCGCGACCGTCGCCAGCAGGAACACGAACGGGATGAAGTGAAAGTAGCTCAGGCACTTCGGGCATACGCCGAGCGTCAGCCCGACCCAGTAGCCGTTGCCGTACTTCTGACGGATCATGGAGCCGAGCGTGCTCCTGGTATGCTGGAACGATAGGATCTCGGGACAGCAGCACAGCTTATATCCCGCCTCTCGGATGCGATAGTGCAGCTCGTTGTCCTCGGTGCGGCCGAGGTCCTCGTTGAACCCGCCGACCGTCGCGAACACCTCGCGGCGATACGCAGCATGAAAGAGACTGTCGTGATATTCCTTGCGCGCGGCGGGACGGCGATAGTCCGCCACCGACGAGCCGAACAGCGACTCCTCCGCGGCGAGCAGCGTCTTGGTCCAGAGGTTGGGGTTGGCGATGGTGTTGGGTCTGCCGCCGCCGACGATATCCTCGCCCTCCTTGATGTTGAACACGTTGCGCGAGACGAACTGGCGCGGGATCTTCGAGTGGGCGTCCACGCGGATGATGATATCACCCTTGGCATGCTCGATCGCCACGTTCCACGCGGTCGCCTGGTTCTTGTGCGGGGCGGTATAGATGCTGACATTGCGAAACCCGTTGTCCGTCTCCTTGAACTCCTCCATGATCTCGCGGGTGCGGTCGGTGGAGCTCGAGTCGATCATGATGATCTCGATCTTGTCATGTGGATAGTTCTGATCACGAAAGTCGCGCAGCAGTCCGTTGAGGACGCTCTCCTCGTTATAGGCGATGGTGCATAGGGAAACGATCATACGCGCATATTCCTTTCAAATTGTGCCTTCGTCAGCCACTTGCAAGAGGTAGCGAAGGACGCCGACAGATAGGGTATGACATAGAGCATCGGCAGCACCGCGATACACAGCAGCAGCCACGGGATGAAGCTCAGCAGCAGCTGTACCGGCTTGTTGCCGGCGCTGTTCGCTACCTCGCGGTTATAGGCGAATATCTCCCGCACGCTCATGTAATCATAGTCGTTATACAGCGCATACACCGCAAAGTAGCGGAACCCCCACATCACCGTGAGGAACACGCTGCATATAACTAGGATGAACATATACAGCCGATAGGTCGGTGTATCATAGAAGTGCTCGAACACGTTGACGCTGAGGATATAGTAGATGACCGGCGGCAGCGACGCCACAAGAGCCGGCACCAGCATCCGCACCGTCAGCGACAGGTTCAGCCGCAGCGCGCGGCCGTACCGCCCCTTGTGAAAGCAGTAGAACAGGTCGGCGGGATCGAACCGCTCGCCCGATACCGACGCGCGCCGATACATCCGCTCGTATCCGATGAACACCGGCGAGCACAGATAGACGGCGCCGATCCCGACCGGCAGCCCCACGGAATAGATGATGATGTCGGTGACCTCGTCGCTCATACCCTCGCACGTCATCATGATGAGCAGCGAGCTGACGCTCGTGAGCGTATCATAGATGACGAACACAAAGCTTATCATCAACAGCCCCACCAGCGCTGCGACATAGTTGTGCTGCAGCAGCTCTCTGCCTTGTTTTCTGATTATCTTCTCGGCTGACACGGTATCATCCCTTGGTATATAGGTTATACATGCTCTGAAGACAGATCTTTGCGTGCTCAAAGAACTTGTCCACGCTCATGTTCTCGTTGGCGTTGTGGATGTTGCACTGCTCGCCCTTGAAGATCGGCCCGAACGCAACGCCCTTGCCGCCGAGCTTGCGGGCATAGGTGCCCCCGCCGGTAGCATACAGTTCGGGACGCTCGCCGGTGACGGCCTCATACGATTCGCTCAGTAGCCGAATGATTTCGGCGTTCTCATCCATGTTCAGCGGCGGCAGATGTTCGAGCAGCTTGACGTGGATATGCTCGCGCTCGGCGGTCTTGCGGATCTTCTCATAGATCGCTCCGCCGTCGGCGGTGACCGGATAGCGGATGTCGATCGTAGCGGTGGCATAGCCGTCGTCGATATGCACCGTGCCGACGTTCACCGTCAGCGGCCCCGACTCGCGGTCGCGGCACCGGATGCCCAGCATCACGCCGTCGGTTTCCAGCCCGATATAGCTGCTGATGAACGCCGGTATCGACCCCAGCGAGTCGAACGTGAAGTTAGAGGTCAGCAGGTCGATCAGCGCGGTCGCCGCGTTCATACCCTT
Organism: uncultured Ruminococcus sp.; assembly: GCA_905233755.1. GTDB lineage: Bacteria > Bacillota > Clostridia > Oscillospirales > Acutalibacteraceae > Ruminococcoides. Next base: position 15,426 of record CAJODM010000002.1, read on the forward strand.
GTGCGGTTCCATCGCGTGGGCGGCCTCCCCGCGGGAGAGCACCATCATCCCGTCGATGGTATAGTAGAACTCGAACGAGCCCTTCTTCGCATCGGCGAGTCGCGCAAGCTGGTGATCCTCGTTCTCCGAGCAGTCGAGCAGCGCATACGCCGTGTCCGGCACCGCGTTGGTCACCTTGCCCGAGTGCAGCTGGGTGAGGGTGGTGCCGTCGTGGGTGTCTGCATACAGCTCGAGCTGCATGATCCCCTTCTCTCTGATACAGATGCCGTATTCCGAGTCCGGCGAGAACGATAGTTCCGGCATCGGCTCATGCTCAAAGTACAGGTCCATATCCGCCATCCCGCGCTCCTCGCTCGTGCCGTAGATGGCGCGGATAGTGTTCTTGCCCTGTATGCCGCTCTCCTTGAGCGCGCGCAGACAGTACAGGGTGATCAGCGCGGCGCCCTTGTCGTCGGCGATCCCGCGGCCGAACATCTTGCCGTCGCCGACCGACAGCTCGAACGGCAGCGTGTCCCAGTTGTTGCCCGCGGGCACAACGTCCAGGTGCGACAGCACGCCGCACAGCTTTCCGCCCTGCCCGAGCTCGGCATGGCCGGCGATCCCGTCGATGTTCTTGACAGCAAGCCCAAAGCTCTCTGCCTTGTCGAGCATCCATTCGAGTGCGCGGGTACACGGCTCCTGTATCCCCGACACCGATTCGATCGCCATCAGCTCGGTCAGATCGGCGATGATATCTTCTTTATATTCCAGTATTTTGTCACCGAAGCTCATGATTGTTCCTCCGCCTTTGTGTTCTGTTTTACGCGGTATTTTCTGCGGGTCTTGGGGCCCCTGAGTCCTTTGTAGATGATGCAGTAGAAGGCAAGCAGCACCCATGCTCCCGCCGAGATGATGATCCCCGTTGTCAGCATCGGGGTCCTGTAGGTGAATTCGATCTCGCTTTTGATGTCGGCGTCGACCTTCACCGCCATGAACCCGGTGTTGACGATCTCGATATCGACCGGCTCGCCGTTGACGGTGGCGGACCATCCCTTCTCATACGGCACCGAGAAGAACAGCAGGTTCGTCTTGCCGCCGGTGTTGTCGAACACCGCCTCGAACCCTTCGTTCGTGTACTCAAAGCTCTCACAGCTATGCGCCCGCCGCGCCCCGCAGTCGGCATAGTACGCCTGCTCGGTATATTCGTACGGAGAGCCGTCGTTATTGTAGTCGTCCTGAGAGTTGACGACGATCTGCATCCCGTCCTCATACCCGATGATATCACGGTACTTCTCCATCTGATCGACAGACAGGACCATCGTCTTGAGGAGCACCAGATGTCTGATATCGTCGCTAAGGTCCAGGTACGTCGGCTCGGTCATAAAGTCGTCATACGTGAACCCCATCGGGATATAGCAGTCGTTCTCATAGACATGATAGCCGGATGCGGTGCCGATATAGGTGTATCCCGGCATCGCCGTCTCGCCCGAGGAGACGAATCCCTTTTTGCTCGCGTTGTCGAACAGGTACTTGACCGACAGCAGCGACCGGATCCCGTACAGCTTCTCGGTCGGGTTCGAGATCACGTCGCGCGTAGCGCCGAGCTTGCTGTAGAACTCCATCACCGACGAGGGTACGATGCTGTGGAACGCCTGGATAGTCGGGGTGTTCCAGTACATCCCCAGGTTCTCGAGCGTCATATAGTAGTCCGACCGGACGACGTCGATATCCTCCATCCACAGCTCCTTGCCATAGGTGAACGCCTTGTCGGTGAGCAGGGGATCGTCATATTCGGATATGCTCTTACCTACAAACAGGTAGATCTCGCTGTACCCGATACAGAACGCGCACAGCGCGATACAGGTGTAGCGGACGAACCTATCCTTGTCCTTTTTGAAGAACCGGTACAGAAGATATGTCGCCACGAGCCCCACTACCGCTATCGCAACGAACCCCCAGAACCGACCTTTCTCTTCCATGAGCCCGATCCCGTACACGTTGCCGTCATCCGACTCGTACTTTATCTGGGGCATCAGCCCGATGACAACGGCAAGCACACCGGTGATGATCGCCGTCGCTCTAAACCCGTGTCCAAAGTCACATTCGCGGATATCGTCGAGCGATACGACCGTCATCAGCGCCATGACGAGCGTCAGCATATAGAACCACCGCATGTAGAACACCGAGTTGAGCGCCTGAAAGATGCTGTTGAGGATCGGCACCGCCGCCATGACCGCGAGCACGATGAACATCCTGCGCGATACGCTGCGTTTCTTTCTCAGATAAGCGATGACATAGGTCATAGAGAACATCGGGATATACGCCGCGACGGACGCCCACTTGGCCGAGGAGTCGGGCGTGAAGTTCACCCGCGCCGGGATATCGGCGGGGAAGAACAGCGAGACGAGTATCTGCATATACCGCTGTACAGGATCGTACAGCACCCCGTCCCATCCGATAGCAAACTCTGTCAGCCGATAGTTGCCGGTGATCGCCGCGATCGACGGCAGCAGCAGCGCCGCCGACAGACATACGCCGATGATACACTCGATTGAGAGCAGCACAAACTCCTTTAGCTTGAAGCGATAGGAGCGTGACACGAGCTTGATGACATAGTAGATGGCGCAGAACACCACCTGCCCGAAGAAGAAGTAGTAGTTCACCGTAGCGGCAGCGCCGACGCACAGCGCGACCACACCCCGCCGCCGGTTATAGTGGAACTCGTCTATCGCCGCCAGCAGCAGCGGAAAGACGATCATCGCCTCATGAAAGTGAAAGAAGAAGATGTTATAGACCGAGAACCCCGAGAACGCATACAGCAGCCCGCCGATCACCGCGAACCTACGATCGCTGACATAGCGTCTCAGGAAGATATACGCCGTCAGCGAGCAGCACCCGAGCTTGAGGATGAGCAGCGGTCCGATGGCATAGGCGACCCATTCGGACTTTAGCAGCAGCGTCAGGTAGAAGAACGGCGACCCCAGCAGGTAGAAGCTGTATGACCCGACGAAGTTCGCCCCAAGGTCGGTCAGATGGCTCCATCCGGTGTTTCCCGAGAGGATGGCGTCATGCGCCAGCCGGTAGAAGGGGATCTGCTGGGTGTTGAAGTCGCCGTAGTACAGGAAGTACCCCTTGTCGACGATCATGATCGGCACCACGACGACAGCCGCCGCCAAAAGCCCCAGAAGGAACGCGATGATACCGTAGTTTTTCTTGGTGTTGATGCGGTTTTGCAGTACCAAACCACGCCCTCCTTTCGAAAAAAGCTTTACCTGAGCAGATTTTTGTGCTATTATAACCAATATAGTATAACACAAGAAAATGCAAATTGCACGAAAAATTTGAAAAATATGTAAAAAAACCTGTTTTCTTCAAGAAAGATCAGCCGGGAAAGGGAAGTGGTAGGATGAGCGGCTTTTTTGCCATGCTGTCGCGGATGAAGTATATCAACCGCTGGGGACTGATGAACAACACGCGTTATGAGAACATCGCCGAGCACTCGCTCGAGGTGGCGATGCTCGCCCATGCGCTGGTGACGATCGCGAACGAGCGGTTCGGTCAGGAGCTTTCGGCAGATCGTGCGGCGGTGTTGGGGATCTATCACGATGCAAGCGAGATCATCACCGGCGATATGCCCACCCCCGTCAAGTACTATAACCCCTCGATCAAGACCGCCTACAAGGCGGTCGAAGCCGTCGCTCAGGACAAGCTCTTGTCCATGCTCCCAAAGGATCTGCAGCGCGTGTATGACGATGTCCTGCACGAGCGCGACGCTGCGCTGATGCCCTATGTCAAGGCGGCCGATAAGCTATCGGCGCTGATCAAGTGTATCGAAGAGGTACGCATGGGCAACAACGAGTTCAACCTTGCCAAGTCCTCCTGTGAGCAGGCGCTGCTAGGGATGGACCTGCCTGCGCTTTCGGTATTCATGGACGAGTACCTGCCGTCCTACTACCTGACGCTCGACGAGCTGGGCTAGCGGTGAACAGGCGCATCCGGACGCGTTCAGACGCGTCTATATCTGCATTTTTTTCGACCCAAAACCACTATAAGTTGTGAATTTTTTCTGAATTTCGCCCTTATAATTCTTATTTGGAAATAAGAATATGGATACTGGTGTATAATATAATGGTTTCAATCTGTATTTTGATAGCGACCGGCTGAGAAAGGCGGCAAGATATGTCAAAATTTGATACCGGCGAGATCAACGAATTTGTCGATATCTCCTCTGAGACCGACGTCAGGAGGATCTATCGCGATTCTGCGCTCGCCCCTCCCAAGAAGCGCAAGAAAGGCATCGGCATGCGGGCATTTGTCCTCGTGCTGTCGATCCTCTTCCTCATCACGGGGACGGGGATGCTGTACTACTATCATGTCCTCGATACGCTCAACTATGATGAGATCGAGCGCCAGCCCGAGACGACCGCCGACGGTTCCACATCGCCCACGATCGAGAACGCCGGCTCCTCGCTGCTCTCGAGCGAGAACGTGCTGAACATCCTTCTCTTCGGTCAGGACAACCGCCAGGGCGAGGGCGACTACGGCCGCTCCGACACCACCATCCTGCTGTCCATCGACAACCTCCACCGCAAGATCAAGCTCACCTCCTTCCAGCGCGACACCTATGTCACCATCCCGGGCTACGGCGACAACAAAATCAACGCCGCCTACTCGCTCGGCGGGGTCAAGCTCTCGATCGAGACCATCGAGGCGAACTTCGGCATCAAGGTCGACAAGTACGCCGTCGTCGACTTCAAGTCCTTCCGCAAGGTTATCGCGGCTCTTGGCGGGGTGGATATCGAGCTGACGGTCGATGAGATCGAGTATATCAATGCCCAGATCGACGTCAACAACCAGACCGACAAGACCTCGTTCCTCGACTATGATCCCTATGAGACGGGCACCCAGCTGATCCATCTCGACGGGTATCAGGCACTCTGGTATGCCCGCGACCGCGGCGAGGAGAGTCTCGGCGGGATCGCCGAGTACAGCTTCTCGGGCGATGACTGGGATCGTACCGAACGCCAGCGCAACCTCATCGAGACCATCGTGACCGACCTGCGGAGCGAGGCGTCGCTGACCGATCTGGTGAAGATCGTCAACGATGTCGGCCCGCTTGTCACCACCAACCTCAAGAAGAGCGACATCACCTTCCTCGTGTCGAACATGATGACCTACATCAACTATGAGATGGTCGAGATGTCGCTGCCCACCGAGGGCAACTGGCAGTACGGCAGGACCGGCGACGGCCAGTCTGTTATCGTCATCACCGACTGGGACAAGGTTCGACTGGATTTGGCGACGTTCATCTATGAGGACGTCACCTCGTCTGCTGACGCTTCCTAGCATCCGCGCCCGAAGTATTGCGCTTCGGGCTTTTTCTCTGATTGGAGGGTATGATGGATAAGAAAGAATGGATCCGATCGCTGAAGTTCACCCTGTTCTCTATCTCGGCAGGGGCGATCCAGATCGTCTCGTTCACACTGCTGACCGAGCTGACCGCCCTGTCATACTGGCCGTGCTATCTGATCGCGCTTGTGCTGAGCGTGGTGTATAACTTTACGATCAACCGCAAGTTCACCTTTCATTCTGCCGCCAACGTCCCCATCGCGATGCTCAAGGTGTTCGGCTACTACTGTGTGTTTACGCCGCTGTCGACCATCGGCGGGAACTTCCTTGTCGAGACGCTGTTGTGGAACGAATATGTGGTCGAGATCATCAGCATGATCCTCAACTTCATCACCGAGTTCCTGTTCTGCCGCTTCTTTGTCTACCGTCATCAGGTGGACAACGCCGAGAGCTATCTGAAGAAGCACTCATAGAGCCCGAGAGCAAGAGTTGGGGCTGACGCAAAATAGAAAAATGTCATTCAAAACGCCAGTGAAGAATCAGAAAGCGCTCACCTTTCGGTCAGATTGCACATGACAGGTGTAATCATATTGGATAGATTGCACTATAAGATACTTCGCTAATGCTCAGGATGACACGCTGAGGGGCTATCGCATTTCTTAGTGCGACAGCCCCTTTACTGCTTATATAACCGTTTTATCCGTATCATTCGATCCGCTCGAACCGCCGCATCCTCTTGCCGTCGCGTTCGATGATCTCTCTGAACATCTCATACGGACGCACCCACAGCTCCCGCTCGCCGTACAGCGCGCGGTACACGACCATCGGCTCGGTCGTCTCGCTGTCCTTTGCGATGTCGATGACCTCGTATTCGTTCCCCTTGAAGTGACGGTACCGCCCCGGGGTGATCGCTTCCGGTATCAGCGGCGCCTCCTGCTCCTCTCTCTGCTCGGATGTATCCGCTTTGGGTTCGGCGTCGTCAAGGTCGACCGGGCAGCTCCCGTCGCTATATAGCAGGATCATCGAGCTTGTCGGCGGCACCTCGATCTGTGTCCAACCCTGACACGCATAGCTGCTGCCGGTGAGCATATCGGTCAGCACCCCGTCGCGCCCTGTATCAAAGCCGATCGTGCGCGGCTCGTCCGCTTGATTGAGCAGGATGAACAGCGACTGATCGTCCGACTTCATCGAGTAGCACAGATGGTCGAGCTGTATGCTCTCGTTCTTATACTTGCCGTACTGCAGCGCGTTGAGGGCGTGCTTGAGCTTTGAGAGCCGGCAGATATGCTCGAACAGCGCATAGTCGGGGTTCTCGAGCCGATCGAGCCGCATCTCGCGCCGCACGTTCTCGTCCGAGCCGTACTCGATTTTTCCTTCTACGGCGAACTCGCTGCCATAGTAGATCGACGGCATCCCCGGCATGGTGTAGAGCATGGTGTAGACGTTCTTGAGCAGCCGCTTATCGCGGATGATGCTCGCAACGCGGCTGACGTCGTGATTGTCCGCAAAGTTGTATAGGTACAAGCCCTTGTACAGCCCCCAGTCGCCGCATTCGCGGTCGAGAGAGTGGGCGAACTCGAAGTAGTTTCGGTCGTTATGGCACGAGTACAGCGCCTTGTATATCTCATAGTTCGTCACCGAGTCGAGCGCCTCGGGGTTGGCCCAGCGGTTATAGTCGCCGTGGATGATCTCGCCGAAGAGCCAGAACTGCGGATCCTTCATCCGGACACATTCGCGCAGCTTTTTGAAGAATCCCATCTCGACACAGTCCGCTGCGTCCAGCCGCAGCCCGTTGATCCCGAACTCGTCGATCCAGAACCGCACCGCGCCCAGCAGATGCTCGACCACCTCGTCGTTCCACAGGTTCAGCTTCACGAGCTCATAGTGCCCCTTCCACCCCTCATACGAGAAGTTGTCGCCATAGGGGCTTTTGTTGTCAAAGTTCACCTGATGGAACCAGTCCTTATACCGCGATCCCCATCCGTTCTGCTGCAGATCCCTGAACGCGAAGAAATCGCGCCCCACATGGTTGAACACCCCGTCGAGCAGGATGCGAAACCCGTTATCATGCAGGGTATCGCACAGCTTCTTGAAGCTCTTGTTATCGCCCAGCCGGCTGTCCACGGTATAGTAGTCGACGGTGTCGTATCCGTGGCGCGAGCTCTGGAACAGGGGGTTGAACAGGATGGTGTTCACGCCCATCTTCTTGAGGTGGGGGATGAAGTCATATACCCGATCGAGCCGATAGCAAAGCTGATAGTCGTTCTCCTTCGGCGCGCCGGTAAACCCCAACGGATAGATGTTGTAGCATACTGCATCATGGATCCAGTTCATGGTATATCCTCCCAAATCGATCATTTGCTCTGTCAGTATATCACATCCGAAAGCAAAGTTCAATGATAACAGAGGTTGAAATCCGTCGGGATTTGTGCTACTATGCTATGAAGAGGTGATATTTATGGCTACCTATCAGGGCAAGAAGGCCGAGAACCCGAGCTCAAAGCGCGTGCGTATCACGATGGCGGTGCTGTTCTTCATCCAGGTGATCTTCACCACCTTCCCGTTCATGCGCGGGGATATCGGCGACGGGATCGAGAGCTCGGTCACAGCGTTCGGGATGGTCGTCCACCCCGGCGTTGCCTATACCGCCGACAGCATCAAGCTCGCGGTGTTCGGCGGGATATTCGTGATATTCCCGATGGTCGCGTTCTTCTTCTGCCTGTTCGACAAGTACTCGAACGTGAAGAACTTTGTCAGCGCGGCGTGTTGTGTGATCTGTGTGGCGCTGATCGTGTTCGGCATCGGGCCGGGGTATATCGCCATCGGTTCGGTGATAACGATCCTGCTGTATGTGCTGATCCTCTTCTTCACGGCACAGAGCTTTCAGGCGTCGATCCTGCGCGATTGACCCGCTCATAGAACCACCCGCCCGGGCATATACTGTCCCGGGTGATTTTTTATGAGGATATTGGTGCCGATCCTGCTGTGCGCGGTGCTGCTCAGCGGGTGCCGGCGCGTGGTGACCGACTGCTCCGACGAGCTGACGATGCACCTTTGGCAGGGGGAGTATGATAACGGGATGAGCGTGTCGCTGTCCTTTGATGACGACGACGCCACGCTGTCGCTGTCGCTCTCTGACGGGCGGGAGAACCGGATCAACGGGCTGTGTGTGCTCGACCTCGAGCAGTTCGTCATCATCGACGACGATACATCAGAGAGCTTCTCGTTCGGCTATACCGTCCACGGCGACAGCGTGGATATCACCTATGATGACGCCTCTCTCTCGCTGAAAAAGGTGAAATAATCCTTGCATTCTCCTGTCGGGTGTTGTAGAATAATGTCGGTGATTATGATGAAGATTATTCGACAACTGGTTTCTGCGATACTCGCGGGCGTGATGATCTCGCTCGGCGGCACGGTGTTTCTCGCGAGCGAGAGCCGTGCAGTCGGCGCGATCTTCTTCTCGCTGGGGCTGACGGTGATCCTGCTGTACGGGCTGCTGCTCTTTACCGGCAAGACTGCCTATCTGCTCGAGAACCGCCCCTCCTATATCCCGTATCTGCTGCTGATATGGGTCGGCAACCTCATCGGTACGCTGTTGACGGGGCTTATGGTGGGATATGCAAAGCCCGCCCTCGCTCAGACCGCCGAACAGCTCTGTACGGCAAAGCTTGCCCAGTCCCCGTGGCAGACCCTCGCTCTCGGCGCGCTGTGCGGCGTGCTGGTGTATATCGCGGTCGATTACTTCCGCTCGGATAAGGATAAGAAGGCGTTTTCCAAGTATCTGCTGGTGTTCACCTGTGTGCCGGTGTTCATCTTGTGCGGGTTCGAGCACAGCGTAGCGGATATGTTCTACTTTGCCGCGAGCTCCTCGCATCTGTTGCTGAGCGTCAGCGGGATTGTCTATATCCTGCTCGTATCGGCGGGGAACCTCGTCGGCGCGGTAGTGTTTCACACCGTGCGCAGATTCGCGCTGAAATAGGCGGCAGCATCGCTAGATCGTTTTTGCAGAAACCGTGGGTTTTCCACGGTTTTTTTCTCTTTTTTTCTTGCTATATAGATGTATATATGCTATAATAACATGAATATGTGTGTAAAAATGGAGAGGAGTGGGCGTTTTGGTAGTGCTGGGGATCGACCCGGGGTACGCCATCGTCGGATGGGGCGTTGTCGAATATGTTGACCATATCCACCGTCCGCTCGCGTTCGGCGCGATCACGACCGAGGCGCATACCGACTTCAACGACCGGCTCAGCCGTATCTATGACGATATGGTCGAGCTGCTCTCAAGGTCCCGCCCCGACGTGCTCTCGATCGAGAAGCTGTATTTCAACACCAACACCACCACCGCCATCCAGGTGGCGCAGGCGCGCGGGGTGATTCTGCTTGCGGCGGTACAGGCGGGGGTAGCGGTGCACGAGTACACCCCCTTGCAGGTGAAGACCGCCGTCACCGGCTACGGCAGGGCGCTCAAGCCCCAGGTCATGGAGATGACTCGTCGGCTGCTCCACCTCAAGGAGGTCCCCAAGCCCGACGATACCGCCGACGCGCTCGCGCTCGCCATCACTCATACCCAGTCGGCAGGCAGCGACCTGCGCGCCTATATGAAGCAGAAAGGAATCAAGTGATGATCTACTCTGTCCACGGCCCCCTCATCCATATGGAAGCGAACATCGCCGTCGTCGAGTGTGCCGGCGTGGGTTATCGGGTCCAGACCTCGATGACCACCCAGAAGACCCTCAAGCTGGGCGACGAGGTGACCCTCTATACCCACCTGAACGTCCGCGAGGACGCGATGGAGCTGTTCGGCTTTGCGTCCAAGAACGAGCTGTCCACCTTCAGGATGCTGATCGGCATCTCCGGCGTCGGGCCCAAGGTCGCGCTGGCGATCCTCTCTGAGCTGTCGAGCGAGCAACTCGCGATGTGCATCTCATCTTCCGACAGCAAGACCATCACCCGCTGCAACGGCGTCGGGCCCAAGCTTGCCCAGCGCATCGTGCTCGAGCTCAAGGACAAGATCCGGGGGATCAGTTCGACCGAGCTTCCCGACAGCCCGAACGCATCGGTACTCACCGATACCGGCAACGTCAGCAAGGCGGTCGCCGCGCTCGCGGTGCTCGGCTACTCGGCGGCGGATGTGACGCCGATCCTCTCGCGTCTCGACCCCTCGATGACGGTCGAGCAGATGATTGCCGCCACCCTGCGCGCGATGGGCTAATATGCTGTGAAAGGATCAATCATGGACTATAACACCGATTTTGAGATGGATTTTGAGGACAGGATTATGGACACCTCCGCGATCCCGTCCGATACGATAGACGCCGATAACCCCCTGCGCCCCAGAACCCTTGACGACTACATCGGTCAGGACAAGGCGAAGGAGAACCTGCGCGTCTTCATCGAGGCGGCCAAGGGCAGGGGCGAGTCGCTCGACCATGTGCTGCTGTACGGCCCTCCGGGGCTGGGCAAGACGACGCTCGCCGGTATCATTGCCCACGAGATGGGCGTGAACATCCGCATCACCTCCGGTCCCGCGATCGAGAAGCCCGGCGACCTCGCCGCGCTGCTGACGAACCTGAACCCCGGCGATGTGCTGTTCATCGACGAGATCCACCGCCTGTCCCGCGCGGTCGAGGAGATCCTCTATCCCTCGATGGAGGACTTTGCGATCGACATCATCACCGGCAAGGGTCAGATGGCGGCGTCGTACCATCTGCCGCTGCCGCGGTTCACCCTTGTGGGCGCCACCACCCGCGCCGGCCAGCTCACCGCTCCGCTGCGCGACCGCTTCGGCGTGGTGCTGCGGCTGGAGCTCTATACCCCCGAACAGCTCGGTCGGATCATCACCCGCTCGGCGAATATCCTCGGCATCGGTATCGATGAGGAGGGCGCGCTGGAGCTTGCGTCCCGCTCGCGCGGCACCCCGCGTATCGCGAACCGCCTGCTGCGGCGTGTGCGCGACTTCTCCGAGGTGATGTCCAACGGCGTCATCACGTTTGACGTCGCCCGCACCGCCCTCGATAAGCTCGAGATCGACGAGCTCGGCCTCGATCAGAACGATCGGCGGATGCTCGACAGGATGATCCGCTACTACAACGGCGGTCCTGTAGGGCTCGAGACCCTCGCTGCCGCTATCGGCGAGGAGGCGGTCACCATCGAGGATGTATATGAGCCATATCTCATGCAGATCGGCTTTCTCTCCCGCACCATGCGCGGCAGATGTGTCACCGCCGCCGCGTACGAACATCTCGGATATGACGTTCCGTCGAACACCGCCGCCGCTCAGGGCAGCCTGTTCGATACCTGACAGGAGGATTGGATATGGGCAGATTATTTGGAACCGACGGTGCGCGCGGCGTTGCGAACACCGAGCTTACCCCCGAGCTTGCGATGAACATCGGCAAGGCGGCCGCCATGGTGTTGATCTCGGACGAGGTGGAGCATCCCACCTTTCTGATCGGCAAGGATACCCGTCTGTCGGGCGATATGATCGAGGGCGCGCTGATCGCCGGGCTGTGCTCGGTCGGCGCGAACGTCAAGCTCCTCGGCGTGGTCCCGACCCCCGCGGTCGCGTATCTGATCGGCAAGTATAACGCCGATGCGGGCATCATGATCTCCGCATCGCACAACCCCTTCGAGTATAACGGCATCAAGATTTTCTCCGGCGAGGGCTTCAAGCTCCCCGACGATCTTGAGGAGGAGATCGAGTCGATCGTCCTCGACCACAAGGCCTATGCCGTCGTCGACCATCACGACATCGGCTCGGTCGAATATGTAACGACTGCCGCCGACGACTATGTCGAGCATGTGCTGTCGACGGTCGAGTATGACCTGTCCGGTATGCGCATCGCGCTCGACTGCTCGAACGGCTCGTCATCGGTCACCGCCGAGAAGCTGTTTTCATCTCTCAACGCCGAGGTGCATATCCTGCACGCCGAGCCCGACGGCAGGAACATCAACGACAACTGCGGCTCGACGCATATGGAATCGCTGATGCAGTATGTCAGGGACAACGGCCTTGATGCGGGGCTTGCGTTCGACGGCGACGCCGACCGGTGTCTGGCTGTGGACGATAAGGGCGAGCTGGTGGACGGCGACTATATCATTGCCATCTGCGCCGCCGACCTCAAGAGCAGGGGAAAGCTGCGCCGAAACACCGTGGTCGGTACCGTCATGACCAACATGGGCTTCAACAAGTTCTGTGAGCTCAACGGTATGCACTTTGTGTCCACCAACGTCGGCGACCGCTATGTGCTCGAGGCGATGCTCCGCGAGGGGTACAACATCGGCGGTGAGCAGAGCGGCCATGTCATCTTCCTCGACTATGCCACCACCGGCGACGGCCAGCTCACCGGCGCGCACCTGCTCAGTCTTATCAACCGCCGAGAGGCGAAGCTCTCGTCCATCGCGACCCTTATGCAGCGCTATCCCCAGATCCTTGTGAACGTCAGGATCACCGATGACGGCAAACGTCATTTCTATACCGATAAGGAGATCAAGCGCCATATCCGCGAGATCGAACGCACCCTCGGCGACGACGGGCGGATCCTCGTGCGCGTATCGGGCACCGAACCGCTCGTGCGCGTGATGCTCGAGGGCGAGGACTATCCGATGATCGAGCGCCTCGCGCATGAGATGGCGGATGTCGTTAGAGAGCGGCTCGGCTGATGCGTATCGCTGAACACTGGACGGACTATGAGCTGATCGACTGCTCGTGCGGCGAGCGGCTGGAGCGATGGGGCGATATCCTCCTCATCCGCCCCGACCCGCAGGTCATCTGGAACACCGAGCGGCGCGATCCGCGCTGGAGGAGCGCCCACGCCCGCTATCACCGGTCATCCTCGGGCGGCGGACGCTGGCAACGCTACAAGGAGCTGCCCGAGCTATGGGATATCCGGTATCGCTCGCTGCAGTTTCGCGTCAAGCCCATGGGATTCAAGCATACCGGTATCTTTCCCGAGCAGGCGGTGAACTGGGACTTCGCTTGCGATATCATCCGCGACAGCGACCGTCCGATGAGCGTGCTCAACCTCTTCGGCTATACGGGATGCGCGACGGTCTCTTTGCTTGCCGCCGGTGCGAGCGTATGCCATGTCGACGCGTCCAAGGGCATGGTCGCATGGGCGAAGGAGAACGCCCTGATGAGCGGCGTTGCCGATCGACCGGTGCGATGGATCGTCGACGACTGTCAGAAGTTCGTGACGCGCGAGATACGGCGCGGCCGCCGCTATGACGGGATCATCCTCGATCCGCCGTCCTACGGGCGCGGCCCCTCGGGCGAGATCTGGAAGCTGGAGGAACAGCTATATTCTTTTGTAGAATTATGCGCGAACGTCCTGTCAGCATCCCCTCGATTTGTGATCCTGAACAGCTACACCACCGGCCTGTCGCCGGCGGTGATGCAGTATATCCTCGCATCGGTGCTGATCCCGCGCTTTGGCGGGACGGTATCGTCGTCCGAGATCGGGCTGCCGGTCACGGACAGCGGGATGATCCTGCCGTGCGGCTCTACCGCCGTGTGGCAGCGATAGAGTAACTATTTGAAGTATATTTTGGAGCGTATATGGAATTTATCACTGTTCAGAACGTGTTCTTTCGGTATGATACCCAGGAGCAGGAGGGTACAACAGAACAGTATGTGATAAGCGACCTTTCGATGGAGATTCGTCGGGGTGAGTTCGTCGCGGTCGTGGGGCATAACGGCTCGGGCAAGTCGACGCTGGCAAAGCACCTCAACGCGATGCTCATCCCCGTCAGCGGCAAGGTGTTCATCGACGGGATGGACACCGCCGACGAGCGGCACACCGTTGACATCCGCCGCCGTGTTGGCTTGGTGCTGCAGAACCCCGACAACCAGCTTGTCGCCTCGATCGTCGAGGAAGACGTCGCCTTCGGACCCGAGAACCTCGGTATTGACCCCGCCGAGATCCGCAAGCGGGTGGACGATGCTTTGCGCGCGGTCGATATGTACGACTATCGGCTGAACGCACCCCACAAGCTGTCGGGCGGCCAGAAGCAGCGCGTCGCCATCGCGGGGATCATCGCGATGCGACCCGACTGTATCGTGCTCGACGAGCCCACCGCCATGCTCGATCCCAAGGGCAGGGAAGAGGTGCTCGATACCGTCCGCCGGCTCAACCGCGACCACGGGATCACCGTGGTGATGATTACGCATTATATGGAGGAGGCGGTCGGGGCGGATCGCGTTATCGTGCTCGATGGGGGCAGCGTGTTGATCGAGGGGACACCCCGACAGGTGTTCTCACAGGTCGAGCTGCTGCGCCGCCATCGGCTCAACGTCCCCCAGGTGACCGAGCTGTGCTATCAGCTGCGCGCCTGCGGGGTGGAGCTCTCAGTGCTGCCGCTGGATGAGGACGAGTGCGCGTCTATGCTGCGGGAGGTGCTGCTATGAGCATCCTTTCTGTCGAGAACCTCAGCTATACCTACTCTGCCGGTACACCCTATGAGCACACCGCGGTCGATCAGGTGAGCTTTTCTATCGAGCGCGGCGAGTTCGTCGGCGTGATCGGACATACCGGCTCGGGCAAGTCCACGCTCGTCCAGATGCTCAACGGCCTGATCCGCCCGTCGTCGGGACGGGTGCTGCTCGATGGCGCCGATATCTGGTCCAAGCCCAAGGACATCCGAAAGATTCGCTTTCGGGTGGGACTGGTGTTCCAGTATCCCGAGTATCAGCTATTCGAAGAGACCGTCTATAAGGACATCGCCTTCGGCCCTATGAACAAGGGGCTGTCCGAGAGCGAGATCATGCTGCGCGTCGAGGACGCCGCGCGGTTTGTCGGGCTGTCCCGCTCGCTGCTGCAGAAATCCCCGTTCGATCTCTCCGGCGGCGAGAAGCGGAGAGCGGCGATCGCGGGGGTGCTGGCGATGGATCCCGATGTGCTCATCCTCGATGAGCCGACCGCAGGGCTCGACCCCGTCGGGCGCGACCTCTTGCTCAGCCAGATCTACCGCTATCACCAGACGCGCGGCAACACCGTGCTGCTGGTGTCCCATTCGATGGAGGACGTCGCCTCGGTCAGCGACCGCGTGATGGTGATGGATCACTCGCATCTGAGGATGTTCGATACTACCGAGGCCGTCTTCTCCCGCGGGGAGGAGCTGCGCGCGATGGGGCTGAGCATCCCACAGGTGACCGCTGTCCTCGATACGCTGATCGACGCGGGCGTCCCGCTGTCAAAGGGCGTCTTCACCGTTGAACGCGCGGTGCTCGAGATCACCGAGTACATGAAGAAGGAGGGACGGCTGTGAGAGATATCACCCTCGGGCAGTTTTTTCCTGCCGACTCTCTGCTGCACCGGCTCGATCCTCGTGTGAAGATCGTGCTCCTGATCGCCTATATCGTCCTGATCTTCTATACCGGCAACATCCTCTCGCTCCTGTTCATCGCCCTGACGGTGTTGGCGATCGTGCTGCTGTCGGCGGTGCCGCTGCGCATGTATCTCAAGAGCTTGAAGGTCATCATTATCATTGTGCTCATCACCTCGGTGCTGAACCTGTTCTACGGCACGGGGGAGGCGATCTTTCAGTGGGGGATCATCCGCGTGACATGGGGGGGGATCCGCAACGCCGTGTTCGTATCGGTGCGGATCATCTGCCTGATCCTTCTGTCCTCTGCGCTGACGTTCACCACCTCGCCCACCGACCTCACCGACGCGATCGAGCGGCTGTTGAGCCCGCTTGCGTTCCTGCATGTTCCCGTGCACGAGATCGCGATGATGATGACGATCGCGCTGCGGTTCGTGCCTACCCTGCTCGAAGAGACCGACAAGATCATGGCAGCCCAGAAGGCGCGCGGCGCCGATATGGAGAGCGGCAGCTTTCTGCATCGTGTCCGTGCGCTCGTGCCGGTGCTGGTACCGCTGTTCGTGTCCGCGTTCCGGCGTGCGTATGAGCTGGCGGTCGCGATGGAATGCCGCTGTTATCAGGGCGGCGACGGCCGCACCCGCATGAAACAGCTGAAGCTGTGCTCGCGCGACTTTGTCGCGATGGCGGTCACGCTCGCGGCCATCGCCGTGATGGTGCTGCTCAACACGCTGGTGACCCTATGATGAGGAACCTGCTGCTGACCCTGCGGTTCTCGGGACGCGACTTTCACGGATGGCAGATCCAGGAGAACGCCGTTACCGTGCAGGAGGTGTTCCAGAACGCGCTCTATGAGATCATTCACGAACGCCCCGATATCAAGGGATGCTCCCGCACCGACGCGGGCGTTCATGCCAATATGTACTGTGTCTCGATGCACATCGCTCACCCCATCGCTGACGATCATCTGATGATGGCGCTCAACCGCTATCTTCCGCCAACGGTTGCGGTGACCGGCGTGCGCGAGGTGCCCGACGACTTTCACGCCCGCTACAGTTGTACGGGCAAGGAGTATGTCTACAAGATATGGAACAGCCGGGTGCGCGATCCGTTTCTCGACGGATATGCGCTACACTACCGCTATGAGATGGACGATCTGATGCTGCAGCGCGCGGCGGATGCGTTCGTCGGTACCCACGACTACAGCTCCTTCTGTACGCTCGACAAGCGCGAGCGCGGGGATCTGACCCGCTCGGTGCGCTGCTTTCACATCGAGCGCGCGGGAGCGCTCGTGACCTTCACCGTAGCGGCTGACGGCTTTCTCTACAATATGGTGCGGATCATGGTCGGCACACTGCTTTCCGTGAACAACGGCCGCATCAAGGCGGATGCGATCGGCTCGATCATCGAGCGGCGCGACCGCGCTGCCGCGGGCCCGACCGCACCCCCGCACGGACTGTACCTGAACCGCGTTTTCTACGATTTGTAACCGAGGAAAGTATATGGAAAGAAAAGGCACCCATTTTGCCGAACAAGAAAACAACGACAACGAGCTTTTCGCATCCGAGCCGACTGATGCTAAATCCGCCGAGCGCCGCGATATCGAGAAGCAGGAACGCCACAAGCAGAAGAACGAGCAGAAGCTCGAGCGCATCATGAAGCGCAAGCGCCGTTCGTCTCAGCGCTCTCGGCGCGAGGAGCTGTCCGATGAGGATACGCCGCAAAGTATGCGAGAAGCGCCAACTTCCTCACCGGTGAAGAAGCGTCTGATTCTCTCGCTCGTCATCGTGCTGGTGCTGGTGCTTGCGGTGCTGTTGATATGGAACAGCGATATGCTCTCGCTGTCCAATCTTCGCAATTTCGTCAGTTACGGGATCTTCAACACCGACAGCGACGAGGGGTTCCCCGTCGATATCCGCGGCGAGAATATCACCAGCGGCAACTTCATCCGCATGAAGAGCCTGCTGTGCTATGTGTCCGATACCCGCTATGCGGTGCTCAACAGCTACGGCAGGACCGAGTTCTCCGCCACCAGCGGCTACTCGAGCCCCGTGCTCGTCAGCGGCGATGAACTGACGCTGACCTACAGCTTGGGCGGGACCGGCTTCTCGATCAACTCGCTGAGCGAGGCGGTGTATGCCGGCGTCGCTCCCGACAGCATCTTTCTGGCCGATATCGTCGACAACGGCACCTATGTACTCGTGACCCGCGACGACGGCTATAACGCCAAGCTCTATGCCTATGACGCCGAGAACGAGCAGATATTCTCCTACTCCTTCGCCGACTACTATATCACGGCGATCTCGCTGCGCTCCGACGGGCGCGAGGCGGTCGTGTCCGGCGTGTCGGCGCTCAACGGCGGCGAGATCTCCTGTGTGTATGTCCTAGACTTCACTAAGGCGGAGCCGAAGGTGTTCGAAGAGTTCGAGGGGAACATCATCTATGACGTTTCCTATCTCGGCGACAGCGATGCCTGTATCATCGGCAGCGCCGCGTCCTACGGGCTGCATATCCGCACAGCGGCGTTCACAGCCACCGACTATGAGGGGCGCACCCTCACCGCATATGATATCAACACCGATACCGATACCTACACCATCGCGCTGTCCCGCTCCGGCGACGGGCGAAACTGTGATCTGCTCTCGTTTTCGGCGGGCGGCACGCTCACCGGTACGATCACGACCGACGAGCGGGTATCGTCGCTCTCGACCTACAAGAACCGCATCGCCGTCCTCTCGAACGACACCGTGATCCTCTACTCCAAGGATGCGGGCGAGCTCTCGCGCACCGACACCGGGATCGACGCCCATGCTGCGGTGCTCTACGCTGCCTCGCGCGTGTATCTGCTCGGCACCAACGAGATCACTACCCTGAAGCTGTGAGGTCCCTATGATCTATGATATCATCACGATCGCGCTGATCGTTATCTTCCTGATTGTCGGGATCCGCCGCGGCGCGGCACGCACTTTGGTCGGGATTGTGGCGAATATCGTCGGCTATACCGTCTCGGTGTATCTTGCCAAGCTGACGGCTGCGTATATCTACAGCTCTATGATAGAGAATACCATCATACAGTCGGTCTCCGACTCGGTGACGACCATCTCGGACAACGCGATGGATACGCTGTTCGGTAGCGTGCCGGAGTTCTTTCGGCAGCTCTTCGGTACAACCGGCGACGATATGCACGCCGCGCTCTCCGATACGGTCGGGGATCTCTCGTCCGCGGCGGCTGCGACGGTCGAGACCGCCGTCAAGCCCACCGTCATGGGGATCCTGAGCTTCTTGCTGACGCTGCTGTTCTTTGTCCTTGTGATGTTTTTGCTCAGAAGGTTTGCGATCCGACCGATCCTCAAGCTCTTCAAGCTGCCGGTGCTTAGTGGCATCAACCGCTTTTTCGGCGGGGTGCTGGGGGTGGTCGAGGGGCTGGTCATCGTGAGCATCATCGCCTTTCTGCTCCACCTGGTTCTGCCGTATATCAGCTCGGCGTCCGGTATCTTCAACGAGTCAACAATTTACAATTCATACATATTTTACCATTTCTATAGTGGTAATATATTCACAGCGCTCACGTCGCTGATCTCATTCTAAGGAAGTTTCAGATGAAGAATTCTATGCCCGAAGAACCCGTGAACAATCGTATCGTTACGATCCCCAACATCTTGTCCGTTGTCCGCATCCTGTTGATCCCGCCGTTTGTCATCCTGTTTTTGCGCAAGATGTACCTGATATCGGCGATCATCGTCGTGCTGTCGGGGCTGACCGACTTTGTCGACGGATTCATCGCCCGACGGTTCCATCAGGAGAGCGAGCTGGGCAAGATCCTCGATCCCCTCGCCGACAAGCTGACGCTCATTGCGGTCGGGCTGTGCCTGATCTATATCGAGCCGTTCGTGCTCCCGCTGATGGTGATACTGGTGGGCAAGGATGTGCTGATGCTCATCGGCGGCAGCTACATCATCCGCAACGGCGTCATCCCGCCCCACTCGAACTGGTACGGAAAGCTCGGCACGACGATGTTCTATGTGACCGTCATCGCGATAGTCGCGATGAAGGTGGTGGGATATGAGAACCGTGTCCTCACCATCGTGATGCTGTCGCTGACGGCGGCGATGATGATCTTCTCTCTGATTATGTATGCGCGGGTGTTCTTCCGGCTGAACGCCGAGATTCGGCAGAAGAAACAACCCCAAGCGAAAAATTAATAATTCCGTGATCTACAATCACGATGTATAAAGGAGAACCCCTATGATCTGCAGTAAATGCGGCAAGCGCCCCGCGGTCGTCTTTGTCAGCAACAACAAGGCGGACGATCAGCCCAAGGGCTATTGTCTGGTATGTGCCAAGGAGATGGGCATCAAGCCCGTTGACGATATCCTCAAGAAGATGGGCATCTCCTCCGACGACCTCGAAGCGGTTCAGGAGCAGATGGATTCGATCATGGAGAACATGGGCGATATGGGCGATCTGTCCGAGCTAGCCCAACAGATGGACTCCTCTGCCATCGCCGAGCAGATGACGCCCGACGAGGGAGACGACGATACAGACGGCTTCAGCCCCGGCGGCGCGCCGTCGTTCCCGAACTTCTTCAATATGTTCTCGAACTCCGGTACCAAGAACACCTCCACCCATGAGAAGAAGAAGGATAAGAAGCAGAAGAACCGCAAGTTCATCGGGCTGTACTGCTATGATCTGACCAAGAAGGCGCGCGACGGCAAGACCGACCGCGTCGTCGGCAGGGACAAGGAGATCGAGCGCGTCATCCAGATCCTCTCCCGCCGCACCAAGAACAACCCCTGCCTCATCGGTGAGCCCGGCGTCGGCAAGACCGCCATCGCCGAGGGGCTTGCGCTGCGCATCGCGCGCGGCGAGGTGCCCCACCGCCTCAAGGATAAGGAGATCCAGCTCCTTGATTTGACCGCGCTGATCGCCGGCACCCAGTTCCGCGGCCAGTTCGAAAGCCGCATCAAGGGACTTGCCAAAGAGGTGAAGGAGGCCGGCAACATCATCCTGTTCATCGACGAGGTGCACAACCTCGTCGGTACCGGCGGCGACGGCGAAGGCACCATGAACGCCGCCAACATCCTCAAGCCCGCGCTGTCGCGCGGCGAGATCCAGGTGATCGGTGCCACCACGTTCAACGAGTACCGCAAGCATATCGAGAAGGACTCGGCGCTCGAACGCCGGTTCCAGCCCGTGAAGGTCGGCGAGCCGAGCATCGGCGATACCATCGACATTCTGCGCGGGATCAAGGAGTATTATGAGCAGCATCATCGGGTGACCGTCGGTGACGATATCGTCCGCAAGTCAGCGGTGTTCTCCGAGCGGTATATCACCGACCGATACCTGCCCGATAAGGCGATCGATCTGCTCGACGAGGCGTGTGCCTGCGCGTCGCTGCGCAACAAGAACCTCGAGGACTATGACCGCCTGAACGACGAGAAAGAGGCGCTCACGATCGAGAAGGAAGCGATCTCCGCCGAGGATGAGATCGACTATGAGGCGCTCGCAACCGTGACCTCAGAGCTTGCCCGCGTGAACGAGTCGCTGTCCGCGATCGACACGGATTCGCTGACTGCCGCCGTGACTGAGGAGGACCTCGCCCAGGTGATCGAGCTGTGGACGGGCATCCCCCAGTCCCGTGTGCGGGAGAACGAGCTGTTGAAGCTCAAGGATATCGAGCTTGCGCTCAAGAAGAAGATCATCGGCCAGGACGAGGCGGTCGACGCTCTCTCAAAGGCGATCAAGCGCAGCCGCGTCCAGATATCCCCGCGCCGCCGTCCGGCGTCGTTCATCTTTGTCGGCCCGACCGGAGTGGGGAAGACCGAGCTTGTCAAGGTGCTGTCCGCTGAGCTGTTCGATACCCCCGAGACGTTGATCCGGCTCGACATGTCCGAGTTCATGGAGAAGCATTCGGTCAGCAAGATCATCGGCTCGCCCCCCGGCTATGTCGGCTATGACGAGGCGGGCCAGGTCACCGAGAAGGTGCGCCGCCGCCCGTATTCGGTGCTGCTGTTCGACGAGATCGAGAAGGCGCACCCCGATGTGATGAACATTCTTCTGCAGATCCTCGACGAAGGCAAGCTGACCGACGCCCACGGCCGCACGGTTGACTTCTCGAACACCGTGATCGTGATGACCTCGAACGCCGGCTCCGACAGGGCGGAGAACGCCCTCGGGTTCGGCACCTCTCAGGAGGACGCCACCCGCGAGCGTGTGATGAAGGCGCTGCGCGACTTTCTGCGCCCCGAGTTCATCGCGCGCGTGGATGAGGTGATCGTCTTTCGCTCGCTGTCGCGGGACGACTATATCGCGATCGCCGGGCTGATGCTCTCTGAGTACGTCACATCTCTCCACGAGAAGGGGATCGAGTTCCGCTATGACGAGAAGGCGTGCGCCTATCTCGCCGACAAGTCCTGCTCCGGGCGCTCGGGCGCGCGTGATCTGCGAAATCTGATCCGCCGCGAGGTCGAGGACAAGATCACCCAGCAGCTCATCATCGCCGGCGAAGGCGGGATCACCGCCATCGCGCTCTCTGCCGATGACGACGCCCTTTCTGTCGAGGTGATCTGACCGGACACGAAGTGTCTAAAGCATTCACACGCGTTTCCTATGTGTCATTCTGAACGGACACGGAGTGTCCCGTGAAGAATCCTAGTACACTTACGCAGTGTTTACCGACGCGTCTACAGGAAACACAAAAACCTGTTTTCTAAGATCCTTCACACGACGCTGCGCGTGTGTTCAGGATGACGGCTGCACTGTTAATAAAAAATCGTCATCGCAAGCGAGTGACACCTGCGACGACGACTGGCTGGGAAGGCGGGGTTCGAACCCACGAATGACGGAGTCAAAGTCCGTTGCCTTACCGCTTGGCTACTTCCCAATATCCAACTGATAGTATATCATATTTTTGCGCTATGTCAATGAGAAATGATGTATTATTCTATACAAGAATTATAATTGTAAAGGAGTTTTCTTCATGTCCAATGTGAACCTGCAAGGGTACAAGATCGACAAGATCGACTTTGTCAACCTGCTCGAGAACGGTGCCAAGATCAAGCTCGGCAACAAGTATTCCTACAACGTCCGCTATGCCAAGGAGAACAACATTGCGCGCGGCGAGTTCGATATCGAAGTGCATGACCAGAACGATCCCGACAAGTTTAAGATCCATATCATCCTCGTCGGGATATTCCGCTATGACCCCGCCGTCAAGAAGGAGGAGATCCACGCCGATACCTTCAAGGCGATCTTTCCCTATGCCAAGTGCTTCATCACCACCGTGACCGCCAACTGCGGCATCCCGCCGATCATTATTCCTCAGATCGATATCGACAACCAGCAGATCTACCGCTTCGATCAGGGCGAGAGCTGACATCATTTTTCATACCGGATACGGTCATGAGACAGGATTTTCTCAAAGGGATGCGGCATGGGATACCGGTGATGCTGGGCTATCTGTCCGTGTCGTTCGGGTTCGGCATCAACGCCGTCGCCGCGGGGTTGTCGGTGTTGCAGGCGGTCGGGATATCGCTGACGAACCTCACCTCTGCCGGTCAGGTCGCCGGCGTGACGATCATCGCCGCCGGCGGGTCGCTCATCGAGATGGCGGCCGCCCAGTTCATCATCAATATCCGGTATTCGCTCATGGGCTTCTCACTATCCGGAAAGCTGTCGTCCTCCTTTACCACCGGTCACCGGCTGATCACGTCGTTCGGCATCACGGACGAGAACTTTGCGATCGCGTCGGTACAGCCCGAGCCGCTCACCCCGTCCTATCTATACGGGCTGGAGCTGGTCGGGCTTTTGGGATGGGTGCTGGGCACCTTTCTTGGGGCGTTCGCCGGCAACATCCTGCCGATGCGCGTGACGGCGGCGATGGGACTGATGCTCTACGGGATGTTCATCGCCATCATCATCCCACCTGCGAAGAAGGATCACCGCGTGCTGTTCGTGATCCTGCTCGCCGCGGGGCTTTCTGTGCTCATCCGTTACGGATTCAGCTTTATCAGCGCGGGAACCTCGGTGATCGTGTGCGCGGTGCTCGCGTCGGTGATCGGCGCGGTGCTGTTCGGGCATAAGGAGGCGGCGACATGAGCGTATGGATCTATGTCGCGGTGATGGCGGGGATGACCTATCTTATCCGCATGATCCCGTTCACCTTCTTTCGTCGGAAGATTCGTTCCCGTTTTCTGAACACGGTGCTGTACTATATGCCCTATGCGGTGCTGTCGGCGATGACCTTTCCGTCGATCTTCTATGCCACCGGCGATACCGTATCCGCATCGGTCGGGACGGTCGTCGCGCTAATACTCGCGTACTTTGACCTGCCGCTGATCGTGGTCGCGGTGTCGTCCTCTGTGGCGGCGCTGGCGGTCGGGCTGATCCTATGACCCATCGGCTCCCTTTTATGAGGGAGCTATTTTCTTTATGAATTGTTCTACGGCTGAGCCCCGCCGTTTTGCAAGGGTTCGGTTATCATGATGTTAAAAAAAGGCGGGCCCGGGTGCAGCGGCTCGCTTTTTTGACCGATAGAGATCTCTGCGGTTTAGCCCCGCCGTTTTGCAAGGGCTCGGGTATCATGATGGTGTATAAAGGCGGGATTGGGTGCAGCGGCTCGCTTTTTTGACCGATAGAGATATCTATGGTTTAGCCCCGCCGTTTTGCAAGGGCTCGGGTATCATGATGTTATAAAAAGGCGGGAATGGGTGCAGCGTCACGCTGCTTTTTACAGAAACGTAACCAATATAGCTATTGATAAATCTGACAGATTATGGTATAATACAGTATAATTATAAAGAGAAGTCTGCGTCCGAGCACCGGATGATAGCAGAAAGACGGTCATGATATGTCAGAGCATAGCTGTAGGTTGATAGTGATAGACGGGCTTGACGGCTCGGGAAAGGCGACCCAGTCGCGGCTTTTGCGCGAGCGGCTGAGCGCGATGGGCTATCGGGTCAAGCAGTTGACCTTTCCCGACTATGACAGCGATTCGTCCGCGCCGGTGCGGATGTATCTGAGCGGTGAGCTCGGCGACAGCGCCGACGATGTGAACGCTTATGCCGCCTCGTCGTTCTTTGCGGTCGACCGCATCGCGTCCTACATCAGACGGTGGCGATCCGATTATGAGAGCTGTGACTTTCTGATCGCCGACCGCTATACCACTTCGAACATCATCCACCAGATGTCAAAGCTCGACGATAGCGAGCGGCGCTCCTTCTGTGACTGGCTGTTCGATTATGAATATCATCGGCTTGGGATCCCCGCGCCCGATATCGTGCTCTTTCTCGATGTCGATCCCGCCGTCAGCCAGCGGCTGATAGCCGGACGCTATGACGGGGACGAATCGAAGAAGGACATCCATGAGAAGGACGTCAGCTACCTTCTGCGCTGCCGCGAGAGCGCGCTGTGGGCGATCGCACACCTTAGCTGGACGGTGATCGACTGCTCCGCCGACGGCGCGCTGAAGTCGGTGGATGCGATATCCGACCTGGTATTTGATGCGCTGGTACGCGCTTTCGACGTATAACGGAGGTACGCTATGATATACTGTTTTCTGGCTGATGGATTCGAGGAGATCGAGGCGCTCGCGACCGTGGATATCCTGCGGCGGGCGGGGCTTGCCGTCAAGACGGTCGGCGTGATGGGCGACAGGGCTGTCGGCTCTCACGGGATCGACGTTTCCGTCGATATCCCGATCGATCGGCTCGTGCTTGACGATTCGCTTGAGGCGGTGATCCTGCCCGGCGGGATGCCCGGGACCAAGCATCTTGATCAATGCGAGCAGGTGCGGGATGCCGTGAGCCGGTGTATCGCGCGCGATACGCTCGTGTGCGCCATCTGTGCCGCGCCGTCCGTACTCGGTCATATGGGCGTTCTGACTCATCGGCGCGCGACCTGCTATCCGGGGTTCGAGAGCGAGCTGTTCGGCGCGACCTATACCGGTGAGCGCGTTACCACTGATGGGAACATCATCACCGCCAAGGGCGCCGGCTGTGCCTATGACTTCGGCTTTGCCATCGTCGAACGGCTCTGCTCGAAGAAGGTCGCCGATGACGTCGCCGCGTCGATGATGTGCTGATATGACCACCAAGCCCGCGCTGCGTATCTATTATCTGGACAAGCGTAAAATTCTATCAGAGAATAATAATCATAAAGAATTCATTGACCTCGAGATCGAGAGCCGGTTTCTGATGATGCGCGAGTACCGCGCGTGTGATACCGTGCTGCTCTATATGGCGCGGCCGTTCGAGATCTCGACCGACGGTATCCTCTATGCCGCTCTTGCGAACGGCAAGCGCGTCGCGATCCCGCGTTGGTATGACGACGGATCGATGCAGTTCTTCTATGTAGAGACTGCCGCCGATCTGTCGGTCGGCAGGTTCGGCATCCGTGAGCCGGCACCGTCGTGTGACCGCGTGAGCGACTATCGACGCTGTGTGTGCGTGTGTCCCGCGCTGTGCTGTGATATGACCGGCAGACGCCTCGGCTTCGGCGGGGGATACTATGACCGGTTTCTTTGCGGGTTCGACGGGTTTTCGGTGTCGCTGTGCTATGCCGACAGCGTGATCCCCACGCTCCCCGCTGACGAATATGACCGACCGACCGACGCGGTTGTCACCAATCACTATACACGATATCAGAAGGAGAATCATGATGAACGACGAAAAGAATATTTATGATGATTCTATAGAGAGTACCCGACGCAAGAAGATGGACGAGTTCCGCCGCGGGCTGGATCAGAACGCGATGAGCGGGAACTATGACTATGGGCAGGATGCATCGCAGCCCGCTTCCTCTCAACCCGACCCTGTGCCCGTGTCGTCGTTTGGTGCGGGTCAGCCCGACGCCGTCAGCTACTCTGACGACAGCTCGACCACCTCATACAGCTCCTCGTCCTCATCGCTCAAGCGCCGCAGACGCACCAACGAGATCAACTCCTTCTCCGACTCGGACACCAAGAAGAAGATCGAGCGCGACTCGCACAAGGCGCTCAAGGCGCAGAAGAAAGAGGACAAGCGCGTCGAGAAGTCCAAGGCGAAGCGCAACCGCCGCATCTTCAACTGGGTGTGGCTGTTGATGATCGTCGCGGTCGGCGTGGTGCTCGCCCAGTTTATGATTGTCGGGATGAACGACGTGCTCGCCATCTCGCGCGAGGACGACGTCCGCACCGTGGATATCAGCATCCCCGAGAACCCCACCATGTCTCAGATCGCGACCATCCTGCAGGACAACGGCGTGATCGACCATGCCGAGTTCTTCGAGCTGTACGCCAACTTCACGTCGTCGATCGACGGTTTCCGTCAGGGTGACTTCCAGATCGACACCAACAAGGACTATGAGGCGATCATCAACTTCCTCCAGTCCAACAACAACCGTACCGACATCGTCACCGTCCAGATCACCGAGGGTATGAGCGTCCTCGAGATCGCGAATCTCCTCCATGAGCAGGGCGTCGTCAAGGATAAGCAGGTGTTCCTCGATGCCTGCAACAGCGACGCGTTCGACGAGGACTACACCTTCCTCAAGGATATCCCGAACGCCGGCGAACGGTACTATAAGCTCGAGGGCTATCTGTTCCCCGATACCTATGACTTCTACTTGGGCGAGGATACCGAGCTGACCATCGACAAGTTCCTCTCCAACTTTGAGAACAAGATCGTCCTGCATGAGGAGAAGTACTTCGGCAACTCGAAGAAATCCTCACTCTCGGACGAGGCCGAGAAGACCGGCTACAGCACCGACGAGATCCTGACCATCGCGTCGATCATCCAGGCCGAGGCGGCGAACCGCGAGGATATGTACTATATCAGCTCGATCATTCACAACCGCCTCGACTACGGCGTGTCCTACGGGGTCGGGATGTTGAACCTCGACTGTACCGTCTACTACCCCTACCGCGAGTACTCCGACGTGCCCGAGACGATCCGCAGCAGCTTTACATCGACCTACGATACCAACAACTTCAACGGCCTGCCGCCGGGGCCGGTCTGCAACCCCGGCGAAGAGGCGATCAAGGCGGCGATCACGCCGTATGATACCGAGTACCTGTTCTTCTGCCACGATACCGTCGAGAACGGCTCGATCCCGTACTATTCGACCAACCTTGCAGACCACAACTACTATCTCTCGATCATCGGATGAGCAGAGGGCCCGAGATATTATCGCCTGCGGGCGATAGAGAATGTCTGGAGTCGGCGCTGACCTTCGGCGCCGACGCCGTCTATCTTGGCGGCAAGCAATTCGGGATGCGGACTGCGCCCAAGAATTTTTCTCTTGAAGAATTAACTGATGCGTGTCGCCTCACCCATAATGCGGGCAAGCGGCTGTATCTGACCGTGAACACCCTGCCGCGCAACGCCGATCTCCCTGCGCTGCCCGACTACCTCTGTGCGTGCGAGCAGCTCGGCGTCGATGCGTTCATCATCGCCGACCTTGGGGTGTTCGAGATAGCGCGGCGTTATGCGCCGTCGGTCGAGCGCCATATCTCGACCCAGGGCGGGGTGATGAACTATGCTGCTGCGCGCGCATGGTACGAGATGGGCGCGTCCCGCGTAGTGCTCGCCCGCGAGATGACCCTTGACGAGATCGCCGAGCTGCGCGCGATGACCCCCAAGGATCTCGAGCTCGAGTGCTTTGTGCACGGGGCGATGTGCGTGTCCTTCTCGGGGCGGTGCCTGATGTCCTCCTACCTGACCGGACGCGACGCGAACCGCGGCGACTGTGCCCAGCCCTGCCGGTGGAAGTACCACCTGTATGAGGAGAACCGCGAGGGCCAGTTCTTCCCGATCGAACAGGACGGCGACGGCACCTATCTCTATAACTCGCGCGATCTGTGCATGATCGACCATATCCCTGCGCTGGTACAGGCGGGGGTATCGAGCTTCAAGATCGAGGGACGCGCCAAGTCCTATTACTATACCGCCGTCACCACGAACGCCTACCGCAAGGCGCTCGACGAGTATCTGGCAAACCCGTCCGACGACTATCGCCTGAGCCCATGGATCCGCGACGAGCTCGAGAAGATCTCTCACCGTGCCTATTCGACCGGCTTCTTCTTCGGCTCTGAGCCGGGCCAGCAGACGCACGACGGCGGCTATATCCGCCGCTATGACGCGGTAGCGGTATGTGTCGGCGACAGCGTCGACGGTGTCGCCGCGATCACCCAGCGCAACAAGTTCTTCGTCGGCGATACCCTCGATGTGCTCCCGCCGTCGGGCGTTTCGTTCACCACCGTGTGCGAATCGCTCACCACCGAGGACGGCGAGCCGGTGGACGCCGCTCCCCACCCGATGCAGAAGCTCTACATGAAGGCGCCCGACTTCATCCCCGCTCGCTCGGTGATCCGGCGGAAGAACGACACTTGACATCGCGATTTTTTCACGGTATAATAGCTGTGGCGCAGACGGGACGAGCTATCCCGCTGCCGCATCAGAGAGGGGTCGGCCGGTGCGAGGCCCTGCGGCATCCGATAGCAGCCACCCCCGAGCCACCGCGCGACGAGCGCGGCGTATGTCGGCGTTAACGATACTAAAGCGGACAGCGTACGTCTCTATATATGCTGTCAATTTGGGTGGTACCGCAGGTTATGCCTGTCCCATGTTGGTGGGACAGGTATATTTTTTTGAATATCTTGGAGGTATGATATGAAGTACACCGGTTTGAACGACCTGCGCGAGATGTTCCTCTCCTTCATGGAGAGCAAGGGGCATCTGCGCCTGCCGAGCTTTTCGCTCATCCCGAAGGATGACAACTCGCTGTTGCTGATCAACTCCGGCATGGCGCCGATGAAGAAGTACTTTACCGGCGAGGTGACCCCGCCGCGTTCGCGCGTCACCACTTGCCAGAAGTGCATCCGCACCCCCGATATCGAGCGCGTCGGCATCACCGCGCGCCACGGCACCTACTTCGAGATGCTCGGGAACTTCTCGTTCGGCGACTACTTCAAGCACGAGGCGACCGCGTGGGCGTGGGAATTCTTCACCAAGGTGCTGATGATGCCGGTCGACAAGCTCTATGTCTCGATCTATGAGGATGACGACGAGGCGTATCGCATCTGGACCGAGGAGGTCGGCGTCGATGCGTCCCACATGGTGCGCCTGGGCAAGGACGACAACTTCTGGGAGCACGGCTCGGGTCCCTGCGGCCCCTGCTCCGAGATCTACTTTGACCGCGGCGCCGAGAAGGGCTGCGGCAAGCCCGACTGCCACGTCGGATGCGACTGTGATCGGTTCGTCGAGATATGGAACCTCGTGTTCACCCAGTTCGAGAACGACGGGGCGGGCCATTATACCCCCCTCGAGCATCCCAACATCGACACCGGCATGGGGCTGGAGCGACTTGCGTGTGTGATGCAGGGCGTGGACAACCTCTTCCTCGTCGATACGGTGCAGAACATCATGAAGCATATCAGCCGCGTGGTCGGCATCAACTACGGCCAGGACGACAAGACCGACGTCAGCTTGCGCGTGATCACCGACCATATCCGCTCCACCACCTTTATGATTGCGGACGGGATCATGCCGTCCAACGAGGGGCGTGGGTATGTGCTGCGCCGGCTGCTGCGCCGCGCTGCGCGCCACGGCAGGATCCTCGGGTACAACAAGCCGTTCCTATACGAGATCTGTGATACCGTCATCGCCGAGAACGCCTCTGCCTATCCCGAGCTCGTCGAGAAGAAGGAGTATATCAAGAAGCTCATCAAGGTCGAGGAGGACAACTTCTCGCGCACCATTGACCAGGGACTGAATATGCTCGAGGACATCATCACCCGCCGCGACGTTGCGGTGCTCTCGGGCGAGGACGCCTTCAAGCTCAACGATACGTTCGGGTTCCCGATCGATCTGACCCGCGAGATTCTCGAAGAGAAGGGGATACGGGTCGATCTCGAGCGGTTCCATGAGCTCATGCTCTTGCAGAAGAAGCGCTCCCGCGCTGCGCGCAAGAACGCCGGCGCCGACGCATGGGTCAGCGATACCACCGACCTGTCGGGGATCGGCGCGACCGAGTTTGTCGGCTATACCGACGATAGCTGCAGCGCATCGGTGCTCGCGATCGTGAAGAACGGCGAGCGTGTCGATATCGCTCTCGAGGGCGACGCTGTGGTGCTCGTGCTCGATCAGACCCCGTTCTATGCCACCTCCGGCGGCCAGGTCGCCGATACCGGTACCGTTACTGTCGGTGGATGCTCTGTCGATATCGACGATGTCAGCAAGGATGCAAACGGCATCTACCTGCATGCCGGCGTGGTCAGCGCGGGGGCGGTCTCGGTCGGTGATACCGTCACCGCCGCGATCGACCGCCGCCGCCGCGAGGATATCATGCGCAACCATACCGCCGCTCATCTGCTGCAGGCGGCGCTGCGCTCTGTGCTCGGCAACCATGTGCGCCAGGCGGGTCAGCTCGTCGACGACGAGATTGTTCGCTTCGACTTCACCCATTTCTCCGCCATGACCGCTGAGGAGCTTATCGCGGTCGAGGATCTCGTCAACGAGAGGATCCTCGACTTCATCCCCGTCACCTCTACCGAGATGAGTATTGACGAGGCAAAGCAGCGCGGCGCGATGGCGCTGTTCGGCGAGAAGTACGGCGACCGCGTCCGCGTGGTCGAGGCGGGCAACTTCTCCAAAGAGTTCTGCGGCGGTACCCATGTGGATAACACCGGCCGTCTGGGACTGTTCAAGATCCGCCAGGAGGGCTCTGTCGCCGCAGGTGTGCGCCGGATCGAGGCGCTCACCGGCCGCAACGTCCTCTCCTATTTGAACGATACCCTTGCCGTCATCGGTACCTCGGCCGAGATCCTGCATATCAATAACATCAAAGAGTTCGTCTCAAACGCCGAGCGGATCGCGCATTCATTGAAGGAGAGCATGCATGAGATCAACTCGCTTCGCGAGCAGCTTGCGAACGCCCAGATCCGTTCCTACATCGACGCTGCCGAGCGTGTAGGGCAGACCAAGGTGCTGACCGCGCTGTTCTCGGGTTCCTCTGCCGATATGCTCAGGAAGATGATCGGCAACATCACCTCCTCCGATCCCGATATCGTCGCGGTAGTCGCCTCTGTCACCGACGGAAAGCTGACCTTTGCCTGCGGCTGCAGCAAGGACGCGATCGCAAAGGGGCTCAAGGCGGGCAACATCGTCCGCGCGGTAGCCCAGATCGCCGGCGGCAACGGCGGCGGAAAACCCGACATCGCTATGGCGGGCGGCAAGGACCTCACCAAGGCGGACGAGGCGCTCTATGCCGTCAAGGGGATCGTCGAGGATACGATCGGCTAAATTATCGTACTGGGGCGCTGCCATCTGTTCTTGGCGGCGCCTTTTGGTATTACAATTCTTTCATATTTCTTGACAGGAAAAATATATTCTGGTAATCTAGATTTGAATTTATTAGAAGGAGTGTTCACTATGCAATCACGTCGTTTTCTCAGCATCCTGCTGACAGTGGCGCTGCTGCTGACCATGCTGTCGGTGGCTGTCGTCTCGGTATCTGCTGCCGAATCGTATGAACTTGTGATCGACGGTGTACAGGTCACCTCTGACAACGCCGACGATATCCTCGGCAACGGGGTATTCACATACGACGCATCCTATAACGCCCTTATCGTCAGCGGCGACTATACGGCCGCGTCCGATGATTACATCATCGACAACGCGATCGAGGATCTGATCGTCTATATCGATGAGGTCGTTTCGTTCTCCGGTGAAGATTTTGCGATCTGCACGTCTGCCAATATGACCCTCACGGGCGGTACCCTGCAGATGGACACCGGGATCTATGTCGTCAACAATGCTTCGCTGACGATCTATGGCATGGAGCTGATCATCGACGATGATGCGTGTGTATGGGGGATCACCGGCGACGAAGAGGATGAAGAACTCTGCATCGTCTATTCCGATATCAGCGTTTCGACAGAGAAGGCGATCTGTGACTTTGGCACGATCACGCTGGATGGCTGTGTCATCACCGAGCCGATCGAAGGCGCGATCGTCGACGGATCGATCGTCGGCGTCGACGGCAATGTCGCGTCCGATGTGGTGATTAGCTGCTATGATGAGGAGGATTGCCAACTGATGATCGACGGCGTTGCTGTCACGTCTGAGAACGCCGCCGATATCCTCGGCGACGGCGTGTTCTCCTATGATTTTCAGACGAGCGTCCTCACCGTTGACGGTGACGCTGCGGCTGCCGACGAAAACCTGATTATCGAGAACAACCTTGCACCGATGACGATCAACGTCGTCTCCGATTCTACCCTTATCGGTGGGATCGAGTCCTATTATGACCTGACGATCCTCGGCGACGGTGCGCTGACGGTCGATAGCGGCGACGAGATGAACTGCGGCATCTATATGCAGAATAGTTCCTCTCTGACGATCGACGGAATGACGATGACGATTTATGGAACCGAATGGGGGATCACCGGCGACCTTGATGACGAGACGCTCTTGATCATCAACTCCGACGTCACCGCCTCGTCCATCTACGCGATCAACGATTTTGCCGCAATTTCGCTGCAGGGATGCAGGATCATATCGCCCGATGGCGCGTGGATATCGGGCGGCGATATCCTGACGGCTGACGGCGATATCGCGTCCAATGTGGTCATCAGCACTGCCGATGCGGGCTATGTCCTCGGGGATGCGAACAGCGACGGCGAGGTCAGCATCCTCGACGCGACCCGTATCCAGCGGTACCTTGCCGAGCTCATCGACGCGGACGGCATCGACCTTTTGGCGGCGGATGTGGATCTAGATACCGAGGTCACCATCTTTGACGCGACCCGCATCCAGCGGTACCTTGCCGAGCTGTGCAACCTCGACGGCACCACGCCCTATATCGGCTGATACCGGACAACAGGGGAGGGGCGACCCTCCCTTTATATTTCTATTTCAGAATTATAGACGCTCTTTCATGAGCATATCATCCTGCAAGGAGTGTTATTCATGAGACCAAGACGTGTTCTCGGCATCCTGCTGATATGCGCCCTGCTGCTGACCATGCTGTCGGTATCAGCCCTATCGGCTGCCGCTGTGGTAGAGTATGAGCTGATTATCGACGGCGTAGCGGTCACCTCCGACAACGCCGCCGATATCCTCGGCAACGGCGTATTCGCGTATTCTCTCTCAGAGAATACGCTTTTCATCAGCGGCGACTATACGACCGATTCCGACAATCTTATCATCGAGAGCGGGATCATGGATCTGACGATCCGTGTCGATGGGGAGGTGTCGCTCTCCGGCAACAACTATGCGCTCAGGACGATCGCCGATATGACGATGACCGGTGGTACATTAGCACTCAACCGCGGGATATCCGTCCGCAACGGGGCAACGCTCTCGATCGTTGATATGGATTTGATGATCGACACCGACGATATGTCGATCTGGGGGATCGCCGGAGACGGCTCTGAGCATCTGTCCGTCACCCGTTCCTCTGTCACCGTATCGGCAGAGCTTGCGATCTGCAACTTCAGCGATATCACGCTGCAGGGCTGTGATATCACCGATCCCGCTGACGGCGTGATCCGATCCAAGGCGATCCTGAACGCCGGCGGCGAGGTTGCGCGCATGGTGGTCATCAGCGCTGCCGATCCTCACGGGATTTCGGGCTATCTGCTCGGGGATGCCGACGGCAACGGCGACGTGGATATCTCCGACGCGACACAGATTCAGCGGTATCTCGCGCATATGGATACGGTCGATACCTTTGATGCGTCTGCTGCCGATGTCGACGGCGCCGACAGCGTGACGATCAACGATGCGACCTATATCCAGCGATACCTTGCGCATATGGCGGTCGACTATCCGATCGGACAGCCCATGGGCGGCTGAGTGCGGGATAACCTCGCTCAGCCCCTTTGAGAGTATAACAAAAGACCCCGAGGATCAGCTCCTCGGGGTTTCGTTGTGATATCGGTGGCTCAGACCGCTCTCGTTACCTTACCGGAACGTAAGCAACGGGTGCAGGCGTGTACTCTCTTAGGAGTGCCGTCAACAATCGCCTTGACTCTCTGTACGTTTGGCTTGAATGTCCTGTTGGAACGTCTGTGTGAGTGAGAGACCTTGATGCCGAATTTAACATCCTTACCGCAAAAATCGCATTTTGCCATGCCCGTACACCTCCCTTTACTGGATATTGTATGCGTTAACTCGTTTATAATAGCAGAAAAATCCTAAAATTGCAAGCGTTATTTGAAAATTTATGATTATTTTCCGAAATCCTTGTAATTTGTTCCTTTTCATAGTATAATATACTCTGTATTTGTATGTAATAAGGACAGGTGAGGTTCATGCTGATCGATTTGATACGCGGACAACTCAGCTTTGGCTCGGCGGTGGCCGAGGTGCTGGCGATCCTTGCGGTCATCTTCTTGGTGCTGCCGTTCCACGAATGGGCGCACGCCTTCACCGCGCTCAAGCTCGGCGATACTACGGTGCGCGATCGCGGCCGTCTGACGCTCAACCCGATCGCGCATATTGACCCCTTCGGCGCGCTCGCGCTGCTGCTGCTCGGGTTCGGGTGGGCCAAGCCCGTCCCTGTCGATCCGAGAAGGTTCAAGAACCCGCGCGTCGGTATGGCGATCGTCGCGCTGATGGGACCGGTGGCGAACATCGTCGCCGCGATCGTCGGCGGGCTGATTTACTATGCGCTGTACGCCTTTGCGGGCGGGTTCATGGGGACGGACGTCGGATCGTATGTCGCGCTGTTTTTGTCCTTCTATGTCACCGTGAACGTCAGTTTGGCGGTCTTCAACCTGCTGCCGATCCCACCCCTCGACGGCAGCAAGATCCTCTTTCTCTTTCTGCCCGATCGCGCGGTGCAGTGGTTCTACCGCTATCAGCAGATCATCTCGTTTTTGCTGATTGCGCTGCTCTGGGTGGGCGTGCTGAGAGTGCCGCTGAGCTTTTTGTCCTCTAAGCTGCTGGATGCCGTGAGCTTTATCTCGTCGCTGCCGTTTCGAGCATTTTTGTCGATTTGACAGATAAACCGGAGGTGATCGTATGTCCGACCAAGTGAATATCAGCGACATACTCGCCGCCCCGTCCGCCGATGTGCCCGCAAGTGCGCACGACGCTGCCTTTACCTATCATTTCGATGTCTTTGACGGGCCGCTCGACCTGTTGCTGACGCTCATCAGCAAGAACAAGATCGACATCTATGATATTTCGATCTCCGATCTGCTCGACCAGTACATGGCGCAGCTCGACCGCTGGCGCGAGGACGATATGGATATCGCGTCCGAGTTCCTCGAGATGGCGTCGCGGCTTGTCTATATCAAGTCCGCCATGCTCCTGCCAAAGTACGAGAACGAGGCAGAGGAGCTCAAGCAGGAGCTGACCGGCCAGCTGCTCGAGTATGCGCTGTGCCGTGAGGTGGCAAAGCAGCTTGCCCCTCTATACGACTTTGACACATTCGTCAAGCCGCCGACCAAGGTGGACTTGGACCTGACCTATACCCGCCTGCACGATCCCGCCGATATCAGCGCGGCCTATATCAGCGCTGTCGGACGCGGACGCCGTCGGCTGCCGCCCGACCGCGCGGCGTTCGCCGGCATTGTATCGAAGAAGATCGTGTCTGTATCGTCGCGCATCATCCATGTGATGCGCCGCCTGTGGCACGGTCGCACCGTGACCTACGGCGAGCTGTTCACCGCCGCGCGCGGGCGAAGCGAGCTGGTCGCCACCTTCTTGGCGGTGCTCGAGCTCGTCAAGGGCAAGCGTGTGCGGATCGACGGCGACGGAAACGACGCCACCGTTAGGATGATTGAGGAGGATCGAAGATGACCGATAGAGAATATCGCTGTGCGATCGAAGCCATACTCTTCACAGCGGGTGATACGGTGGATATCCGCCGCCTGTGCGAGACGTTTGAGCTGCCCGAGACCGCTGTCGCGGAGCAGCTGCGTATCTTGATGGAAGAGTATGCCGCTGCCGACCGCGGCATCACCATCATCCGGCTCGGCACCGCCTATCAGATGGTCACCGTCAAGGCGTGCGCGTCCTATGTCCGCAAGGCGATGGACCTGAGACGCAACGTCCCGCTGTCCCAGGCAGCGATGGAGGTGCTCGCCGTCATCGCCTATAACCAGCCGGTCACCAAGTCGTTTGTCGAGCAGGTGCGCGGCGTCGACTGCTCGGGCGTTATCGGTTCGCTGACGTCCAAGGGGCTGATCGAGGAGCGCGGGCGGCTCGAGCTGCCCGGACGGCCGCTGCTCTATGGCACGACCGAGAACTTCCTTCGATGCTTCAACGTCTCTTCTCTGGACGAGCTGCCGCCGATCCCCAAGTCCGACGACAGGAACGACAGCGGCCAGCAGCTCTCGATCTTTGACGAGGGCTCCGATGAGATCACCGATACGGGTGATCCGATCGTCGAGACCGCCATCGGGGACGATGCCCCCGATACAGCCGAGGGATAGGGCTTTGATTGCTTTGTTCATCGTCCTCGGGATCCTGCTGCTGCTCTTTCTGATCCTGATGATACGCGTGCAGGTGTTCGCGACCTACTCGGATGAGCTGACGCTCTATATCAAGGTGCTCTTCATCCGTATCCCGCTGATCCCTCCCGCCGACAAGAAACCGAAGAAAGAGCCCACCCCCAAAAAGAAGAAGCCCAAAGAAGACAAGCCCAAGGAGAACGAGCCCGACAAGGAGCCAAAGCCGTCCTTTCTCTCTCGCCTTAAGGAGAAGAAGGGGCTGACCGGCCTGCTGTCGCTGTTGACGTCCGTCGCTAAGATCGCGGGCACGCTGCTCAAGAACCTCTTCTCCCATATCGTGATCCATCGGTTTGATTTGGGCATCGCGCTCTCGGGCGAGGACGCGTCGAGTGTCGCGCTGAACTACGGGCGGCTGTGCTCGGTGGTCTATCCCGCTGTGGATATCATCGTTGCCGCCACCGTCTGCCGCGACTATCATGTGACGCTCGAGCCGGTGTTCGATTCCGATCG
This sequence comes from uncultured Ruminococcus sp., assembly GCA_905233755.1. Classification (GTDB taxonomy): domain Bacteria; phylum Bacillota; class Clostridia; order Oscillospirales; family Acutalibacteraceae; genus Ruminococcoides. Next base: position 53,029 of record CAJODM010000002.1, read on the forward strand.
GGATACCGAGATCTCGGTGGACCTGCACGCCCATCTGCGCGTGATATTTGCGGTGTGGGAGGCGCTCAAGGCAGGCGTGAAGCTGCTCTTAGTAAGACTGAAACTGTAACCTTTTAAGGAGGATATATCATGAGTGAACATCCGATTAACAGCTTGATGGATACCACCATGCGCAAGATTCGCGAGCTGGTGAACGCCAACACTATCGTCGGCGATCCCATCACCACCCCCGACGGCATGACCATCATCCCGATCAGCAAGGTCAGCTACGGGTTTGCGTCCGGCGGCTCTGACCTGCCGACCAAGAAGGACAACCGCGAGTGCTTCGGCGGCGGTTCGGGTGCGGGCGTCACTATCACCCCCATCGGCTTTCTCTCGATTGCCGACGGCAAGGTCAAGATGATCCCGATCGAGAAGTTCGATTCTCCGGTGGATCGCGCCGTCAGCATGATCCCCGAGGTCGCCGATAAGATCACCGGATTCATCAAGAAGCGCAAGAACGACGAGACGGATCTGGAGAGTGATCTCGAGGACTTTGAGCTGTAATATTTCGTGCATCGCGCTCGTATCATGATACAGGTGATGGATGATGATACGGCGCGTGATCTCGGTGATATTCTCAGCGGTGTTGCTGATGGGCCTGTCTGTCGGCTTTTCTGCCGATAGGGTGAGCTGTTCTGCCGATGCCTATGCGCTCTACTGCGTCAACAACGGCGAGCTGCTCCTCTCGCGCGATGAGACGGCCCCGCTTTCGATGGCGTCCACCACGAAGGTCATGTCCGCGTGGCTGACGCTCGAGCAGGCACAGCGTGACGATCGTGTCGTCACCTTTACCGATGAGATGATCGCCGAGGGCAGCTCGATGTATCTGCAGGTGGGCGAGCAGCTGCACCTGTCCGACCTTGCGGTCGGTATGCTGCTGTGCTCGGGCAACGACGCCGCCAACGCCGCGGCGATCGCTATAGGCGGGAGCATCGAGGGCTTTGCAAAGAGGATGAACGCCCGCGCTGCCGCTATCGGGATGACACAGACCCACTTTGTCACCCCGAGCGGGCTCGATGACGACGACCACTACTCCACCGCGTACGATATGGCGCTGTTGCTCGCCGCAGCGATGGAGAATGATTCTTTCAGAGAAATATGCGGTTCATCGACGATGCAGGTCTCCTTTGTCTATCCGCCCGACAAGCGCGTCAGCTATCAGAATCATAACCGCCTCTTGTCGCTCTATCCCGACTGTATCGGCGGCAAGACCGGCTATACCGAGAAGTCCGGCCGATGCCTGGTCTCCTGTGCCGAGCGCGACGGCGTGCGGCTCGTGTGCGTGACGCTCGGCGATCCCGACGACTGGGACGACCATATGGCACTGTTTGATGAGGGCTTTGAGCAGCTGCGCGCCGTATCTCTCGGCGAGAGCCGCTATACCGTTGCTGTCGCAGGCGGCGATCACGATACGCTGACGCTGACAGCCGATCTGCGCTATCTGCCGGTGGTGCCCGCCGGTTCGCCCGATCCGACCGTAGCGGTCTATCTGCCTGCGTTCGCCTATGCGCCGATATCGCGCGGCGATGTGCTCGGCGAGGTGCGCTGTACCGTCCAAGATCACGTCATCGCGTCCTATCCGCTCACAGCGTCATCGTCGGTGGATCGGATAGATGTGAAGATAACATTACTCGATAGATTAAAGGAACTTTTACCGTGGCACAGCTAGTTCGATTGCAGAAGATGCTCGCCGACTGCGGCGTTGCATCCAGAAGAAAAAGTGAAGAGCTCATCCGTCAGGGTCGTGTCAAGGTCAACGGCCGTCCTGCCGAGATAGGGGATAAGGTCGACCCTGCTCGCGACAAGGTCTATGTCAGCGGCCGCCGCGTCACCGGCACCGCCCGTCCCGCCAAGCGATATATCATGCTCAACAAGCCGCGCGGCGTGCTCACCACCATGAGCGACGAGCGCGGTCGCCGCTGTGTCGCCGACCTGATAAGCGATATCGACGAGCGCGTCTATCCCGTCGGACGACTTGACCGCGACAGCGAGGGGATGCTGCTGTTGACGAACGACGGCGACTTTGCGAACCATATCATGCACCCGAAGAAGCACGTCAACAAGGTCTACCGCGTTACGGTGCGCCCCAACATCACCGACGAGCAGGCGTCGCGCCTGTCTGCGGGCGTTGTGATCGACGGCCGCATGACTGCCCCTGCCTCTGTGCGCGTTGTCAGCAGGGAGCAGGAGCGCTGTGTGCTCGAGCTTGTCATCCGCGAGGGCCGCAACCGCCAGATCCGCAAGATGTGCGACTGTGTCGGGCTGACGGTCGTCCGGCTCAAGCGGATCGCCATCGGCGGTGTGAAGCTCGGCGGGCTGCGTTCGGGCGACTTTCGCGATCTGACCGAGATGGAGGTCAAGAAGCTGCTCGCCGATCCCAACCCGAACAAGCAATTCTCAAAGGTATGATCCTATGCTAGTTATCAAACCCGATCCCCATAACGACACCGCTGATTCAAAGCGTCTCTCTGCCTATATCGACGATATGCCCTGCGGCTATGTCCGGTTTCATCATCGCGGCTATATCCTCGTTTTGGATGAGCTGCTGCCGCTGCCCGACAGCGTCGGGGCGATAGAGCCGGAGACCTATCGGATCCTCGATCTTCTCATCCGCGCGCTCGGCTCCTATGGGCTGAACCACAGCTGCTTTTATCTCGAGTGCGAGAACCCGATGCTGTATCCTGTGCTCGAGCAGCTCCGCTTCTACTCCGGCGATGGCATCATGAAGAGCGATCTTGGGCGCATTCTGCGATCATCCCACTAGCCGTATCGGATATCCTACTGCTTTATGTCGTGTAAATTATTGATTTACGCGACTTTTTTCTTGTATTTTCCGCTCTTTTGCGCTATAATATATTTTGAGCTAATTTGGAGTTATCCTCAATTTTCAGAAACGGAGGAATGAGAATGAGTAAAGAAACGAATCCGTCTGCCCGCCAGGTGCTGACATCCTTCTTTGACGACGGCAGTTTCATCGAGACTGACGCGTATCTCAAGGGGGAAGAAGCGGCCGAGGCCATCACCGGCTACGGTACCGTCGACGGCGTATCGGTCTATGCGTTCGCCCAGGATGCCGATGTGGCGGGCGGCGCGATGAGCACGATCCAGAGCCGCAAGCTCTCCAAGCTCTACACCATGGCGCTCAAGACCGGCGCTCCGCTGGTCGGGTTCTATGATTCTGTCGGCGGCAAGCTGACACAGGGATGTGACCTGCTGTCCGCCTACGGCGATATATTGCGCAAGAGCACCAAGCTCTCCGGCGTGGTGCCGCGGATCTCAGTGGTGCTGGGGAACTGTCTCGGCGCGGGCGCGCTGACCGCTGTGTCGTCCGACTTTGTCATCGTGACCGAATCGGCGCGGCTGTCTGTCGATGTACTCGCATCCGATGCGGATGCCGATACCAACCGCAAGAACGGTACCGCCCAGTTCGTCGTTCCCGATACCGCCGCCGCGATCGCGAAAGCGCGCGATATCCTCTCCTATTTGCCGTCCAATAACCTCGACGCAGCACCTGCGTTCGAGAGCGTCGGACCCTATGACGCCCCCGATAAGTTCCCCAAGCTGATCGCCGATGCCGACTCGCTCCTATGTGTGTCCGACGGCTACGGCGACCGGTGCGTCTGCACCGCGTTTGCGAGGGTCGACGGGAGGACGGTCGGCTTTGTCGTCACCAAGGGCACCGCGATCTGTCACAAGGGCGCGAAGAAGATCTACCGATTTGTCCGGTTCTGCGACGCGTTCTCGATCCCGGTTTTGACCCTTGTCGATACCGACGGATTTCGTGAGCTGTCCGACGCGTCCGGCGTGATCGCCGCCTATACCGACGCCACCACCGCCAAGATCGCCGTGATCTACGGCAAGGCGGTCGGAGCCGCCTATATCGCGCTTGCGGGGTCATCCTCGGGGAGCGATGCGGTATTCGCCACCGCCGATGCGATCGTCTCCCCGGTCGAGCCCGTCGCCGCCGCCTATCTGCTTGACGGTGCGATCGCCGACCTTCCCGCTGATCGGCAGCGTGCCGCCGCCGACAGCTTTGTGCGGGCGAACCTGACTGCCGTATCTGCCGCCGAGAGCGGCGCGATCGACGATATTGTCGATCAGACCACCGTGCGTGCGCGGGTGATCGCTGCACTCGACGTGCTGTCGACCAAGCGCACCGCTTCCATCCCGAAGAAACACACCACACTGCTCTGAGAAAGGGGTATTATGATATGAAGAACTTACGCATCACCGTTAACGGCACCGCCTATGACGTCCAGGTCGAGGAGCTCGGCGAGACCGCCGCGCCGTCCGCTGCACCTGTCGCTGCTCCCGCTCCGGTGAAGACTCCCGTCACGCCGGCAGCGACTCCCGCTTCTCCTGCCGGCGAGACCGTGTCCGCGCCGATGCCCGGCACCATCCTCTCGATCGCTGCCACTCCCGGCAAGGCGGTCAAGAGCGGCGAGGTGTTGCTCGTGCTCGAGGCGATGAAGATGGAGAACGAGATCAAGGCGCCCCATGACGCCACCGTCGCCGCCGTGCTGGTTCAGAAGGGCGAGTCCGTCGATACCGGCGCAGCGCTCGTCACCCTTTCCTAAGAGGAGCGCCGTATGAGCAAGAAGATACTGGTCACCGAGACCGCGCTGCGCGACGCGCACCAGTCGCTGATCGCCACCCGCATGACGACCGAACAGATGCTGCCGATCCTCGACAAGCTCGACGCCGTCGGCTACCACTCGCTCGAGTGCTGGGGCGGCGCGACGTTCGATAGCTGTCTGCGGTTCTTGAACGAGGACCCGTGGGATCGTCTGCGCACCATCCGGTCTCACTGCAAGAACACCAAGCTGCAGATGCTCTTCCGCGGTCAGAACATGCTCGGCTACCGCCACTATGCCGACGACGTGCTGGAGTACTTTGTCCGGCGTTCGGTCGCGAACGGCATCGACATCATCCGCATCTTTGATGCGCTGAACGATATCAAGAACCTCGCCGTCGCCGTCAAGGCGGCAAAGCATGAGGGCGCCCATGCCCAGGTCGCGATCAGCTATACCACCGGGCCGGTGTTCACCGACGAATACTTTGTCGAGTACGCCAAGCGCATCGCCGACGCCGGCGCCGATTCTATCTGTATCAAGGATATGGCAGCGCTGCTGACGCCCTACCGCACCGAGAAGCTCGTCCGCGCCATCAAGCGCGAGGTCGACCTTCCGCTGCAGCTGCATACCCACTATACCTCGGGGCTTGCGTCCATGTGCCTGATGAAGGGGGTCGAAGCGGGCGTCGATATGATCGACACCGCGATCTCACCCCTGGCGCTCGGTACCTCTCATGCGCCGACCGAGTCGATGGTCGCCGCGTTCATGGGCACCGAGTACGACACCGGCATCGACCTCGAACAGCTCAACGAGATCCGCGACTACTTCATGACCCTGCGCGAGACGTACCTGAGCTCGGGGCTGCTCGATCCCAAGATGCTCGCCACCGACGCCAAGGCGCTGATCTATCAGGTGCCCGGCGGGATGCTGTCGAACCTTCTTTCCCAGCTCAAGCAGGCGGGCAAGGAGGATAAGCTCATCGACGTTCTCGAAGAGGTGCCGCGCGTGCGCAACGACTCCGGCTATCCGCCGCTGGTGACCCCGACCTCCCAGATCGTCGGCACCCAGGCGGTGTTCAACGTCATCACCGGCGAGCGGTACAAGATGTGTACCAACGAGTTCAAGGATCTTGTCGCCGGCAAGTACGGCACTACCCCGATCCCGATCGACCCCGAGTTTCGCCGGTCGATCATCGGCGATATGGAGCCGGTCGAGTGCCGTCCCGCCGACCTGCTCGAGCCCGAGCTCGAGAAGCTGCGCGCCGAGATCCCGCAGTATATCCTGCAGGAGGAGGACGTGCTCAGCTACGCCCAATTCCCCAAGGTCGCCGTCGACTTCTTTGAGAAGCGGCGCGACGCTAACGCGGGGATCAACTCTGCCCTTGTCGATCGCGAGCAGAAGATCCATCCGGTATGATCGTCCCATACAATAGCAGCGCAGAGGTTGTCCGCCTCTGCGCTGTTTTTCTCGGTCTGTTTATCCCTTGATCAGCCCGCGGCTGAACTCGTTGATCGGGACGGCGTCCTGTGCGATATTCATGAGCTCCGTCGCCCTGATATCAACATCGAATATTTCTTTTGCGGAATTATCGAGCTTCTCATAATCCGCTTTGACCTTCACGACGGCCATGGGGCCTGCGGACGGAATCAGCTCCGACTTCTCCTTCTTGACGCCGATCACCCTGAGATAGGGGACTGGGGTCTGCTGCATCCTGCCGGTCACGCCGAGCAGCGCATCATACAGGATCCGCCTGAGCCGCGAGCGCGTGTATCGCTTTGTTTTCAGATGCTCTAATATTTCTTCTATAGAATTATACTTTGTCGCACATTCCTTGACCCTATACTCTAGCCCCTCGCTGACCCCTGCGATCGCCGAGAGCTTTTCATGCGGCATCGTCTTCAGCCGATAGAGCAGCGCGCCCTCGATCCGCCGCTCGTCGGCGGGGTGTGTGACCGTCATCGGGGTATACGTGTCGTATGATTCCCCCGAGAGGATCATCCGGCGGATATCCTTACCGCTTGTGATCGTGTCGCTTGCTGTCGTGCTGTCGTGCATTGCGTCCTTTCGCTCGATGGCGATGGGGCGGATCGTGCGGCACGCGCGGATATACTCGAGCGCGAGGATGTTGTTCGGCTTCATTATCGCTTGTGACAACGCTGCGCCACAGACCTCGTTGACCGCCTCGCTCAGCGCGCGGGGATAGTACAGCCCCGCGTCCATCTTCTGCTTTACGATAGCGTTCACCGCGTTGTCCTCACACGCGTCCTTGAGCTTACGGAGAACGGACAGCTCGCTCTCTGCACCGAAGCAGAGCACCTCGCACCCGAGCTGTTCTGCAATCCTGACGCCGCTCTCGGCAAAGGGTCGCGCCGATGACATCGCATATACGGTCGGCAGCTCGACCACCATGTCCGCGCCGTTTCTCAGCGCTGTCTCTGCCCGCGTGTACTTGTCGGTGATGGCAAGCGAGCCGCGCTGTACACAACTGCCGCTCATGATACAGATGATCTCGTCGGCATAGCTCTCTTTAATTTTCTCTAATAGAAATTTATGTCCATTGTGAAACGGGTTGAACTCACATATCACAGCCGCTTTCATCATAGCCCCCAAAACTTTGAAAAATCACTTGAAAATTCCCGATAAATGTACTATCATAGTATAGGTTAAATTTGTATTTTTTTCAATACAGGAGGACGATTTTTATGAAAATTCTTGTCATCAACGCCGGTTCCTCGTCGCTGAAGTATCAGCTCATCGACATGGACACCGAGGAAATGATCGCCAAGGGGAACTGTGAGCGCATCGGTCAGCAGGGCTCGTTCATCGGGCACAAGACCGCCGACGGCCGCTCGTTTTCTAAGGAGATCGATATGCCCGATCACGCCAAGGCGTTCCTTGCCGTCAGCGAGGCGTTGCTCTCCGACGAGTACGGCGTCATCAAGAACCTCGACGAGGTCGCCGCGATCGGTCACCGTATCGTTCAGGGCGGCGCGCTGTACAGCGATCCCGAGCTCGTCACCGACGAGGTCATCGCGGGCATTGAGAGCTTGATCCCGCTCGCTCCGCTCCACAACGCCGGCCACGTCCAGGCGATCCGCGGCTGCAAGGCGGTGTTCGGCGACGCGGTACCGATGGTCGTCGTCTTTGACACTGCGTTCCATTCGACCATGCCCGAGAAGGCGTATATGTACGCCGTTCCGTATGAATATTATGAGAAGTACGCCGTCCGCCGTTACGGCGCCCACGGCACCTCGCACCGCTTTGTATCCCACGCGATGGCCAACCTGATGGGCAAGAATATCGCTGATCTGAAGCTGATCACCTGTCATATCGGCAACGGCTCGTCCATCACCGCCGTCAAGAACGGCAAGGTCGTCGATACCTCGATGGGCCTGACCCCGCTCGACGGTATCCTCATGGGCACCCGCTCGGGCTGCCTCGATCCCTCGGTCGTCACCTTCATCGCCGAGAAAGAGAATCTCAGCCCCGCCGAGATGAACACCCTGCTCAACAAGAAGTCCGGGCTTCTCGGTATCTCGGGCGTGTCCTCCGATGACCGCGATGTCACCAAGGCGGAGGAAGAGGGCAACCACCGCGCTGCGCTGGTGCACCAGATGCTCTACTACCAGATCGCGAAGTACATCGGTCAGTACTGGGTCGCGATGGGCGGATGTGACGGTATCGTCTTCACCGCCGGCCTGGGCGAGAACCAGCCCGCCCTGCGCGAGGCGGTCATCGAGTACCTCGGCTTTGCCGGCGTCAAGGTCGACAAGGAGGTCAACGCCGCCACCAAGGGCAAGACCGCGTTCATCTCATCCGCCGACTCGTCCATCCCCGTCGCCGTTATCGCGACGAACGAGGAGCTCGCGATCGCCCGCGATACCAAGGCGATCGTCGAATCTCTGTAACGATATCCTGTCACCGCCCGCTGCCGGAACATCCGACGGCGGGCGGTTTTTCTGTCAGACCGGTCGGATGATACCGCACGCGATCTTCGTCATGGCGTTTCCTGCGGGCTGGGTGCGAAAGTCGTCGGGCATCTCGTGGATGACGACGGTCCTGCCGACGATATCCCTGACGCGGAACCGGTCGCTCCTGACTGCCAGATATGCATATCCTGAGCAGTACATCAGCGGCGGCAGATCGCCCGCGTGGCTTGGATGTGGGACGCTCAATGGATCCAGATGCCCGCCGGTCATAGCGAACGTCTCCCCGTCGCATCGTCCTCCCTCGTGGATATGAAATCCATAGAACCCCGCGCCGTTCCACGGCAGCCCATACACCTTCGCCTCTATCAGCACCGCGCCCTTCTCCTGATAGAACAGCACCGTCCCGCGGATACCGGACCCCCGTATCACCGCTTTGGCGTTCGGCGTTCGGTTACATGATACTAGCATCAAAAAAACACCTCCGCATCATGCTATGCAGATACGGAGGTTTTGTGTATCATTTATTCCTTCATCCCGAGCAGCATCTCGATCCCGTGGTCGAGGTGGGGCAGGACGAACGAGAGGTTCTCGGTCGACGCCTTGACCGATCCCGGCAGGTTGAGGATGACGCTCTGTCGTTTGATGCCGGTGATCCCGCGCGACAGCATCCCGCGCGGCGTGATCTTCATCGAGCACATCCGCATATATTCGGCGATCCCGGGCGCTTCTCTTTCGATGACCGCCGCTGTTGCCTCGGGCGTGACGTCGCGGGGCGCAAATCCCGTCCCGCCGACGGTGAGGACAAGTGGGATCAGTGCGTCACAGCATCGTATCAGCTCGTCGATGATCCTGTTCTTCTCGTCGGGGATGACGCGATAGGATACCACCTCATATCCCGTGTCCTCCAGCAGCTTTCGGACAGCGGGGCCCGAGCGATCCTCATATTCTCCCGCCGATGCGCGGTCGCTGACAGTGATGACAGCCGCCTGTATCATTTCATCTCCTCGCTCTCTGTGATTATTTGCCAAATCCGCAGTCGGGATAACGGCACGGCTGACACCCAAGGCACAGCCCGCCCTCGCCGTATGCGACAAAGTCGGCTTTGGTCAGCTTCACGCCAGCGGCGATCCGCGGCATGATAAGGTCGAACACGGTTGCCTTTGCATACATCACGCACCCCGGCAGCCCCAGCACCGGCACCCCGTCGTCAAAGTACCCGAGCAGGATCATCGCCCCCGGCAGCACCGGTGCGCCGTAGGTGACGATATGAGCGCCGCTGCGACGGATCGCGCCCGGGGTATTGTCGTCAGGATCGACGCTCATCCCGCCGGTACACAGCACAATATCGGCACCCGCTCGCACGTCGTTGATCGCTGCGGTGATATGCGTGACGTCGTCGTCCGTGATGATATGCTTGATGGTCGTGATACCGTAGTGCACGAGCTTTTCTTTCAATATCGGGGTGAACCGATCCTCGATGCGGCCGTGATATACCTCGCTGCCGGTAGTGACGATAGCGGCGCTGTGCAGGGAGTAGGGGATGACGCGCATCAGCGGTCCGTCTTTGGCGGTGGCCTCGGCTCTGTGCAGCTTTTCTTCCTCGATCAAGAGCGGGATGACGCGGGTACCGGCGAGCCTGTCGCCGGCTTTGACGTCGGTATAGCCCTTTCTGGTAGCGATCATGATATCCTCGACGGCGTTCACATCGCGGATACCCTCGCGGTTGAGCACGAACAGCCCGTCACACGCAGCGCTCAGCTCGATTTTGCCTTCTTTGACCGGTGAGCAGTCGATGTTCTCGCCGCGGCAGATGGCACACAGCCGCTGTGCAGCGTCGTTCTCGTGCACCATCCCTTCCTCCATCTCATAGATATAGAGGTTCTCCTTGCCCATGCTCAGCAGGATCGGGATATCCTCCGCCTTGACGACGTGTCCCTTAGTGAACCGCGCGCCCTTGTATTCTCCGGGGATGATCTGGGTCAGATCGTGACACAGCACATGCCCGACCGCATCCTCGGTTCGTATCAACTTCATGCGATCACCTCGATTCTGTCTCCTTTGCGGATGATCCCGCCGGTGATGACCCTCGCAAAAACCCCGCGCGTGGGCATCACACAGGTCCCGACCATCCTTTTTATCTCACACTCGCTGTGACATTCCTTGCCGATCTGGGTGATCTCAAGCACGGCGCTACCGACTTGAACGCGCGTTAGGACGGCAAGCGAAGTCAAGCTGATCCCACGGGTGAGGAGGTTCTCGCCAAAGTCCCCGGGGGACAGCACCGCTCCACGCGCGCGCATCGTATCGACGTCCTCGTCCGACAGCATGCTGACCTGACGGTGCCATCGCCCCGCGTGCGCGTCGCCGAGGATCCCGTGCTCTGTTATAAGCTCGGCGAACGGTACCTCGTGCTTCTTGGTTCCTTTCTGCTCACTGATGCAGATCGCGGTGATCTCAGCCATGCTGCTCCCTCTGATAGTCGCCCGATTTGCCGCCCGACTTACTCATCAGGCGGATATCGGTGATCTCAATGTCCCTCTGGACCGCCTTGCACATATCGTATATCGTCAGCGCCGCAGTCGCAGCCGCCGTCAGCGCCTCCATCTCGACGCCGGTGACGCCTGAGCACCGGACCGTCGCGGTGATATGCACCTCTTCCTCTGTCAGCGAAAAGCGGATATCGGCAGCGGTGATGGGCAGGGGATGGCACATCGGGATGAGGTCGGGGGTGCGCTTTGCCGCCATGATGCCCGCAACCTGGGCGACCGCGAGCACATCGCCCTTTTTGATCCCGTTATCTTTGATGAGCGACATGGTGTGCGCGTTGACCTTGACGGTAGCGGCGGCGACAGCGACGCGGTGGGTGACGTCCTTGTCGGTGACGTCCACCATCCGCGCGCGGCTCTGTTCGTTGAAGTGTGTCAGCATATTATCCTCCGATCTCGTTCATATACCTGCTCGTATCGGTGCGGCGATCCTCCAGATGATGCGACAGCGGCTTTTGCAGGATGCCGGTGCGGATCGTCTCGAGCAACTTGTCTCCCTTGATACCTTTCAGATCGATCTCTTCGTTCGAGTGCAGACAGGGCTTTAGCTTGCAGTCGGCGGTAACGCGCACGCGGTCGCACCTATGACAGAACCGATGCGACATCGGGGTGATGAACCCGACCGTGCCGCGCCATCCGTCCTTGCTGTATAGCTGTGTCACGCCGTCGAACCCGACCGGCGTCAGCTCACCGAGCAGGGGCATCACACGCTCGGCGCTGATATAGCATGAATCGTCCCATCCGCTGACCACGTGCATCGGCATGAGCTCTATAAACCGCACCGATACGTCCCGCGTCTGTGCGAGCGCGGCGACTGCGGGGACTTCGTCATCGTTCACCCCACCGATGAGGACGGCGTTGATCTTTGTGCCGGAGAACCCGGCGTTATCTGCCGCATCGATCCCGCTCATCACGTCGTCGAGCTCACCCACACGGGTGAGCGAGCGGAACCGCTCACGATCCAGCGTGTCCAAGCTGATGTTCAGCCGAGACAGCCCCGCTGCTTTGAGCTTGTCGGCATAGATCGGGAGCATACTGCCGTTCGTTGTCATCGCAAGCTCAATATCGGGGGATATCGCGCGTATCATCCGGCACAGCTCGACGATATCGCCCCGCATCAGCGGCTCGCCGCCGGTCAGCCGGATCTTGTCGATCCCAAGGCGATAGCACGCCTGAGCGATCTCGGCAAGCTCCTCTGCCGAGGCGGGGTCACGCGGGCTTATCGGCGCGTGCTCGTCCATACAGTAGCGGCACCGGTAGTTGCACCGATCGGTCACCGAGAGCCGCAGATAGCGGATATCTCTGTTATATGCGTCCTTCACTCTGCTTTCTGCTCCCTTCGCTCTCGACGCTCGCTCCGGGTGCGCTCGGCATATTGACGGAACGTGTCGATCGTGATCATATCGCCCGATGCGCCGTCCTCGATCCGATAGACGGTGTCGCACAGCTCGATGACCTCGTCGGCGTCGTGCGATACCATGATGACGTCGCCCGTATAGCCGAGCAGCCGCTCGCGCAGCTCGTCCATGAGCTCCCATTTCAGGAACGTATCGAGGGACGAGAACGGTTCGTCCAGCAGCAGCGCCTGCGGCTCGCTGCCAAAGATACGCGCCAGCGCGACGCGCTGTTTCTCACCGCCCGATAGGGTAGCGGGACGCGAGTGTTCGAGCCCTTTTAGGTGAAAGCTCTCGATCAGCGCGCGGGCTCTGTCGGTGCGATCCGCACCCTTGAAACGGTGCAGCCCCGCCTTGATGTTCCCGAGCACAGTCATATTCGGAAAGAGCGCATAGTCCTGGAACAGATAGCCCACCCCGCGCTCTTGTATCTTCAGATTGATCTTCTTCTCGCTGTCATAGAGCACCCTGTCGTCCAGCACGATACGCCCGCGGTCGGGACGCTCGATACCGGCGATACACTTGAGCGTCATGCTCTTGCCCGCGCCGGAGCTGCCGAGCAGCGAGGTGATCACGCCGTCGGTCTTGATCCTGATTTTCAGTGTGAAGTTCTGCAATACCTTCTCGATATCCACATACAGCATGCTATGCCCTCCTCGGCCGCTCGAGCAGGTTGATCGCGAGCAGCACCACCGCCGAGATAGCGATGTTGATGAGCACCCATTTGGTCGCCAGCGCATCGTTGCCGGTACGCCATAGCTGGTAGACGGCGGTCGAGACGGTCGCCGTCTTGCCGGGGGTATAGCCGGCGATCATCGAGGTTGCGCCGTATTCGCCCAGCGCACGCGCAAAGCTCAGCACGACCCCCGCGATGATCCCCTGTCGACAGTAGGGCATCCGTATGCGCCAGAAGATGTAGGTGTTCGACAGCCCCAGCGTCTGACCGGCATGTGACAGGTTCTCGTCAAAGCTCTCGAACGCGCCGCGCGCGGTGCGGTACATCAGCGGGAACACCACCACCAGCACCGCGAAGATCGCCGACCACCACTGCATCGTCAGCCGAAGCTGAAAGTGCTCATAGAAGAACGACCCGATGATACGGTGCGGCCCGAGCACGAGCAGCAGCAAGTATCCCACCACCGTCGGCGGCAGCACCAGCGGCAGCGTGAAGATCACATCGAGGATTCCTTTGATGATGCGCGGACACTTGGCGATATAGTACGCCGCCAGTATCCCGAGAAAGAACACCAGCACCGACGCGATGGCGGCGATACGCAGCGAGTTATACAGCGGATACAGATCCATAGATACCCTTCCTAATACAGCAAATAGGGCAGAGGTGACCTCTGCCCTGATATTCTATCACATTATGTCAGCGGAGTAAAGCCCACTTCGGTGAAAATCGCTGCCGCTTCCTCCGTCGAGAGGTAAGCCAGGAACGCAGCCGCCTGATCCCTTTGCTCGGTGTTCTTCATGACGGCGGCGGGGTAGGTGACCTTGCCGCACATCTCCTCGGTGGCGGTATCGACGATCGTCAGCCCCTCGCTGTAGGCGTCCGTCTGATAGATGACGCCGGCGTCGACCGAACCCTCGGCGATTTGAGCGGTGACCTCCTTGACGTTCGAGCCGTAGGTGATGACGCCGCTGTCGGCGAGCGCCGGCTCATCGAGTCCGAAGTACGCAAAGATCTTCTGGGTATATTGACCGACCGGAACATCCTCGTTGCCCATCGAGAAGAGGATATCGCCCTCCTTCAGCGCATCGGCGAGGTCCTGGTACGAGTTGATGTCCTTTCTGTTATCCTTCGGCACACACAGCGCGACCTTGTTCTCCAGCAGGTCGATACGCGTCTCGCTGTCAACAAAGTCAAGCCCATCCTCGTTTATCTCAGGGTCGGCAGTGATATCGAGCTGATCCATCTGCTTCTCGGCAGCCGAGATGAAGATATCGCATACCGCGCCCTCTTCGATCTGGGTCTTGAGCGTGCCCGACGAGTCAAAGTTGAACGTCAGCGTGACGTTCGGGGCGACCTCTTTGTAGAGTTCGGCGATCTCAGTCAGCGTCTCGGTCATGCTTGCAGCGGCAAAGACAACGATCTCGATGTTTTCCTCAGCGTCTGTAGCGGCAGCATCGGTCTGCTGGGCGGTGTTCGCGCATCCGGCAAGCACGCCGACCACGCACAGAATGACAAGGGTCAGTGCAATCCATTTTTTCATGATTCTATCCTCCTTCTTTCGGTAGTTCTATTGTATCACCTGTGTGCCGTTGTCACAATAGCTTAGGTTCAGCATAACGGTATTGATGTTCGGCAATACAGAATATCTGTTGCAATCACCGTCAAAAGGTGCTATGATAAAGCGAGAAAGAGGGGAGAATATGTCACAAGTCCTGTCGCTTCAGAAAGCGTTTGATATCCTCGACGAGCTCTCGCGCCATGCGGGCGGGATCACGCTCGGCGAGCTGTCATCGCGCCTTGAATATCCCAAGAGCACCGTGCACGCGCTGCTGTCCACCATGCGCGACCGCGGGGTCGTCAAGCAGCTGCCCTCCGGCGCCTATGACCTCGGGATCAAGCTGTTCGAGTACGGATGCGTCGTGTCGCGCGGGTTCGATATCTCGCGCATCTCAAAGCCGTATCTCGAGCGGCTGTCGCTGAAGACCGGCTGCGGCGCAGTCATCTCGACCATCGACGACGCGGGGGTGGTGAGCTTTGACCATGCCAGCGCCCCGTCGGGGGTCCAGATCATGCCCGAGCTCGGCGTTCGTCTGCCGCTGCACTGTACCTCTCAGGGAAAGCTGATGCTCTCGCTCTTGTCCGACAGCACGGCAACCATGCTCCTGTGTGAGCGCTCGCTGACCGCCTACACCCCTCACAGCAAGGTCGATCTGTCCGATGTGATTGCAGAGCTGTCGGTAACACGCGAGCGTGGCTATGCGGTCGAGGACGGCGAGTATCGTATCGGGCTGCGGTCGGTATCGGCTCCGGTGCGTGACAGCTCCGGCACGGTGCGCTATGCGCTGACGGCTATCGGGTTTCTCAGCCGAACCGGCTCCGAGGAGTTCCGCTATGCGGTCGAGGCGACGCTGACGGAGGCACAACGGCTGTCAGACGCGCTGAACAGCTTTTGAGCGTAATATATCAAGTCAAAAGAGGCGTCCCGGATATTATCCGTGGACGCCTCTTGAGCATATGCGTATGGTTTATCCGATGTCCGACACTCTCATGTGCGCATCGCGGTCGCCCGCCTCGGTTCGGTCTCTGAACAGCAGCGAGATACACCACAGCGCCGACAGCGCGACGATCACATAGATGATCCGCGACACGACAGCGCTCTGACCGCCGAAGATCCACGCGACAATATCGAACTGGAACAGCCCGACGCTCCCCCAGTTGATGCCGCCGATAACCAGCAGCGTCAACGCGATTTTGTCAAGCATACTAACCCTCCTTACAGCATAAGTTGAGGTTAGTATCTGTCATTTCCGGCAGAATATTCAGATCACCCCGAACAGGTGCAGCAAAAGCACGATCACCCCGAGCCCCATCAACACGAGGGAGATAATCCGGCATAGTTTCAGCGATTTTTCCAGCTTATACCTGTGGATCATCACGTCGGGCGGGAACGGCAGGAAGAAGTACATCACAGAGAGGATCATCAGCGACCCCGCCACGCCGTATGCGCCGTACTCGGGCAGGAACGAGTAGGCAAAGATACTGATGCCGATCATCATCACAAAGATACCGTTGATAACCGCGAACAGCTTTGAGTACCTGTCCCGCATCTCATAAAACTGTCGGTTCTTCTGTTCACATTCATCCGAGCAGAACATCTCATGATAAGAGATCTCCTTGCCGCAGTATGGACATTGTTTCATTCTATCACCGTGCTTATTTTAACACTAAATTGACGAGAATGCAAGCCATGGCGATGATTCTTTTTAGGTATTATGTCTAAATTATCAATAAATATTTGTAGAAAAATCGAATTGAATGCAACAGCCGTTTTTGATATACTGATGGATGTAGAAGAATCAGAATCGCTATTTCTGCGTTTTTGAGAGCGAATCAAGGAGGATAACTATGAATTTCAGACGTACATTATCGATCCTGCTTGCGGTGCTGACCGTTGCCGCGTGCGCCGTTGTTGCGGGCACCGCGGTCGCGTCGGGTGCTGCCGGCGATGCGGCGGCGACCTCCGCCTATCAGGATATGCTCGCCGATGTATCTGCCGACTATGGGCTGGCCGATACCGTGAACGAAGGCACCATCCTGCAGGCATGGAACTGGTCGTTCTCGAACATCGAGGCGAATCTTGAGAAGATCGCCGACCAGGGATTCACGACGATCCAGGTTTCTCCGCCCAACGTCCTCAAGGCGGACACCAAGGGCGTTCATGTCCTCGAGAGCAGCAACCAGAACGGCTGGTGGATGTTCTATCAGCCCGCCGGGTTCCAGATCAACGGTTCATCCGACAACAACTCGGCGCTCGGCACCAAGTCCGAGTTCGTCTCCATGTGCTCCAAGGCGCACACCCTCGGGCTGAAGGTCATCGTCGATACCGTTATCAACCACATGGGGACCAAGGATAACGAGAGCAGCGAGACCTCGACCGACCCGATGGCGCACGTCACCCCCAAGGCACAGACCTATGAGCCCGCCATCTGGAACGCGAAGGCATTCCATACCCCGTGGGCCGAGATGACCTATAAGGAAGACCCCAACCAGTTCAGCCAGTACGATTCCACCTATGACCTGACCCGCAACTGCACCTCGCGTCTGCCCGACCTCGATACCGGCTCCTCGATTGTCCAGAGCGCGATCTATGATTATATGGACGAGCTGATCTCCTCCGGCGCCGACGGGTTCCGGTTCGATGCGGCAAAGCATATCGAGACCCCCGACGATATCTCGTCACTTAAGTCCGACTTCTGGACCAACACCCTGCAGAAGGTGCGCACGAACCACCCCGAGAGCGAGGTTTATGCCTATGGCGAGATCCTAAACACCTGCGGCGTCAACCGTCCCTACTCGATGTACACCAAGCTCTTTGACGTGACCGACTCGGGCTCCTACTGGAGCATCAGCAACGCCGTCAAGGGCTACGGCGGCGACGCGACGCCCTACTATCCCAACTCCAACTTCACCAAGGCGAACACCATCCTCTGGGATGAGTCCCACGATACCTATATCGACGGCTCCACCACCGATACCACCGTTGCCCAGCGCAACAAGATCTGGGCGCTGTGCGCCGGCAGAGCCGATATCACCACCGTCTACTTTGCGCGTCCCGACGACTCTACCTCGACTAACGCGTGCTATAACATCCTGCTCGGCGACATCAAGATGACCGCATGGTCGAACGCCGTCACCAAGGCGATCAACCAGTTCCACAACTACTTCATCGGCACCTCCGAGTACTGCACCGCCGGCTATAACGGCTATGCCTATATCGAGCGCGGCGACTCGGGTGCGATGATCGTCCACCTCGGCAACACCGCCGGCGGCAGCGTCACCGTCCCGAACCATACCCTCAAGAACGGCACCTATATCGACGCTATCACCGGCAATACCTTCACCGTATCGGGCGGCTATATCCGCGGCACGGTCGGCTCCTCGGGCGTTGCGTGCATCTACTTTGACAACGATACCGTTCCCACCACCCCGACCTCGACCTACAGCGACGACGACGTTGTTCCAACCAAGGACGGCTACTACACCGTTCTCTTCTCGAACTCCAAGAACTGGGACGGCTCGCTTTATCTCTACTATTGGAACGACAGCGAGAGCCCCGTTTCGTGGCCGGGGGAGACCATGACCTACTATCAGGTGAACGAGTATAACGAGGGCCAGTATATCGGCTATGTTCCGGTAGCTTACAACCACTTTATCGTCAGCAACGGCAGCTCCCAGACCACCGACGGCACGATCTCCGGTCATACCGGCGCCTATGCGGGCGATGACGACGGCACCGGCAAGGCGATCATCGGCTACTTCGAGATCATCACCGTCAAGCCAACCCAACAGCCCTCGAGCTCCGCTCAGCCCGAGTCATCCTCTGCAACAGAGCAGGGTCAGTCGTCTGACTCTCAGCAGGATCAGTCGTCCGGCTCGTCCGATACGTACATGATCGGCGACGCTGACGGCAACGGCGAGATCGAGATCTCTGACGCGACGACCGTTCAGCGGCATCTGGCGCGCCTGATCGCCCTTACCGGCAGCGATCTGCTCGCCGCCGACGCCGATGAGAGCGGCGAGGTCGATGTCTCTGATGCGACAGCGATCCAGCGCTGGCTTGCGCGCATCGACCGCAACAACCATATCGGCGACACCAAGTAATCATCCTGTCACTTTGCGGGCGGTCGTTCGGCTGCCCGCATTTTTCTGCCAACAGATATCGGAGCATCCATATGCATATCCCATCATCCTATACCACCGAGATCGAGGTGCTGACCTTTGACGATGCGCTCGTCTCGACCAACGACAGCTTTGACAAGAGCCGGTGGCTGTATGTTCCCGACTTCTACAGCGAGTACCGCTATATCCTCGGTACCCGCGGCGCTCGTCCGCTGATCTGTATCGGAATCAACCCCTCGACCGCCGCTCCCGACAACCTTGACAACACGTTGAAGTCCGTCGAGCGTATCGCGCTGTATAACGGGTATGACAGCTTTATCATGTTCAACGTCTATGCCCAGCGCGCGACCGTCCCCGACGATATGGAGCCCGCGCTCAACCCCCGTATGCACGCCGAGAACATGAAGGCGTTCGACTATATCCTCTCTCTGAGCCCGAACCCGGGCATCTGGGCGGCGTGGGGGAACATCATCGAGAAGCGCGCCTACCTGCCCGCGTGCGTGTCCGACATGATCGCGATAGGGAAGAGGCACCGCGCTGTCTGGTTCAAGGCGGGGCGGATCTCGGTCAAGGGGCACCCCCACCATCCGCTCTATCTGCGCAGCGATACCCCGCTCGATCCGTTCGATATCGAGACGTATATAGATCATTTACGTTGATAATATCCGACACAATGTGCAAAAATATCCGGAGCTGCCGTAATCGCTACGACAGCTCCGATCCTTTGCCCACCACCGCGCTGTCCGCCTATCGGGATGCACGGTAGTTGTTTATGGCAACACCGCATGATTTGGGTGTGCTGTGCATAGTGCGGTGGTGCCTTATGTTTTTCTCAGCTTTCGAAAGAACGCTGTCAGCAGCGCGCGGCATTCTTCCTCCATCACGCCGCCGGTACAGTCTACCTGAAACCCGCCCTTTAGATGCAGCACATCTGTTATTGAGCCACACGCGCCGTTCTTCCTGTCATAGGCGCCGAAGGTGATCCGCGGGATATGCGCGTTGACGATCGCGCCGGCGCACATCGGACACGGCTCGAGCGTGACATACAGCTCACAATCCCACAGCCGCCATCCGCCCAGGGCGGTGCATGCGTTGTGGATCGCCTCGATCTCGGCATGATACAGGGCGTTTCGCCCGATTTCGCGCCGGTTGCGCCCGCGCGCGATGATCTCGCCGTGTCTGACGATCACCGCACCGACCGGAACCTCGCCCTCGTCCGCTGCGCTTTTTGCAAGGGCAAGCGCCTCTTCCATATATACGTTCATCATACACCCATAAGGACATAGACCGCGTACACCAGCATCACCGCGGCGAAGGCGATGATCCCCGGCGACGAGCATACCGTGCCCAGCTTCTGCCGGTACGCGATCACATTATCCGAGTCGCTGAAGCGCAGCAGCTCGGGCTTTCTGCGCGTGATCACGGCGATCAGCACCGCCGACACAAGCACGAGCAGCAGCAGAAGAAGGTTCCAGAACAGGTTCGTCCCGTAGAACGCCCCGTCGCCGTTGTTGCTCAGCACATCCAGCAGCACCGACAGCCCGTTGTTGAGGAAGTGGATGATGATCGACGGCAGCAGCGAGTTCGTCTTGACGACGACAAACCCGAACACCAGCCCGCCGATGAACGCGAACGGTATCTGGACAAAGTTGCCGTGCATCAGCGCGAACAGCCCCGCCGACACCACCACCGCCAGCGCGTCCGAATACTTTCTCAGCGAGCCGAGGATCACCCCGCGAAAGGCGAACTCCTCCACCAGCGCGGGAATCACCGCCACCGTGAAGAAGTACAGGATGACCGACAAGGGGCTATCGACCGCATAGGACATCTCGACCGAGTTGTCCGCGCCGAACATCCCGAACACCGCCGTCACCATATCGGATACGTAGTTTGCCATCAGCGTCACCGTCAGCCCGACGATCACAAAGAGCGCGATCGTCCCTGCTGATGTCTTGCAAAACGGGAACAGCGCGGAGAAATCCGCCCGCTTGATGATCGCATATACGAGCGAGACGAAGAAGAAGATCAGCGTCGATATCAGCCCCGACTCGATCATCGTGCCGAGCGTATCCTCGATCAGCTCGGCGTAGGGTGTGCCGATGCTCCGTACGACGAGCGTGACGACGCTGAGCACGATCTCGAGCAGGAATGATATCAGCAGGAATATCCCCATCCCGTTAGCGGTGCGGCGCAGCTCTCTGCGATAGTGATACAGGTTGTACTCTTCCTGTGTGTTGAAAACTCTCACAAAAACACTCCGAAAACTTGATGATTCTATCATAAACCAAAATATTTCTAAAATAATTCTTGACAATCAATATAAAAGATATTATAATGTGTTCGACAACAAAGAAGAGCAGTAGCTCTCACCTGTGGGGTACCGTCTGCACGGGTCGATACGCATAGGGATACCATCGCTATGCCGGTATTGTGTACGGACGGGAGCTTTCTGTCCGTTTTTTGTTTACCATTCTTTGGAGGTGCCGGTTATCAGTAAGCAAGAGCTTCAGATCAACGAAGAAATCAGAGATAAGGAACTGCGTGTCGTCGCTGCCGACGGGACTCAGCTGGGGATCATGTCCTCTGCCGATGCGTTGCATCTCGCCGAGGAGAAGGACCTCGATCTCGTGAAGATTGCGCCCAAGGCGACGCCCCCCGTGTGCAAGATCATGGACTACGGCAAGTATCGCTTCGAGCAGTCCAAGCGCGAGAAAGAGGCGCGCAAGAACCAGCATACCGTCGAGGTCAAGGAGATCAAGCTGTCGCTGAATATCGACACCCATGACTTCAACACCAAGCTCAAGAACGCGCAGAAGTTCTTTGCCCACGGCGATAAGGTGAAGGTATCGATTCGTTTTCGCGGACGCGAGATGGGCCACTCCGAGTACGGCTACGAGACCATGAAGCGGTTCTCCGACGCCTGTGCCGATGTCGCCAACATCGAGCGCGCCCCGAAGCTCGAAGGTCGTCAGATGCTGATGTTCCTGGCGCCAAAACCCCAGAAGCAGTAACATAAAGGAGGATATTCATTATGCCTAAGATCAAAACTCACAGCGGCGCGAAGAAGCGCTTCAAACTCTCCAAGAACGGCAAGGTCATCCGCGGCCACGCCAACAAGAGCCACATCCTGAACAAGAAGACCACCAAGCGCAAGAGAGGCCTGCGCCAGACGGTCGTCGCCGACAAGACGAACGTAGCCCAGGTAAAGCGTCTGATCCCCTACAAGTAAGCGGGCGCATCCTATAAAGAGATTATACGGAGGTAATGATAAATGGCACGTATTAAAGGCGCGATGATGACGCGCAAGAGAAGAAAGAAAGTATTAAAGCTCGCCAAGGGCTACTACGGCGCGAAGAGCAAGCATTTCAAGATGGCCAAGCAGGCCGTCATGAAGAGCGGCAACTATGCCTATATCGGCAGAAAGCAGAAGAAGAGAGATTTTCGCCGGCTGTGGATCACCCGTATCTCCGCCGCCTGTAAGGCGAACGGCACCAACTACTCGACCTTCATGAACGACCTGAAGAAAGCCGGCATCACCCTGAACCGCAAGGTGCTCTCCGAGATCGCGATCGCGAACCCCGCCGCTTTCACCTCGCTGGTCGAGCAGGTCAGGAACAGCTAGTTTAATAATCTATAATTGCGTTTGGAGGTTTCCAAACGCTTTTATATTTGATCGGGAAGAACGATGGAACGAATTATATCCAAAGAGAACAAGCGATTGAAGTATATCACAAAGCTTATGTCCTCTGCTGCGTTTCGGCGGCAGGAGGGCGCCTTTGTGTGCGAGGGGATGCGCCTGTGCGCCGACGCGCTGCGCTCGTCGGCGGTGGTGACCTTCGCGGTGTTCTCCGACAGCTTTCTGGAGCGGCACGCGGATTTTGCCGCTCGCGCTGCGAGTGCCGCCGCCGATGCGTGCGTGGTGCCCGACCGCCTATTTAGTGGTCTGTCGGATGTGACAACACCACAGGGAGTGCTTTTTGTCACAAAAGGGCTTGACAAACCGGTTCACTTTGATAAAATAAAACAGAATGGAAAAGTATTGGCACTCGACTGTGTGCAGGATCCCTCCAACCTCGGAGCGGTGCTGCGTACAGCCGAGGCGTTCGCGTTCGACCTTGTGGTGCTCTGCGGATGCTGTGACATCTACTCGCCCAAGGTGCTGCGCGCATCCATGGGCGCGGTGTTCCGCACGCCGTTTCTGGTCGTTGATGACCTGTGCTCGTTTATCGACGGCTTCAACGCGTACGGCAACAGCTTTGCCGCCATGCTCGATCGCGAGGCGATCGCGCTTACGGACGCCGACTTCTCCGCCCCGTCGCTGTGTGTGGTCGGGAACGAGGGACGCGGGATATCGCCCGACATCGCCGATACCTGTACCTATCGACTGTATATACCGATGAAGGGGGACGCCGAGAGCCTGAACGCATCGGTCGCTGCCTCGATCATCATGTGGGAAATGATCCAATGACGAATGCCGCTAAATACTATATCTGGCTGACCATCGCCCTCGGGTACAACACCCCCAAGCTCAAGGCGCTGTCTGAGCTCTACCCCGATATTGCCGCGTTCTATGAGGCGGGCGAGATGGAGTGGCGGCTCTCCGGGGTGCTCAGGAGCCGGGATATCGAGGCGATGCTCTCGACCCCGCTGTCGGCTGCGCTGTCGGTGATCGCCGACTGCAACCGGCTGGGGTACACCGTCATCTCGTTCGGCGATCCCGACTATCCGCGGCGGCTGTATGAGATATATGCTCCGCCTGCTGTGCTGTATGTATGGGGACGGCTGCCGGATCCCGATCGGCTGACGCTCTCGATGGTCGGTACCCGCTCTGCCACCCGATACGGCAAGCAGGTCGCCTACTCGATCGCCGCGTCGATCGCGTCGCTCGGCGGCGTTGTCGTCAGCGGCGGCGCTGTCGGCATCGACACCATGGCGCATACCGGCGCTGTCGAAGCGGGCGGCAAGAGCATCTGTGTGCTTGGCTGCGGGCTGCACTACCGCTATCTGATGCAGAACTTCGAGCTGCGCCGCTCGGTCGCGTCGTCGGGTGCTGTCATATCCGAGTACCCGCCCGACTTCCCGTCCGGCAAGTTCACCTTCCCGAACCGGAACCGCATCATCTCGGGGCTGTCTGACGGCGTCATCGTGGTCGAGGCGGGCAGCAAGAGCGGCTCGCTCATCACCGCCTCGTGTGCGCTGGAGCAGGATCGCGACGTGTTCGCCGTGATGGGGAACATCACCTCGCCCTACTCCGAGGGCACTAACCGGCTGATCAAGGACGGCGCCGTACCGGTGACCGATATCTCGGATATCCTGCAGTGCTATCCCCAGTATCGGGTGTCGAACGCCGCGTCATCGCTGGTCGAGCCCGTGCCGGAGCATCGGGAGGATCTCGATGTGTCCGACGACGCTATGGCGGTCTATCGCGTCATCACCGCCGAGCCGATCCATATCGATACCGTCACATCCCTGTGCGGGATGCCCGTCAGCCGTGTGCTGTGCGCGCTGACAGAGCTGGAGCTCTGCGGCGCGGTCGCGGGCGAACCCGGACGGATGTATAAGCTACTATAACTATTGGAGGACTATATTCATGTCTGATCTTGTCATTGTAGAGTCGCCTGCCAAGGCGAAGACGATCAAGAAATACCTCGGCGACAACTTCGAGGTCGTCGCCTCGATGGGGCACGTCCGCGATCTGCCGAGCGCACGGTTGAGCGTGGACGTCAACAACAACTTCGAGCCCCGTTACGAGATCATCAAGGGGAAGGAGAAGCTGGTCGACGAGCTTGTCAGCCGTGCGAAGAAGAGCGACCGCGTTTACCTCGCGACCGACCCCGACCGCGAGGGCGAGGCAATCTCGTGGCACCTCGCGTATATCCTGGGACTGCCGCTGGATGAGGTCGATCGCGTCGAGTTCAACGAGATCACCCGCACCGGCATCAAGAACGGCATGGCCAGTCCGCGCACCATCAACATCGACCTTGTCAACGCCCAGCAGGCGCGGCGCATCCTCGACCGCATCGTCGGCTACAAGCTCAGCCCCTTTGTCTCCCAGAAGATCCATCGCGGGCTGTCCGCCGGTCGCGTCCAGTCGGTCGCGGTGCGGATCGTGGTCGACCGAGAGCTCGAGATCCGCGCCTTTAAGCCCGAGGAGTTCTGGACCATCGACGCGAAGCTCATCCCCAAGGGCTCGCGCCGCGCGTTCTCTGCGGCGCTCTACGGCGATGCCAAGGGCAAGATCAAGATCCATAACCAGGAACAGGCGGACGCTATCCTCTCTGACCTCGAGGGCGCCGACTTTATCATCATGAAGGTCAAGAACGGCACCCGCAAGAAATCCCCTGCGCCTCCCTTCATCACCTCTACTTTGCAGCAGGAGGCATCGCGCAAGCTCAACTTCCAGTCCCGCCGCACCATGAAGGTCGCCCAGGAGCTGTACGAGGGTGTCGAGGTCGAGGGCATCGGCGCCACCGGTCTGATCACCTATATGCGTACCGACTCGCTTCGTATCTCGAACGACGCGCGCGCCGAGGCACAATCCTATATCAGCTCTGCTTTCGGCAGCGAGTATCTGCCCGCAAAGCCCCGTTACTACAAGTCTCGCGCCGGCGCTCAGGACGGTCATGAGGCAATCCGTCCGACCTCGCCGTCGCTCTCGCCCGATAAGGTCAAGTCGAGCGTCACCGCCGACCAGTATAAGCTCTATAAGCTGATCTGGGAGCGGTTCATGGCGTCCCAGATGGCGGACTGTGTCCAGAAGACCACCCAGGCGGATATCGAGGCGGCTGGCTATATCTTCAAGGCGGCGGGCTACAAGGTCGACTTCGACGGATTCACCAAGCTCTATACCGAGGGGCGCGACGATACCGAGGAGAAGGAGAACCAGCTCCTCTCTCTCGAGAAGGACACCCCCTGCAAGGTCAAGGAGCTCGTCGAGAACCAGCACTTCACCCAGCCGCCGTCGCGCTATACCGAGGCGTCGCTCATCAAGGCGCTCGAAGAGTACGGCATCGGCCGGCCGTCCACCTATGCGGCGACCATCTCTACCATCACCGGCCGCGAGTACGTCAAGCGCGAGGGAAAGGCCCTCTATCCCACCGAGCTGGGCGAGGCGCTCTCGGGTCTGATGAAGGAACGCTTCCCCAAGATCGTCAACGTCAAGTTCACCGCCCAGATGGAGCAGGATCTCGACGAGGTCGAGAACGGCGACGTCGCATGGGATGAGCTTCTCCAAGAATTTTATACCGACTTTGACAAGACGCTCAAGAAGGCCAAGTCCGATATGCAGGGCGTCAAGATCCAGCTCAAAGAGGACGAGACCGACATCATCTGTGAGAAGTGCGGCCGACGCATGGTCGTCAAGGTCGGGCGTTACGGCAAGTTCATCGCCTGTCCCGGCTATCCCGAGTGCAAGAACGTCAAGCGCTACGTCGAGGAGACGGGCGTCGACTGTCCCAAGTGCGGCGGCAAGGTCATCATCAAGCGCACCAAGAAGGGCAAGGTGTTCTACGGCTGCTCGAACTATCCGACGTGCGACTTTGTCTCGTGGAACGAACCCACCGCCGAGCGGTGTCCCAACTGCGGCGGCGTGCTCTATAAGCGCAAGGGCAAGAAGAGCACCCTCTACTGCGATACCGAGGGCTGCGGATATAAGAAATGAACGACTTCGTATCCGTCGTCGGCGGCGGGCTTGCGGGGTGTGAGGCGGCGTATCAGCTCTCGCGTCGGGGCGTTCGCGTCCGGCTGTATGAGATAAAGCCGCTGAAGCTGTCGCCCGCGCATCACACTGACCGGCTGTGCGAGCTGGTATGCTCCAACTCGCTCAAGGCAAACCGCGTCAGCGCGGCTGCGGGGCTGTTAAAGCAGGAGATGCGGACGCTCTCGTCGCTGCTGCTCTCCTGTGCCGACCGATGCGCCGTCCCTGCGGGCGGGGCGCTTGCGGTGGATCGCGAGCGGTTCTCGTCGATGGTGACCGACGTTATTCGGTCTGACAGCAACATCACCGTTATCCCTGAGGAGGTCGAGCGTATCCCCGACGGCGTGACCATCATCGCCACCGGGCCGCTGACGTTCCCAACGCTCTCCGATGATATTGCCGGGCGTTTCGGTGACTGTTTGCAGTTCTTCGATGCGGCGGCGCCGATCGTATCGGCCGACAGCATCGACATGAGCTGTGCGTTCTTTCTGTCGCGCTACGGCAAGGGCGACGGGGACGATTATCTGAACTGTCCGATGAACCGCGCCGAGTACGAGGCGTTCTATGACGCGCTGATCCATGCCGAGCGCGCGCCGGTACACGCGTTCGACGTGATGAACCCCAAGGTGTACGAGGGATGTATGCCGATCGAGGTGATGGCACAGCGCGGGGTCGATACCGTCCGTTTCGGGCCGATGAAGCCGGTCGGACTGAACGACCCGCGTACCGGTCACCGCCCGTGGGCGGTGCTGCAGCTGCGGCGCGAGAACCGCGAGGGCACGATGTATAACCTCGTCGGGTTCCAGACGAACCTGAAGTTCTCGGAGCAGCATCGGGTGTTCTCGATGATCCCTGCTTTAAAACACGCCGAGTTCTTGCGCTACGGCGTGATGCACCGCAATACCTTCATCGACTCGCCGCGCATCCTGAACGCGGATTATTCTGTTAGAGAAAATAAAGAGTTATTCTTCGCCGGTCAGCTCACCGGCGTCGAGGGATATATGGAGTCGGCGTCCTCGGGGCTGCTCGCCGGTATCAACGCCGCGCGGCTGTGTCGGGGAGAGCAACCGGTGATCCTGCCCGCCACCACCATGATGGGGGCGCTCGCGCGGTATATCAGCGATCCCTATGTGAAGGCGTTCCAGCCGATGGGCGCGAACTTCGGGGTCCTGCCGGAGCTGTCCGATCGCCCGCGCGACAAGGCGCAGCGCGGACAGGCATACGCCGACCGTGCGCTCGCTGATCTGCGGGCGGCCATAGCAGATGACAACATTTGAAAGGAATGATAGATATGAAGATCATCGTTGATGCTTTCGGCGGCGACAACGCCCCGCTCGAGATTATTCGCGGCGCTGTCGACGCTTATCACGAATACGGGGTTGAGATCATCCTCACCGGACGGGAGGATGTGATCCGATCGGTGTCGGCCGAGAACGGGATCTCGCTCGACAACATCACGATCGTCCATGCCGACTCGGTCATCTCGAACGACGAGGCGGGCTCCGATATCATCAAGAAGAAGTCAGACTCGTCCATGGCGGTCGGGCTCAAGCTCCTTTCTGACGGTGGGGGCGACGCCTTTGTCTCGGCCGGCAACTCGGGCGCGCTGTGCGTCGGCGCGACCCTGATCGTCAAGCGCATCAAGGGCATCAAGCGTCCCGGGTTCGCTCCTGTCATGCCGAACATCAACGGCTACTTCATGCTGCTCGACAGCGGCGCGAACGTCGAATGCAAGCCCCAGATGCTCCAGCAGTTCGGCATCATGGGCTCGGTATATATGAACAAGGTCATGGGTGTGTCCAACCCCCGCGTAGGGCTTGCGAACGTCGGCACCGAGGAGCACAAGGGCGACGAGCTGCGGCATGAGGCATACGCGCTCTTGAAGGACAGCCCCGTCAACTTCATCGGCAACGTCGAGGGGCGTGATATCCCGCTCGACGGATGCGATGTGGTGGTGTGCGACGGGTTCACCGGCAACATGATTCTCAAGACCTATGAGGGCACCGCGATGGCGCTGATGAAGCGCATCAAGGGCGTGTTCACCAAGAGCTTGAAGACCAAGCTTGCCGCCGCGATCGTCATGCCCGAGATGAAGGAACTCAAGAAGAGCGTCGATTACAACGAGGTCGGCGGCGCGCCGATCCTCGGCTGTGCCAAGCCCGTGTTCAAGGCGCACGGTTCCGCCAACGCCAAAACCATCAAGAACGCCATCCGCGTTACGAAGGAGTACGTCGAGAACGACGTGATCGCGTCGATCTCTGCAGCCCTCAGCGAGCTGAAAGCGAGCGATACCCCATGAAGGGACTAGAGGCCGCCATCGGCTATACCTTTCGCGATCCGTCCCTGTTGCAGGAGGCATTGACCCACTCGTCCTATGCAAACGAGCAAAAGGGCAGACAGCCCTATAACGAGCGGCTCGAGTTCCTCGGTGACGCGGTGCTGTCCATCGTTGTCTCCGATTATATCTATGAGCACTGTCCCGATATGCCCGAGGGCGGGCTGACCAAGCTGCGCGCCTATCTGGTATGTGAGAAGTCGCTGTTCGGCTTTGCACAGCAGATCGAGCTGGGATCCTATATCCGCCTGTCGAACGGCGAGAGAAAGAACGGCGGCGCGTCGCGTCCGTCGATCGTCTCGGACGCGTTCGAGGCGCTGATCGCCGCGATCTATCTCGACGGCGGGATGGAACCCGCGCGGCGGCATATCCTGCGCTTCATCGTCCCCGAGATCGAGAACCGCCACAGCGCGACCTTCTCCGACTATAAGACCGCGCTGCAGGAGATCATCCAGAAGAACCCCGGAGAGCGGCTCGAGTATATCCTTGTCGGCTCGTCCGGTCCCGACCACAACAAGCACTTCAAGATCGAGGTGCATCTGAACTCGAACGTCATCGGACGCGGCGGCGGCAGAAGCAAGAAAGAAGCCGAGCAGCAGGCGGCGCGCGAGGCGTTGGAGTTGATGGGATATTAGCCACCGAAACGTCGCGCTGTTCATCCCCTTCAACGGATGCCCGCAGAAGTGCTCCTTCTGCAACCAGCGCAGTATCACCGGACACGCTCGCCAGCCGTCGCCCGACGAGGTGCGGCAGACGATCGAATCTGCGTTAAATTCTCTGAAAGAAAATTCATCCGATGCCGAGATCGCCTTCTTCGGCGGTTCGTTCACGGCGATCGACCGCGCCTATATGCGCTCGCTGCTCGATGCGACTGTGCCGTATATCGACCGCTTTTTGGGGATTCGGGTATCGACCCGTCCCGATGCGATCGACGACGAGGCGCTCTCGCTGTTGCGTTATTATCATGTCACGTCGGTCGAGCTCGGCGCCCAGAGCATGGACGATACCGTCCTCTCACTCAACGACCGCGGCCATACCGCCGATGACGTGCGGCGATCTTCATCGCTCATCCGCTCGTATGGGATGGAGCTCGGGCTGCAGATGATGACGGGGCTGTACGGCAGCACCGCCTTATCAGATATCGAGACCGCGCAGAAGCTGATCGCGCTCTCGCCCGATACCGTGCGGATTTATCCGACGATCGTGATGCGCTACACCCGCCTGTGCGAGATGTACGAGAGGGGGCTGTATAGCCCTCCTCCACTCGACAGCGCGGTACAGCTGTGCGCGCATCTGATGACGATGTTCTCTAACGCGCACATCCGCGTGATCCGCGTCGGGCTGCACGATACTGCCGAGCTGCGCCGCGATATGGTGGCGGGGCCGTATCATCCCGCGTTCAGGGAGCTTTGCGAGAGCCGCATGATGCTCGTCACCCTTCTGTCGTTATTGAACGGCAGAGAACGCGGCTCCTACACCGTTGCGGTACATCCGCGCGATGTCTCCAAGCTCATCGGACACAAACGGCAGAATCTTCGGATCCTGCACGATAACGGGTACGACGTTAGGGTTATCCAGGACGCCGCCGTGCCCATCACTACCCCAGTCCTGCGTTAGGAAATAGTTATGCTGTTAAAATCACTCGAACTCCAGGGGTTCAAGACCTTCCCTGACAAGACCAAGCTCAGCTTTGATACCGGCATCACCTCGGTCGTCGGTCCCAACGGCTCGGGAAAATCGAATATCAGCGATGCGATCCGCTGGGTGCTGGGCGAACAGAGCCCCAAGTCCCTGCGCTGCTCGCGCATGGAGGATGTCGTCTTCAACGGCACCGACACCCGCAAGCGCCAGGGCTACGCCGAGGTCACCCTCACCATTGATAACGCTGACCGGCTGCTGCCGTTCGACGGCGACGACGTAGCGGTCACGCGCCGCTACTATCGCTCCGGCGAGTCCGAGTATCTGATCAACAAGGCGGCTGTCCGGCTCAAGGATATCCACGAGCTGTTCATGGATACGGGGCTCGGGCGCGACGGCTACTCGATGATCGGCCAGGGAAAGATCGACTCCATCGTCTCATCCAAGAGCGAGGACAGACGCGAGATCTTCGAGGAGGCGGCGGGTATCTCGCGCTACCGCTATCGCAAGACCGAGGCAGAGCGAAAGCTTGCCCGCACCGAGGACAACCTGCTGCGGCTGCGCGATATCGTCACCGAGCTGTCCGAGCGGATCGGCCCGCTCAAGTCCCAGTCCGAGAAAGCAGAGCAGTTCCTGCTCTACTCTTCCGAGCGGCGCGGGCTCGAGATCGCGCTGTGGCTCGACACCCTCGACAAGAGCTCGTCGGTGCTCCGCGAGCACGAGGACAAGATATCCATCGCCAAGTCCCAGTACGACGATGCCGAGTCTGCCCTTGACGCCATCTCCCGCGAGACCGAGAAGATCTATCTGAAGAAGGGCGCGCTGTCCTCCGAGATGGACGAGGCGCGCGCCGCCGTATCAGAGTATGAGGCACAGATCTCCGAGAAGAAGGCGGCGATCTCGGTCGCCGAGAACGATATCCGCCACAACCGCGACAACATCGAGCGCATCGCCGGTGAGATCGATAAGGCGCACGGCTCTACCGAGGATATCCGCCAGCTGATCGAGGATAAGCTCCACTCCATCGATGACATTCGTGAGAAGATCGCCGTCGAGCAGACGGACTATAACGCCGTGCTCGACGAGCTGAATACCGTCAACACCGACGCCTCGCGCTCGAACGACGAGCTGCAGCAGCTGTCGGCGCTGATTGCGTCGCTGTCCCAGCGGCTGGCCGACGTGCGCGTGACCGATATCACCAGCGCGACCACCGTCGAGGAGCAGAACGCACGCATCACCGAGCTGAACACATCAGTCGGTGAGAGCCGCGATCAGCTCACATCCCTCTGTGACATGAAGTCGGATTATGAAGATAAGATCCGCTCGACCGAGCAGGCGATCTCGATGCATGAGAACGCGATCTCGGGGCTTGAGATGAAGCTCCAATCCCGCGCGAGGAAGCGCGACGAGCTCAAGGAGCAGGCGGATCGGCTGATGCTCGACGCCGAGGAGAAGTCCCGCCGCATGAAGATCCTCACCGATCTGTCGCGCAACTTCGAGGGATTCTATCACTCTGTCAAGGTCGTGATGCAGCAGGTTCGGTCGGGCGCCATCGGCGGCGTCCACGGGCCTGTCACCACCCTCATCAAGGTACCCAAGAAGTACAACGTTGCGCTCGAGACCGCGCTGGGATCGAAGATGCAGCACATCGTCGTGAACACCGACGCCGACGCCAAGCGCGCTATCGAGATGCTCAAGAAGCTCGACGCCGGCCGTGCGACCTTCCTGCCGATCTCGACGATAAAGCCGCGTTCCCTTGACGAGAAGGGGCTCGACGACTGCTACGGCTATATCGGGATCGCGTCCGAGCTGTGTACCACCGATCAGCAGTACGCGGGCGTCCTGAGCTCGCTGCTCGGCAGGATCGTCGTCGCCGAGGATCTGTCATCGGCGGCGTCTATTGCCAAGAAGTACGGCTATCGGTTCATGGTCGTTACCCTCGACGGCCAGGTCGTCAACGCCGGCGGATCGTTCACCGGCGGCTCGCGCGCCAAGAACTCGGGGCTGCTGTCCCGCGAGTCCGAGATCGAGAACCTGAAAAAAGAGACAGAGACCCTTCGCGCCCGCTATGAGAAGGCGACCGATGAGTATCAGCAGGCGCTCGCTGCGTTCTCTGCGGTCGATGCCGAGCTGCTCGGCGCCCGCGCCGACCTTGCGAACGCGAACCAGGAGCTGGTACGGCTGAACGCCGAGTACAACGCCTGTGTCAACGAGTACAACACCCTCTCGCTCGTTGTCGCTCGCCAGACGGAGGAGATCGCCTCCTGCGAGAGCAAGGTGCAGCAGGCAGAGCTTGCCCGCGCCGCCGCCCAGAAGGATCTGGTGCGCTATACCGCCGATATCGAGAGCAACGAGCTGAAGATTCGACAGCTCAGCGGAATCCGCGACGAGATGGCGTCCCGCCGCGAGTCGCTCGCCGACCGGCTGCAGCAGATACGGATGCGCATACTCTCGCGTGAGAAGGATATCGAGACGCTGAACGCCGAGATCGAGACCGCCCGCACCTCCGGCTTTGATCAGGAGAGGCGGATCGGCGAGCTTGAGCGCGAGCGCGATGAGATAGAACAGAATATTTCTTCTATAGAAAATACAATCCTCCGTCTGAACGAGGATATATCGGCGCTCTCGGCCCAATCGGCCCAGTCGCTTGCCCGCATCGAGGGCATCGGCGCCGAGGAGGACGCGCTCGAACGTCGCTCGGTCGAGCTGCGCGGGATCGAACGAGACAAGACGTCCGAGCGCGAGCACGCATCGAACGAGTTCTCGCGGCTTGAGGAGCGCCGCTTGAACCTGCAGAAGCAGTTCGACGACATCATCGAGAAGCTGTGGGAGGAGTATGAGCTCACCCGCGCCGAGGCGGAGCAGCAGGCGATCGAGATCACGAACCTCTCCGAGGCGCGTTCTCGCCTGACGTCGCTCAAGAACAAGATCAAGAACCTCGGCACCGTCAACGTCGGCGCGATCGAAGAGTACCGCGAGGTATCCGAGCGATACACCTTCATGAAGGAGCAGGTCGACGATGTCGAAACCTCCAAGAAAGAGATCGAGGCCCTCATCACAACCCTCACTAAACAGATGAAAGAGGTGTTTGTCGCCTCGTTCGACGCGATCAACAAGAATTTCACCGAGACCTTCCGTGAGCTGTTCGGCGGCGGCAACGCCTATCTCGAGCTGTCCGATCCCGAGAACATCCTCACCTCGGGCATCGAGATCGTGGTGCATCCGCCCGGCAAGATCGTCGTCCATCTCGAGGCGTTGTCCGGCGGTGAGAAGGCGCTGGTCGCGATCGCGCTGTACTTTGCGATCATGAAGGTGCGCCCCGCGCCGTTCTGCGTCATGGACGAGATCGAGGCGGCGCTCGACGAGGTGAACGTCGACCGGTTCGCGTCCTATCTGCGCAACCTCACCACCTCGACCCAGTTCATCCTCATCACCCACCGCCGCGGCACGATGGAGGAGGCAGACGTTCTCTACGGCGTCACCATGCAGGACGAGGGTATCTCAAAGCTGCTCGAGCTGCGCGCGTCCGAGGTCGCGAGCACGCTCGGCATCGAAAGCTGACCAAGAATCACAGAAGGTGTATATATGGGTTTATTCAGTAAGATTAAAGAAGGGCTGAAGAAGACGCGCGACAGCGTGGTTTCTCAGATCGACTCGATGCTCAAGTCCTTCACCAAGATCGACGACGAGCTGTTCGAGGAGCTCGAGGAGTTGCTCGTGATGGGCGACGTCGGCGTAAGGACATCGGCGAAGATCTGTGACGAGCTGCGCCAGCGGGTCAAGCAGAAGGGCATCACCGATCCCTCTCTGATCCTCCACGAGCTCGAGGAGCTGACCGCAGAGATGCTCTCAAAGGGCAACGACATGGTCCTTGATACCACCCCCTCGGTCATCCTTGTCATCGGGGTCAACGGCGTGGGGAAGACCACCTCTATCGGGAAGCTTGCGAGCTACTATATCGCTCGCGGCAAGCACGTCACCCTGGCCGCCGCCGATACTTTTCGCGCGGCTGCCATCGACCAGCTCAAGATCTGGGCTGAGCGCGCGGGCGCGGACATCGTGGCACAGGGCGAGGGCAGCGATCCCGCTGCGGTGGTGTTCGACGCGATCTCAGCCGCCAAGGCGCGCGGGTCGGATCTCGTGATCTGCGATACCGCCGGCCGCCTGCACAACAAGAAGCACCTCATGGAGGAGCTCGCTAAGATTCGGCGGATCATCGACCGCGAGCTGCCCGACGCCGACAAGGAGATTCTTTTGGTGCTCGACGCGACCACCGGCCAGAACGCCGTCAACCAGGCCGAGGCGTTCGCTGCGGCGACCGGGATCTCGGGCATCATCCTCACTAAGCTCGACGGCACCGCCAAGGGCGGCGTGGTGCTCGCGGTCAAGGACGGCCTGGGTATCCCCGTCAAGTTCATCGGCGTGGGCGAGCAGGTTGACGATCTGCAGCCGTTTGACGCCGCCGCGTTCTCACACGCGCTGTTTGCAAAGGAAGAAGCATGAGAGAGTTTATCATCGCAACCCATAACGTAAAGAAGCTCGTCGAGCTCGATCGGATCCTGAACCCCCTCGGGATCAAGGCGGTCACCGCCGACAGCCGCGGGATCGATCTGAGCGATGTCGAGGAGAACGGCATGAGCTTCAAGGAGAACGCCGCGATCAAGGCGCGCGCCGCTTTTGAAGAATGTCATCTGCCGGTGATCGCTGACGATTCGGGGCTGTGCGTCGATGCACTCGGCGGCCGCCCGGGGATCTACTCGGCGCGCTACGGCGGCGAGTCGCTGTCCTTTGCCGACAAGATCACGCTGCTGCTCGCCGAGATGGACGGGGTCGAGAATCGCACGGCACACTTC
Source organism: uncultured Ruminococcus sp. (assembly GCA_905233755.1). GTDB lineage: Bacteria > Bacillota > Clostridia > Oscillospirales > Acutalibacteraceae > Ruminococcoides. Next base: position 88,391 of record CAJODM010000002.1, read on the forward strand.
TGTTGTGCTGTCTGCTGTATCCTTGACGACGACCGCGTGATCGAGGTCGAGGGTCGGTGCGACGGCACCATTGCCGACGCTCCGTGCGGCGACGGGGGATTTGGCTATGATCCGATATTCCTGGTCGATGGGGTCAGCTTTGCGTCCCTGTCGGCAGAAGAGAAGGACAAGATCAGCCACCGCGGCAACGCGCTGCGACTGCTGCGCGACGCACTGTCAAAGGAGGACATCTGATGTTGACAAGCAAGCAGCGTGCCTATCTGCGCGCACGCGCGAACCCTATCGACACTGTGCTGATGGTCGGCAAGGGCGACATCGACGAGCCCTTGCTGAGGACCGCCGACGAGGCGATCACCGCCCGCGAGCTCATCAAGGGCAAGGTGCTCGAATCCTCTGCCTATTCGGCGCGAAGGGCCGCCGATATCATCGCCGAGAGCATCGGCGCACAGGTGGTTCAGGTCATCGGCCGCAAGTTCGTGCTGTACCGCCGCAACATCGACGAGCCGGTGATCCGGCTGCCGCGATAGGAGAGAGCGATGCAGTACGATATCGACCGCTATATGTGCGAGCTCGACCGGCTGTCACAGCATCGCCGCGTCCATTCGCTGAACGTATCAAAAGAGGCGGCGCGGCTGGCTGCGCGGTACGGCGCCGACGTCAAAAAGGCGCGTATCGCAGGACTGCTGCACGATATCACCAAGGAGACGCCCCCCGAGGAGCAGTTGAAAATCATCACAGATGGTGGTATAATACTCACCGACGTCGAGCGCGCCTCCTCTAAGCTGTGGCACGCGATCTCGGGCAGCGTCTATCTGCGCGATGTGCTCTCTTTCGACGACGCCGATATCCTCAACGCCGTGCGTTATCACACCACCGGACGAGCGGGGATGTCCCTGCTCGAGAAGGTGATCTTTGTCGCGGACTTCACCTCAGCGGAGCGCGACTATGAGGATATCGACGTGATCCGCCGCTATGCCGACCGTTCGCTCGATCAGGGCGCCTTCTACGGGCTGCGGTTCACCCTCTCGCGTCTGTCGGGACGCGGGTCGCCGATCAGCCCCGACGCGCTGTCTGCGTATAACGAAATTGCACTTTCACTTCTTGAAGGAGAGGATACTATATGACAAGTTTAGAAACAGCAAGAGCCATCGCCCATGTCCTCGACGCCCGCAAGGGTCTGGATATCCGCGTTATTCGGATCGACGATATCTCGGTGCTCGCCGACTATATGGTGATCGCGACCGGCAACTCGTCCACCCACGTCAAGTCCCTTGCCGATAACGTCGAGACGGCTCTTGACGATATGGGCGTGTCGGTCAGCCATATCGAGGGCTACCGCTCGAACTCGTGGATCCTGCTCGACTATGTCGATGTGATCGTCCATGTGTTCTCGGACGAGAGCCGAAAGTATTACGATCTCGACCGGCTGTGGGAGGACGGCGAGGACGTCGATATCTCCGACGTGATCAGTGACTAATTTCCTTGGAGGGTAGCTATATGAAGTACGACCACAAGACCGTCGAGCCCAAGTGGCAGCAGATCTGGGAGCAGAAGGGCTGCTTTCATGCCCTCGATGATCAGAGCAAGCAGAAGTTCTATGCCCTTATCGAGTTTCCCTATCCGTCGGGCCAGGGGCTGCATGTCGGTCATCCGCGCCCCTATACCGCGCTCGATACTGTCTCGCGCAAGCGCCGTCTCGAGGGGTATAACGTGCTCTATCCCATCGGATGGGACGCGTTTGGGCTGCCGACCGAGAACTATGCCATCAAGAACCATATCCATCCCGAGATCGTCACCAAAAACAACATCGCCCGCTTCAAAAAGCAGATCCAGTCGCTGGGCATCTCGTTCGACTGGAGCCGCGAGGTGAACACCACCGACCCCGACTACTACAAGTGGACCCAGTGGATCTTCTTGCAGCTGTTCCGGCACGGCCTTGCCTATAAGAAGGAGATGGCGGTGAACTGGTGCACCTCCTGCAAGTGCGTCCTCGCTAACGAAGAGGTCGTCAACGGCGTGTGCGAGCGCTGCGGCAGCGAGGTCGTCCATCGCGTCAAGAGCCAGTGGATGCTCAAGATCACTGCCTATGCCGACCGGCTGATCGACGATCTGGAGCTGGTGGACTATCCCGAGCGTGTCAAGCTCCAGCAGAAGAACTGGATCGGCCGCTCCTACGGCGCCGAGGTGAACTTTGCAACTTCGGCGGGCGATACGCTGACGGTCTATACCACCCGTCCCGATACGCTGTACGGCGCGACCTACATGGTCATCTCGCCCGAGCACCCCTATATCGAGCGCTGGGCGGACAAGCTCTCTAATATCGACGACGTGCGCGCCTATCAGCAGGCGTCCGCGAAGAAGTCTGACTTTGAGCGCACCGAGATGAACAAGGACAAGACCGGCGTGCGCCTTGAGGGTGTTTCTGCCGTGAACCCCCTGACCGGCACCGAGATCCCGATCTTCATCTCCGACTATGTCCTCATCTCCTACGGTACCGGCGCGATCATGGCGGTCCCCGCCCACGATACCCGTGACTGGGAGTTCGCCAAGAAGTTCTCGCTGCCGATCATCGAGGTCGTCCGCGGCGGCGACGTCGAGAAAGAGGCGTTCACCGACTGCGCCACCGGCGTGATGGTGAACTCGGGCATCCTCGACGGGCTGTCGGTAGAGGATGCAAAGGCGAAGATCATCGACTATCTCACCGAGCAGGGGATAGGGCACAAGAAGGTGAACTTCAAGCTGCGTGACTGGGTGTTCTCGCGCCAGCGTTACTGGGGCGAGCCGATCCCGATCGTTAAGTGTGACGACTGCGGGTATGTTGCGATCCCTGAGAGCGAGCTGCCGCTGCGGCTGCCGATGGTCGAGAGCTATGAGCCGACCGATACCGGCGAGTCGCCGCTTGCGAACATGACCGACTGGGTCGAGACCACCTGTCCCCATTGCGGCAAGAAGGCATACCGCGAGACCGATACCATGCCCCAGTGGGCGGGATCGTCGTGGTACTACCTGCGCTATATGGATCCGCATAACCCCGACGCCCTTGCGAGCGCCGACGCACTCGACTACTGGCACGCGGTCGACTGGTACAACGGCGGCATGGAGCATACCACTTTGCACCTGCTTTACTCGCGCTTCTGGCACAAGTTCCTGTACGATATCGGCGTGGTGCCCACCCCCGAGCCGTATATGAAGCGCACCTCTCACGGCATGATCCTCGGCGAGAACGGCGAGAAGATGTCCAAGTCGCGCGGCAATGTCGTCAACCCCGACGATATCGTCAACGAGTACGGCGCTGATACCCTGCGCCTGTACGAGATGTTCATCGGCGACTTTGAGAAGGCGGCTCCCTGGAGCCCAAAGTCGATCCGCGGCTGCCGCAAGTTCATCGAACGCTACTATAACCTCTCTGAGATCATGACAGACGGCGATACTATCCGGCCTGAGCTCGAGCGCGAGTTCCACAAGACGATCAAGAAGGTCGGCGACGATATCGAGAACATCAAGTTCAATACCGCGATCGCCTCCTTGATGTCGCTGATCAACGCGATCACCTCGACCGGCAGCGTCACCCGCGAGGAGCTCAGGATCTTCTCGATCCTTCTCAACCCGTTCGCGCCCCACGTCACCGAGGAGGTGTTCGAGCGGTGCGCGCTCTCAGACGGTATTGTCGCCGAGCAGAGCTGGCCCGACTATGACGAGTCGAAGATCCGGGAGGATTCCGTCGAGATCGCCGTACAGGTGAACGGCAGGATCAAGGCGCGCATTGACATCCCTGCCGATGCCGCTGAGGAACAGGTGCTGTCTGCTGCCAAGGCGGACGAGAAGGTCTCGGCGGCACTCGACGGGATGCAGATCGTCAAGGAGCTGTATATCCGCGGACGGCTCGTGAATATCGTCGTTAAACCGAGCCGATAAGCCCACTTGACGGCATTTTTCAACATTTTCTCCCGATTTTACTTGACACATTTCGCAAGATGTTGTATAATCACTATTGCATTATGCGCAGAACCCCTGCCTGATGGCGGATGGGAGGGAAATACATGTCAGAAGTAAGACTCAAGGAGAACGAGTCTCTCGAGAGCGCGCTGAGAAGATTCAAGAAGCAGTGTGCCAGAGCCGGCGTCATCGCCGAGGTTCGCAAGAGAGAAGCTTACGAGAAGCCTTCCGTTAAGCGTAAGAAGAAGTCCGAAGCTGCCCGGAAGCGTAAGTACAGATAATCTTCAAGGAGAAAGCGGATAGCCGATGCTGTCCGCTTTTTTTACTTAGCAAGAAGCTCCGGTTCAGCCCCGCCGTTTTGTGATGTGTCGTTCACAGCGACGTTGATATAGGCGGGAATGGGTGCAGCGTCACGCTGCCAAGAGGTGATTTTGATGATGGCGATAGAAGAATTGATGCGGTTCTTGCCGGATGGGCATACCGCCGCGCTGCTGACGGATGAGATCAGCTGCCGCTATCTGTCGGGGTTCTCGTTTACCGACGGCGCGGTGCTGGTGACGCGGGATGACACGGTCCTCTTGACCGATGCGCGCTATATTGAGGCCGCCCGCCGACAGTGCCCCGAGATGACTGTCAAGCAGTTCGACCGGCTGTACGATACTTTGAACGAAATATTCTTTTCCGGAAATATAACGACCGTATGGATCGAAGAGGACGCGGTCACGCTCTCACGCTTTTCGCAGATGCAGAAGCGGCTCTCGGTGACGCTCGATGCGTCGGCATCGCTGTCCGAGAAGCTCTCATCCATGCGGATGGTCAAGTCCGCGCACGAGATCGCCTGTATCGAGCGCGCCCAGCGCATCACCGAGCGTGCCTATACACAGGTGCTCAACTACCTTGCCCCGGGGGTCGAGGAGCGGCGGATCGCGGTCGAGTTCGAGCATCTTGTCCGGCTGTACGGCGGCGAGCGGGTGGCGTTCGATCCCATCTGTATCGCCGGCGTGAACACCTCGCTGCCGCACGGCGTACCCACCGACAACACGGTGAGAGAGGGCGATTTCTTCACCTTTGACATCGGCGCGGTGGTCGACGGATATCACAGCGATATGACCCGCACCGTCGCGATCGGCCACGCGACCGATCGGATGCGCGCGGTCTATGATATCGTCCTCTCGGCGCAGGATGCCGCGATGAACGCCATCCGCCCCATGAGTCGGGCATCCGATATCGACTGCGCTGCCCGCAGCGTGATCGAGCAGCACGGTTATGGCGCGTACTTCGGCCATGCGACCGGTCACGGGGTGGGGCTCGAGATCCACGAGCGGCCCGCGGTGTCCTCGCGATGCGATACCCCGCTGTCGACGAACATGGTGATCACCGACGAGCCGGGGATCTATCTGCCGGGCGAATTCGGCGTGCGGATCGAGGACACGGTGGTCGTCACCGATACCGGCGCGCGCTCGCTCTCGCTCATCCCCAAAGAATTGGAAATTCTCTAAGAAACTATTGATTTTTCGGCATATTGCCTGTATAATAGTTCTGTGGATTTCTGAGTAGATTCCCTTGATTTTGTTTTTTTAGGAGGAAATGACTATGATTTCAGCTGGCGATTTCAGAAACGGCGTGACCTTCGAGATGGACGGACAGGTTGTCTCCATCATCGAGTTCCAGCACGTCAAGCCCGGCAAGGGTGCGGCGTTCGTGCGCACCAAGATCCGCAACGTGATCACCGGTTCTGTGGTTGAGAAGACCTTCAACCCCAACGATAAGTACCCCACCGCCTTCATCGACAGGCGCGACATGGAGTACAGCTACTCTGACGGCGACCTCTACTACTTCATGGATACCGAGACATGGGAGCAGCTCCCGATCAACGCCTCTGTCCTGTCTGACAACTTCAAGTTCGTCAAGGAGAACATGGTCTGCAAGGTGCTGTCCTACAAGGGCAACGTGTTCGGTGTCGAGCCGCCCAACTTTGTTGAGCTGCAGGTCACCGAGACCGACCCCGGCTTTGCCGGCAACACTGCCACCAACGCCACCAAGCCCGCCACGCTCGAGACCGGCGCCGAGATCAAGGTTCCGCTGTTCATCGAGGAGGGCGAGATGATCCAGATCGATACCCGCACCGGCGAGTATCTCGGCCGTGCATAAGGGGTGACATCATGACGTTATCTGAGAGGATCGCATATATCCGCGGGCTTGCCGAGGGGCTCGGCCTTGACGAAGGGAAGGACGAGGTCAAGGTGCTCTCCGCTATCATCGACCTGCTCGAGGATATGGCGTATGACGTACAGGATATGGAGGATATCGTAGACGAGCTGGGCGATCAAGTTGACGAGATCGACGAGGATCTCGCCGAGGTCGAGGAGGAGCTCTACGGCGAGTGCGAGTGTGGCTGCGGCTGCTGCGACGAGGACGAGGATTTCTCTGACGACGACGCTTACTACGAGGTCACCTGCGGCAAGTGCGGCGAGACCATCGTCATCGACGAGGACGCGCTGCTCGAGGGCGAGATCGTCTGTCCCAACTGCTCCGAGCCGCTCGAGTTCGACTTCTCGGGTCTGATGGATGAGGACTGGGGTTGTGACTGCGGGTGTGAGCATGCGCCCGACGATCATGCCGACGAGGACCTGATGTCCTGACCTTCTATAGGATAATCTGAATACCGCGAGCCGGCGCTGCTGTGTGCCGGCTCGTTTTTTGTACCTGATAGCGGGAGGGGGAAGCGGGACGCGGCTTTTTGTACCATCATGGCGCGCGGGAACATAGTATGACGATGAGGTGATACGATGCGCTCCAGACGGCGGCGAACGCGCGCTCAGCGGCGGGCAAGGCGGTACATAGGGATAGCGGTGCTGATGATCCTGCTGTTCCTGATATTCTTTGAGACCGCGGTCAAGACCCAGCTCACCTCGATGTTGCTCGAGGAGCTCGAGACGGTCGTCGAGACCTCGGTCATCGACGCGGTTGACGCCTATCTGACCCTCTATCCCGAGAGCTGTGACGAGCTCGTAGAGGTCCACTATACCGACGGCACGGTGGGCGCGATCACCACGAACGCCGCCGCTATCAACCGTGTCAAGACCGCTGTCTCGTCCCTCTCTCAGCAGATGATCGCCGACCGATGCCGCGACAACGGCGTCACCATCCCGCTCGGGGGGCTGACGGGGCTGGTGTTCCTCGCCGATATAGGTCCGCGTATCCGGCTGAACGTCGAGAGCAAGCAGACGGTGCGATGCTCGTTTGAGAGCTCTTTCACCTCTGCCGGCGTGAACCAGACGCTCCATCATATCATCCTGACCGTTGATACCGAGCTGACGGTCTACAGCCCCTATCGCATCCACGACAAGCTCATCTGCTCGAGCTCATTCGAGATCGCCCAGACGGTCATCGTCGGCGAGGTCCCGTCCTACAGCGGCGTCATCACTTACTGAAAAACCCCAAAATTTCCCTTGAAAATCAATATATCTTGTGATATACTAATATAGATTCTACAATAATTTGGGGGATTACGCCTTGTACGCGGATGATACGACCATAGTTTCACAGGAAGAATATCTGCATCTTGTCGCCGAGCTGATGACGATCCGCAAGCGTGGCGAGGTTCCGCTCGCGTATATCCGCACCTACGGCTGTCAGCAGAACGTCGCCGACAGCGAGCGCATCAAGGGGATGCTGCATCAGGCGGGATTTTGCTTTACCGATACGCCCGACGACGCCGACTTTATCCTGTTCAACACCTGTGCCGTGCGCGAGCACGCCGAGGACAGGGTGTTCGGGAATGTCGGCGCGCTGAAGAACCTCAAACGCCGCCATCCAGGTATCCTTATCGCGCTGTGCGGCTGTATGATGGAGCAGGAGCATGTTGCTGATCGCATCCGCGATTCGTTCCCGTTCGTCTCGCTGGTGTTCGGCACCCACTGCCTGCACGAGTTCCCCGCGCTGCTCTATCGCGCCTTGGTCGACGGCAGCCGTGTGTTCGTGCGCGATAACGATGACCGCCTTGTCCACGAGGGGATCCCCGCGCTGCGCGACGGTCGGGTGAAGGGATGGCTGCCGATCATGTACGGCTGCGACAACTTCTGCACCTACTGTATCGTGCCGTATGTGCGCGGACGCGAACGTTCGCGGAAGCCCTCCGTGATCCTTGCCGAAGCGCGCGAGATGATCGCGATGGGGTACAAGGATATCACCCTGCTCGGCCAGAACGTGAACTCCTACGGCAAGGGGCTGCCCGACCGACCGACGTTCTCTTCGCTGATCCGTCAGATCGACGCGATCGACGGCGACTACTGGCTGCGGTTCATGACCTCGCACCCGAAGGACTGTACTCGCGAGCTGATCGACACCATCGCCGACAGCCGGCATATCTCGCTGCATCTGCACCTGCCGTTCCAGTCGGGCTCCGACCGCATCCTGCGGCTGATGAACCGCCGCTATACCCGCGACAAGTACCTCGATATCGTAAACTACGCCAAGGCGCGCATCCCCCGTGTCTCGCTGACGTCCGACGTGATCGTCGGGTTCCCGGGCGAGACGGAGGAGGACTTCGAGGACACGCTCTCGCTGATCCGCGAGGTGGGGTTCACGTCGCTGTTCACCTTCATCTACAGCAAGCGAAGGGGCACCCCCGCTGCTAAGATGGACGACCCTGTCACAGATGAGGAGAAGGGCGCGCGTTTTCGCCGCCTTTTGGAGGTTCAAGAGGAGATCGCCGCCGTTCGGTGCGCGTCGATGGTCGGCACGACCGAGCGCGTGCTGGTCGAGGAGCCAAGCCGCACTGCCGGCGTCCTCTGCGGTCGCACATCCGGCAACATCATCGTCGAGTTCACCGGATCGCCCGAGCTGATCGGGACGTTTCGGGACGTACATATCACATCCGCCCGCAACTGGATCCTCAAGGGCGAGCTGATCGAAAAGGAAGGGTAATCTGTTATGACCGATCTCATCAAGATGGCGCGTGACATGGGACACGCGATCCAGAAGGAAGAATTCTATCTGTCGCTGCAGTCGGCCAAGGACGCCGCCGACGCCGACGATGAGCTCCAGCAGCTCATCGCCGACTTCAACCACAAGCGCGTCGCCATCAACAACGAGGCGTGCAAGACCGACCGCGACGAAGAGACGCTGCGCACGCTCAACGACGAGATGCGCTCCGCCTATGCGCGCATCATGTCCAACGAGCATATGACCGCCTATAACGACCGCAAGCAGGATTTCGACCATGTGCTGCAGCGGATCATCGCGATCATCACCCAGAGCGCTCAGGGCGAGGACCCCGATACCACCGACTACTCTGACGACTGTACCCACGATTGTTCGACCTGCGGCGGGTGCCACTGAGCGATTTCTCATCAACCGGTAAAGGAGGCGTATGATGGCTGATCTATCTCCGATGATGAAGCAGTACTTCGCCATCAAAGAACAGAATAAAGATTCCATCCTATTCTTCCGGCTGGGCGATTTCTATGAGATGTTCTATGATGACGCCAAGCTCGCGTCCAAGGAGCTGGAGCTGACCCTCACCGGTCGCGACTGCGGTCAGGACGAGCGCGCGCCGATGTGCGGCGTACCGTTCCATTCTGCCGAGAGCTATATCGCGCGGCTGGTCTCCAAGGGCTACAAGGTCGCCATCTGTGAGCAGGTCGAGGATCCCAAATCCGCCAAGGGGATCGTGCGCCGCGATATCATCCGCGTCGTTACCCCGGGCACCGTGATGGAGTCGTCGATGCTCGACGAGAGCGTGAACAACTATATCGCCTCGGTGTTCTGTGACCGCTCTGTGGCGGGGGTCGCGTTCTGTGATATCTCTACGGGGCAGCTCTACGTCACCCAGTTCAAGACCGACCGTGCGTTCGATGAACTGAAGAACCAGCTCACCTCCTATGCGCCCCGCGAGCTGCTGCTCGGCGGCAGCATCAAGCAGGATGATGCGTTCCGCGCCTTTCTGTTAGAGCGGCTGTCCTGCTCTGTTTCTACACCTGACAACAGCCGCTATGGGCTGCTCGAGTGCCAGGCGGCGCTCAAGCGTCATTTTGATTCCGAGAACTATGACCGTATCCGCGATATGCGCGAGGCGACCGTATCGCTCGGGGTGCTGCTGTCCTACCTCAAGGAGACCCAGAAGACCGGGCTGCAGCGGATCGACACCATCGAACTGTACACGAAGGAACAGTACATGCGTCTTGACTACAACACCCGGCGCAACCTCGAGCTGACACGCACGATGCTCCATAAGGAGAAGAAGCACTCGCTCTTGTGGGTGCTAGACCGCACCAAGACCGCGATGGGAAAGCGGCTGATCCACTTCTGGATCGAGCATCCGCTGATGAATATCACCGAGATCCTCAACCGCCAGAACGCCGTTGCCGAGCTGTTCGACGATACCGTTGGGCGGCTGGAGCTGTCGGCGGCGCTGTCGGGTATCTTTGATATCGAGCGGCTGATGACCAAGGTCGTCTACGGCTCTGCCAACGCGCGCGAGCTGCGGTCGCTGTCGTCGGCGTTCTCGCATCTGCCCGCCGTGCGCGCGGCGATCGCGTCGTATGACAGCCGGATGCTGACGTCGCTATATGATGATATCGACCCGCTCGACGATCTGTGTTCTCTGATCGATCAGGCGATCGTGGACGAGCCGCCGTTCTCGGTGCGAGAGGGCGGGATGATCCGCGAGGGGTATCACGAACCGCTCGATCTCATCCGCAGCGATATGACCGATTCGACCTCGCTGCTCGCCCGTATCGAGGCACAGCAGAAGGAGCAGACCGGCATCCCGAAGCTGCGCGTCGGCTACAACCGCGTGTTCGGCTACTATATCGAGGTCACCAACTCCTACCGTCAGCTCGTGCCCGATACCTATATCCGCAAGCAGACGCTCGCTAACTGTGAGCGATACATAACCGAGGAGCTCAAGGAGCTCGAGAGCCGCATCCTGACCGCGAAGGACAGGAGCATCGCGCTGGAGTTCGAGTTGTTCTCCTCTGTGCGCGACCATATCGCCGAGAATCTTGAGCGTGTCGAGCGCACCGCCCGCGCCGTCGCGGTGCTGGATGTGCTGTGCTCGCTTGCGACGGTCGCCGCCGATCACCGGTACACAAAGCCCGAGCTGTCGAGCCGTCCCATCATTCGGCTCAAGGACAGCCGCCATCCGGTGGTCGAGCAGCTCCTCGATCATGCGATGTTCGTGCCCAACGACGCGATGCTCGATGACACGATGAACCGCATCGCTATCATCACCGGCCCCAACATGGCGGGCAAGTCCACCTATATGCGTCAGGTCGCGCTGATCGTGCTGATGACCCAGATGGGTTCGTTTGTACCCGCGTCCTATGCCGAGATCGGCATCGTCGATGCGATCTATACCCGCGTCGGCGCGTCCGACGACCTCGCCTCGGGCCAGTCCACCTTTATGGTCGAGATGAACGAGGTGGCGAACATCCTGTCATCCGCCACCAGTCATAGCTTGCTGATCCTCGACGAGATCGGCCGCGGCACCTCGACCTATGACGGGATGAGCATCGCCCGCGCGGTGCTCGAGTATGTCGCCGACACGAAGCTGCTCGGGTGCAAGTCGCTGTTTGCGACCCACTACCACGAGCTGACGGTGATGGAGAGCTTGCTCGACGGCGTGAAGAACTACAACATCGCCGTCAAGAAACGCGGCGACGATATCACCTTCCTGCGGCGGATCGTGCCCGGCGGCGCCGACGAGAGCTACGGCGTCGAGGTCGCAAAGCTCGCGGGGCTGCCCGACAGCATCATCGAGCGCGCAAAGATGATCCTAGCTGAACTCAACGCCGCTGCCCCCGATCGCGGCGAGCGGTTCACGACAGTTGACGAGGGCGAGCAGCTCTCGCTCATGCCGTCGGTGAACGACGCGCTGAGCGACAAGCTGCGCTCGGTCGATCTCAACACCCTGACGCCGATCGAGGCGATGAACCTGCTCTATGAGCTCAAGAACATGGCGGACTAGCCGTTATAGCGATATTTGATCGAAAGGATGATACCATGGGACGCATCAACATACTGGATAAGCATGTCGCCGAGCTGATCGCTGCCGGCGAGGTCGTCGAGCGTCCGTCATCCGTCATCAAGGAGCTTGTCGAGAACGCCATTGACGCCGGTGCCACTGCCGTGACCGTCGAGATCAAGAACGGCGGCGTCAGCTTCATGCGCGTATCCGATAACGGATCGGGCATCCTGCGCGAGGATGTGCGTCCGGCGTTCATCCGCCACGCCACCTCCAAGGTGACGGACGAGGACGATCTGTTGTCTATCGCGACGCTGGGGTTTCGGGGCGAGGCGCTCGCGTCCATCTCGTCGGTGTCCCACCTCGAGCTGATCACCAAGGCGCCCGAGGAGGCGGTCGGTACCCACTATCTGATCGAAGGGGGAGAGGAGATATCGCTCGAGGATGCGGGATGCCCCGACGGCACCACGTTCATCATCCGCGATTTGTTCTACAACACCCCTGCGCGTATGAAATTCCTCAAGACCGACATGGCTGAGGGCAACGCCGTCAGCAACGTCGTCGACAAGATCGCGCTCTCGCACCCCGAGATTGCGCTGACCTATATCAAAGACGGAAAGCAGACCCTGCGCACATCCGGCGACGGCAAGCTGCTCTCCGCGATCTATGCAGTATATGGCCGCGACTTTGCGCGCGGGCTGATACCGGTCGACTATACCCTCGGCGGGATTCGCGTCAGCGGCTATATCAGCCCTCCTGAGAACGCCCGTCCCAACCGCAACATGCAGAACTTCTTCATCAACCGTCGCTTTGTCATCTCCAAGACCGCGATGGCGGCGATCAGCGAGGCATGCAAGGGCGTCGTCATGGTCGGCAAGTTCCCGGCCTGTGTGCTCTTCATCGACATGAGCTGCTCGGCGGTGGACGTTAACGTCCATCCCACCAAGCTCGAGGTGCGGTTCGTCAACGAGCGTCCGGTGTTCGACGCGGTGTTCCACGCCGTGAAGACCGCGCTGATGGTCGGCGAGAAGCGCGTCGAAGTCGATCCGTCCGGCAAGGTCACCGGCAGGGTGAACCCCTTTGAACTGGCGAAGAAGGCGTTCCGCGAGCGCGATGAGCATTGGGTTGAGCCGAAAAGCAGCCGCTCGGATGACGATCCGTTCTCCCTGCTCGATAAAGAGGACGGAAAGCCCGTCATCCGCACTGCTCCCATCGTTGCTCAGAATACCCCCACTGACCCGTTCGAGCTGTACTCGCGGCAGGCAGTGCGCAGAGAACAGCACAAAGAGCGCTTCATCGACGAGCAGCGTGCTGCATCCGCCGAGAGAGCGCTCTGTGAACAGCTCGCCGACGCACACAGCGTTGCCGATCCCGCGCCGACCCCTGCTGATCCGCGTCCGTTGATCGAGCTGTCCGAGGACGCCTATCGCTATATCGGCGAAGCGTTCAGGACGTACGTCATCGTTGAGAAGAACGACAGCGAGCTGCTCTTGATCGACAAGCACGCCGCCCACGAGCGGATCATCTATGAGAAGCTGAAGACGGACAAAGGCGCCGGTTACAGCCAGTTACTCCTCACCCCGGTCACCGTCACCCTCAACAAGATCGACTATAATTCTGTATTAGAAAATAAAGAGGTTCTCCGTTCTGCCGGATTCGACGTCGAATCGTTTGGCGAGGGCGTCATCGTCGTGCGCTCTGCGCCCCAGTATCTTTCGCTTGACGACATCGAGCCGTCCGTCACCGAGATGGCGGGCTACCTATCCGAGAACCGCAGACAGGTCCTCTCCGAGAAGATGGAGTGGATCTACCATAACGTAGCGTGCCGCTCGGCGATTAAGGGCGGCAACAAGAGCACCGACCGCGAGCTCATCGAGCTGGCGAAAAGGGTCGAGGGCGAGGATATCCGCCACTGTCCCCACGGCCGTCCGGTGTGCGTTGTGCTGAAGAAGCGTGAGCTCGAGCGCTGGTTTGGGCGTGTCTGATGATGGAACAGATTCCCGTTGTCGCCGTTGTCGGTCCTACCGCCACCGGCAAGTCTGCGCTCGCCGTCACGCTGGCAGAACACTTTGACGGCGAGGTGGTCTCTGCCGATTCGATGCAGGTGTATCGCGGCATGGAGATCGCGACCGCGTCGCCTGCTGAGTATGAGATGCACGGCATCCCGCATCATCTGATCGGGTGTATCGACCCTACTGAGGAGTTCTCGGTCGCGCGCTACTGTGCGCTCGCGCATCCGATCCTAGCCGATATCCACGCGAGGAGCAAGCTGCCGATCCTCTGCGGCGGGACGGGGCTGTTCGTTGACTCACTGCTGCGATGCGTTGACTTCTCTGTCGAGAACACCGACCCCGCTGTCCGCGCGCAGCTTCATTCACAGCTCGACGAAGAGGGTCTTGACGCGATGCTGTCCGAGATTGCCGCGTTCGACCCTGCATCTTATGAGCGGCTGAAAACGGAGCGAAACCCGCGGCGCATCCTGCGCTGTATCGAGGTCTACCGCACCACCGGCCGCACCGTCACCGAGCTCAACATCGAGGCGACGCGGTACGAATCCCGCTATCGTCCCCTCAAGATCGGGCTCAAGACGTCGGATCGCGCCGTGCTGTATGACCGCATCGACGCCCGCGTGGACGCGATGCTCGATATGGGGCTCCTTGACGAAGCGCGCGAGGTGCAGTCCGCCGATATCGGCCAGACCGCCGCGATGGCGATCGGGCACAAGGAGCTGCTGCCGTACCTGATGGGGAACGAATCACTCTCTATCTGCACAGATTCGCTCAAGCGCGCGACCCGCCGCTATTCGAAACGTCAGCTGACGTGGTTCTTGCGCGATGACAGCATCCACTGGTTCGATATCGACATGATGACGCTAGAGGAGCTCTCAGCGTCAGCAGAACAACTGATAGAAGGTACATTCTATGCCCAAAGCTAGCAGAAATACCGTTATCAAAAGAATACTGATTGCCGTTGCCGTGACGCTCGCGCTCTTGTACATCGTGTTCCTGTTCGTGACGACCAACTTTCTCGGCTCGAACAACATCGTCACCGAGACCGCCTATCGCGCCACCGCCTATGATGTGATCAAGTCGAACGCCTATATCATCCGGGACGAGTCCTACATCGAGAACAGCTCGTCGGGTATCGTCGTCTATAACGTCGACGACGCCGAGAAGGTCACTGCCGGCGGTGCGGTCGCCACCGTGTACAAGAACGAGAGCGACGTCATCGCCCGGCAGCAGATCGCCGAGATCGACGAGCGCATCGCGTATCTGCAGTCGCTGAGCGCCGTCACCGCGATGAACGCGGGGCTCGACACCGTGAACAGCCAGCTGTCCGCCGACCTTGTCGCGCTGATAGAGAACATCAACCGGCGCAGCTTCGATCAGGTGGACGACGCGAGCGAGCAGCTGATGAGCTCGATCTATCGCAAGCAGATCATCACCGGCGAGCAGCTCGGGTTCGACGACCGTATCGCCGAGCTGACGATACAGCGCAAACAGCTCGTCGACAGCTGCGGCGAGCCCTCGGGCGAAGTGACCACCGCATCGTCGGGCTACTTTGTGTCCTCTGTCGACGGATATGAGCAGGTGTTCGATGTGTCCCACCTCGACGAGATCACCTATGCCGACTATCAGAACGCCGCACCCGCAGATGTCGACGATCGGTATATCGGCAAGGTCATCAAGGGTGTGAACTGGTATATCCTGTGCCCGATCACCGAGGACGACGCCGTGAACATCACCCACAACGCGTCCTCTGTCAGCGTGCGGCTGCCGTATGTCACCGGCGCCGAGCTGCCCGCCAAGGTGGTGAGCGTGAACCGCTTTTCGGATGAGACGATGTCGATGGCGGTGATCGCCTGCAACTATATGGACGCGTCGCTGTCGCATATCCGGCGCGAGAGCGTCGAGATCGTGGTCGGCGAGTATGAGGGGCTCAAATTCTCCAAATCCGCGCTGCATGACGACTATGTCGAGCGCACCGTCACCGCCAACGACGGCACCCGCACCACCGAACGCCAAAAGGTGCAGGGTGTCTATGTCGAGTACGGCAACGAGCTGTTGTTCAAACAGGTGTCGATCCTCTATGCCGGCGACGACTATGTGATCTGTAACGAGAACCCCGATCCGGACGTGCTGTATAACGGCACGACCGTGACGCTGTATGATAAGGTAGTGATAGAAGGGAGCGATCTGTTCGATGGAAAGATCCTTGACTGATATACGGGCGAACTACGAGACCATCTGCGAGAACATCGCGCTTGCCGCATCCGACGTCGGCAGATCAGCGAGCGATATCACCTTTCTTGCCGCGACCAAGACAGTGGATGCAGCAGCGATCAACTATGCTGTCTCGCTCGGGCTGCGGTATCTCGGCGAGAACCGGGTGCAGGAGCTGCTGTCCAAGTACGACGCATATGACCTTGAGCACGCTTCGCTGCACTTCATCGGGCATCTGCAGACCAACAAGGTGCGCGCGATCGTCGGCAAGGTCAGCATGATCCAGTCGGTCGACTCGTTCCGCTTAGCGCGCGAGATCTCCTTGCGGTCTCAATCCCTCGGTATCGTGACCGATATCCTGTGCGAGGTGAACATCGGCGGCGAAGAGAGCAAGTCCGGCGTCCTGCCCGAGAGGACAGAAGAGCTCCTTTTTGAGGTGCATACGCTGCCGGGTATCCGTGTGCGCGGGCTGATGGCGATCCCTCCGATTTGTCAGAATGCACAAGAAAATTGTAAATTTTTTGATAAAATGCGTAATATCTTTCTTGACATAAGCAGCAAAAATATAGATAATATATCTATGGATTTCCTCTCGATGGGGATGTCCGATGATTATACCGAGGCGATCAAATGCGGCGCGAACATGATCCGTGTCGGATCGGCGTTGTTCGGCGCCCGTCATTACAATATCTAACGGAGGAACCAAGATGGCTGGATTTGTCGATAAATTCAAGCGCATGTGGGATGCGCCCGATGATGAATACGAGTATAACGAGTACGGCTATGACACAGAGCCGGAAGAGGAGCCCGACGACGAGCTCAAAAGCTACCGTGACCGCGACCGCGATCGTTCGTCGCGCCGGTCGTCGCGCTATGACGACTATGATGATGGCGCCTCCCTGCGCGAGACCTCTCGCCGCAACAAGGTCGTGAACATCAGCGCCACCGCCAAGCTGCAGGTCGCGCTGTTCAAGCCCGAGCGATTCGGGGAGGAGACCCGCAGCATCGCCGACGAGCTGATGAAGACCCACACCGTTGTGCTCAACCTCGAGAACACCAACAAGGACATGGCGCGCCGCATCATTGACTTCCTCTCGGGCGTGGCGTATGCCAACCGCGGCAAGATCAAGAAGGTCGCCACTTCGACCTTCATCATCATCCCCAACAACGTCGACCTCACCGGCGACGATCTGCTCGACGAGCTGGAGCACAGCGGCGTCTACTTCTAAATGGCCGCCGTTCGCACGGATGACGACCGGCTGCTGCTCTCGCGTGCCTATGACGCGATCGAGCTTGCCGCTGTGCGTCATCGCCCGACGTTCCTCGGGTTTCTCAACGAGCACGAGCGGATGTTCTTGCGCGATCATCTGCCGCATGACGCCGATATCTGCTGGTTCGGCGGGTATGAGGACGCTGTCCGCGTGATGCTGGGCGCGTCGGCCGACGAGGGCGACTTTCCCGTCACGACGATCGCGATCCGTTATCCCGAGGCGTACCCGCTTACGCACCGCGATGTGCTCGGCGCGCTGATGTCGCTGCTGATCACGCGCGAGAGCATCGGCGATATCCTGACCGAGGACGGTCGGGCGGTAGTGTTCGTGCGCGATGAGGTCGCGTCGACGATCCTGTCGGAGCTGCGGCTGATCGGCCGTGTCGGGGTGAGTGTATCTGTCGGCGATCCCGTCGATCTGCCCGTGCGCGCCGATGTTGACGAGCTGACATTGACGCTGCCGTCGCTGCGGCTCGACGCCTTTGTCGCCGCGCTGACGGGGCTCTCCCGCGAGAAGGCGTCGCGCCTGATCCGCTCTCAGCTCGTGGCGGTGGATCATGTGATCGAAGTCAACGGGGCTAAACCGCTGCATCCCGGGCATACTATCACAATAAGAAAATACGGTAAATTTGTTTTTACAGACGACCTAGGGCTTACCCGCAAGGGCCGCCGCCGCGTCGCTGTAAGACACTTTAGATAGGAGTGTAGATTATGTTATCACTGGACGAAATCAAGGAGATCAGCTTCCGCAAATCCGGCCGCAACGGCTACAACGCCGAGGATGTCGATAACTTCATCGAAGAGGTCGTCGAGACCGTCGAGCAGCAGAACGCCGAGAAGGCGGATATGCTCCGCAAGATGGATATCCTCGCCAAGAAGATCGAGCAGTACCGCAAGGATGAGGAGACCGTTCGCGGCGCGCTGCTCCAGTCCCAGAAGCTGTCCGACAATGCGATCAAGGATGCCAAGAACAAGGCGTCCTATATCATCAAGTCCGCCGAGAAGAAGTCGCGTGCGATCCTCACCGAGGCGGAGATGGCGACCGAGCGCGAGAAGGATCGTTATGAGGCGATCCATCAGGAGACTGCGAACCTGCGCCACGAGATCATCGCCCTGTATAAGCAGCATCTCTCGATCGTTGAGGAGATGCCCTCTGATGAGGACGTCGCCGCCAAGCGCGCCGAGCTCGACGAGAAGTATCCGTTCGAGCCGGTCGACGATATCCTCAACGCCGACGATACCTTTGACGTCGAGGAGGAGATGGGCAAGGCGGCGATCCCCGCTGCCGCGTCTGACGACGAGCCCGAGGAGCCCCGCAACGAGAAGTTCGACAAGCTCAAGTTCGGCGACAACTACGACGTCGAGTAATCCGATCAACATCAAACAGGATAGGGGAGCCGGCGCGCGCGTCACGTCGCACGTGTGCGGCTCCTTGTCATGTCAAGTCTGGAGTGTACAGCATCATGTCTCAGGATTATAATTCCACCCTGAATCTCCCGCGTACCGATTTCCCCATGCGTGCGGGACTGCCCAAGTCCGAGCCCGAGACCCTTCGTACTTGGAACGAGGAGAAGGTCTATGATCGGCTGATCGAGAAGAACGAGGGCAAGCCCCTGTATGTCCTTCATGACGGCCCTCCGTACGCCAACGGCGATATCCACCTCGGTACCGCGCTGAACAAGGTCCTCAAGGACATCGTCGTCCGGTACAAGAATATGTCGGGCTATCAGTCCCCCTATGTCCCCGGATGGGACACCCACGGGCTGCCCACCGAGCTCAAGGCGCGTCAGAAGGCGGGGGTCGGGAACTCGACCACCATCTCGGACGTCGAGCTGCGGCGCATCTGCCGCGAGTTCGCGCTGTCCTATGTGGACGACCAGCGTGCCGAGTTCCGTCGGCTGGGCGTGCTCGGCGAGTGGGACAATCCGTACATCACGCTCCATAAGGAGTTCGAGGCCACCCAGATCGAGATCTTCGCCAAGATGGCGTCCAAGGGACATATCTACCGCGGGCTCAAGCCCGTCTACTGGTGCTCCGAGTGCAAGACCGCGCTCGCCGAGGCCGAGATCGAGTACAGCGACGATCCGTGCTACTCGGTCTATGTCAAGTTCGCCGTCACCGACGACCGCGGGCGGTTCTCCGCACTGGGGATCGACCCCGGCGCTGTCAACTTCGTCATTTGGACGACCACCACATGGACGCTGCCTGCGAACCTTGCGATCTGTCTGGGGCCCGATTTTGACTATGCGCTGCTGCGCTGCGGCGACGAGTATTATATCATGGCGACGGAGCTTGCTGACAGCGCGATGCAGGCCGCCGGTATCACCGACTATGAGACGGTAGCCACCTTCAAGGGCGCCGATCTCGAGTATATCAAGACCGCGCATCCGTTCCTTGATCGCGAGTCGCTCGTGATCCTCGGCGACCATGTCACGCTCGACAGCGGTACCGGATGCGTCCATACCGCGCCGGGACACGGCGTCGATGACTTCGAGGTCTGCAAGAAGTACCCCGAGATTCCGATCGTCGTCCCCGTTGACGCCGACGGACGGCTTACTGACGAGGCGGGTCGGTTCGCAGGGCTTACGACAGAAGAAGCCAACAAGCCGATCGCTCTGTACCTTACTGAGCACGGCAGGATGTTCGCCACCCAGAAGATCCGGCACCAGTACCCGCACTGCTGGCGCTGCAAGCAGCCGGTCATCTTCCGCGCGACCGACCAGTGGTTCTGCTCGGTCGACGACTTCAAGGACGACGCGTGCCGCGCGATCGACACGGTCGAGTGGGTCCCCGCGTGGGGCCGCGACCGCATCACCTCGATGGTGCGCGAGCGCAAGGACTGGTGTATCTCCCGTCAGCGCAAGTGGGGCGTGCCGATCCCGATCTTCTTCTGCGAATCCTGCGGCGAGCCCTATATCGACGAGGGCGCGATGCAGGCGGTCGCCGACCTGTTCCGCAAGGAGGGCAGCGACGCGTGGTTCACCCATCCCGCTGACGAGATCCTCCCGAACGGCACCGTATGCCCCAAGTGCGGGCACGATCACTTCCGCAAAGAGCAGGATATCATGGATGTATGGTTCGACTCCGGTTCGACCCATGCCGCCGTGTGCAAGGCGCGCGACTATCTGCACTATCCTGCCGATATGTATCTCGAGGGCGCCGATCAGTATCGCGGCTGGTTCCAGAGCTCGCTGCTGACCTCGGTCGCCGTCAACGGCATCGCTCCCTATCGGACCGTCCTGACCCACGGATGGGTCGTCGACGGCGAGGGCCGCAAGATGAGCAAATCGCTCGGCAACGGCATCGAGCCCCAGGAGATCGTCGATCAGTACGGCGCGGATATCCTTCGGCTGTGGGTCGCGTCCAGCGACTATCACGCCGATATCCGTATCTCAAAGGATATCCTAAAGCAGCTCTCCGAGGCCTACCGCAAGATCCGCAACACTGCGCGCTATATCCTCGGCAACCTGTTCGACTTCGATCCCGAGCGCGATATGGTATCGACCGACGATATGCTGCCCATCGACAAGTGGGCGATCGTCAAGCTCAACGAGCTGATCGACAAGGTGCGCGCGGGGTATGAGGCGTATGAGTTCCACCAGGTCTATCACGCCGTGCACAACTTCTGTGTCGTCGATATGAGCAACTTCTACCTCGATGTGCTCAAGGATCGGCTCTATACCGAGCGTGCCGACAGCATGGCGCGCCGCGCCGCCCAGTCGGCGATGTTCCTGATCCTTGACGCGCTCGTGCGGATGATCACCCCGATCCTCGCCTATACCTCGGACGAGATCTGGCGCTATATGCCGCACCGCTCGTGTGACGATACCGCCCACGTTGTGTTCAACGATATGCCCCGGCCGATCCCCCTGTCTGTGGATGACAGCTTTATCGCCTCGTGGGATCGCATCCATCAGCTGCGCGATACCGTCAAGCGCTCGCTCGAGACCGTCATCAAGGACAAGACGCTCAAGAGCTCGCTCGAGGCGGCAATCATCCTGAAAGCGTCGGGCGAAGAGTACCGCTTTATCGAGAGCGTGCTGCCCCAGCTCAAGACGGCGTTCATCGTCTCGGATGTAGAGCTTGTCGAGAACGACGGCGAGCTCCTGGTTGAAGTCAGAAAGGCATCGGGCGAGAAGTGTGAACGCTGCTGGTCCTATTCCGATACCGTCGGATGTGATCACGATCATCCGACGCTGTGCGACCGCTGTGCCGCTACTTTGCGCTGACAGCGGCTGCCGTAAAGCATCTATAGCGCGGTGTATCTTTCCTGTTATGTCAGATACGCCGCGTTTTCTGGAAGGAGGGTATTAGATATGCCGGTGCTGTATCTGTGCATCATCGCGCTGATCGCTGCCGTCGACCAAGCGCTGAAATACCTCGTTGTCATCTATGTCCGGCCCGTCGGCACAGTGACCGCCGTGCCGTATCTGCTCGACCTTGTCTATGCCGAGAACCGCGGGGTGGCGTTCGGGCTGTTCCAGGACGCGCGGTGGTTCTTCATCATCGTGACCGTGGCGGTGATCGTGCTGTTCGGCGTGCTGCTCGTTCGCTATCGGGATCGCAGCCGGATGTTCTGCATCGCCTGCTCGCTGATCGTCGGCGGCGGGATCGGCAACCTGATCGACCGGATCTTTCGCGGATTTGTGATCGACTATCTGCAGCTGAGCTTCTTTCCGCCGGTGTGCAACTTTGCCGACTACTGCATCACCGCCGGCTCCGTGGTGCTGGTGATCTATCTGCTGTTCTTCTACAAGGACAAGAAGGAACGCTCGCTATGACATACACGTTCGTCGCCGCGGAGCATGATCGGGATGTCCGGATC
This sequence comes from uncultured Ruminococcus sp., assembly GCA_905233755.1. Classification (GTDB taxonomy): domain Bacteria; phylum Bacillota; class Clostridia; order Oscillospirales; family Acutalibacteraceae; genus Ruminococcoides. The sequence goes on from CAJODM010000002.1 coordinate 110,614, forward strand.
GACAAATTTCTCTCAGAGAATATTCCCGACCATACCCGCTCGTCGCTGCTGCGGCTGTTCGATGACGGCGGGGTGCGCGTCAACGGGGAGCAGGTCTCTAAGAGCTGGCGGCTTTCTTTGGGCGATAGGGTAGAGGCGATCCTCCCCGAGCCGGTCGGGCTCGATGTGCTGCCCGAGGATATCCCCCTGTCGATCCTCTATGAGGACGATGACCTGATCGTCGTCAACAAGCCCAAGGGCATGGTGGTGCATCCGGCACCCGGCAACCCGTCGGGCACGCTCGTAAACGCGCTTTTGTATCACTGTCGCGATTCTCTGTCGGGGATCAACGGCGTGCTGCGCCCGGGGATCGTCCACCGTATCGACAAGGACACCTCGGGGCTGTTGATGGTCGCAAAGAACGATACAGCGCACCGCGCGCTTGCCGATCAGATATCCTCGCACAGCTTTCGACGCGAGTATCTTGCGATCGTGTACGGCTGTCCTGATGCACAGGGCGTTGTGAACGCGCCGATCGGGCGGCACCGCACCGACCGCAAGCGCATGGCTGTCATCGAGCAAAACAGCAAGGACGCCGTCACCGCGTACACGGTGCTCGAGCGGCTGTCGGGCTTTGCACTTGTGCGCTGTACGCTCCATACCGGCCGCACCCACCAGATCCGCGTCCATATGGCGCATATCGGGCATCCGGTGGCGGGCGATCCCGTCTACGGTCCCAAGAAGGTCATCACATCCCTGTGCGGTCAGGCGCTGCATGCTACTACCCTCGGGTTTGTCCATCCGTCAACGGGTACATATATGGAGTTTCACTGTGAGCCGCCCGCGGTGTTCACCGAGTTTCTGCGCTCTCACAGGATATCATGAGCATCGAGCCGAATCACCCTCTCGTGGTTCGGGTCGGTGCGATTTGTTGTTATAAGATTCAATCTTGCTTATCAGAAGAAAAAGAATAGTACGTTTTCTTCTTCCTATTCTTTTTCTTCTTCTTTTTCTTTTTATTGGTTGTTCGGGGTTGTTTTGAGAACAACGGGGGTTGTTTTAAGAACAAGGGGGGTTGTTTTAAGAACAAGGGGGGTTGTTTTAAGAACAAGGGGGGTTGTTTTAAGAACAAGGGGGGTTGTTTTATGAACAAGGGGGGTTGTTTTATGAACAAGGGGGGTTGTTTTTGCTCTACCGATGGTTGTTGTGCTATACTCCGTTATGGCGGGATGTTCTGCGGTGCCTGCGGCTTTATAGCACGGCTGAGACCTCCTTTCACCTATGGCGCCGATTCACCGAAAATTGCATATCAGACTGCAACAGACGGGATGAATATTTTGTAAACAATTCTGCCGCATTTCAGCTCCCTGTCACGAATGTGAAAAAAACACTTGATTTCTCCCGCTCTTTGTGCTAGAATAGGAAAGCATTTGGAACCGTCGCTTGGTTGACGGGGTTCAAATCTGGACAAATGTTCAAATTTGAAGCGGATAGTCCTCTGCGGTCAACCGCCCCTACAGCGGAACGCGCATGAATGTCTGAACGAACTAGGAGGAAATTATGGACGCATTAAAAATCATTTCACAGAGCTCCGTCAAGGAGACCGTACCCGAGTTCGGCATCGGCGATACCGTTCGCGTTTCCGTGAACATCCGCGAGGGTGAGCGCGAGAGGATCCAGATGTTCGAGGGCACCGTGATCGCGAAGCGCGGCTCCGGCGTTGCCGAGACGTTCACCGTTCGCCGTGTATCATACGGCGTCGGCGTCGAGCGTGTCTTTCCGCTGCATTCCCCGAACGTCGTCGACGTGAAGGTCGTGCGCTACGGTAAGGTTCGCCGCAGCAAGCTGTACTATCTGCGTGACCGCGTCGGCAAGGCGGCCAAGGTCAAGGAGCAGATCCGCAAGTAATCATCGGTTCTAAAAGGGGCTTATCATAGCCCCTTTTTTGCTACAGGAAGTGGTTGTATGAAAATTGACGATCAGATGTATGAGGATATCTTTGCCGAGGAGGACGTGACCGAACACGTCACACTCAACAAGAGCGAAGCCACCGCCACGGTGCTCGACTGGGCGGGGTCGCTGTTTGCTGCGCTGGTGGTCGTGCTGCTGGTGATGACGTTTCTGTTCCGCGTGATCGACGTGGACGGCACCTCGATGGAGTCGACGCTCATCGACTCGGACAAGGTGATCATCACCAACCTCTTCTACACCCCGCACAACGGCGACGTCGTGGTCATCAGCCACGGCGAAGAGTACGAGAAACCCCTCGTCAAGCGCGTCATCGCCACCGAGGGCCAGACGCTGCGGATCGACTTTGATACCCAGCAGGTCTATGTCGACGGCGTGCTGCTGGACGAGACGTATATCCAGGGCAACACCATCCCGGGAGATGCCGAGATCCCCGAGGTCATCCCCGAGGGCAAGGTGTTTGTCATGGGAGATAACCGCACCGTATCGCTCGACAGCCGCTATCACGAGATCGGGCTGATCAATGTGACCGACATCATCGGCAAGGCACAGCTCGTCATCATTCCGCATAGCTATGAGAACACCGAGTTCGGCGCTGTGCCCAAGCTCGACTTTTCCAAGATTCGCTATATCTACAGCGATTGATAGTTTGACCGAAAGCCCTGCTCACTCGAGCGGGCTTTCTTAGAAACAGGGAAGTGATTTGATGGACAATATGCAGAACATCCAGTGGTTCCCCGGGCATATGACCAAGACCCGCCGCGCGATCACGCGGGACCTATCGCTCGTGGATGCGGTGATCGAGGTGCTCGATGCGCGCATACCGCTCAGCTCCCGCAACCCCGATATCGCCGCGCTCATCGGCAACACCCCGTCGGTCATCCTGCTCAACAAGTGTGATATGGCGGATCCTGCCGCCACCCGCCGCTGGGTCGACGCGCTGTCGGGTGATCGTACCGCAGCGCTCGCCGTCAACTGCAAGACGGGCCTCGGGGTCGACAAGCTACAGCCCCTGCTGCAGCGGCTGCTGAGCGACAAGCTCGATGGTTTACGGCGCAAGGGTATGCTAAACCCATCCATGCGCGCGATGATCGTCGGCATCCCCAACGTCGGCAAGTCCACGTTCATCAACCGGATCGCCGGCCGCAACAAGGCGAAGGCGTCCGACCGCCCCGGCGTGACGCGCGGGAACCAGTGGTTCACTGTCTCAAAGGGGTTCGAGATCCTCGATACCCCCGGGGTACTGTGGCCCAAGTTCGACGATCCGCAGGTGGGCGAACGGCTCGCCTTCACCGGCGCGATCAAGGACAACATCATGGATATCGAGCTGCTCGCCGTGCGGCTGCTCGATTTGCTCAGGGTGCTGCGCCCGACAGCATTTATCGAGCGATTTCGGCTTTCTGACGAGGAGCTGATGCTAAGTAGCTATGATCTGCTATCGCTGATCGCGTCGCGCCGCGGGATGCTCGTGCGCGGGGGAGAGGCGGACACCGAACGCGCGTCGGCGATGCTGCTCGACGAGTTCCGCTCGTCAAAGCTCGGCAGGATCACCCTGGAGCTGCCGTCATGACCGCTCGGGATACGGGGGCCGAGATGCTCCTCTTCGAGAAAGCGGCATATGATAACGGCTATACCGCCGTCTGCGGCGTGGACGAGGCGGGTCGAGGACCGCTCGCCGGCCCCGTGTGCGCCGCTGCCGTCATCCTGCCCCGGGGACATATGATCGAGGGCGTCAACGACAGCAAGAAGTTATCTGAGAAGAAGCGCGAACAGCTATTCGATGTCATTATCGAGGAGGCGGTCGCGTGTTCGGTCGCGTTCGGCACGGTCGACGAGATCGAGCGCGACAACATCCTGTCCGCCACTATGAACACCATGCGCCGCGCGATCATGGGGCTGAAGGTGCGCCCCGACTATGCCATGATCGACGGCAACCGCCTGCCACAGCTCTCGATCCCTGCCGAGTATATCGTCAAGGGGGATTCTCGCTCGCTGTCAATTGCCGCCGCGTCGATACTGGCCAAGGTCTCGAGGGATCGGCTGATGCTGCGCTATGCCGAAGAGTATCCGCAGTACGGGTTCGAGCTGCACAAGGGCTACGGCACCAAGCTCCACGTCGAGCGCATCCGCACCTACGGCCCCTGTCCGATCCATCGGATGAGCTTTCTGAAGAAGATCCTGTCATGACCTATACGGATAACAGGACGTTCGGGATGCTCGGCGAACGTGCGGCGGCCAAGTACCTGAGGCATCAGGGGTACAAAATTCTAGAGAAGAATTATAAGACCGCTGTCGGCGAGGTGGATATCATCGCCCGACAGGGGGATATCGTTGCGTTCATCGAGGTCAAGACCCGCGCCGTGTCGCCGTTTATCTCGGGGGTCTATGCGGTCGACAGCAGCAAGCGGGCGCATATCCTGCGTACCGCGTCGCTCTATCTGCAGCAGACGGGGATGACGCTCCAGCCGCGGTTCGATATCATCGAGGTCGAGCTCGACCGCACCACCCATAGGGTGCAGAAGATCGAACACTATCCCGATGCCTTCTCCCAGACGGAGAGCTACGGGAGATACTGATATCAGTGAAGAATGAAGAATGAAAAGTGAAGAATTGAAAGTTGTATAGTAAAACTGTTAGGTCAGCACATAGGTAAGTGGATAGTGTCAGCACATAGGTAAGCCTGTGGGTAATACAGGTAAGGCAATATGAACCGATGAGGAAGATGGAA
>CAJODM010000003.1 GCA_905233755.1 uncultured Ruminococcus sp.
TGAAATTAGGGATCGTCGGGCTGCCGAACGTCGGCAAGTCCACGCTCTTCAACGCGATAACCAACGCCGGCGCCCAGTCGGCGAACTACCCCTTCTGCACCATCGAGCCGAACGTCGGCGTGGTAGCGGTGCCGGACAAGCGGCTCGACCGCCTCGCCCAGATGTACCACCCCGACAAGTACACCCCCGCCGTCATCGAGTTTCTCGATATCGCGGGGCTCGTCAAGGGCGCGAGCAAGGGCGAGGGGCTGGGCAACAAGTTCCTCTCCAACATCCGCGAATGTGACGCGGTGGTGCACGTGGTGCGGTGCTTTGAGAACGACGATATCATCCATGTCGAGGGATCGGTCGATCCGGTGCGCGATATCGAGACCATCGACCTCGAGCTGATCCTCTCGGACGTCGAGCTGGTACAGCGCCGCATCGACAAGGCGCAGAAGATGGTCAAGGGCGACAAGAAGTACCTCTCAGAGGTCGAGTTCTTCAAGCGGGTGCTCGCATCTCTCAACGAGGGAAAGCCCGCCCGCACCATCGAGTGTACCGACGACGAGCGACAGCTGCTCTCACAGGTCGCGCTGCTGACGGACAAGCCGGTCATCTTTGCCGCCAATATGAGCGAGGACGACTTCTCCCATGGGATCGACACCAACGATCGCCTCGCCCGCGTGCGCGCGATCGCTGAAGAGCAGCACGCCGCAGTGCTGCCCATCTGTGCCGAGCTGGAGGCGGAGATCGTCGGGATGGACAGGGATGAGAGGGAGCTGTTCCTCGGCGAGCTCGGGCTCAGCGAGAGCGGGCTCGACCGGCTGATCGGCGCGTGTTACACGCTGCTGGGGCTGATCTCGTTCCTCACCGCCGGCAAGCCCGAGGTGCGCGCCTGGACGATCAAGAACGGCACCAAGGCGCCCGCCGCCGCCGGCAAGATCCACTCTGACTTCGAGCGCGGGTTCATCCGCGCCGAGGTCATCGCGTATGACGACCTCATCGCGTGCGGCTCGATGACCGCCGCCAAGGAGAAGGGGCTCGTTCGCAGCGAGGGCAAAGAGTATGTCATGAAGGACGGGGACGTCGTGCTGTTCCGGTTCAATGTATAGCGCATCCGACAGGATGCAGAGGATAAAGGTCGCGCTGTTTGCGGCCTTTTTCTTATATATTAAGTATTACAACATTGTAAATTGACGGGATATATTGTGTTTGATATACTGTAATATGTCAAATTATGCACAATATGTGGAGGAAATGTCTATGAAGAAGGTTCTGATCATCGGCGCGGGCCCCGCGGGGTTGACCGCCGCCTATGAGCTGCTCGACAAGAGCAGCGAGTATGAGGTGACCGTGCTCGAAGAGAGCGATATGTTCGGCGGGATCTCGCGTACCGTCAACTACAAGGGCAACCGCATGGATATGGGCGGCCACCGGTTCTTCTCAAAGGTCCCCGAGGTCAACGAATGGTGGGAGAAGATGCTCCCCACCCAGGGCGCGATGCCGTTCGACGACGTCATGCTCGGGCGAACCTCATCGGTCAAAGAGGGCGGCCCCGACCCCGAACAGACCGACCGCGTCATGCTCAGGCGCAACCGTCTGTCGCGCATCTTCTTCAACCAAAAATTCTTTGACTATCCCGTATCGCTGAAGTTCGAGACCATCCGGAACATGGGATTCGGCACCACGATGGCGGTCGGGTTCTCGTATCTTGGGACCGTGTTCCACAAGCGCGAGGAAAAGTCGCTCGAGGACTTCTATATCAACCGCTTCGGCAAGAAGCTGTACTCGATGTTCTTCGAGAACTATACCGAGAACCTCTGGGGACGGCACCCGAGCGAGATATCGCCCGAATGGGGCGCTCAGCGCGTCAAGGGGCTGTCCATCCGCGCGGTGCTCAAGGATATCTTCGGCAAGATAACGGGCAAGAAGAACCGCACGGTCGAGACCTCGCTGATCGAGGAGTTCGCCTATCCGAAGCTCGGCCCCGGCGAGCTGTGGGAGCTGACCGCCGCCGAGTTCGAGAAAAAAGGCGGCACCATCATCAAGAACGCCAAGGTCACACGGATCGTCAAGGGCGAGGACAACCGGCTCACCGGTCTTGTCTATGAGAAGGACGGCAAAGAGGTATCGATCGACGGCGACTATGTCATCAGCTCCATGCCGGTCAAGAATCTGGTCGAAGGGATGAACGACGTGCCCGAGGAGATGCGCGCGATCGCATCGGGGCTGCCGTACCGCGACTATATGACCGCGGGCGTGCTGGTTCCGCATCTAAAGCTTAAGAACCAGACCAAGATCAAGACCATCGGCGACATCGTGCCCGACAACTGGGTCTATGTCCACGACAGATCGGTACAGATGGGTCGGTTCCAGATCTACAACAACTGGTCGCCGTATATGGTCAAGGATATCGAGAACACCGTTTGGATCGGGCTCGAGTACTTCTGCAACGAGGGCGATCAGATGTGGAGCATGACCGATGAGGAATTCGGCAGGATGGGTATCTCCGAGATGGTCAAGATGGGGCTCATCGACGACGAATCCGACGTCATCGACTTTCATGTCGAGCGCGTGAAGAAGGCGTACCCCGCGTACTTCGACACCTATGAACATATGGATGAGCTGCGCGAGTACCTCGACACCATCGACAACCTCTTCTGTGTGGGGCGCAACGGCCAGCACCGCTACAACAACCTCGACCACAGTATGTGCACCTCGTTCGAGACAGTGCGCGCGATCCTCTCGGGCAGCACCGACAAGTCGGCGGTGTGGAACGTCAACACCGAGAAGGAATATCACGAAGCATCCAAAGAAGAATCATAATATGTCAGCAAAACAACATCCGCTCGGGCACTTCTGCCACCGGCTTGCAAGCCACCCGTATCTGTGCGTGATCGTCGCGTGCGGGCTGCTGCTACCGTTCGGGCTGTGCCAGAAGGTGAACATCACCCTCGGCGGCCTGATCTATGCCCTCGTTGTGATCGCCGTGATCCTCGCTGTACTGGTATTCCTGGGCGGGATCGGCAGCACGATGAAGAAGAAGCTGACCGTCCTTGCTGTAGGGACGCTGTTCGGCGCGCTGAGCTTGTTTTTGTTCGTAGAGACGGGGCTGTCGTCGGCGGTCATCTTCTTCATGCCGCTGATCATGACAGCGTCGCTGATGCTGTACATGAAGATCAAGGGCGTGCTCAGCACCCGCAACTTTATCATGCTGATGGTGCTGATGGGCATTGTCCTGCGGTTCGTGTACATCCTCTACACCACCTCGGACGTCCGCCAGCAGGACGTCGGCTACTGGGTCAGCGAGTGGGGGCACGCAAACTACATCGAATACTGGTATAATAACGGCCTCAAGCTCCCTGACTTTGACGTGCGTGATATCTGGCAGTACTACCATCCCCCGCTGCACCACTGGATCATGGCGGCGCTGCTGCGGGTATTCACGTTCTACGGGATGGACTACCTTGTCGCGTGTCAGGCGCTGCAGATCCTGCCGCTGCTGTACTCGTCGCTTATCATGGTGGTGTGCTACCGGCTGTTCCGGTTCGTTATGCTCGACGGCACGCCGCTGATCGTTGCGATGGCGTTCGTCTGCTTCCATCCCACCCTGGTGCTGATGGCGAGCTACTTCAACAACGATATCCTATCGGTGCTGTTCATGCTCTCGGCGATGCTGTGGGCGCTGCGATGGTACCGCGCGCCAAGGTTCAGAATCCTTCTGCCCGTCGCGCTGTGCGTGGGGCTGGGGATGATGACCAAGCTCTCGGCATGGATGGTCGCGCCGGCGATCGCCGCGCTGTTCCTCTATGTGTTCATCCGCGAGGTGGTGCGCTCCGAGCGCAAGGGGCGGACGATAGGGAGCTTTCTGTGGCAGTTCTTGGTGTTCGGGTTGATCTGTATCCCGCCCGCGCTGTGGTGGCAGGTACGCAATCTGCTCCTTTTCGACGTGCCGCTGACCTATGTGCCGGTCATCGGCGAGGACAGCGATCAGTATCTGGGGAACCTCAGCGTATGGCAGCGGTTCTTCGACTTCTCTGGGCAGCAGCTCACCTATGTCTTCAACGCGTTCGAGAACCTCGGTGCGCCGTATAATGATTCGAACATCTTCTTGGGCACCATCAAGAGCTCGCTGTTCGGCGAGGGGCAGCAGTGTATCTCGACCCTATACTTCCCGCAGCTTGCGGTGATCGGGCCGGTGCTGTTCTGGATTGCGGTGCCGACCTATCTCATGCTGTTCTCGTCGTTCTTTATTGCACTGTTCCGCAAACGAGCGCCGTGGGACCTCGTGACGCGGGGATTCTTCGGCATCACGTTCATGGTGATGCTGGTATCGTATATCTCGTTCTGCTTTGCCTATCCGTACACCTGTACGATGCATATCCGCTATATCGTGCCGCTGATCCCGCTGTCGGCGATGGGGCTGGGGATCGTGCTAAGGACCACCCGCCATCGGGCGACGCGCTATATCGCCTATGCGCTCACCGGCGCGTTCTGCTCAGCGTCGGCAGTGCTGTTCATCATGATCGGCTGACCCCGAAAGGAAGTGCCCGTTATGCCGTCACAAAGCCCTATACAGCGCATGCTCCATACGCTTTCTAAACACCCGTACCTCTGCGTGATCGTATCGTGCGTGCTGCTGATGCCGTTCGGGCTGTGCCAGAAATCAAATCTCGGTATCGGCTCCCTGTTCTATGTCGGCGTCGTATGCGCGGTGCTCGGGGGGATATTCGTCTTCGCTGTCGATATCGGCAAGTCAGCGGCACAGAAGGTCGGCGCCTTCATCGGCATTATCGCCTACGGTGCGATGAGTCTGCTGCTGCTGCAATCGACCGAGTATTCGTCGGCAGTGATGCTCGTGATGCCGCTGTTGCTGCTGACTGTGGCGGCGATATGGCTGTATCTGAACAAGGCGCTCTCCTCCCGCAGTCTTGTTATGCTGATGATAGCGGCGGGGATCCTGCTGCGGTTTATCTATGTCCTCTATACCGCGTCGGATATGCGCCAGCACGACGTCGGGTACTGGAACTGGACATGGGGCCACGCAAACTACATCGAATACTGGTATCACAACGGGTTGACGCTCCCCGACTTTGACGTGCGCACCATCTGGCAGTACTACCATCCCCCGCTGCACCACTGGATCATGGCGCTGCTGCTCCGGTTCTATGCCATGATCGGGATCGACTATGACCTTGCGACCCAGGGGCTGCAGTTCCTGCCGCTGTTGTACTCGTCGCTCATCATGGTGGTATGCTATCGCATTTTCCGCTTTGTCAAGCTCAAGGGTGCGCCGCTGGTCGTCGCGATGATGTTCCTGTGCTTTCATCCCACGTTCGTGCTGATGGCGGGATTCTTCAACAACGACATCCTCTCGGTGCTGTTCATGCTCTCGGCGATGCTATGGGCGCTGCGGTGGTACCGCGCGCCGCGCTGGAAGAACATTCTGCCCATCGCGCTGTGCGTGGGGCTTGGGATGATGACCAAGCTCTCGGCATGGATGGTCGCGCCGGCGATCGCGGTCATTTTCGTCTATATACTTGTCAAAAATATCCGCCGCCCGTGGGGATACCTCGCTCAGTTCTTGGGGTTCGGGGCCATCTGTGCACCGCTTGCGCTGTGGTGGCAGGTGCGCAACCTGATCCTGTTCGACGTGCCGCTGACCTATGTGCCGTATCTCGGAGAGCAGAACAACCAGTATCTGGGCAATATGAGCGTGCTGCACCGGCTGTTCTTCTTCGGTGACGGACAGCTAAGCTACGTGTTCGACGCGTTCACCGACTATGGCGCGCCGTACAACGAGTTCAACCCCCACCTCGGGCTGATCAAGACTGCCCTGTTCGAAGAGGGGCATAACGGGCTGTCGACCGTCAACTTCCCGCAGCTGTCGGCGATCGGGCCGATGCTGTTCTGGATCGCGGTGCCGCTGTTCCTGTTGATGTTCGCGCTGTTCTTCCTGTCAATGTTCTCGAAGAAGACCCGGCTCGACGGTATTGTGCGGGTGTTCTTTGTGGCCGTGTATGTGGTGATCCTCGTCGCCTACTACATCTTCTGCTTCCAGTTCCCGTTCACCTGCACGATGAATATCCGCTATGCGGTGCCGTTGATCCCGCTGTCGGCGATGGGGATGGGGCTTATGCTCCAAGCCACCCGCAGCAAGACGCTCAGAGCCGTCGCCTATACCCTGACCGGCGCGTTCTGCTCAGCGTCAGCGGTGATGTTCACGATGGTCGGATAGCTGACAGCAGAAGGGCGCGGTTATCCGTCAGAACTGCTATGCGCCTATCCCCTGTCCGCCCTTTGTGATCGCCCTTGCCGATCGGCGGGGATGATCAATAAACAAAAAACAAAGCCATCCTTCGTGCGTGAAGGATGGCTGCGCTTCGGGTCTGTCGCAGATGTGCGGCAGCCCCGTCTCATGTCCGTCGTATCGGCTCAGATTTCTTCGCTCTCGGCCGATACGCCCTTGTAGCCCGCGTCGCTGATCGCTGCGATCAGCGCGTCGGTATCGAGGGGGGACGCGCTCATGATCACGGTCTCGCCGGCTTCGTGCGAGGATGTGACGCTCTCGACGTCGAACTGACGCTCGATCGCTTCATCCACGTGCTTCTCGCACATATGGCACATCATGCCCTCGACCTTTACGGTAGTCTTAATCATATGATCCTCTCCTTTTTCGTTCTCCTCGTCGGTCCACAGGTCGACGGGGGGTCTTTTTTCATTCCTATGCCGCTTGTGCGGGTCAAAGAGGTTGAGCCGCAAAGCGTTCGTGACAACACAGAAAGAGCTCAAGCTCATCGCTGCGGCGGCGAACATCGGGCTCAGCTCCCATCCGAACAGCGGGATCCATACCCCTGCCGCGAGCGGGATGCCGATGATGTTGTAGATGAACGCCCAGAACAGGTTCTGGTGGATGTTCCGCAGCGCCCGACGCGACAGCCGGATCGCCGCGACTGCGTCGCTCAGTCGGCTGTTGACGAGGACGATATCGCCCGCGTCCTTGGCGATATCGGTTCCCGAGCCGATAGCAATGCCGGTATCGGCAGTCGTCAGCGCGGGGGCGTCGTTGATGCCGTCGCCGACCATCGCGACCCTGCCGCAGGTGCGCAGCCGTTCGATCAGCTCGTTCTTGCCTGTCGGGAGCACGCCGGCATACACGCGGTCGATCCCGACCGCCTCCTTGACAGCGTTCGCCGACAGGGCGTTGTCGCCGGTGATCATCACCGTGCGCACCCCCATATGCGCAAGATCGGCGATCGCTTCACAGCTGTCATCCTTGACGGTATCCGCTGCAGCGAGCAGTCCCAGCACCCTGTGAGCCCACGCAAAGAGCATCACGCTCTTGCCTTGATGCGAGAACGCCGTCGCCGCAGCTTGCATCTCATCGGGGACCGAGAGCCGCGACAGCAGGAACTGAACGTTCCCGGCGAGGATCGGCGCGCCGTCGAGCGTCGCCGACAGCCCGCCCGCGCTATGGGTCGAGAAGTCGGTACACGCACACAGCGGTATCTGCTCCTGTTCTGCATAGGCGGTGACCGCCAGCGCGAGCGGGTGGCTGCTCTTGTGCTCGAGCGCATAGGCGACGCGCAGCAGCTCGTCGCGGCTCACGCCGTCACAGGGCAGCACATCGGTCACCGACGGCTCGCCTCTGGTGATCGTGCCGGTCTTGTCAAGGGCGACGATCCGGGTGCGGCCCGCCGTCTCGACCGCCTCGGCGGTCTTGAAGAGGATCCCGCTGCGCGCGCCGACGCCGTTTGCGACCATGATCGAGACGGGTGTAGCCAGCCCCAGCGCGCACGGACAGCTGATGACGAGCACCGCTATCCCGCGCTCGAGCGCATACGCCGCCCCGCTACCCAGCAGCAGCCACACCGCCGCCGTCACCAAGGCGATCCCGATCACCACCGGAACGAACACACCGGACACCCTGTCGGCGATTCGCGCGATCGGCGCCTTGGTCGATGAGGCGTCATAGACGGTGCGGATGATCCCGGACAGGGTCGTATCCTCGCCCACGCGCGCCGCGCGGCACCGCAGGAACCCGCCGCGGTTCACCGTACCGGTATAGACCGTGTCCCCGGTATTCTTCTCGGCGGGGATGCTCTCGCCGGTGAGCATGCTCTCGTCCACCGCGCCGCTGCCCTCGAGCACCGTGCCGTCGACCGGAATATGCGCTCCCGGACGGACGACAAAGATATCGCCGACCGCCACCTGCTCGACAGGGACGGTATGCTCTGCGCCGTCGCGCTCGATCACCGCAGACTTTGGCGACAGGTCCATCAGCGCGCGCAGCGCAGAGGTCGTCCGGCCCTTGGCGCGCGCTTCGAGCATCTTTCCGAGCGTGATCAGCACGAGGATCATTGCCGCCGACTCAAAGTACAGGGTATCCATCAGCTCGGCCACCCGCTCCATATCGCCGTCGAGCGACGCGCGTGTCATCATCAGCAGCGCATAGGCGCTCCACAGAAACGACGCCGCCGATCCCAGCGATACAAGGGTGTCCATGTTCGGCGCGCGGTGGATCGCTCCGCGCACCCCGCTGACAAAGAACCGGCGGTTGATCACCATGATCACCCCGCACAGCAGCAGCTCGACGATCCCTATCGCGATATGGTTGTCGTCAAAGAACGCCGGCAGCGGCAGTGAAAACATCATATGCCCCATCGAGAAGTACAGCAGCACCACCAGCACGACGAGCGATACGACAAACCGCCTGATCAGCGGGCGCACCTCATCGGGCAGCTCGACAGTATGGGGCGCGGGGGTCTCGCGTCCGGTCTGCTCTGCCGCGCCGTAGCCCGCGCGCTCGACCGCCGCCTTGACCGCATCATAGGACGCCTCGCCCTCGACGGTCATCGAGTTCGTCAGCAGACTGACGCTGCACGCGCTGACGCCGTCGACCGCCGACACCGCCTTTTCTACCCGCGCAGCACACGCGGCACACGACATGCCGGTCACTGTATATCTGTCCATATCACTTCATCAACTTTCCGATAATATCCATCAGCTCGTCCGTCACGCCGTCGTCGCCGCTGCGGATATCGCGGACGACACAGGTCTCCATATGACGGCGCAACAGCTCGCGGTTGAACGAGGCAAACGCCGCCTTCGCCGCGGCAGACTGGGTCAGGATATCGACGCAGTAGGCGTCGTCCTCGACCATCTGCCTGATCCCGCGGATCTGCCCCTCGATGCGGGACAGGCGGTTGACGAGCTTCTGCTTCTCGTCGGCGGTGCGGACGGTGTGTCTCTGCGTACAATTCGTACACGGCATACGATCATCTCCTTAGCTATCATGGTTCTTTTTCTCTCGTTTATCCATCCGTATTATATACCCCTAGGGGGTATATGTCAAGGGGGCTCGGCGGCATCATCATTGAATCCGCTTAAGAAAATATACAAAGACCCTGCCGCTGACGGCATCGTCACGGCAGGGTCGGGGTCTGTGCTATATTCCTTACAGGGTCAGTTGAAGATCGAGATCATCGGGCTTTGCCCGGGGTCGAGCCACAGCAGGATGTTGTAGAGGTCGGGCTGGGATATCCCAACGCCGCCCGCTGTCGGCGCGGACGCAACATGCAGGAACTTGGCGCATCCGGCAGAGGGATCGACCGGATCGCGGTTATAGTCGAACACCACCGCATAGGGGTACGACACCGTGTACTCGTGCAGCCACTGGCAGGTGCTCCAGTCGATATAGGTGGCGTCGCCGTCGACCATGCGGTTATAGTTGACGGACGAGGGATCGGTGACCCATCTGAGCCCATAGTAGGCGGTGTAGTAGGTCAGCTTGGTTCCGGGATCGCCGCTGGTGCCGAACGCATACTCGATATGATAGGTGCCAAGCGGGGTCACCTCGTCATAGGGGCCGACCGTCTCGGACGCGCCGGCAGCACCGATATATCCGCTGATCGGGTCGAGCACGGGCTGCCATACGCCGGAGCCGTCCTTCTCATAGGTGTAGACGGTACAGGTCGAGTCCTCGGTATCGACGAGGATGAGCTGGGATGCCGGTGTCGTCGCAAGGTCGATCCCCGATTGCTCGGCGAGCGCTGCGAAGTCCTCGTCCTGATCGGCGGCGGTGGGCGCTTCGGTCGGTGCTTCGGTCGGTGCTTCGGTCGCCTTCTCGGTCGGCGCACTTTCCTGCTCGGTCGCATCTGTCACATCGCTCGCCCGGGTCGAGGTGATGACCGGCGACAGCGTACCGTCCAGATAGTCATAGATGCGCTCGCCGAAGGTGAACACCACCACAAGCGACGCGATCACGAGGAACGTCACCACGGCGACCAGGATCGCCGCGCGGTTCTCGCTCTTCGAGCGCTTGGTCTTATAATTATGCGGGCTGTGATAGCGGGACTTGTACCGCCGTCTGCCCGATGTCTTGCTGTTCTTGTAAGCCATATGCGTATCCTTATCTATGTCGTTTGATCCTGCATAACAGGGCGGTCGCGTTGTCATATCCGCCGCGCTCGAGCGCCTGGTCGATCAGCTCTCGCGCAAGCGTATCGACCGGCAACCGGTGGTCGATACACGCGCGTATCTCGTCATCCGACAGCATATCGGTGACGCCGTCGGTGCACAGCAGGAACATATCCCCCGCCTTATAACCGCCCATCGCGATATAGGGGCGCAGCTTCTCGTCCCCCGGCAGCCCTAAGAACTTGGTCAGCGCCTTTCCGTGATAGCCGCCGGCACAGTGATCCTCGCTCACCCGGCGCAGCTCGTGGGACGCGAGCTTATAGATGCGGCTGTCGCCGGCGTTGAGCACATAGATATCGGTCGTGCCGAACTGTACCATCGCGCAGGTGGTGCCCATCAGCACCAGCGAGCGACGCTCACACTCCTCGCGTACCCGCTCGTTGAGCAGCTCTGAGAGCTCATAGAGGTACTCCTCATACCCGTTGCGCTCATGCGAGAACTTCTCACAGCTCTCGGCGGCGACGAACGCCGCGACCTCGCCGCACGCCTCGCCGCCCATGCCGTCGAACACGGCGACCATCGGGTTGTCCGCGGAGCACAGGGTACCGGACACCCTATCGTCGTCGAGTGCAAACAGATCGGTGCGATAGTGCGCGTCAACATAGAAGTTGTCCTCGTTGTTCTTTCTCAGCCGGCCGACAGTGCTGACGCAGGCATATTCGATGTCAAATTTTCTGATGACGCTCACCTCCCTGTCAAGTGATCGTTATGATTCCGGAACCGAGAGCGACGCCGCGGTATAGAAGTCGTCGGGGATCGCGGGCTTGGACGCGCCGAATCCGCTTAACAGCAGATCGAGCGCAAAGGTCTCGTCCTCAACAGAGAGGGACAGGTGCACCTCACGAAGATACCCATCGGCGTCGATGACGAACCGCATCCTGCCCGTTGCCGCGCGCAGGGTCGCCTCGTTGATCCGGACCTTCTGTGAGAAGGTCTCATACTCGCTCGCCTTGAAGAACACCGGCCCGCCCTCGCTGCTGATCAGGTTCAGCAGCGCGTACATATCGGGGGTATAGTCATACTCGGTACCCGCCGCGGTCGCGCTCACTCTCAGGTTCGAGATGTCGTTCGACGACGCAAAGGTGCTCGACAGCGTTTGGATCATGTTCCCGAACTCTTCGGACGAGTACTTCGACGTCAGGTCGAAGAACCGCAGAAATGCCGCCGCATCGAACTCGCCCCGACGATAATCGGTATAAAAATCAATAAAGTCCAGCACCGACGCGGAGCAGTCCGATACCGTCCACTGGCCGCTGTAGTAGTTGCCAAGATACGACAAACCGGCGTCGGTCACCACCGCGTTCGTAAAGGTGTATTCGGGATATTCGGCGTCGACCTTGGCAAAAACCGCGTTATGATCCAGGTCGGTATGCATCGCGCCCGTGTAACGCATGGCGGTCTCGTCGTTATAGCTGACGTTCAGATCAAAGGAGAAGGAGGTGTCGAGGTCCTTGGCGGATGCCGAGAGAAAGCGGTTCACCGGACTGTTCTGCTGCAAAAACCCGTACAGCACAGCTCCGACAGCCGCGACGAGCACCACCACCCCCACGATCAGCACCGGTACCAGATGATCGCGCAGCCACGACCGGCGGGGCGGCTCTTCTTCATAGTTGCGGATCTCGACCGAGACCGGTCGCCGTCGGTTGAAGAACGCCATCGGCTCTCCTCCTCTCTCCTTCTTATCGGCAGGAAAATACAGATTTCCCCACTATATGATATATCTATAGGAATTATAGCAAAAACCACGCACCATTGTCAACCCGACAGGGGCACAGTTTTTTTGATCGGGGCACTTGCTTTTTTGACAGCGAAGATTATAATAGGATTATACCTGTTTATCATACCGCAAAAGGAGGTTATTTATGAAAAAGTACATCTCACTTCTGCTCGTCACCGCGGTGCTGATCGGCGCGGTGCTGGCGTGCTCGATCCCGTCGACGGCAGCGGTGATCGGGGACACGGACGGCGACGGCGAGCTGACGATCACCGATGCGACCTATATCCAGCAGCATCTGGCGCGACTGATCACCCTCAGCGACGACGCCGAGCGGGCGGGCATGGTTGAGACCGGCACGACGCTCTCCATCACCGACGCGACCCTCATCCAGCAGAAGCTCGCGCACCTCATCAGCGCGTTCCCGGTCGAAGAGACCGACGCCCCCACCGAACCGCCCACCGACGCGCCTACCGAACCGCCCACCGATCCGCCTACCGAAGCTCCCACCGAAAAGGAGACAACCCCCAAGATGGAGAACAACATCACCGTATACTTCTCGAACAACCGTAGCTGGAGCACCGTCAACGCCTATATCTACAACTACAGCACCGGCGCCAACATGAGCGCGTGGCCGGGCACGGTGATGACCTATCACGGTACGAACAACGAGGGCGAGCAGGTCTATAAGGTCACCGTCGACGTGACCCGCTATGACCGCATCATCTTCAACAACGGCTCACAGCAGACCACCGATACCCCGATCACCAAGGCAAGCTCCGGCTACTTTATCATCGGCGAGTCGAACGGAAAGCTGCTCACGGGGCTCTATCCCTTCGGCCAGTACGGCGAGGGGACCCTGCGCTCGGTATCGCTCGACTATCCCGACGGATATCAGAAGACCGTCTACATCTGGCTGCCGGAGGGCTACAACGCCGCCGACACATCGAAGAAGTACTCGGTGCTGTATATGTGCGACGGCCAGAACCTGTTCGGCAACCTGCCGACCCTGTCGGGGTACGAGTGGGAGTGTGACGAGACGGTGCTGTCAATGATGCAGAACGGCGGCGAGGGGGTCATCGTCGTCGGGATCGACAACTCCGATAGCCGCCGCGACCACGAGCTGACCCCGAACCTTGGGCAGCTCGCTCCCGGGGTGAACACCTACGGCAGCTTCTCGAACGGCGCGGGCGCCGCCTACAGCTCGTTTGTGGTCGACACCGTGATCCCCTATATCGAGAGCCGCTACAACGTCAACTCGATCCGCGGCGTCGCCGGCTCGTCGTCGGGCGGGATCGAGGCGTTCTACATCGGCATGGAGAACCTCGATACGTTCGACTATATCGGCGCGCTGTCGCCGGCGTTCATCCTCTATACCGAGAGCGTATGGAGCAACTACCTGTCCGAGAAGGACTTCTCGGGCGATATGCCGCGCATCTACTTCTTCAACGGCAAGGGCAACGACGCCCTCGAGCAGCAGCTGCTCATAAACGCCGAGAAGATGGAGGGGTGGCTCACATCAGCGGGATATCCTGCCGACAGGATGAAGAGCGTATATGATAACGACGGCACCCACAGCGAGGCGTTCTGGGCGCTGTACTTCCCCGAGATGCTCAGCTACGGGCTGGACGTCTAGACGCATATCAGATCAAACACAAAACAATCCCCCGAGCTCCTGCCCGGGGGATATCTTTTGGTGTTATACGATCAGTAGTACACGATGACGGGGGTGCCGACCTTCGCCTTCTGGTACATCTTCTTGACGTTCTTATAGGGGGTGTTAATACATCCGTGAGAGCCATTGCCCTTATAGATGCTCCCGCCGAAGGACGACCGCCACGACGCGTCATGGATCCCGTAGCCGCTGCCGATGAACGCCATCCAGTAGTTGACATACGAGGTGTAGCCGGGGCCGGTGAGGGTACAGGGCGAGGACTTGCTGTTGATGCTCCAGAAACCCTTGGGCGTATCCATAGTGCCATAGTTGCCGGTGACGATGTCGGTCGATACATACAGCTCGTTGTTGACGTACATCCACATATGCTGCTTGCGCAGCGAAACCTCGATATAGGTGCTGCCGGGGTCCTTGCCATAGGCACAGTTGTTGATCTTGAAGGTCTTGGCAAAGTACGTGCCGCGCACCTTGGTCTGTGCCGAGCCGACATAGCGATAGGGATAGACGCGCATATAATAGATATAGCCGGTGTTCAGCTTGCCGGAGTAGTAGTGGTTCGACGAGGTGGACGCGAGATACTTGAAGGTCTTGTTATCGCGCGAGTAGTAGATATCATAGCCCTTGGCGTATTTGCTCTTGTTCCAGCTCAGAAGGATCCGGTTCAGGCGGGTGGTCGAGCTGCTGTCCGTCGGCGCGGTCAGCCCGGCGATCGCCTTGATCTCGGCATACTTCAAGCTGTAGACGATGTCCGTCGAGCTCGATTTGCGATAGCCGTAGATATGGTAATAGTACGGACAGTTCGCAGAGACCTTCTTGTCTGAGAACTCGGTGATATCCTTGCCGACGGTCTTGTACTTGACGTACTGGGAGTTCGACTCGGCGCTCTTGCGATAGATGACATAGCCGTCGACATACGAGGTCTTGCTCCACTTGACGGTGATATACGACGCCGAGTACTTGAGCTTGAACCCGCTGACGTTGTTCGGGTTGGTCGCGGTGGTGATGGTCATCGGCTCTCCCTCATAGAGCTGGCCGTCCACAGCGACATACGCCGCTACCCTGAACTGGTACTTCATACCGGGGTTGAGGTTGCCGACCCCGATGGCGGTGCCGCCGGTCGAGGTCAGACGGGTCAGCGTCGATGCGGTCGAATCCACACATCTGTAGTAGAGGTTATAGCCCGATGCGCCCGCAACGCTGTCCCATGACAGGGCGATGCGGTTGGTCTGCTTCGAGGTGCGGACCAGTCCGGTGACCGCGCCGACCTCGGGGACATCCGTCGGCTGTGAGGTCTCCGATGTAGTCTCGGGCTCGGTCTCGCCGGTGGGCTCGGTCGCACCATCGACAGTAGCGTCCTGTTCGGTGTACTCGGCGGCGAGCGGGGCGACGTCCTCGTCCTCGTCGTTCACGGTCGCCGTGACCGACACCGGCATCGAGAACACCGTGCTAAGGATCATCACCAGCACAAGCAGCGCCGCGACCGATAGTTTGGTTCTGTTGACTCTCATTGTTTTCATTCCTCCCGTTGTCCCATGGCTTTGAGCAGCAGTCAATGTAGGTGCTGCCTAGTAGTATATGAAACAAACCCTCAGCTTATGAAAGTGATGCCGCCGTCGTCCATCGACGCGACGCGCGCGAGCGACTCGACCCGCACACCCATCGAGCGGATTAGCTCGCCGCCCTCCTGGTATGCCTTCTCGATGATGATGCCGGCGCCGACGATCGTCGCACCCGCCGCGCGGATCAGCTCGATCAGCCCGTGGAGCGCCGAGCCCTTGGCGAGAAAGTCGTCGATGATCAGCACCCGATCCTGTGGATGCAGAAAGTCCTTCGCGACGATGATGTCATAGACGTTCTTATGGGTGAACGACTCGACCTTGGTGGTATAGACGTCGTTGGCGATGTTCACGGTCTTGGTCTTCTTGGCGAACACCACCGGCACGCCAAACTCCTGTGCCACGATACAGGCGATGCCGATACCGGACGCCTCGATGGTCAGGATCTTGGTGATCTGCTCGTCGGCATACAGCCGCTTGATCTCCTTGGCGAGCTCGCCGATGAACCCAACGTCGATCTGATGATTGATGAAGCTGTCTACCTTCAGGATATTCCCCTCGCGCACCACGCCGTCCTGTTTGATACGATCTTCCAGTAATTTCATATCTGACCCCCAAATATGCCGATATCACCGCAATTATATATCATGATAATACTATATTTTGTGGTCATTTGCAATAGCTTTTTTGACAAAATAGAGAAAAATCCCCGCTTTTTTTCCACTTTTCACCTCGCGCTCGGTTGACCCGCACCCGATTGTACGGTATAATAACCGTATAAATCCGGTTATTATACTGAATTTATATTGCCCGCCCAGTTTGTCGCTTTGCGACAACGGGCGATGGCTGATTATACCATAACTCCGTTGGAGTTATGGTATAATATGGCTGTAACCGCGTAAAGGAGTGTTGAACATGACGGATATCGAGATCGCCCAGAGCTGTCGGATGCAGCCGATCACCGAGATCGCCGCTAGGGCGGGTATCGGCGCCGACGAGCTGGAGCTGTACGGAAGGTACAAGGCGAAGCTCTCGCTCGACCTGATGCACCGTAGGAACCCGCACAACAAGCTGGTGCTCGTCACCGCGATGACCCCCACCCCCGCCGGCGAGGGAAAGACGACCACCACCATCGGGCTTGCCGACGGCATGAAGCGCATCGGCAAGAGCGTCTCGGTCGCGCTGCGCGAGCCGTCGCTCGGGCCGGTGTTCGGCATCAAGGGCGGCGCTGCCGGCGGCGGCTATGCCCAGGTGGTGCCGATGGAGGATATCAACCTGCACTTCACCGGCGACTTCCACGCGATCGGCGCGGCGAACAACCTGCTCGCTGCCATGCTCGACAACCATATCCATCAGGGCAACACCCTCGGTATCGACACCCGACGCATCACCTGGAAACGGTGCGTCGATATGAACGACCGCCAGCTTCGGTTCATCACCGACGGGCTGGGAGGCAGGGTGAACGGCGTCCCGCGCGAGGACGGCTATGATATCACCGTCGCATCCGAGGTGATGGCGATCCTGTGCCTCTCCTCCTCGATCGCCGACCTCAAGGAGCGGCTGTCGAAGATCATCGTCGGCTATACCGTCGACGACGAGCCGGTGACGGCGGGCGATCTGCACGCGGCCGGCGCGATGACCGCGCTGCTCAAGGACGCGCTCAAGCCCAACCTCGTCCAGACGCTGGAGGGGACGCCCGCGTTCGTCCACGGCGGCCCGTTCGCCAACATCGCCCACGGATGCAACTCGGTGATCGCCACGCGCACCTCGATGGCAATCTCGGACTATACCGTCACCGAGGCGGGATTCGGCGCGGACCTCGGCGCCGAGAAGTTCCTTGATATCAAGTGCCGCTACGCCGGGATGCGCCCCGATGCGGTGGTAATCGTCGCGACCGTGCGCGCTTTGAAGATGCACGGCGGCGTCGACAAGAAGAACCTCGCCCCCGAGGACCTCGACGCGCTAAAGCGGGGGCTGCCGAACCTGCTGCGCCATGTCGATAACATCAAGAACGTGTTCGGGCTGCCGGCGGTGGTCGCGCTCAACCGGTTCCCCACCGACACCGACAGCGAGATCGCGCTCGTGATCGAGCGGTGCCGCGCGCTCGGCGTGAACACCGTGCTGTCGACGGTATGGGCACACGGCGGCGCAGGCGGCCGCGCGCTCGCAGAGGAGGTCGTGCGGCTGTGCGACGAAGAGACCAGCGAGGGATTTCGCTTCTCCTACCCGCTTGACACCGGCATCAAGGACAAGATCGAGACCGTCGTGCGGCGCATCTACCGCGGCGACGGCGTCAGCTACTCGAAGCAGGCCGAGCGGGAGATCGAAAAGCTCACGCGGCTCGGATACGACCGTCTGCCGATATGTATCGCCAAGACCCAGTACAGCTTCTCGGACGATATGACACAGCTGTGCGCTCCCGAGCACTTTACCGTCAGCGTCAAGAACGTGAAGATATCCGCCGGAGCGGGATTTATCATCGTGCTCACCGGCGATATCATGACGATGCCCGGGCTGCCGAAATCCCCCGCCGCCGAGCGCATCGACGTCAGCGACGACGGCGTGATCTCGGGGCTGTTCTGATGACAGAGGACATCCTCTTTGAGGACGAGCACCTTCTCATCATGGTCAAGCCCGCCGACGTGCTGAGCGAGCCGTCGGATGATACGGCGTTCGGGACGATCCACCCGATCACGCGGCTCGACCGGCAGACCGAGGGGCTGATCCTCTATGCCAAGACCGCCGATGCCGCCGCGCGGCTGTCGCATTTGATCCGGAGCGGAGCGATCGAGAAGACCTACCTTGCCGCTGTCGAGGGCATCCCCGACAGAGAGCAGGGGGAGCTCAGCGATCTGCTCTTCTATGATCGGCGGCGCGGCAAATCCTATGTCGTCGATCGAGAGCGCAAGGGCGTCAGGCGCGCGTCGCTGTCGTACGAGCTGATAGATAGCACATCCATAGCGGGACAGCCGGTCTCGCTGCTGCGCATCCGGCTGCACACCGGCAGGACCCACCAGATCCGCGTCCAGATGGGCGCGCGGGGGATGCCGGTCGTCGGCGACCGCCGCTACGGCAGCCGCGTTCGCTCATCCAAGCTGCTGCTGTGCTCTCACCGGCTGACGTTCCGCCACCCGTACACGCATGAGCACATCGACATCCGGTATATCCCCGAGGACGAACCCCTCTTTGAGCTGGGAGATCCCCGATGATATCCGCGTCTATAGGTGCATAAGCCGGAACCGATAAAGAAAACCCGCCCGCGTCGATCCCGACGCGGGCGTTGCTGTGCTTATCCTACGGTTGATAGAGCCGTGTGCCGGTCTCGCCGCACACGGCACGACTGGCGGTGACAAGGTCGGTGATCACCGCGGCGCGCTCGCTGTGACCGGTAACGAACTCCACCGCCGCCTGAACCTTTTCGAGCATGCTGCCGGGGGCAAACTCGCCCGACTCGATATACGCGCGCGCCTGATCGACGCTCATCCTGTCGAGGGCGCGCTCGTCTTTCTGCCGAAAGTGTACCGCGACCTTCTCGACCGCGGTGAGAATCAGCAGCATATCGGCGCCGATGCTGTCCGCCAGCAGTGCGCTGGCATAGTCCTTGTCGATGACAGCCGACACCCCTTTGAGGAAATTGCCGACCCGCTTGACGGGGATACCGCCGCCTCCGCAGCAGATCACCGCCGAGCCGTCGAGGATGGACGCGCGGATGGCGTCGAGCTCGACGATCTTGCGGGGTTTGGGCGACGGTACGACGCGCCGCCAGCCGCGGCCGGCGTCCTCGGCGACCTGATACCCCGAGCGGGCGCGCAGCAGGAGCGCCTCGTGCTCCGACATGAACTTGCCGATCGGCTTTGTGGGATGGGACATCGCGGGGTCGTCGGCGTCCACCAGCACCTGGGTCACCACGGTGGCGACGGGCTTGTGGATGCCGCGCGCGGTCAGCTCCTCGCGCAGCGCGTTCTGCAGGTCATAGCCGATGTACGCCTGGCTCATCGCCACACACATCGACAGCGGGGTATGCTCGACCTCCCTGTCCTCGTGACACAGCGCGGACATCGCGCGGTCGATATGCCCAACCTGCGGTCCGTTGCCGTGGGTGAGGGCGACATCGTGCCCCTCTTCGATCAGGTCGGCGACCGCACGGGCAGTCACCTTGACCGCCTGCATCTGCTCGTTGAGCGTCTTTCCGAGTGCGTTCCCGCCGAGAGCAACGACTATCTTCATCTCAGGCACACCCCTCAGAACGCCTTTCGCTCTGCTGCGCGCGCTTCGAGCATCTCGAGCGCAGAGGCGGGATCCTTCACCTTGGACAGGAAGATCATCGCCGCGATGATATAGGGCTTGAAGGACGCCTGCTTATACAGCGGGACGCGATAGCGGTCGAACACGCTCTGGGCGACCTCGCCCTCGTCGCACGACACGCCGGTGATATCGGCGGGCAGACAGTGCAGGTACAGCGCCGAGCCGTCGCGAGTCAGCGACATCATCTCCTCGGTGCACTCCCAGTCCTTGTGCGCGGCGTTCTGCTGCAGCAGCCGCTGCTCGAGCGCGTCGATCCCGTCAAAGTCGCCGACCCCATACAGCTCGGTGCGCTCTTCCATCGCAGCATACGGCGCCCAGCTCTTGGGATAGACGATATCGGCGTTATAAAACGCCTCTTTCATATTATTTGTCTTTGTAAACGAACCGCCGGACTGCTCGGCGTTGCTGCGCGCGACCTTCTCGACCGCGTCCATCACATCATAACCCTTTGGGTGCGCGAGCACGACGTCCATCCCGAAGCGGGTGAACAGCCCGATGACCCCCTGCGGCACCGACAGCGGCTTGCCGTAGCTGGGCGAGTATGCCCATGTCATAGCGACCTTCTTGCCGCGCAGGTTCTCAACCCCGCCGAACGCATGGATGACATGCAGCAGATCGCTCATGCACTGGGTCGGGTGGTCGATGTCGCACTGGAGGTTGACGAGGGTCGGCTTCTGCTCGAGCACGCCGGTCTCATACCCGTCGCGCAGCGCATCCGCCACCTCCTGCTGGTAGGTGTGGCCCTTGCCGATATACATATCGTCGCGAATGCCCACCACGTCCGCCATGAACGAGATCATGTTGGCGGTCTCGCGCACGGTCTCGCCGTGGGCGATCTGGCTCTTTCCCTCGTCGAGATCCTGTACCTCGATGCCCAGCAGGTTGCACGCCGATGCAAACGAGAAACGGGTGCGGGTAGAGTTGTCGCGGAAGTTCGAGATGCCGAGCCCCGAGTCGAATATCTTCGTCGAGATGTTCCGCTCGCGCAGATCGCGCAGCGCGTCCGCCACGGCGAACACCGCGGCGATCTCGTCATCCGACTTGTCCCATGTCAGGAAAAAGTCGTTCTCATACATCTGCTCTATGTTCAGCTTTCGAAGCTGCTCCGATAGCGCGGGTATCCTGCTCATCTCAACGCTCCTTTTCATAGTTCATCGGTACGGCGGCATAGACGGCGGCACAGCGGACGAGGTCCTCTTTCCAGGTCTTCTCGTTAGGGGCGTGTGCCTGTGCCTCGGCGCCGGGGCCGAAGCCGATACACGGGATGCCGTAGCGGCCCATGATCGACACGGCGTTGGTCGAGAACGTCCACTTATCGACGCGCGGCGCGCCGTACATCCCCGTATGAGAGGCGACGACCGCGCGGCACGCGGGATGATCCTCCGGGATCACCCATGTCGGAAAGTAGCACTCGGTCGGATAGACCAGCCCCGTCCACGACGGGCGCTCATAACGGTACATCGTGACCCGGGCGTCGTACTTCTGCACCGATGGCAGGGCACGCACCTCGTCAAGCGCGCTCTCCCAGGTTTCGCCGTCGGTCAGCCGGCGGTCGAGCGATATCGCCGCAAAGTCGGCGACCGCACACCGTGAGGGCGAGTTATAGAACTGTTCGGTCACGGTGACCGTTCCCTTGCCCAGGAAGGGATCGAAGTGCAGCCGGTCGTTCAGCTCTCTGACGTCGAGGACGATCTCGGCCATCTTGTAGATGGCGTTGTCACCGCGCTCGGGCGCCGACCCGTGACAGGACACGCCCTTGACCTCGACGCGGATCTCCATGCGTCCGCGGTGACCGCGATAGATGCCGCGGTCGGTCGGCTCGGTGATCACCACAAACTCGGGCGTGACGCCCAGCTCGTTGTGGATATACTGCCAGCATAGCCCGTCACAGTCCTCCTCCTGGACGGTGCCGGTGACGAGCACCCGATACCCATCGGGGATGAGGGACAGCTCCTGCATGATCTTCGCTCCGTAGACCGCGCTGACGACGCCGCCGGTCTGGTCGGAGGTACCGCGGCCGCCGATCTCCTCGTCGGTCTCATAGCCCGCATAGGGGTCGAACGTCCAGTTGGACAGCTCGCCCAGCCCCACGGTGTCGATATGCCCGTCAAAGGCGATGATCTTCTCGCCTTTTCCCATCACGCCGTGGACGTTCCCCATCGGGTCGATAAACGCCTCGTCGAACCCGAGCTTCTCCATCTCGTCGCGGATGCGCTCTGCAACGCCCTGCTCCTGAGCGGACTCGCTCGGGATCGCCACCAGATCGCGCAGAAACCGCGTCATATCCGGCTTGTATCGCTCGGCCGCTTCTTTGACTGCTTCATAGTTCATAATCATAACCCCCTGAACCGATGATTCGGTAGCATTACCATACACTATTCATTATACCGGAATCCACAGCAGTGTCAAATGATTTTTCGACTTTTTCAAAAAATATTTGAAAAAATCTAAAAATTTTTTAGATAAGGGATTGATTCGCGGTTATTTTTATATTACAATGAAGAAAAGGGAGGGATACGGATGCTCCAGAAGATGCTGTTCCATAACCTGTGCGCAGTCGCCCATGCGCTCGCCGCCCACTACGGCTCGTCGTGCGAGGTGGCGATCCACGACCTCACCGACGAGGGCGCCGCCGACCACTCGATCGTCTATATCGAGAACGGCTCCGTCACCGGCAGAAAGGTCGGCGACGGCGCGTCCGAGGTGGTGCTCGAGCAGCTCTCGCACAGCGATGACGGCGGACGGGATCACATCGGGTACTTCACCAAGACCGACGACGGCAAGGTGCTCAAATCCACCACCGTCTACATCCGCGACGACAACGACAAGGTCATCGCCATCTTCTCCGTCAACCACGACATCACCGCGCTGTCGGTCGCGTCCTCCGCGCTCGGCGAGATCGTCAGCCCCGTCGAGGGGAACCCCGCCGTCACCCCCCGCATCACCCAGAACGTCAGCGATCTGCTCGACGAGCTGATCTGGCAGGCGACCGAGCTGATCGGCAAGCCGGTCTCCATGATGAACAAGGAAGACAAGATGCGCGCCATCCGGTTTTTGAACGAGAAGGGCGCGCTGCTCATCACCAAGTCCGGCGACAAGATCGCCAAGCACTTCGGTATCTCAAAGTTCACGCTCTACTCCTATATCGACGTCAAGGAGGACAAGAACCATGATTAACCTGAGCATCAACCCCGAGGGGCTGCGGCATAATATCGAGAAGGCGCGGCAGAACCGCATCGTCATCCCGACCATCGCCCAGATGCAGCACCCGCAGACCATCCCCCAAAAGATCAAAGATAAGCTCAAGACCACCGGGCTGTGGGACGTCGATCCCGTCAACCTCTTTCGCATCACCTGGAAGAACGAGGCGACCGAGCACGGCGGGCTGTTCCGCGATGTCCCCAACTATGTCGAGCTGCCGTCGTCGCTCACCGGCGTGCCGGCGCGGATCGTCGCCATGGCGGGCAAGTGGTTCCCCACCGGCTGTCATAAGGTCGGCGCGTCGTTCGGATGCCTCGCGCCCAAGCTCGTGACCGGTCAGTTCGACGCCACCCGTCACCGCGCGGTATGGCCGTCGACCGGCAACTACTGCCGCGGCGGGGCGTTCAACAGCAAGCTGCTCGCTGTCGAATCGGTCGCGATCCTGCCCGAGAAGATGAGCCGCGAGCGGTTCGAGTGGCTGTCGAAGATCGCGGGCGAGGTCATCGCCACACCCGGGTGCGAGAGCAACGTCAAGGAGATTTTTGACAAGACGAACGAGCTAAGTCGGCTCGACGATACGGTCATCTTCAACCAGTTCGAGGAGATGGGCAACCCGCTGTGGCACTACAACGTCACCGGCCACGCGCTGCAGGAGCTCTATACGGCTGTCCGGCGCGACGGCGACCGGCTGGCGGGCGCGTGCTTTACGTCCGGTTCGGCGGGCACGATGAGCGCGGGCGACTATCTCAAGGATCAGAACCCTTCGATGAAGCTCGGCGTGGGCGAGGCGCTGCAGTGCCCCACCATCCTGAACAACGGCTTCGGCGGGCACCGGATCGAGGGCATCGGCGACAAGCATATCCCGTGGATCCACAACGTCCGCAACACCGACATGGTGATCGCCATCGACGACGAGGACAGCCAGCGGCTGCTGCGGCTGTTCAACACCGACCAGGGGCGTGAGTACCTGCGGTCGCTGTCGCTGAGCGACGAGCTGATCGAGCGGCTGTCGTGGCTGGGGATCTCGGGCATCGCGAACGTGCTGTGCTGCATCAAGATGGCAAAGTACTATGAGCTGACGGAGCACGATGTGCTCGTGACCGTGCTGACCGACAGCGCGGCGATGTATGGCTCGCGGATCGACGAGCTAAACCTTGCACACGGCGCCTATACCGTGCGCGAGGCGGAGCTCGACCATCATGTGCATCTGCTCGGTATGCGCACCGACAACATGCTCGAGCTCACCTATCCCGAGCGCAAGCGGGTGCATAACCTCAAGTACTACACCTGGGTCGAGCAGCAGGGCAAGACCGCCGCAGAGCTCGACGCGCTGTGGTACGATCCCGCCGGGACATGGGACGCCGTCCACCGTCAGGCAGAGGAGCTCGACGCGCTGATCGACGCATTCAACCGTGCGGTCGGCATCCTGTAATCCCGGAATACTAAAAGAAAACCGCCTCGTCTGCTGTGATACGCGGACGGGGCTGCGCTGAAAGTGTGAGCGAATATGAAGCATATCATCGGCTGCCGCTGTGTCAGATGCGGCAGCATCTACCCCGCCGCGCCCGACATCACCATCTGCAGCTGCGGGGGGATCCTCGACGTGCTCTACGACTATGACGCCGTCAAAAGCAAGCTGACGAAGGACATCCTGTGCGCGCGCACGGATCACACGATGTGGCGGTACCGCGAGATCCTCCCGATAGAGGAGGACACGACCCCAAGGGGCCTGCGGGTCGGCTCTTCGCCGCTGTACGATGCGCCGCGCCTTACAGATCAGCTCGGGATCGGCCGGCTGTATCTCAAGGACGACGGGCTGAACCCCACCGGCTCGCTGAAGGATCGCGCCTCGGCGATGGCGGTCACCAAGGCGGCCGAGGCGGGATACCGCACCATCGGCTGTTCCTCGACCGGCAACGCCGCGTCATCGCTCGCGGGCAACGCCGCGGCGGCAGGGATCGCGACCTACATCTTCGTGCCCGCCCGCGCCCCCAAGGGAAAGATCGCCCAGCTGATGATGTTCGGCGCGCACCTGACGGTGGTGGACGGCAGCTATGAAGAGACCTATGCGCTGTCCAAGGCGGCGATCGAGAAGTACGGCTGGTACAACCGCAACGCCGCGGTCAACCCGTATCTGAGCGAGGGGAAGAAGACCGTCGCGCTCGAGATTGTCGAGCAGCTCGGGTTCAAAGCCCCCGACTATGTCGCCGTATCGGTCGGCGACGGATGTACCGTGGCGGGCGTCTACAAGGGATTCTACGATATGGTGCAGCTCTCGCTGTGCGACCGCATCCCGCGCATCATCAGCGTTCAGGCAGCGGGGTGCTGTCCCATCAACACCGCCGTCATGACCGGGGACGGCTGGATACAGCAGGAGGAGAACACCTATGCCGATTCGATCGCCGTGGGGGTACCGCGCAACGCCGACAAGGCGATCAGCGCCATCCGCGACAGCGGCGGGATCGCGGTGAACGTCACCGATGACGAGATCCGCGCCGCCCAGAGAACGCTCGGCAAGACGGTCGGGGTGTTCGGCGAGCCGGCGGGCGTTGCCGCCACCGCAGGGCTCATAAAGCTGTGCGAGCAGGGCGTCATCGAGCGGGACGCGACGGTCGTCTCCATCGTCACCGGAAACGGGCTCAAGGATATCGACAGCGCGATCCTCAGCGTCGGCGAGCCGCCGCACTCCCAAAGCGATCTTGCCGCGTTTGAGCGGCTGATAAACGATAATAAAGTATAAAACACAGCAAATCCCGCGTCATTTGACGCGGGATCATTCTTTGGGCAATACCGCATAATTCAGGTGTGCGGATTGTGAAGTAAGATTTTTCGTCAGAGTGTACAAATAATCGGTATGCATACTGACGTATGGATGCCGATTTTTATCCGAGGGTCCCCAAAACGTCCCATCGTTTTGGGGAGAGGACGAACGGCGGCGCGAGCACGACAACGTTCATGCATAACCGTTGTCAGCGAGTACAGCCGATGAGGACGACTGACGGAATAATATTCAAACAAGGTGTGCGCCGCGAATTGTGCGGTGTTGCCTTTGTTTTCTACAGGTCGGATCTCCCGCGCGAGACATAGCGTCCGCTGTGTTCAAGCACGATCTCACCGCCCGCATAGACGGTCTGACCGCGCAGAAAGACGCGCTCGATCCTGCCGGTCGTCCGCACGCCCTCATACGGGGTATAGCCGCATTTCGAGTGCATGTTCCTCGCGCTGAGCGTCGACTCGCCCTTCGGATCAAAGACGACGATATCGGCGTCGGCGCCGACGCGAATGCACCCCTTCTTCGGGTACATGCCGTAGAGCCGCGCGGGGTTCTCGCTGAGATAGGCGCACATCTGGGGGACAGAGATCCGCCGCTTTTTCACGCCGTAGGTGTACAGCAGGATCGCGCGGGTCTCGACGCCGGGCATGCCGTTGGGAACGCGCTTGAAGTCGTCACTCCCCGCCCGCTTCTGCTCAAGCGTAAAGGAACAGTGATCGGTCGACACCGTATCGATAGTGCCGGCTGACAGCCCCTTCCACAGCGCCTTTCGATCCTCGTGCTCTCGTATCGGCGGCGAGCAGACAAACCGGCTGCTGGTGTCAAACGGCTCGCTGTACACGCTGTCGTCGAGCAGCAGGTACTGGGGACAGGTCTCGGCATAGACCCGCACGCCGCGTTCGCGGGCGCGCAGCACCTCGTCTAACCCCTCGGCGCTGCTCAGGTGCACAATGATCACCGGCACATCGACCGCCCGTGCGATCCGCAAGAACCGCGATACCGCCTCCGCCTCGGCATAGGCGGGGCGCGACAGCGGATGAGACTGGACGCCCAGCGCGCCGCTCTCGGTATATCGCGCGCGCAGCGCATCGATGATGCCGGCGTTCTCACAGTGGCACCCCACGATCCCGCCCAGGGGTTTGAGCGCCGAGAGGATCTCGAAGATCTCGAGATCGGACAGGATCATCGCGGGATAGGTCATGTACACCTTGAACGAGGTGACGCCCTGCTCGAACATCGCGGGCAGCTCGTCGCGGATCCCATCGTGCCAGTCAGAGATCGCCATATGGAACGCATAGTCGCACGTCGAGTTTGCGAACGCCTTCATATGCCAGTTGTTCAGCGCGTCGGACAGCGTCTCGCCCTTGTTCTGGGTGGCAAAGTCGACCACGGTCGTCACCCCGCCCGCAACGGCGGACTTGGTGCCGCTGTCAAAGTCGTCGGCGGTCACCGTGTCGCTGACCTCGAGGTCAAAGTGGGTATGCGCGTCGATGAACCCCGGGAACAGCAGCTTGCCGGTGACGTCGATCTCCTTGGCATCGCCGCCGATATGCCGCCCGACAGCGACGATCTTCTCACCGGAGACGAGCACGTCGGCGCGTCGAATACCCTTAGAGGAGACGACCGAGCCGCCGCGCAAGAGAATCTTCTTCATCCTATCACATCCTTATAAACTATCACAGAAGATACGGATACTCCTTCTTCACCGTGTCGATCAGAAGATCGACGTCGCGGCTGTCGATCCCGACGCGCTTCTTCACGCTGCCGTCAGGAAGGATCACAAATCCGTCGTTCGCGCTGTCCGTAAAACTCTCTTCATCCGAGAACAGCGTCAGCTTATCCCTGTACGGCGACGAACGATACGGGCAGAAGCTCGTACAGTTGCCGCACTCGTTGCACAGCCGGTCGAGGTGCAGTATCTCGCGCCGCCCATCGGGCAGGACGATGACGGTGTTCGCGCGGTTGGGGCATACGTCGACACAGTTCTCGCATACGGTCGAACACGACAGACACGCGGTATAGCCCGCGCGCTTCTCACAGAGCACGATCCCCTTGCGGGGGGTCACCGCGTCGGGGGTGGTGAACGCGTCGAGCGGCAGGTCGGCGATACGCTCCTCGTTGATGATCCGGTCAGCGACCGCCCGCGCGTCGGCGATACATTCGACCACCGTCGACGGCCCGCGGCGCGAGTCACCTATATTATATACGTTCTCGATATCCGTTATGAGCGGGACACATCCGCGCTCGTCGACGCCGATGCCGTTCTCGGTAAAGACAGCGGTATCGACCCGCTCGCCGATGGCAGCGATCACGGTATCGGCGGGGATGTCGATCTGCTCGCCGGTGGGCTCGGGGCGGCGACGACCGCTCTCATCGGGCTCACCAAGGCGCATCCTCTCGCACCGCAGGACGCCGTCGCTCTGTGAGATCGGCGCGGCGAGCTCGACGAACTGTACGCCGTCCGAGAGCGCCGCGAGCAGCTCGTCCTCGTCGGCGGGCATGAACTTCTTCGTGCGGCGATAGACGATGCGGACCTCCTCGACGCCCTTGCACCGCACCGCGGCGCGCGCGGCGTCCATCGCGGTGTTGCCGCCGCCGATCACGGCGACCGCACGCCCGAGCGAGGGCTGATCGCCGCTCTTGAGCGCACACAGGAAGTTGAGCACGTTCACGACGTTGCCGCTGATATGCGGATCCTGCGGGCGATAGGCGCCGACCGCATAGATCACATGGGTATAACCGTCCTGCCACAGCAATTCGAGCGCGGGAGCGGGGGTCGACAGCACAAACCGCGCCCCCATCCTGCTGATGAGCGCGGCGTCCTTGTCGATCGCATCGTCGGATATCCGAAACGACGGGATGATCGAGCGGACGATGCCGCCGACATGGGCGCGGCGCTCATACACATCGACCGCGATCCCGGCGCGGGCGAGGAAGTACGCCGCCGCCATGCCGGCAGGACCGGCGCCGATGACAGCGACCTTTTTATCGGACTTTGGCTCGACGGGCTCGAGCGCGCTCATCAGCGCGTCATAGCCGCCCTCGGCGGCAAGGAGCTTTGCGCCCCTGATATCGACCGCCTCGTCATAGAAGTTGCGGGTGCAGCGCGTCATACAGCGGTGGGAGCAGATGGTGCCGGTGATGAACGGCAGCGGGTTCTTCTCGATAATGACCGAGAGCGCCTCGCGGTACAGCCCCTTCTCGCACAGCCGCAGGTACTCGGGGATATCCTGATGGATCGGACAGCCGCCCGCACACGGCGCCGTATAGCAGTCGAACAGCGGCACCTGCTCGTCCGACTTGCGGCGGGGCAGGGGCTTGATCGCCTTGCAGAAAAACCGGCTGTGCTTCATCCGATCGCGCAGAGCGGTGATTGCCGCGGTGTCGGTGCCCGTCCACTTGGTATAGCCGCCATCGCTGAGGATCGTCGCAAGCTGGGTCAGTCGCATATAGCCGCCGGGCTTGAGCATCGTCGTCGCCACGGTGATGGGATAGATGCCCGCATCATACAGCTCGCGGATATTGAACGCGTCGGCGCCGCCCGAATACGACAGGCGCATCGCGCCCTCGAACTCATCCGAGAAGCGCCGCGCCATCTCGATGGTGAGCGCGAACAGCGCGCGCCCGCTCATGTACATCTCGTCGGCGGGCAGCTCGCCTGCCGTCACCTCCACGGGGAAGGTGTTCGACAGCTTGAGCCCGAAGCACAGCCCCTGCTCTATAGCGAGCTCCGTCAGCCGGCGGAACATCGCCACCGCGTCGCCGTACTGCAGATCCTCGCTGAAGTGGTGCTCGTCAAAGGCGACATAGTCGAACCCGACCTCGTCCAAAATCCGCCTTGCATCATCATAGCCGAGGATGGTGGGGTTGCACTTGACAAAGGTGTTCAGGTGCTTCTCGGTCAATAGGTAGGTGGCGATCCGCTCGATCTCATCCGGCGGACATCCGTGCAGCGTCGACAGCGTCACCGAGTTGCACACGGCCGGCGAGATCGCGTCGACTGCCGCCGCATATGCCGGGAAGTACCGCTTGAGCGCTTCCTTGCACATATCAAAGATCGGGGAGCCGGACGCGTCCTTGAGCCCCTCGATAAACCGATCGATCTTCGTCGAGCGGATGCCGTCGAGGTCATACCCGACGCTCATATTAAAGATAAACCCGTCGGGCGAGCCGAGCGCATAGGCGACAGAGATCACCTTGAGCACACACCACGCCTTGACGTATTCTTCATATGCCTGTTCAACGGTGAGCTCTGTCGACCACTCGCAGTTATAGCCCTCGTCGTCCGCCTTGATACACGGGCGGGAGATACAGCGCATGAGCTCCTCGCCGTCGTTGATCTGGACGGTCTTGAGCTCAAAGAACCGCGCACCGGCAAAGTATGCCGCGATGATGTTCTCGGCAAGCTGGGTATGGGGCCCTGCGGCAGGACCGAGGGGCACCTCCAGCCGCTCGCCGAACAGCGACAGGGTCTGCTCATCCGCACGATAGGGCGCGGCAACGTTGAACACGGTTCGATGCCGCTGATACTCGCCCGTCAGCCGCGCGAACAGCTCGTCGATAGATAAGGGGGTCATTCGTTCACTCATCGGTCATCCCTCACAGTCCTTTGAACCCGGATTGACGCTGTGCCACAGCTTCTTAGCCGCCTGCAGAATATCGGCAGAGAGCTTCTCCTCATCGAGATCGACAAACTCCCTGTCGCGATAGAGCAGCCGGCCGTTGCACATCGTGGTGCGGCACTGGCGACCGTTCATCCCGAAGAGCATGTGCCCGTCGATGTTCTCGTCCGAGAACGGCGTGAACGGCAGATAGTCCATGACGATCACGTCGGCGGCGGCGCCCTCCTTGAGCACCCCCAGCAAAGCGGGAAAGTACCGTCCCGCGATCGCTGCGTTATGGTAGAAGAGCATCGAGGTGACCTCCTCCCACCCGACGCCGGGCATGCCGGCGTTGTGCCGCTGGATGGTCAGCGCGACCTTCAAGCTCTCGAGCATATCGTGGGTATAGGCGTCGGTGCCAAGCCCCAGCATCACGCCCTTACGGTACATCGTCAGCACGGGCGAACACCCCACGGCGTTGCCCATGTTGCTCTCGGGGTTGTTGACGACCATGGTATCGGTCGCGGCGATCCGGTCGATCTCGGGCTCTGTCAGATGGATCCCATGCCCGAGGATGGTCTTCTCGCCGAGGATCCCCCACTTCTCGAGCCGCTCGATCGGGAGCATCCCGTACCGCTTTCGGCTGTCGATCACGTCGTTGAGCCCCTCACAGATATGGATATGGTAGCCGGTCCTGCCATCGTTCGCCCGTACACACTTCTCGAACGTCTCGTCGCTGAGGGTGAACAGCGCGTGCATCCCGAACATCGCGCGCAGCATCGGATCGTCCTGCTGAATGCAGTAGGTGATGAAGTCGGCGTTCTCGGCGATCGCCTGCTCACACTTGTCGACACCGTCGCGGTCGGACACCTCATAACACAGGCAGGAGCGAACGCCGCACTCCTTGGCAACGTCGGCGATCTCGAACAGCGAGCCCGTGATCTGCGCGTAGCTTGCGTGGTGATCGAACACGGTGGTCACGCCGTTGCGGATACACTCGAGATAGGTAGCATAGGCGCTGTAGCGAGTGCCCTGCAGCGTCAGGTGGCGGTCGATCTTCCACCACATCCCGTCGAGGATCTCATAGAAGTTCGTGGGATGATACCCCTTGATGGACAGCCCGCGCGCCAGTCCCGAGTAGATATGGGTATGCGCGTTGATGAACGCGGGCATGATCACCCCGCCATGCGCGTCGATGAACGTCGATTGCGAAAACCTTGCCCGCAGCTGACCGATCTCGCCGACAGCGACGATCCGCTCGCCGCTTGTCACGACCCCGCCGTCCTCCAGATACGGCTGTGCGGGATCGCGGGTAATCACCCTGCCGTTTCCTATCAGATACATCCGATCACCTCATCCTGTCCTTCGTTTATTCACCTTTATTCTACCAAACGGATGGGACATTTGCAATAGTTTTCGGGCGGATGAAAGCGGCGGTTTTGGAAAAAATATCACAATTCCCCTGTCCTACTTGCAAATTTTCGAAAATATAGTATTATATACTTTGAGAAAACGATTCAAGAAGGGTCGGATGACGATGTACAGGATTCTGAAAGCGGCAGAGATCGCCGAGAACATCTATCTCTACGACGTCGAGGCGCCGCGCGTGGCGCGCCGGTGTATGCCCGGTCAGTTCGTGATCGTGCGCGCGGGCGACGACGGCGAGCGGATCCCGCTGACGATCTGCGACTATGATCGGCAGAAGGGGAGCATCACGCTGGTGGTGCAGGTCGTGGGCGCGTCCACCTACGGGATGCGGTCGCTCGCATCGGGCGACAGCTTCACCGATGTGGTCGGCCCGCTCGGCAAGGCGTCCGACCTGTGCGAGATGCCGATAGAGGAGCTCAGAAAGAAGCACATCGTCTTCATCGGCGGGGGGCTCGGCACCGCGCCGGTCTATCCGCAGGTCAAATGGCTGCATGAGCACGGGATCGACGCCGACGTCATCATCGGCGCGCGCAGCCAATCACTTGTCATCCTCGAAGAGGAGATGAAGGCGGTCGCCGGCAATGTCTATGTCACCACCGACGACGGCTCCTACGGGCGCAGCGGCATGGTCACCAAGTGCCTCGAGGACCTCATCGCCGAGGGCAAGCAGTATGACCACTGTGTCTGTATCGGCCCGATGATCATGATGAAATTCACCTGTCTGACGACGAAGAAGTACGGCATCCATACCGTCGTATCGCTCAACCCCATCATGGTGGACGGCACCGGTATGTGCGGCGCGTGTCGGGTGACGGTCGGCTCAAAGACGATGTTCGCGTGTGTCGACGGCCCCGAGTTCGACGGGCATCTGGTGGACTTTGACGAGGCGATGAAGCGTACACAGATCTACAAGACCGCCGAGGGGCGCGCCTATCTGATGGCCAAAGAGGGCGACACCCACCACGGCGGATGCGGCTGTTGCGGAGGTGACAACTGATGGCACAGGATATGTTGAAACGGGTCCCTGTCAGAGAACAGGAGCCACAGGTTCGCGCACACAACTTTGACGAGGTGTGCTACGGCTATAACGAGAGCGAGGCGGTCGCCGAGGCGGCGCGCTGCCTGAACTGCAAGAACCCCCGCTGTGTCGAGGGGTGTCCGGTGAACATCAACATCCCCTCGTTCATCACGCGGGTCAAGGACGGCAACTTTGAGGGCGCGTATGCGGTCATCTCCGACTCCTCGACGCTGCCGGCGATCTGCGGCCGCGTCTGCCCGCAGGAGACCCAGTGTGAGGGACGCTGCATCCGCGGGATCAAGGGCGAGCCGGTCGCCATCGGCAAGCTCGAGCGGTTCGTCGCCGACTATGCGATGCACAAGGGCATCCGCCCGCGTGTCACCGCCGAGCATAACGGCAAGAAGGTCGCCGTCATCGGTTCGGGCCCTGCGGGGCTCGCCTGTGCCGGGGATCTCTTGAAGCTCGGCTATGACGTCACCATCTTCGAAGCGCTGCACAAGGCGGGCGGCGTGCTGGTCTACGGCATCCCCGAGTTCCGCCTGCCCAAGGACGCCGTCGTGCAGAAGGAGATCGACAACATCCGCGCGCTCGGCGCGAAGATCGAGACCGACGTCGTCATCGGAAAGTCCTCGACCATCGACGAGCTCATGGCCGAAGAAGGGTTCGACGCGGTGTTCATCGGCTCCGGCGCGGGGCTGCCGCGGTTCATGCATATCCCCGGCGAGAACGCGAACGGCGTGTTCTCGGCGAACGAATATCTCACCCGCTCCAACCTTATGGGCGCATTTGCCGACAGCCCCACCCCCATCATGGTCGGCAAGAAGGTCGCCGTCGTAGGCGGCGGCAACGTGGCGATGGACGCCGCGCGTACCGCGCTGCGGCTGGGCGCCGAGGTGCATATCATCTACCGCCGCAGCGAGAGCGAGCTGCCCGCCCGTGCCGAGGAGGTGCATCACGCCAAAGAGGAGGGGATCGTGTTCGACTTTCTCACCAATCCGACCGAGATCCTCACCGACGACAACGGATGGGTCAGCGGTATCACCTGTGTTCGGATGCAGCTCGGCGAGCCCGACGAGAGCGGCCGCCGTAGACCCGAGGTCATCGAGGGCTCGGAGTTTACCATCGAGGTCGATTCGGTCATCATGGCGCTTGGCACCGCTCCAAACCCGCTGATCAGCTCTACCACTGAGGGCCTCGAGACCAACCGCCGCGGCTGTATCGCCACCGTCGACGACTATGGCGCTACCGCGAAAGAGGGCGTGTTCGCCGGCGGCGACGCCGTATCGGGCGCTGCGACCGTTATCCTCGCTATGGGCGCCGGACGCAAGGCAGCCGAGGGGATCCACAGGTATCTTTGCGGGAAGTAATCTGATTTTTGTGAATACTGCAAGCGAGGGGCTGTCGCACGACAGCCCCTTTTGTAGTGAAGAGTGAATATTTTTGGGGAAACCCAGCGGATTTTTGGATTTATATTCGGATGATGAGATTCCCCTGTGAGGGGAAATGTCCGCAACGCGGACAAAAGGGTGAGCCGTCCTCGCTAGAGGAGTCATCATCCCTACGATTTTATGCGGCGTTTCCTTAATGCCGTAGGGACGGTGACCACACCGTCCGTCATGAAGCGTTACAAGAAAAGCTGTGCGTTTTGGATTTGTATTCGGATGATGAGATTCCCCTGTGAGGGGAAATGTCCGCAACGCAGTAAACCGCTGAAATTATTGCAATTTTTTTGTTTTTTGCTGCAAAATAGCGTTAAAAATTCACAGAAAGCATTAAAAAAGTCATTTTTTTGAAAAAGTGAAAAAAATTCTTGCAAATCCGCTGTTCCTATAGTATAATGCTACTTGTGCGAACATAGGGCTTTTCGCCTATGCGGCGGAGCCGATGCAAAATGACAGAATCTAAGGAGGATTTCACTATGTCGTATGTTGATGAAGTGCTGGCCAAAGTCAGGGAAAAGAACGCGTCCGAGCCCGAGTTTCTGCAGGCGGTCGACGAGGTGCTCAACTCGCTGCGCCCCGTGATCGAGGCGAACGAGGAGATGTATAAGAAGCAGGCGCTGCTCGAGCGTATCTGTGAACCTGAAAGACAGATCAAGTTCCGCGTACCGTGGGTCGACGACAGCGGTCAGGTACAGGTGAACACCGGCTACCGCGTCCAGTTCAACTCGGCGATCGGCCCGTATAAGGGCGGTCTGCGGCTGCACCCGTCGGTGAACATCGGCATCATCAAGTTCCTCGGATTTGAGCAGATCTTCAAGAACTCGCTGACCGGGCTGCCCATCGGCGGCGGCAAGGGCGGCTCCGACTTCGATCCCAAGGGCAAGAGCGACAACGAGGTCATGCGCTTCTGCCA
The DNA here is from genome assembly GCA_905233755.1 of uncultured Ruminococcus sp. Classification (GTDB taxonomy): domain Bacteria; phylum Bacillota; class Clostridia; order Oscillospirales; family Acutalibacteraceae; genus Ruminococcoides. Next base: position 35,088 of record CAJODM010000003.1, read on the forward strand.
GAGCTTTATGACCGAGCTGATGCGCCACATCGGTGCCGACACCGACGTGCCTGCCGGTGATATCGGTACCGGCGGCCGCGAGATCGGCTATATGTACGGCCAGTATAAGCGTATCAAGGGCCTGTATGAGGGCGTGCTTACCGGCAAGGGGCTGAGCTACGGCGGTTCTCTCGCCCGTACCGAGGCGACCGGCTACGGCCTGCTCTACCTCACCGACGAGATGCTCAAGACCAACGGCATCGACATCGCCGGCAAGACGGTGTGCGTATCCGGCGCGGGCAACGTCGCCATCTACGCCACCCAGAAGGCACAGCAGCTCGGCGCAAAGGTCGTCACGGTCTCCGACTCGACCGGCTGGGTATATGACCCCGAGGGCATCGACGTAGCGCTGCTCAAGGACGTCAAGGAGGTTCGGCGCGCACGTCTCGACGCGTATGCGGCTGCCCGTCCGTCGGCTGTCTATCACGACAAGAAGGCCGAGGGCTCGAACGTATGGGAGATCAAGTGCGATATCGCGCTGCCCTGTGCAACCCAGAACGAGCTCGACATCGACGACGCCAAGAAGCTCGTCAGCAACGGCGTGCTCGCCGTTGCCGAGGGCGCGAACATGCCCACCACGCTCGAGGCGACCGAGTACTTCCAGCAAAACGGCGTTCTCTTTGCCCCCGGCAAGGCGGCTAACGCCGGCGGCGTCGCCACCTCTGCGCTCGAGATGAGCCAGAACTCCGAGCGGCTGTCGTGGTCGTTCGACGAGGTCGACGCCAAGCTCAAGGACATCATGGTCAACATCTTCCGCTCGCTCGACGCTGCTGCGAAGAAGTACGGCTATGAGGGCAACTATGTGGTCGGCGCGAACATCGCCGGCTTTGAGAAGGTTGCCGACGCGATGCTCGCTCAGGGCGTCGTCTGATCCCCAAACAATCATCAAATCACGCCCGCTGTGGATGCACAGCGGGCGTTGGTTTTTGTCGCATTATTTCTTCGGCAGGATGAAGCCGATCTTCTTCATCGCCTTGTCGATGGTGCGCGACGAGAGGCGGTAGGCGAACGCGTCGCTCTTCGAGTAGCACTCCTCGATGTATCCTCGATCCTTCAGCAGCTCCTCGTACCGTTTTCTGATCGGCGAGAGCTCGGCGATCACCGCCTCGCCGACGGCGGTCTTGAAGTCGCCGTATCCCTTGCCGTCAAAGTCGCGCTCGATCTGCTCGAAGCTCAGCCCCGTGACGGCAGAGTAGATGGACATGAGGTTGTTGATCCCGTCCTTGCCCGGTGCATAGCGCACCTTCATCTCGCTGTCGGTCACGGCGCGGCGGAACTTCTTGAGGATGACCGTATCGGGATCGGTCAGGAGCACGCATCCGTTGATGTTCTCGTCGGACTTTGACATCTTGGCGGTCGGGTTCTGCAGGCTCATCACGCGCGCGCCGTCCTTCGGGATGAATCCCTCGGGGATCCTGAACACGTTGCCGTAGAGCTGATTGAACCGCATGGCGATGTCGCGGGTCAGCTCGATATGCTGCTTCTGGTCGGCGCCGACGGGCACCTTGTCCGCCTGATAGAGCAGGATATCGCCCGCCATCAGCGCAGGATAGGTGAACAGCCCGGCGTTGATGTTATCGGCGTGCCGCAGGGACTTGTCCTTGAACTGGGTCATGCGCGAGAGCTCGCCGAACTGGGTATAGCAGTCGAGGATCCACGCGATCTGAGAGTGGTTGGGGTTATGGCTCTGGATGAAGAACGGCGCCTTGTCCACGTCGATGCCGCACGCCATCACCGAGGCATAGGCGTTGAGGATGTTCTGACGCATGACGGCGGGGTCCTGGCGCACCGTGATGGTGTGCAGGTCGGCGAGCGCATACAGACAGTGATAGTCGTCCTGCATCCTCACCCAGTTGCGGATCGCGCCGAGATAGTTGCCCAGCGTGATGGTGCCCGAGGGCTGGATGGCAGAGAACACCACTTGCTTCTTTACGGTTTCGTTTTCCATATCATTCACCTGTATTTCCTATTGAATCACTTCGGCTGCCAGCGCGCCGATCGCCTTGATCCCGCTTCTGAGCTCATCGTCAGTCGGGGTCGAGAAGTTGATGCGGAACGACCGGCACGGCAGATCGGCGTCGGTAAGGAACGCGTTGCCGGGCACGACACAGACCTTGCGCTCGGTCAGCCGGCGACAGAAGTCGAGCATATCGACCGTCTCGGGCAGGTCGCACCAGATGAACAGCCCGCCCTCGATCCGGTTATACCGGATGCCCGCGGGCACCGCATAGGTATCGAGCAGCTCCATGCACAGCGTCGCCTTCTTCTCATACAGCCCGCGCAGATACGAAAGATGCCCCTCAAAGTCATACCGCGTCATCAGCTCATAGCAGAGCCGCTGGCTCCACATCGTGGTGTGGACGTCCTGTCCCTGCTTGCAGATGATCATCTTTGACAGCGCCGCAGCGTTTGCCATCAGGTAGCCCACGCGGATACCGGGCGAGATCACCTTTGAGAACGAGCCCGAGTAGATGACGATCCCGTCGGTATCAAAGCTCTTGATCGCGGGCACATCCTCTCCCGCATAGCGCAGATCGCCGTAGGGGTTGTCCTCGATGATGATGCACCCGTGCGCCTTTGCTAGCGCATAGAGCCGCTGCCGCTTAGCAAGCGACATGGTGACGCCCGAGGGGTTCTGAAAGTTCGGGATGGTGTAGATCATCTTTGCGCGCGGGTTCTGATCGAGCACGCGCGCGAGCGCATCCGTATCCATGCCGTCCGGCTGTACGGGCACGCCGACGAGCTCGGTGTTATAGCTGCGAAAAGTGTTCAGCGCGCCGACGAACGACGGCGCCTCGCACACCAGCACATCGCCCTCGTTGAGAAAGGTCTTTGCGGCGATATCCATCACCTGCTGGGCGCCCGATACGATGATCAGCTCGTCGTCATCGGAGCCGATGCCGTGCTTCTGTCTCAGATACGCCTTGAGCGTATCGCGCAGCGGCGTATAGCCCTCGCTGACGCCGTACTGGAGCACTCCGATGGGGTCCTCGCGCAGCAGCCGGTCAGAGATCTCGCGGATCGCCTGTACCGGGAACGCATCGGGCGCGGGGTTGCCCGCCGAGAGCGAGATGACCTCGGGGTCGGACGCGCTCTTGAGTATCTCGCGGATCGCGTTGGGCTTGAGCGCCAATACCTTGTCAGAAAAACGATAATCCAAAAACCTCACCATCTGTCCTTTGATAATCAAATATACTATAACATATAATAAACTTTTACGCAAGAATTTCATCCGTAGAAGGCAAAAAACGCGCAAAAACCGGATTTTTTCTACAGAAACCGCCCGTTTGTGAAAATTTGTTGTTGTATATAAACGAATTTTGTAGTATAATTACTATGTATAATGGGAAAAGAGGGGGGATTCGTCATGGAGGAACAGCATAACCGCGCGCACACCCCCGACGACCGCCGCATGCGCGCCGAGCTTAGGAAGAAACGACAGCGAAAGCTGCTCCTCCGCCGTACGCTGATCGTATCGGCAGCCATCCTCATCATCGCCGCTCTGGTGCTGCTGATCGTCATGATCGGACAGGCGCTGATGGGTCAGACCCCGCAGCGCACGGTCGAGACCGAGGCGGCTACCCCCGATGACGCGACGCCCGCGTACACCGCCGCGCTGAACTTCTCGACCCCGCAGATCGCGGATGACAAGAAGACCGAGGGCGCCTACTCGACGCTGATCGACGGCGTCTATCTCTATAACAAGCGGGCGTTTCGGACGTTCGATCCCGATGACGGCGCCGCCGACAGCTACGCCGACGCGCTGTCGGGTCTCAAGCGCAAGGCGCCCGAGCTGACGATATATAACATGATCGTTCCCACCGCGATCGAGTTCGGCGTTCCCGACCGGCTCAAGGAGAGCTCTGTGACGACAGCGTCCCAGTCCGAGTTCATCCGATCGGTCTATAGCGGCTACAGCGCGGACGTCGTCCCCGTGAACTGCTACAACACGCTGTGCGACCATCTGACAGAGTACACCTACTTTGGGACGGACAGCCGCTGGACGGCGCTCGGCGCCTACTACGCATACGGGGCGTTCATGGATGCACTCGGCGAGCGCACGCTCAACCTCGACATCTGTACCGAGCACACCATCGACGGGTTCGAGGGCTCGCTGGTCTATGCCGACGACGGGCTGTGGGAGAACCTCGACACAGTGCACTTCTGGACCTTCCCGTTCAACACCTATGCCGAGCGCACCGACAACATGGGCGACGAGCCCTATACCACGACCGTCTACTATGAGGGCGAGAGCGGCGGGGCGTATGCCTTCGGGGTGTTCCTGTGGGGGGACGGCGCGCTGGTCGTCGAGCACAACACCGACCTTCAAAACGGCAAGAAGATCGCCGTGGTGAAGGACAGCTTCGGCAACCCCTTCGCCCCGTATCTTGCAGCGAACTACGAAGAGGTTCATGTTATCGACTACAACTACTACTCCGGCAGCATCAAGAGCTACTGTCGGAACAACGATATCGACGAGGTGCTCATCCTGATGAGCGTCTCTGACGCGGGGGATACGGACGAGATCGTCCGCCTGCAACAGCTATTCTAGAACAAAGGAGGTGACGGGATGATCGCCACCAAGGTCAAGGTCAACGTTTACGGCGAGCTCAGCGGCGGGCTTTACTCGGGCTATGCCAGCGCCGAAGAGCTCCATCACGAGAGCGTCTATATCCTCTCGCGCAAGCCGGCGCGTGAGTTCATGTTCGGCGTGGTGATCGCCGTCGCTACCCTGAAGAACCATAACGAGAAGCTCATCGTCGCCCCCGAGGGCGAGATCTACTATGAGCCCGATATCCGCGAGCGGCTGAACCGGCTGCACGGGATCGATGTCGAGAAGCTCTCCTGCCTGTATGAGAAGAGCTGCGGCGCGATCGTGCTGTACAAGGACGGCGAGAGCGTCAAGACCCTGTTGGTGCGCAACCACAACGGCCGCAACTACAGCTTCCCCAAGGGGCACGTCGAGCAGGGCGAATCCGAGCAGCAGACCGCCGTCAGAGAGGTCAAGGAGGAGACCGGCCTCGATATACAGATCATCGATACCTTCCGCGAGGTCGCCGACTACTGTCCGTTCGGCAAGATCAAGAAGCGCGTCGTGTTCTTCATGGCTCAGACCTTCTCGGACAAGGTCAGGATCCAGCAGGAGGAGATCGACTCGTTCATCTGGGTCGATCTGAAGGAGGCGCATCACCGGTGCACCTATGACAACGACCTGCGCGTCATCCGCAAGGCGCGCGAGAACGTCGGAAAGCTGAAATAATATATGAAAATACCCGCAGCGGCTGGACGATGCCGCGGCGGGTGTTCTTTTGCCTATATCAACCCAGCCAGACGAGGTCGGTATCGGTGGCGAGGTTGTCGATCGAGTAGACGAACAGCACCCTGTCGATATCCTCGCTGTCGATCAGCTCGCTGACGCTGAGCTTATAGTAGCGCATATCGACCATGACGATCTCGCTGTAGTGAGCCGAGAGGAACGGCACGAGCGAGTGGGCAAAGCTGTCCTTGATCACCAGCAGCCGCTCGTCGCTGTCGGCGTGCTCGTTGCAGATACGGGTGAACGCGTGGTTGCCGTCGAGGAACACGGGGTACTTGTCGTCCTCATCAAGGTGAGCGGGGAAGAACATGCTGTCATAGTCGGTGCTGACAGGGCCCTCGGTGATGGTGACGGTCACGTCATCGCCGCCGTCCCATACCTCGATCGTATCGGGTGCTGTCAGCCAGAACCCCGACGACGAGTAGGTGGTGCCGTAGAACCCGTCATAGCTGCTCACCGTATAGTCGTCCTCGGCGCGCGCAGTATAGCCGAGCGTATCGGCAAGCGCACAGTAGGCGGTGTATGCCCCGCGCGACGTCCAGTGGTGGTCGGTCTTATAGTAGAGCTGCTGTCCGTTCGCATAGGCGGCCTTGAACAGGGCGCGCACATCGACAAACGTTTCCCCGTTCAGCGAATCCTCTATACTCGAGAAGTACCTGTCGTCCCGATACGCGCCGTGCACCGCCGGCAGCCGGTTCTCACAGATATAGCCGGTCGAGGGCGCGATCACCACGGCGGTATCGACGCCGCAGCTCTCTGAAAACCCGTCGATGACGCCGATGTTCTTCTGCAGCCGGTCATCCTCGGTCGGGTCGTTGATGAGGTAGCCGTCGCTCCCGTGATAGATGCCCGACGCGCCGTTGTTGCCGATAGCGAGGTGATAGTAGGCGTTGATGCCGACCCACAGGTTCCGCCCGGCAAAGTGGTCGGACAGGTAGGTCTCAAAATCCTCGCCGAACGTGCCCGAGAACAGCGACGACAGCGAGAACGTCGGCTTCTCCTTGAGATAGCGCTTCTCAGAGGAGCTGTAGTCGGACTTGGGCAGCACGATGAACAGGATCAGCATCACGCTGATAAACCCGAGAAATATCACGGTCGGCAGATGCCGCAGTCGCTTCATGTTGGCTCCTCCTTTCTGTGGTGATCCGCCCGTCTGTGGGGCGGTATCCTATGTGTCAGTCCGTTCTCAGAACCGGAAGTACAGGAACGGGTTATAGCTCTGGTTGACGAGCGACGCGGTACACAGCACCAGCACCGCGATGCAGAACACGGTCTTGCCGATCAGCACCATCCGGTGATCCTCCATCTGCTTGTACAGCTTTGTCAGCAGCGGGGTCGATGCGATGAGCGCTGCGATCAGCATCGGCAGATACGACAGCGCGAGCGCCCCGGCGTCGGCAGAGATCACCGTCCCGCCGAAACGGAACAGCGAGACAAAGAACGCGCCCATCTCGTGCAGGTCCGAGAAGTAGAACAACACCCATCCGAGCACGACGAAGAACATCGCATACAGGTGCGCGAGAGCAGCAGGCGCCTTGTCGAGCAGCCGCTTGAGGACGAACTTCTCGAGGATCAGCAGCAGCCCGAAGTACAGCCCCCAGAAGATGAAGTTGAAGTCCGCACCGTGCCAGAATCCGGTCAAAAACCATACGATCAGCAGGTTGAGCATCTGGCGCGCGACACCCTTGCGGTTGCCGCCCAGCGGGATATAGACATACTCGCGGAACCATGTGCCCAGCGAGATATGCCACCGCCGCCAGAACTCGGTGATGCTCTTCGAGATATACGGATAGTTGAAGTTCTTCAGAAATTCGAACCCGAGCATATTGCCCAGCCCGCACGCCATATCCGAGTAGCCCGAGAAGTCGAAGTAGATCTGGAAGGTATAGGCGATGATCCCGACCCATGAGCCGAGCCATCCGGCGTCGTCGGTCGCCCGCACCGCATCCCACAGCGCGCCCATTTGGTTGGCGATCAGCACCTTCTTGCCCAGCCCCACACAGAACAGGCACACGCCTCTGGTAAACGAGTCGAGGGTCTCGCGCCGGTGATCGAGCTGATAGGCGACGTCCTTATAGCGGACGATCGGGCCGGCGATCAGCTGCGGGAACAGCGAGACATAGGTGCCGAACGAGATGATGTTCTTCTGCATCGGGGCGTCGCCGCGATAGACGTCGATCGAGTAGGACATCGTCTGGAAGGTATAGAACGAGATACCGATCGGCAGCGGCACCGTCAAGCTCGGGATGTTCAGAAACGGCAGGAGGTTGAGCGTGTCGGTGATAAACCCCGCATACTTGAAGAATCCGAGCAAGCTGAGATTGATCACCACCGACGCTACTAAGAACCGCTTTGCCTTGCGGTCGTCGTGATGGCGGTACTTGCTGATGAACCGCCCGCAGGTATAGTCCACCACGGTCGAGAAGATCATCAGCGTCACATAGACCGGCTCGCCCCAGCCATAGAAGACGAGGTTCGCCAGAAAGAGGAAGAGGTTGCGGAACCGCCGCGGCGTCACATAGTAGATTACGAGCACGACCGGCAGGTATAAGAACAGGAACAATAGTGATGAGAATACCATGTGACCTCCCCCTTTCGTCAGAATAAGGGGCGATGCAGGCATCGTCCCCTCATAAAAAACCGTCTACCGTCAGAATCGGATATTCTTCGTGAACTCGCGCCGGCACTTGGGACACCGGATATGCTGGGTGCCGGTGCGCTTCTTGAGCCGAAGCTGCGCCCGACAGTACGGGCACACCACATACCGATGGGTGCGAAAATCCCTCACCCTCAGGTACTGGCGTCTGAGAAACGCGCCGATCGCGGTATAGATGGCGACGAACCGGCGGTTCTCGTACAGGCGCTTGGTGATGTTCGTGGACATCGCGCGCGCGATCACCAGGATCACCAGCACGATCACGATGATCATCAGGATCGTGTTGCGCACGAAGAAGTTGATGAAGTACAACACCGCCGCGAGCAGCAGGATAAAGTTGTTCAGCTTATCGTTGCCGTATCTTCCGTGCATGAAGTCGGCCATTTTTGTCAGAAAGTTCTTCATATATATCACCTAACTATCTGATATCTTACCACATCATCATGGGCTTTTCAAGAAAATATTGCGGTTTGGGTGTTGAAGTTTGACGAAATATGAATTATACTTTTATGCAGATTAACAAAACGGAGCAGGATATGAAGAACATCGGCAACCAACTGCACCACAGCGCGGTGCGCGTCTACCAGTATGCGGTCGCGTTCGTCAAATGGATCCTCATCGCCGCCGTCATCGGCGGTATCGGCGGCGGGGTGGGCGCCTCGTTCCGCTATGCGATCGAGTTCGTCACCGGCATCAGACAGGCAAACCCCTGGCTGTGCTTTCTGCTGCCGTTGGGCGGGCTTGTCATCGCCTTTCTCTATCGCATCACCAAGCTGTCGGGACACGCCGACACCAACCTCATCATCAACTCGGTACGCACCGACTCGCGGCTGCCGCTGCGGCTCGCGCCGGTGATCTTTCTGTCCACCGTCATCACCCACCTGTTCGGCGGCTCGGCAGGGCGCGAGGGCGCGGCGCTGCAGCTCGGCGGCACGCTCGGCAGCGCGATCGGGCGGCTGGTGCGGCTCGACGAGAAGGATATGCATATCGCGGTGATGTGCGGGATGAGCGGGCTGTTCTCGGCGCTGTTCGGCACCCCGCTGACCGCCGCGATCTTTGCGATGGAGGTCATCTCGGTCGGAATCATCTACTACAGCTCGTTTGTGCCGTGTATCGTATCGGCGCTCTCGGCATACTGGATCACCGAGCTGCTCGGGCTGCATCCCGTACAGGCGGATATCGGCGCGATCCCCGCGCTGCACATCTCGTCGGTGCTGCAAACGGCGGTCATCGGCGTCGGGTGTGCGCTCGTGAGCATCGTGTTCTGCCTTGCGCTCAGGTACACCCATGTGCTGGCGGCACGGTACTTTGGGAACGAGTACCTGCGTGTGCTCTTCGGCGGCGCGGCGGTCGCGCTGCTGCTACTGCTGTTCGGCACCCGCTACGCGGGCACCGGCTCGGATGTCATCCTATCCGCGCTGTCGGGCGGCCGTGTGATGCCCTATGACTTTGTGCTCAAGATCCTGTTCACCGCGCTGACCATCGGGTTCGGCTACAAGGGCGGCGAGATCATCCCGACCTTCTTCATCGGGGCGACGCTCGGCTCGGTGCTGGGATCGCTCATCGGGCTGCCGCCCGCCTATGCGGCGGCGGCGGGGCTGATTGCGATGTTCTGTGCGGTGGTGAACTGTCCCATCGCGTCCATCATCCTGTCGGTCGAGCTGTTCGGTGCAAAGGGGATCGTGCTGTTCGCCGTGGCGGTCTGTATCAGCTTCATGCTGTCGGGGTACTATGGGCTGTACAACGGGCAGAAGATCGTCTACTCGAAACGCCGCGCGCGCTACATCAACCGGAACACAAAGTGATCTGTATAACGCGGATGTGTATTCACGTCTTGGGCGGACATGTGATCGCGTTCAAAGAAACTTTTCGATATAATAACAGAAAAAAACGGGCGGCATCTGCCGCCCGTTGCTCTTCGGTTTTACATATGGGACTCGATGTAGTTTACGAGCTCACCGACGGTGCGGATGTGCTCGATCTCCTCATCGGGGATCTCGATCTCGAACTCGTCCTCGATGGACATCAGAAGGTCGACAACGTCAAGAGAGTCCGCACCCAGATCATCTTGAAGATCCGTATCGTTCTGCAACATATCCTCCTCAACGTCGAACTGCTCAGCCAGGATAACCTTCACCTTTTCTAATACCATAGTGTTTCCTCCTAAATAGTCTCCGCGGAATGTATATTCCTATCACAACCATATTATTAGTATTGCCGCGCTTTGTCAATAATTATGTCAATTTTTTAACCGTTATTGCTGTTGAAGAATAAAAAATGCCAGATTGACCCTGTTTTCGGCGAAAAAACACTATATATTGCGATATGGTCCCGTTCTTTTCTCCTTTTTGCGGCGTTCGTGACCGCATAGAGGACGGCGTTGTCAGACGCAAGTGCTGCGTTATGCGGGCAGCTCGATCCCGTCCTGTGTGCGCAGGAACGAGAGCACCTTCTCGCGGATGACGGCGACGCCGCCGGCAGCATCGCTCTCGATGTTCAGCGGCAGGATCGGGTCGTGCACCGACAGCCGCAGCAGAAACCACCCGTCGCCGCTGTCCTTGTCGAACGATACGCGGATGCCCTCGCGGTTGTCGGGGGCGATATGCCATTGGGGATCAGATTCGGCATAGGCAGAAAGCTCTCGGATGACGCGCTCGCCGGTCGAACGAAAGTCCTCGTCGGTGATCTTCAGCCGCAGCTCTTCGCTCTCGACCGGCTCGGCGAGATCCTCGGTCAGGGACTCGAGCGTCCTGCCCTGACGGCGGAGCTGCGCGAGCTTGATGATGATCTTGGTGCACAGATACGCGCCGTCATCGAGAAAGTAGTTCTCCTTCATCGCGGCATGGCCGGAGGTCTCGATCGCGAGCGGCACCTGCTGTCCCTGCGCCGTCAGCTCGAGCGCCTTGTTGATGATATTCTTGTACCCGCGGCGGTAGCGATAGTGGACCCCGCCGAGGTGATCCTCGATGAAGGTCTTGACCCCCGCCGAGGTGATAGAGTCGGTGACGATCGTGCCGCCGGGGGCGTCCTCAAGCGCCATCGCCGCCGCCAGCGCGACCAGCCGGTTGCGGTTGATCTCGTTGCCGCTCGCATCCACCGCGCCGCCGCGATCCACATCGGTATCAAAGATGACGCCGAGGTCGGCATGGCTGTCGCGCACCGCATGACAGATCGACTGCATCGCCTGCTCGTCCTCGGGGTTCGGGATATGATTCGGGAACATCCCGTCGGGCTGCATGCATACGCTGCCCGCGGTATCCGCGCCGAGTGAACAGAGCACTTGCTCATAGAACCCGCCGACGCCGTTGCCCGCGTCCACCACGATATGGAACCCTATTAGCGGCCGATCATAGTCGTCGGCGTTCACCCCGCGGCGGATGATATCGCGCAGATGCTCCATATACCGCGCCATATAGTCGAGCGGCTCGATCGTGCCGTCGCCGACAGCAGGACGATCGTTATGCTCGGCATAGAGCAGGATCGCCTCGATATCCTTATGATCGAGCCCGCCGTCGCGGGTGAAGAACTTCAGCCCGTTGCGGTTGAACGGATGGTGCGACGCGGTGATCTGCACCGACGCGTCGCATCCCATATCGACAGTCGTCATGAACATCGCGGGCGTCGACGACAGCCCGCAGTCATAGACCCGTGCGCCCGATGACGCGAGCGCGCGCGTCACCACGCCGGCGATCCGCTCGCCCGAGATGCGGCAGTCGCGCCCGACCGCAAAGGTCAGCTCGCTCACCGGCCGGCAGAGCTTCTCGCTGCTCCACAGCGCAAACCCGTGCGCCATCCTCTCGACGACCTCATCGGTCAGAGTAACGTGCTCGCCGGCGACCCCTTCGCTTGCGACGCCGCGGATATCGGTGCCGCTCTTGAACTTGCTAAAGCTGTGTGTCATGATGCTGTCCTCCTTACGGAATTGTCCTTTATATTCTAGCATACTTTTTGAGCGGTGACAATAGCAAAAGCGCAGGATATATGCGGGGTTTTGCTCTCTCTCCACCATATGTGGGGGGTAGAGAGAAAAATTTCGGCGAAACCCACAGATATTTCCGCCAACGCGGCTGCTGTCTGCGCAGTTTTACGAAACAGGTTACAGGATGTGCGGCGTTCTGTCATTTTCCATAGCAGAAATGAACAGTTATTCTTCTGAATCAGAAATATAATTCAACACTATTTTAGCATATTGCACAATTTGTCGAGCGGTTCGTTGTTGACATTCACGAAAAACAGGATATACTATCCATTGTCGGGATATGTCCGCCCGGCTGTGACGCTATTTGACACAACGACAACCTGCCAGATGGTAAATGGTATAGATGAAAGGAGAGGTGAACCATGATAACACCGATTCTCAGAATGCACAACATCGACGTTGACGCGTTTCTCCGTGTGCTGGAGGGATGCCAGGGCAACGTCTACCTGATGACCGGCGAGGGCGACAAGCTGAACCTGAAGAGCCGGCTCTGTCAGCTCATCGGACTGAGCCGCCTGATCGAGGGCGGCAGGATCTCGGAGGCGTTCATCGTATGCGACAACAAGTCCGACGAGAGCAAGCTCTTCCGCCTGAACCTGCTCGGCAACGCCGAGAAGAGCGCATAACCGCATTCTACCTTTAGAGCTGTCCGACACGGACGGCTCTTTTTTCTTTATACGAAACTGCTCGTTTCTTATAAAGTAAAAAGATTGATATGCCCACCGATTTTGCTGAAGCAATAATCGGTGATGGCTATACGAAATGCGCGCAAAGCGCGCTTTCTTGCTGCCTCTCGTGCTGTCGCAGGGATGAACCACCTCGGCGTACGATGATCCATCGGGCACGCTCTCAGAATGACAGCACTATCGGGGGTGGGGCGATAACCTTGACCCTAGCGGGGGTTTGTGCTATGATAACACTCGGTCAGTTCGAAACCATCCTGACTTGGCGGCTCGCCGCCTAAATCAAAACTAGGGAGAATAGAATATGAAAAACAAGACAACCGTCCATTTGGTGCAGGGAGCGGTCATCGCCGCGCTCTACATCGTTATCAACTACAGCCAAGAGCTGCTGTTCCCCACCTCCACCACCATGGCGGTCCAGTTCCGGATCGCCGAGGTGCTGTGCCTGCTCGCGTGCTACACGACGTCGGCGATAGGGGGGCTGACGCTCGGGTGCTTTGTCGCAAACTTCATCTCCATCGGCACGCTGCCGCTGGACTGGGCGATGGGATCGGTCGCCACGCTGCTCGCCGCGCTCTCGATGTATGCGCTGCGCAATGTCCGGTGGTTCGGGCTGCCGGTGCTCTCATCGCTGATGCCCGCTTTGTTCAACGGGATCATCATCGGGCTTGAGATCGAGATCTTCTTTGTCGAGGGCGGGTTCCACTTGATGAGCTTTCTGGTGAACGCCGGCCTGGTCGCCCTCGGGGAGCTGGGCGTATGCGTGGTGCTGGGGCTGCCGTTCTCGAAGCTGATCGAGCGGCTGCCGATAGCAAAAGATAATCCGGATAGTTGACCGATACCCGCCGATTTTCCGGCGGGTTTTTCTTATACTCGCCCTTGGGGACGTTCTCTTGACATCATTCTGAAACCGTAATATAATGATGATGATTAGGTATATATATGGAAAGGGGAGGTCATAGGATGATAGATGTACCCGCGATCTTTGCTCAGAACGTATTCGACGAAGAGACGATGAAGGAGCGTCTGCCCGAGCAGACGTACGCCACCTTCTGTGACGCGATCAAAAACGGCCAGCCGCTGGACGTATCGGTCGCCAATGTCGTCGCCGACGCGATGAAGGACTGGGCCATCGAGAAGGGATGCACCCACTATACCCACTGGTTCCAGCCGATGACCGGCGTCACCGCCGAGAAGCACGACTCGTTCATCACCCCCAGCGACAGCGGGCACGTGATCATGGAGTTCTCCGGCAAGGAGCTCATCAAGGGCGAGCCCGACGCGTCGAGCTTTCCGTCGGGCGGGATCCGCGCCACTTTCGAGGCGCGCGGCTATACCGCGTGGGACCCCACCTCCTATGCGTTCGTCAAGGGCGACACGCTGTGCATCCCCACGGCGTTCATGTCCTATACCGGCGACGTGCTGGACAAGAAGACCCCGCTGCTGCGCTCGATGGATCGGCTCAACCACGAGGCGGTGCGGATCCTGCACCTGTTCGGCAAGACCGACGTCACCCGCGTGAACGCGAACGTCGGCCCCGAGCAGGAGTACTTCCTCATCGACCGGGAGCTGTACGACCGGCGCAAGGACCTGCGCTATACCGGACGCACCCTGTTCGGCGCGCGTTCGCCCAAGGGCCAGCAGCTCGACGATCACTACTTCGGCGCGATCAAGGCGCGCGTCAAGAGCTATATGAAAGAGCTCAACGAGGAGCTGTGGAAGCTCGGTATCTACAGCAAGACCGAGCATAACGAGGTCGCCCCCGCTCAGCACGAGCTCGCGCCGATCTATACCAACGTCAACATCGCCGCCGACCACAACCAGCTGACGATGGAGCTGATGAAGCGCATCGCCCAGAAGCACGGCATGGTGTGTCTGCTGCACGAGAAGCCCTTCAAGGGCGTCAACGGCTCGGGCAAGCACAACAACTGGTCGCTGTCGACCGACACCGGCGAGAACCTCCTCAAGCCCGGCAAGAAGCCCGAGGAGAACACCCAGTTCCTGCTGTTCCTCTCGGCGGTGGTCAAGGGCGTCGACGAGTACCAGGATCTGCTGCGGCTGTCGGTCGCAACCGCGGGCAACGATCACCGGCTGGGCGGCGACGAGGCGCCGCCGGCGATCATCTCGATGTTCCTCGGGGATGACCTTGAGCAGGTAGTCGAGGCAATCATCAACCGCGAAGAGTACGAGAGCCACGGCAAGGTGATGATGGATACCGGCGCCGAGGTGCTCCCCGAGATCAAGAAGGACACCACCGACCGCAACCGCACCTCGCCCTTTGCGTTCACCGGCAACAAGTTCGAGTTCCGTTCGCTGGGCTCGGCGCTGAATATCTCCTGTCCCAACATCATGCTGAACACCATCGTCGCCGACGCGCTGTCCCAGTTCGCCGACGAGCTCGAGGGCAAGGAGAACTTTGAGCAGGCGTGTCGCCGGCTGATCCGCCGCACCCTCAAGAAGCACCGCCGCATCATCTTCAACGGCGACGGCTACACCGACGAGTGGGTCGAGGAGGCCGAGCGCCGCGGGCTGATGAACCTGCGCTCCACGCCCGAAGCGCTCAAGCACTATACCGACAAGAAGAACATCGCGCTGTTCGAGCGCAACCATATCTTCTCCTCGCGCGAGGTACACGCCCGCGCCGAGATCCTGCTCGACAACTATGTCAAGATCATCAACCTCGAGGCGCTGACGATGCTCGACATGGCAAAAAAGGATATCTTCCCGAACGTCTCGCGGTTCACCGGCGCGCTGTCCGACACCGTCAAAGCGAAGCGCGCCGTCTCGGATACCATCAAGGTCGACGCCGAGGTCGCGCTGATCGAGAAGCTGAGTGGGCTGCTCGAGGAGTTCAGCGCCGCCATCGCGACCCTCGATGACGAGATTGTCGCGGCTTCAAAGCATCGTAACAACATCCAGCGCTACGCCGAGTACTACTGTGATCACGTGCTGTCGACGATGGAGCATCTGCGCGCTGTCTCGGACGAGATGGAGATGTGCACCGCGTCGAAGTACTGGCCGTATCCATCCTATGGCGAGCTGCTGTTCAGCGTCCAGTAAGGGGATCGCTATGAAGCTGAGATTCACCAAGATGCACGGCATCGGCAACGACTACATCTATTTCAACGCCTTCGATCAGCCGATCGACGACCCCGGGCGGCTCGCGCTCGCGGTGTCCGACCGGCGGTTCGGGATCGGCGGCGACGGCATCATCCTCATCTGTCCGAGCGAGCATGCCGACGCGATGATGCGGATGTTCAACGCCGACGGCTCCGAGGGCATGATGTGCGGCAACGCGATCCGATGCGTCGGCAAGTATCTGTATGATAACCGGATGGTGAGCGGCACCACCGTCACCATCGACACCCTAAGCGGGATAAAGACCATCGAGCTGTCCGTAGAGGACGGCGTTGCCGTCAGCGCCAAGGTCGATATGGGCGGTGCGATCCTCACCCCCGCCGATATCCCGATGCGGTATGACGGCGCACGCGCGATCGGCATCCCGCTGATCGTCGGGGACGACACCTATACCGTCACGGCGGTCAGCATGGGCAACCCCCACTGTGTGACCTTTGTCGACGATCCGTATGCGCTCGAGCTGTCCGCGATCGGCCCGCTGTTCGAGCATCATCCCGCGTTCCCCGCGCGGGTGAACACCGAGTTTGTGCGGGTGATCGACGAGCGTACCCTGCAAATGCGCGTATGGGAGCGCGGCTCGGGCGAGACCTGGGCGTGCGGCACCGGCGCGTGTGCGGCGGCGGTCGCTGCGGTCGAGAACGGGCTGTGCCGCCGCAATACCGACATCACCGTACATCTGCGCGGCGGTGACCTTGTCATCCGCTATACCGACGAGACCGTCACGATGACCGGCCCCGCGACAAAGGTGTTCGACGGCGAGATCGAAACAGAATCCCTATAACGGAAGGTGAACATATGAAAATCAATCGCAACTTCGATCATCTGGTAGAGAACTACCTCTTTGCCGATATCGCGTCCAAGACCGCCGCCTATATCGAGGCAAACCCCGACAAGAAGGTCATCCGGCTGGGCATCGGCGACGTGACCCTGCCGCTGCCGCCGGTCGTGGTCGACGCGCTCAAAAAGGGCGCGGACGAGCTGGGCGTCAAGGAGACCTTCAGGGGCTATCCCTCCTATGAGGGGTATGCGTTCGTCCGCCGGGCGATCGCCGACTACTACGGCTCGTTCGGCGTGGCGGTCGACGCGGATGAGATCTTCATCAGCGACGGCGCCAAGTCCGACGCCGGCAACATCGGCGATATCTTCGGGACGGACAACACCGTGCTGGTGACCGATCCGGTCTATCCCGTATATGTCGACTCGAACGTCATGGCAGGACGCAGGATCGTCTATGCCGGCGCAGAGGAGGAGAACGGGTTCTGTGCTCTGCCCGACGACAGCGTGCACGCGGACATCATCTATCTGTGCTCGCCCAACAACCCCACCGGCTCCGCCTACAGCGCCGACGAGCTCAAGCAATGGGTCGACTATGCCAACCGCAACGACGCTGTCATCATCTATGACGCGGCGTACGAGGCGTTCATCACCGACGACAGCCCGCGCTCTATCTTTGCCGTACCGGGAGCGCGCTCGTGTGCGATCGAGATCGCATCGCTCTCCAAGACCGCCGGGTTCACCGGCACGCGCTGCGGCTATACCGTCATCCCCCGGGAGCTCTCGCGCGACGGACACAACATCAACAAGCTGTGGTACCGCCGTCAGGCGACCAAGTTCAACGGCGTGAGCTACCCTGTCCAGTGTGCCGCCGCCGCGGTGTTCTCGGACGAGGGGCTCGCCCAGATCAGGGAGAACCTCGCCTATTATAAGGAGAACGCGCGCATCATCAGCGAAGCGATGGATACGCTGGGCATCTACTACACCGGAGGGAAGAACTCGCCGTATATCTGGCTGCGCTGTCCATTCGGCATGGGCTCGTGGGAGTTCTTCGACTATCTGCTGACGAACGCCCAGGTGGTCGGTACCCCGGGCGAGGGGTTCGGCGCCTGTGGGAAGGGGTACTTCCGGCTGACGTCGTTCGGCGACCGCGACAACACGATCGAAGCGGTCGATCGGATCAAGAATCTACTGAAAAGATAACCGTGCGGGGCTGTCGCTCAGAACCTCTGGTTCTGCGGCAGCCCCGTAGTCTGTCATTCGATCAGTGCGTATATCATTATGCCCTTCCGATCTAGAGACCGCCGGCATCGCCCGCCGACAAGTCGGGAAAGATGTATGGCACGCGGGGCGTGCGATAAATAGTACAATATCCGCCCCCGCTGCCCTTGATTCTTATGCAGGATGATGAAAAACCGCCGCCCGCTTGACTTTATCGTGATAAAGTGCTATCATAGCAGAGAACCAGAACCGTCATAAAGCGAGGGATATCCTGTATGTACAACTTCCAGTCCGAATCCGTCGACCGGCTGTTCGATGCGATCCTCTGCCTTGAGGACCGCGACGAATGTTACCGGTTCTTCGACGATATCTGCACCATTGCCGAGATCCGCGATATGGCACAGCGGCTCGAGACCGCGTTCCTCATCGACGAGGGCATCAGCTACCAGAAGATCAGCGATCGCATCGGCGTCTCGACCGCGACCATCAGCCGAGTGTCCAAGTGCCTCAACTACGGCTCGGGCGGCTATCGGTCGGTCATCGACCGCATGAAGGAGGAGCAGTCATGAACACCCCCATCCTCAACCGCTCGGAGCGCACCGTGTTCGCGCTGCGCCGGCTCTATGCCGACCGCGGCTACACCCTGTATCGGATGAGCAAGTTCGAAGAGTATGACCTGTACAGCCGCAACAAGGACTTCCTCGTCTCGGATCAGGTCATCACCTTCACCGACACCACCGGACGGCTCCTTGCGCTCAAACCCGACGTCACCCTGTCCATCATCAAGAACACCGTCGACACCGACGCGGTCGAGCGGCTCTGCTATCACGAGAACGTCTATCGCGTGTCGGGCGGCTCCAACCGGTTTTGCGAGATTATGCAGACGGGCGTCGAGTGTATCGGCGATATCGACACCGCCCTTGTCGGCGAGAACCTGTACCTGGCGGCCCAGTGTCTGGGCGTTATCTCGGACGAGTTCGTGCTGAACGTATCGAACCTCGATATCCTGCTGTCGTTCGTCGAGCGGGCGACCGACAGCCGCACCGTCCAGGATGCGCTGATCGACTGTGTCGCCCACAAGAACATCCACGGCATCCGCGCGGTGTGCGATCAGTTCGGCATCGAAGAGCCGCTGTGTGCGCCGCTGTGCGCGCTCGTGTCGCTGTGCGGTCAATACGAAACGGTGCTGCCGACATTATTGACGCTGTGCGCCGATGTCTGCATAGAGCAGGCGCAAGAACTCGCGGATGCGCTTGCGGTATTCGAGGGCAGCGGCTATGCCGATCATATCCACATCGACTTCTCGGTCGTGTCCGACCGCAGCTACTATAACGGGATCATCTTCAAGGGATTTGTCAACACGGTGCCCGACAGCGTGCTGACAGGCGGTCAGTACGACCGGCTGATGCAGCGCATGCAGCGTCGGTCGCGGGCGATCGGGTTCGCGGTCTACCTTGATATGCTCGAGCGGCTGTATGACGAGCCGATCCCCTATGATGCGGATGTGCTGGTGCTGTATGACGAGGGCGTCTCTGCCGATATGCTGCGCGCGCGGTGCGATGTGCTGATCGCCTCCGGCAAGTCCGTCTATACGTCCAAGACCGTCCCCCTAAAGCGTCGCTTTCGCGAGGTGATCCGTATGAAAGGCGAGGTGAACGCACGTGGATAAGATGCTGAACATTGCGCTGCCCAAGGGGCGGCTCGGCGAGCAGGTATATGACCGGTTCGCCCGCGCGGGGTTCCCGTGTCCCGCGCTGCTCGAGGATACGAGAAAGCTGATCTTCGAGAACCCCGACGCGATGGTGCGCTACTTCTGGGTCAAGCCGTCCGACGTCGCCATCTATGTCGAACGGGGCGCGGCGGATATCGGCGTCGCGGGCAAGGATATCCTGCTCGAGTATGCCCCCGAGGTATATGAGCTGCTGGACCTTGAGCTCGGCAGATGCACCATGGCGGTAGCAGCCCCGAGCGGGTTTCGCGATGATATGCGGCGCACGCTGCGCGTCGCGACCAAGTTCTCGCATATCGCCGAGGACTACTATGCCGCGTGCGGCAGGGATATCGACATCGTTCACCTCAACGGCTCGATCGAGATCGCGCCGATCCTCGGGTTGACCGACGTCATCGTCGATATCGTCGAGACCGGCGCGACCCTGCGCGAGAACCGGCTCGAGGTGATCGAGACCATCGTGCCGATCTCGGCGCGGCTGAT
This sequence comes from uncultured Ruminococcus sp., assembly GCA_905233755.1. GTDB lineage: Bacteria > Bacillota > Clostridia > Oscillospirales > Acutalibacteraceae > Ruminococcoides. The sequence goes on from CAJODM010000003.1 coordinate 55,107, forward strand.
TGCGAACAAGTCGAGCTTCCAGTTCAAGCGCACGCAGATCGAGTGCATCCTGACACAGCTGAGAAAGGAAACGGAAGAGAACCATGATTAAGATACTCAGATGGGGCGAGGTATCGCCCGAAGAGATATTCGCGCGCGTCGAGCCGGATGTTGACGTCAGCGGTGTCGTCAGCGGCATCATCGCCGACGTACGCTCAAACGGCGACAGCGCGCTGAAGAAATATACCGAGCAGTTCGACAAGGCAACGCTCACCTCTCTGCTCGTTTGTGAGGAGGAGCTCTCGGCGGCGCTCGATACGGTTGAGCCCGCGTTCCTTCGTGTCCTCGACCGGGCGGCGGCGAACATCCGCCGCTTTCACGAGGCACAGGTGCGCCGCAGCTTTGTGCTTAACGACGAAGAGGGCGTGGTCATGGGGCAGAAGATCATCCCCCTTGACCGCGCGGGGCTGTATGTGCCGGGAGGCACGGCGGCGTACCCCTCGACCGTGCTGATGGACGCCATCCCCGCCAAGATCGCCCGGGTGCGCGAGGTGGTCATCGCCACCCCGCCGCGCGCCGACGGCACCGTCAACCCCTATATCCTCGCGGCGGCGTCGGTCGCCGGCGTGGATCGCATCGTCAAGGTCGGCGGCGCCCAGGCGATCGCCGCCCTCGCCTATGGCACCGAGAGCGTGCCCAAGGTCGATAAGATTGTCGGGCCGGGCAACGCGTTCGTCGCCGAGGCGAAGAGGCAGGTCTACGGCACGGTGTCGATCGACATGATCGCAGGCCCCAGCGAGATCCTCATCGTCGCCGACGGCGCATCCATTCCTCGCTATGTCGCCGCCGATCTGCTCAGCCAGGCAGAGCACGACAAGCTTGCGTCTGCGGTTCTTGTCACCGACAGCGACATACTCGCTACAGCAGTTCGCGACGAGCTCGAGCGCCAGATACCGACGCTCGAGCGCCAAGAGATCGCCCGCGCGTCCATCGACAACAACGGCAAGATCATCGTCGCCGACAACCTGCGCGAGGTGATCCGGATTGCGAACGATATCGCGCCCGAGCACCTGGAGCTGTGCGTGGACAATCCGTTCGACTATCTCGACGCGATCCGCCACGCGGGATCGGTCTTTATGGGACGCCACTGTCCCGAGGCGCTCGGCGACTATCTCGCCGGTCCCAACCACACCCTGCCCACCTCGGGCACGGCGCGGTTCTCGTCCCCGCTGTCGGTCGATGACTTTGTCAAGAAGACCCAGTACACCTACTATACCCGCGACGCGCTGCAGCGCGTGGCGAAGGACGTCGCGTACTTTGCAACAAAAGAGGGGCTCACCGCCCACGCAAGGAGCGCGACCATCAGATTGGAGGACGACGCGTGAGCCGCTTTTTCAGTGAGAAGTACCGCGGGCTCGTCCCCTATACCCCGGGCGAGCAGCCCCGCACCCGCCGGTATATCAAGCTCAACACCAACGAGTCGCCCTATCCCCCGAGCAGCGTCGCACTCGACTATGCCACAGAGGCGGGCAGGAACGCCCACCTCTACTGTGACCCCGACTGTACCGCCCTGCGCGAGCGGCTCAGCCGGCTCTATGATATCGCGCCGGACGAGGTGCTGTTCACCAACGGCTCGGACGAGGCGCTGCAGTTCGCGTTTGCGGCGTTCTGTGACAGCGATCACCCCGCCGTGTTCCCCGATATCACCTACGGCTTCTATCCGGTGTTCGCCGACCTTATGGGCGTAGAATACCGCACGATCCCGCTGTCAGAGGACTATAAGGTGAACGCTAACGACTATCTGCGCGCGTCGGGCACCGTCTTTCTGGCAAACCCCAACGCCCCCACCGGCATCGCCCTGCCGCTCGACGATATCGAGCGGATCGTGCGCTCGAACCCCGACCGCGCCGTCGTGGTGGACGAGGCATATGTCGACTTTGGCAGCGAGAGCGCGGTCGGGCTGATCCACACCTATGACAACCTACTCATCACCCAGACCTTCTCCAAGTCCCGGTCGCTTGCGGGCGCGCGGCTGGGGATGGCGATCGGGTGCGCAGCACTCATCGCCGATCTGAACACGCTGAAATACGCTACCAACCCCTATAACGTCAACGGCATCACCCAGGCGCTGGGCGAGGGAACGCTCGACGACACGGCGACCACCCGCCGCCATATCGACGAGATCCGGTCGACGCGCGCCTATACCGCCGAACGGCTGCGGGAGCTGGGGTTCCATATGACCGACTCGCGGGCGAACTTTCTGTTCATTTGGCACGAGAAGCTCGGCGGCGAAGAGCTCTATCAAGCGCTTCGATCCCGCGGGATCCTCGTGCGCCACTTTAAGCTCGAGCGTATCGATCGCTGCAACCGCGTCACCATCGGTACGCGCGCAGAGATGGACACCTTCCTGACGGCTGTCAAAGAGATTCTGGAGGCAACGATATGAGAACTGCACAGATCAACCGCAAGACCAACGAGACCGATATCTGTCTGACGCTGAACCTCGACGGCAGCGGCAAGAGCCATATCGACAGCGGCGTTGGGTTCCTCGACCATATGCTGACGCTGTTCGCGTCGCACGGCAGGTTCGACCTTGAGCTTCGATGCAAGGGCGACACCTATGTCGACGACCACCACTCGGTCGAGGATATCGGCATCGCGCTCGGCCAGGCACTGACCGCCGCCCTCGGCGACAAGCGCGGCATCAACCGCTACGGCAGCTTTATTTTGGCGATGGACGAGGCGCTGATCCTCTCGGCGTTCGATCTGTCGGGCAGGGCGTACCTAAACTTCGGGCTCGATATCCCGACTGCGAGGGTCGGCACGTTCGACACCGAGCTGGTGGAAGAGTTCTTCCTCGGGTTCGTGCGCAACGCCGCGTGCACGCTGCACCTCAAGCAGTTCGAGGGGAAGAACAGCCACCACATCATCGAAGGCACGTTCAAGGCGGTGGCGCGCGCGTTGAGAGAGGCGGTCGCCATCGACCCCAAGCTCTGCGGCGAGGTGCCGTCGACGAAAGGAGTGCTGTGATGATTGCCATCATCGACTATGGGGTCGGGAACCTGTTCTCGCTTATGTGCTCGTTCTCCGCTATCGGCGAGACGGCGGTCGTTACCCGGGATCCCGATGAGATCCGCTTTGCCGAGAAACTTGTGCTGCCGGGGGTGGGCGCGTTCGGCGACGCCGCCGAGAAGCTGCGCCGATCGGGGCTTGCCGATGTGCTGATCCGCAAGGCCGCGAACGGCACGCCGGTGCTCGGGATCTGCCTTGGAATGCAGCTGTTGTTTGACAGAAGCTACGAATACGGCGAGCATCAGGGGCTCGGGCTGATAAGGGGCGAGATCCGCCCCATCAAGGATGTCATTGACAGCACGCTGAAGATCCCGCATATCGGGTGGAACCCGCTGATCTTCACCCGTCCATCTCCGCTGCTCAAGTATATCAACGAGGGCGACTGTGTCTACTTTGTCCACTCGTACTATGCCGTATGCGACAATACGGTTGCGGTCGCGGACTACAGCGCGCCGCTCACCGCCATGGTCCAGAGCGGCAACGTCTACGGCTGCCAGTTCCACCCCGAGAAGAGCGGCGACGTCGGGCTCAATATCCTGCGCGCGTTCTGTGAGACGGAGGTGAGCGCATGATCCTGTTTCCGGCGATCGACCTGTATCAGGGGCAGGCGGTGCGCCTGTACAAGGGCGACTATGACCGTATGACTGTCTATTCGACCGACCCCGGCGGGATCGGCGAACAGTTCCGCGACCTCGGAGCGACCCATATCCATATCGTTGACCTCGAGGGCGCGCGAGCGGGCAGCACCCCCCACCTCGACACCGTCCTCGACATCAAGCGGCGCTCGGGGCTGTTCTGTGAGATCGGCGGCGGCATCCGCTCGATGGAGGTCGTCGACCGGTACCTTGGCGCGGGCGTTGACCGGGTGATCCTCGGCACTGCGGCGATCGAGGACGAGCGGTTTCTGCTCGAGGCGGTCGCGCGCTACGGCGACAGGATCGCCGTCGGTGCCGACCTGCGCGACGGCTATGTCGCCGTCAGGGGATGGCGGGAGCAGAGCGCGGTGACAGCGGACGCGTTCTTCTGCCGGATGCAGGAGAGCGGGGTCAGGACCGTCATCTGTACCGATATCAGCCGCGACGGCGCGATGCAGGGCACGAACCTGCAGCTCTATCGCCGGCTCTGTGAGACCTATACCATGCAAATCACCGCGTCGGGCGGCGTGTCGTCGCTCGAGGATGTGCGGCGGCTGCGCGAGATGGAGCTGTACGGCGCCATCATCGGCAAGGCGTACTACACCGGTGATATCGATCTGAAAGAGGCGGTGAAGCTGAGCCGATGATCACTAAACGAATCATCCCCTGTCTGGATGTGAAGAACGGCAGGGTCGTCAAGGGCGTGAACTTTGAGGGGCTGTCGGACGTCGCGTCGCCCGTCGAGCTTGCGGCGTACTACAGCTCCTGCGGCGCGGACGAGCTGGTGTTCTATGACATCACCGCGTCGGCAGAGGGGCGCGCGCTGTTCACCGATATCCTCCGCCGGACCGCCTTAAGGGTGTTCATCCCGCTGACGGTGGGCGGCGGCATCAACACCGTCGCCGACTTTGAGCGCGTGCTGCAGTGCGGCGCGGACAAGGTGTCGGTCAACTCCGGCGCGATCCGCGACCCCTCGCTCGTGGAAAAGGCGGCGAAACGCTACGGCGACCAGTGCGTCGTGCTCTCGGCAGACGTCAAGCGCGTCGACGGGGTGTTCCGCGTGTTCGGCAAGGGCGGCCGCGAGAACACCGGCATGGAGGCGATCGAATGGATCCGCCGGTGCGTCGGCAACGGCGCGGGCGAGGTGGTGCTCAACTCGATCGACACCGACGGCGTGAAGGGCGGGTTCGATCTCGAGATGCTCGACGCCGTATCGAACGCCGTGAACGTGCCGGTCATCGCCTCGGGCGGAGCGGGATGTATCGACGATTTCCTCACACTGTTCCGCACACTCCCCAAGGTGGACGCGGGGCTTGCCGCCTCGATCTTTCACTTCGGCGAGGTCAGGATCGCCGACCTCAAGCGCGCGATGCAGCGCTCGGGGATCGAAACAAGAATCTAGGAGAACACTCATGGTCAACATCAACGAACTGAAATTTGACGAGCGGGGGCTGATCCCCGCCATCGTAGTGGATGCCGTCAGCAAGCGCGTGCTGACGCTGGCGTATATGAACGAAGAGAGCTTGCGCATCTCGATGGAGCGGGAGCTGAGCTGCTTTTTCAGCCGCTCGCGGGAGCGGCTGTGGCTCAAGGGCGAGACCTCGGGGAACTATCAGCATATCGTCAGCATCACCGCTGACTGTGACCGCGACGCGCTCGTGGTGATGGTAGAGCCCGAGGGCCCGGCGTGCCATCTTTTGACAGCGTCGTGCTTTGCGTATCCCGTATGGAACTCCGACAGCCGCAGCGAGTTCAGCTATGATGAGCTGATGACGCTGCTCGAGGGACGGCGCAATACCCCCAAGGAGGGATCCTATACCTCCTATCTCTTCGAGAAGGGGCTCGACAAGATCCTCAAGAAGGTCGGCGAAGAATGTACCGAGGTCATCATCGCCGCAAAAGCCGAGGACAAGTCCGAGACCGTCTATGAGATCGCCGACCTTGCCTATCACATCATGGTGCTGATGACCGAGCAGGGGATCACGCTCGAGGATATCCATCGCGAGCTTGCGTCCCGCCATGTCATCGACAAAAAGGTCAAGCAGGAGAAGATGACGTGATCCGCCGCGACCTACACTGTCACACCCGCTTCTGTGACGGGAGCAACACCCCCGAGGAGATGGTGCGCGCCGCGCTCGACAAGGGGCTGTCAACCCTCGGGATCAGCTCGCACAGCTACACCTTCTTTGATACGAGCTACTGCATGTCAAAGGAGGGGGTTCTGTGCTATCTCGACGAGATGGCAGCCCTCAAAGAGCGGTATCAGGACAAGATCGAGCTGCTGTGCGGGGTGGAGCAGGACTGCTACTCGGACTATCCCACCGATCGCTTTGACTATGTCATCGGGTCGGTGCACTACATCCGCTGCAATGGCACCTATATCCCGATCGACGAGACGCCCGCGCTCCTTATCGACACAGCAAACAGGTACTTTTGCGGTGATCTCTATGCGCTGTGCGAGCAGTACTATGACACCGTATCGACGGTAGTGGAGCGCACCGGATGCGACATCATCGGGCACCTCGACCTTGTCACCAAGTTCAACGAGGGCGGGCGGCTGTTTGACGAGCAGCACCCGCGCTATATCGCCGCGTGGCAGAACGCGGTCGACCGGCTCCTGACGTATAGCAGACCGTTCGAGATCAACACCGGCGCCATCTCGCGCGGATACCGCACTTCACCGTACCCGAGCCGCGAGATCGCCGCGTATATCCGCCGCCGCGGCGGGACGCTCGTGCTGTCCTCCGACGCCCACCGCGCCGAGGATCTCGGGTCCCACTTCGACACCTACGAGAGCTGGCTGTCATAGCAAGAAAGCGCGCTTTGCGCGCATTTCGTATAGCCATCACCGATTATTGCTTTTGCAAAACCGGTGGGCATATAAATCCTTTTACTTTATAAAAAACGAGCAGTTTCTTATAAAGTAAAAAAGCGCCTCTGAACCGATACGGTTCAGAGGCGCTGCTGTTATATAGGGGATCAGAAGCGGATCCGCTCGCTGATATATGCCTGCAGGTCGCTGATCGCGACGCGTTCCTGCAGCATGGTGTCGCGGTCGCGCACGGTGACACAGCCGTCCTCGAGCGAGTCAAAGTCATAGGTGATGCAGAACGGCGTGCCGATCTCATCCTCGCGGCGGTAACGCTTGCCGATCGAGCCCGCGTCGTCATAGTCCACCTCGAACGCACCCCGCAGCTCGTCGGCGAGCGCCTCGGCGTGCTCGCCGAGCTTCTTCGACAGCGGGAGCACCGCCGCCTTGAAGGGAGCAAGGAACGGATGCAGCCGCATGACAACGCGGGTATCGTTCTTCTCCTCGTCGACGAGCTCCTCGTCATATGCCTCGGTCACGACGGTGAGGAACAGCCGTTCCACGCCGAGCGACGGCTCGATGACATAGGGGATATAGCGGGTGTTGTCGGTCTGGTCAAAGTACTCGAGCGACTTGCCCGAGACGGTCTGGTGGCGGGTCAGGTCATAGTCGGTGCGGTCGGCGATGCCCCACAGCTCGCCCCACCCGAACGGGAACAGATACTCAAAGTCGGTCGTCGCCTTGGAGTAGAACGACAGCTCCTCGGCGCTGTGGTCGCGCAGGCGCAGGTTCTCCTCCTTGATGTTCAAGCTGTAGAGGAAGTCGCGGCAGAACGACCGCCAGTACTCGAACCACTCAAGGTCGGTGTCGGGCTTGCAGAAGAACTCGAGCTCCATCTGCTCGAACTCGCGCACGCGGAAGATAAAGTTGCCGGGCGTGATCTCGTTGCGGAAGGACTTGCCGATCTGGGCGACGCCGAACGGCACCTTCTTGCGGGTAGTGCGCTGGATGTTCTGGAAGTTGACAAAGATCCCCTGCGCCGTCTCGGGGCGCAGGTACAGCTCCGCCTTGGTGTCCTCGGTGACCCCCTGGAAGGTCTTGAACATCAGGTTGAACTGGCGGATATCGGTGAAGTTCGCCTTGCCGCAGTTGGGACAGGTGATGTCGTGCTCGCGGATATAGTCGGTCATCTGATCGTTCGACCAGCCGGCGACGTTGGTACCGTCAAAGTCCTCGATGAGGTTGTCGGCGCGGTGGCGGGTCTTGCACTCTTTGCAGTCCATCAGCGGGTCGGAGAATCCGCCCAGATGTCCCGACGCGATCCATGTCTGCGGGTTCATCAGGATCGCCGAGTCGAGCCCGACGTTATACTTGTTCTCCTGCACGAACTTCCTAAGCCATGCCTTCTTGATGTTGTTCTTCAGCGCCACGCCCAGCGGGCCGAAATCCCATGTGTTCGCCAGCCCTCCGTAGATCTCGGAGCCGGGATAGACAAAGCCCCTTGCCTTGCACAGCGCGACGATCTTGTCCATCGTCTTGTCGGTGTTCTTCATAGACGCCTCCTGATAGAAACTTTCTTTAGCCACCATATATAGTACAAGGAAACGCCCCTCTTGTCAAGATGGTGAAAATCGACGAAATTCAAAAAATTCTCGCTTTAATTCCTGTCGGGCACCAACGGCGCGCACGAATGGTGTATGATACAGGGCAGTAAAGTACTTTTAAGTCGGTACCGTGATGCCGACAAGGTTCTCGGATACTGCAGCCGATCCTATGTTTTTCTGCCTTGTCGCGTCGTTGACCGATGAGGATTTTTTTATGATGGAATACAAGGCCACCCTGCTGCAACACGAGGATATCGAGCGGATGCTCACCCGCATCGCGCACCAGATCATCGAGAAGAACCACGGCACCGACCGGCTGTGTCTGATCGGCGTGCGCACCCGCGGCATCCCGCTTGCGCGCCGGCTCTCGGAACGGATCGCCGCCATCGAGGGCGTGAGCGTCCCTGTCGGCGAGCTCGACATCACGCTGTACCGCGACGATCTGTCAACGGTAGCGCGCATCCCGTGGGTGTACGGCAGCAAGGTCGACTTCGATATCGAGGGTCGCACCGTCGTGCTGGTGGACGACGTCCTCTTCACCGGGCGCACCGCCCGCGCCGCGCTCGACGCGGTGATGGAGCTCGGCAGACCCGCGAAGATCCAGCTATGCGTGCTGATCGACCGCGGCCACAGCGAGCTGCCCATCCGCGCGAACTTCGTCGGGAAGAACATCCCCACCTCGCTCGACGAGGCCATCGCCGTGCGGCTGACTGAGACCGATGACGAGGACGCGGTGAAAATATACCGAAAGTGAGCAGTAGAGCTGCTGCGCTATAAGCGGGTGGCGGGCTGAGCCCCGCTGACCATCCGCTAGGGTGCTCTGCTCTTTGCTCTTGACTAATATATCCATACTATCCACAAGGGGGAACATGAACAATGAAAATGATCTATAACGTGAAGGACAAGCCCAAGTTCGGTCAGCTGATCGTCTTTGCGTTCCAGCAGCTGCTCGCCATCATGGCGGCGACCATCGCCGTGCCGATGATCGTCGGCAACGGCATGAGCACCTCGGCGGCGCTGTTCGGCGCGGGCGTCGGTACGCTCGTGTATGTCCTGTTCACCAAGGCGAAGTCGCCGGTCTTCCTCGGCTCGTCGTTCGCCTTCCTCGGCTCGATGGCTACCGCGTTCGCGGGGGCTGCCTCGATGGCGGTCGGCTATCTCGGGCTGATCCTCGGTGCGGTGTTCGCGGGGCTGGTCTATGTCCTGCTCGCCGTCATCATCAAGGTCGCCGGCGTCAAGTGGATCAACAAGCTGATGCCCGCTGTCGTCATCGGCCCGACCGTCGCGATCATCGGACTGTCGCTCGCAGGCAACGCGATCGGCGATCTGCAGACCTCGAACATCGAGGGCGGCTCGCCGTATGTGGCGATTATCTGCGGTCTTGTCACGCTGGCTGTCACGATGCTGTGCTCGGTCTACGGCAAGAAGACCTTCAAGCTCATCCCCTTCATCGTCGGTATCCTCGCGGGGTACCTTGTAGCGACCTGCTTCTACCTCATCGGCAATGCCACCGGCAACACCGCGCTGCAGGTCATCAACTACTCGGCGCTCACCGACAACTTTGCGACCATCAGCTTCTCGAGCTTCATCTCGCTGCCCGACTTCACCTTCCTGACGGCGCTGGGCGGGTTCTCCGAGATCTCGGGCGCGTATATCGGCACCATCGCCGTGGCGTTCGTACCGGTCGCGTTCGTCGTGTTTGCCGAGCATATCGCCGACCACAAGAACCTCTCCTCCATCATCGAGCACGACCTGCTCGAGGACCCGGGTCTGTCCCGCACCCTGCTGGGTGACGGCGTCGGCTCGATGGTAGGCGCGTTCTTCGGCGGCTGCCCGAACACCACCTACGGCGAGTCTGTCGGATGTGTCGCGATCACCAAGAACGCCTCTGTCCGCACTATCGTGTGCACCGCTGTCGAGGCGATGCTCATCGCGTTCATCACCCCGTTCGTCGCGTTCCTGTCCACCATCCCGTCGTGCGTTATGGGCGGCGTATGTATCGCGCTGTACGGCTTCATCGCGGTGTCCGGTCTGAAGATGCTGCAGAAGGTCAACCTCGACGATAACCGCAACCTCTTCACCGCGTCGGTCATCCTGATCGCCGGCGTCGGCGGGTTCGCGCTGAACTTCGGCAACGTCACCATCACCGAGGTCGCGTGCGCGCTCATCCTCGGCATCCTGACCAACGTCATCCTCGGCAGAAAGTCGAAGAAGCAGAAGTCAAACTAATACTAATATTCAATTAAACGCTTTAATAATCCAATCTCTGGCAGTAATGCTCGTAATGGTGTGTGCAGAGATACTGCGGATAGTATCACACAAGCG
>CAJODM010000004.1 GCA_905233755.1 uncultured Ruminococcus sp.
AGCGTTGGGGTTCGCAGCGAACCATGCGAATGTTGCCGAACCAAGAGCGACAAGCGCTACGAGGAGCATGGCAACGGAAGAGAGTAACGCTCTCTTTCTAAATTTAGTGTTTGTCATGAGAATTCCTCCTTAATTTTTTGTCCCAAACACAAGGACATATTTAATAAATTTATTTAAATCCGCAATGCGGGTTTAAATCAACTTGTAGGGACGATGACCACATCGTCCGATTGTGTTGAAACGTTTCATTCTTGCGGACGGTGTGGTCACCGTCCCTACGGGTGATCCCGGACGGTGTGGTCACCGTCCCTACGGATGATCCCGGACGGTGTGGTCACTGTCCCTACGGGTGATCCCGGACGGTGTGGTCACCGTCCCTACGGGTATGTTATATCACCGGAATCAGAACGGGTTGTTGCTGTCGTCGGTGCCGGAGAAGAGCAGGTCGACCTGCAGGTTCGCGCTCTGGACGTCGTCGTCACACTCGGGGTCGTTGCCCTCTGCCCAGAGGCGGATGGTGATCTGCTTGGGGGTGAGCTCCTCAAGATAGAAGAGGCGGGTCGAGTTGGAGTATGCCATCGGGGACGGAAGGTCAAAGGTGGTCTGGCCGTTCACGGGGGAGCCGGCGTTCGGCTCATAGATGACCGCCGAGCCGCTGTCCTCGAAAGACAGGCGCACCGCGTTCACCACGTCCGCCTTGGCACCGGTCTCGGTGGTGGTGACGGCGGTGGTAGCGTTATCGAGGGCGGACGCCGTCTCGGACGAGAGGTGAACCCACATCGGCTTGCTGGCGATGAACCACAGCTTGATCTCCAGATATGTATCGTTGTTCTCGGTTCTGGCGCCGCCGGTCTCACCGACAAAGGTGATGCCGTTGGAGGTGGTGACGGGATCGAGCATCTGATCCGCCATGGAGGGGTAGCTGTTCGAGGTCAGCCACGAGTTGATCATATCGGAGGTAACGGTCTTCTGATACAGGCTGATATCGGAGCCGTGGTTCTCGGTATCGACGCGCAGGTCGGGCGCGGTGGTGATGGTCATCTGGATGTTGTCGACCGAGGCAAAGGTGTTGAGCGTGAACCACGCGAGCGTCGACGTCACCAGCACCAGCATCGCGATGATGCTCAGGAGCAGGGTGGTCTTGCGCTTGATGCGGACATGGGCACGGTTCAGCTTGACGAGTTCCTGCCGAAGTTCCTGGATTTCCTGTAAAGTCTTATCTTCCATAATCATCACCGTTAGATAATATTGTTTCTGTGAAAAAATGATGTCTGATCGCGCGGGCGCATACCATCATACCCCCAAAAGGGCATACGTATAGATATGCATAATAATTTCATCTTGATTATACATGAAAATTTGGTTAAAATCAATAACAATTTTGAGAATAATATCGCAGAAGATGTGAAAAACCGCGTAAGAGAAAATCTGGATTGTAAGATGTGTGAACGGAAGGCACAATATTTTGTGCTCCTTGCACAACCCCTTGTGCATACAGCACAAAAACAAGGTTCGATTTTCGTTATATGAAATATAATGTTAACATTCTCGGATACTGAGGCAGGGTGCGGCGAAGGGATAAGAGGAGGGAAGGCGAATATTTTTCTTTTTCACTTGATTTTTTTCTCCTTATCGTATATAATAATGCTGCAAAGAGAATATGTCACCCATATTTGACCACATGTAGAGTTGTCCGAGTGGCCGAAGGAGCAGCACTGGAAATGCTGTGTACCGTTCTGGTACCGAGGGTTCAAATCCCTCACTCTACGCCAAAGCGAAAAGCCCGTCATAATTTGGCGGGCTTTTCGCTTTGTATTATTCATTTTCCAGTATTCAGTTTTCATTCTTCAGTTCTTACAGACGGCTTTTCTAAATGAATACTGAAAACTTAAGACCGAAGAACTGTTTAGTAATTGATTTACAGAAAAGTATTTGATATAATCTGAACGGTGATGATAATGAAAGAGAATATTCTGATTGATAAATCTATTGACTTCGGTGCACGTATAGTAAAACTGCATCGGTATTTATCAAAAGAACAACATGAAGCTGTTTTATCAAAACAAATCCTGCGCAGCGGAACATCTATCGGTGCCAATATCAATGAAGCACAGTACGGAAACAGCAAAGCGGATTTCATTGCAAAGCTGCATATCGCTTTGAAAGAGACAGCAGAAACCGAATATTGGCTACATATCTTAGAATAATCAGAATACCTAGATCATAGCATGGCTTCGTCTATGCTGAAAGATTGCTTGGAAATCAAGCGAATCCTGATCGCATCTATCAATACCGCCAAAGAATCCAAATAATACGATAGTTTATAATTTCAAAGGGCTATTTTGTCGAATATATCCTTTTTGTTCGACCTTGCCAAAGGAGGGGGCTGTCGCACTAAGAAATGCGATAGCCCCTCAGTGTGTCATCCTGAGCATTAGCAAAGTATCTTTTAGTGCAATCTATCCCATATGATTACACCTGTCATGTGCAATCTGACCGAAAGGTGAGCACTTTCAGATTCTTCACCGGCGTTCAGAATGACATTTTTCTATTTTGCGACAGCCCCCTTTCTATTTTAGCCAGAGGCGATATGGCACGAATCCCAATGCGGATGTTCCCTATTGTTCAACTTGCACAGATGGGGTGCAGGAGAATTGGGCGAAGTCACAAAAAAATGATTCTTCTCGAGAGATACTTGCATAATATTACAAAATTGTTATAATTATGATATATTATAATAACCATATAATAGGGATATAGGGGTTCTCTCGGATAACGGAGGAGAATATGTCGAACAGCGAGAAGAAAACCGAACAGAATCCTTCGCTGTCGAAGCTCTCAAAATCCGAGCTGCTCGGCGTGATGCTGGAGCAGGAGAAAGAGAACGAGCTACTGCGACAGCGCATCGACGAGCTGACCGAAAAGCTCGCCGACGCCGAGAGGCAGATCGAGACATCGCGGTCGCTGTCGGCGCTGACCGAAAAGCTCGGCGCGTTCATGGATGCAGCGGCAGCCGACAAGCTCCCCGTGCAGAAGGAACTCGCCGAAGATATCGCCGACGCGCCCTCACCCATCGACGAACCGGAAGAGGCGGTAGAGCAAGAGAAGCTCGCCGAAGATATCGCCGACGCGCCCTCCCCCATCGACGAACCGGAAGAGGCGGTAGAGCAAGAGAAACTCGCCGAGGCGATCCCCGCAGCGCCGGTGAGCAACCTCGATGAGGATATGGGCGGCGACTTCTACTCAGAGGACGAGATGCTGACATGAGATTCTCGGTGAAGGAATATGAGAAGGAGCTGGAGCGGCGCAAAGCCAACAGCGCGCGAAGACAGCTGCTCGTGCGGATCGGCGTGACGCTCATCGTGGTCGCCGCTGTGGCGGTGCTGGTCGCTACGCTCTGGCTGCCGGTGATGTCGGTCAACGGCACCTCGATGGAGCCGGTGCTGCAGGACGGCGATATCATCGTCGCCGTCAAGGATATAAGCTCGGTCGAGCGCGGCGATATCATCGCGTTCTACTATAACGATCGCGTGCTGCTCAAGCGCGTCATCGGGCTGCCGGGCGACACGGTGGATATCGATGACGACGGCAACGTCTATATCAACGGCGCGATGCTGAATGAGCCGTATATCAGCGAGAAATCCAAGGGTATCTGTGACGTCAGTCTGCCGGTCGAGGTCACGGAGAACAGCTTCTTTGTGATGGGCGACAACCGGGATGTATCGGTCGACTCGCGGTCACAGGAGCTTAGGAACATCTACTTTGAGCGGGTGGTCGGCAGGATCTTTCTGAGGATCTATCCGCTGTCAGAGATCGAGGGGCTGTAGTCCCCCAATACAAATACACCTATTACGAAAGGAGGCGGTAAGCATGAACCAAAACGAGCAGGTCAGTCGGCTGCTCATCGGCAAAAAGCGGATGAAAAAGCTGCTGATGACGATTTTGACGCTGTCGCTCGCGGTCGCGGTGCTTACCGTCTCGCTGACGATATTCCCGGCAATCACGATGACGCAGGACGATACGCTCTATGACGAGAACAACATCGGCGGTATCTATGCCGCCCCAAACGTCGGGGCGACGCCGGACGAGGCAAGCCCCGATATCTCTGTCTCGCGGCGAGAGATCGAGATGGTCAGCGTCGGCGCGTATGAGGACAGGAGCACCACAGCCGCCTCGATGCAGGCAGAAACGCAGATGAGCCCGTCCTATACCGACGAGTTCCTAAAATACGGCTATAACTGGACGGTCGGCTCCGACGCCGATACCTCGGATATCGAGACGGGATATACGCTCGATGCCGCCGAGGACGGCAAGGTCAGCGTTGATAAATCGGTCGTGTACGGCGAGGACGACTATGCGGCGTTCGACAGCTATTACCCGTATGAGTTCTCGGTCGCGCTGTCTGCGCTCGCTCAGGAGTATAACCTGTACAACAGGATGGAGGTGGACATCCCGCTCGACGTGGTGTTCATCCTCGATACCTCGGGCAGCATGCGCCAAGCCGCCGACGATAACCTGACCGCCTACTACGGCGACGTCACCAAGGCGAGCGCGATGACTACCGCGCTGAACACCGCTGTCCGCTATCTGATGAACGATAACGCGTACAACCGCGTCGGCGTGGTCACCTACTCGGACGGCGCCGCCGATCTGCTGGCGCTCGACCACTATACCACATCGAACACATCGGGCGACTACTTCAGCTACTCGGAGACCTACACGGGCAACGGCAACAACCGCACCGTCTCGGGGTGCACCATCACAACGGTCTCGGGCGGGATCCGCAACGCGTCCGGCACCACCGTCACCGCGTCGACCGCAAGCCAGAACAGCAACCAGGTCGCCAACTGGCTGGGCACCTATACCCAAGGCGGTATCGCCCGCGCCGCAAAGATGTTTGAGCGCGTGAATGACACCACCATCACCGATGCGTCGGGGAACATCGTCAAGCGCAAGCCGGTGTTCATCATGCTGTCGGACGGCGAACCGACCTACTGCAACCCCGACTATACCAATGTCATCACATCGAGCGGCAGCTATACCGATATCTACGGATGCGGCTCGTCGTCGCTGCTGACATTCAACAACAATACCGCAAACCAGAACCAGAACAACAAGGGCATCCTCGGATACTATACCATCTTGTCCGCGAACTACTACAAGAACGCGGTCGCAAATCACTATAACCGCACCGCGAACTTCTATACCATCGGCGAGGGAACCGGCGCCGAGGGTATCGGCACCATCACCACGTCGATCTCGATCGCAGGCGACGAATACCGCCGCGCGATCCTCAACCCCACCGGTGAGAACATCACAACGCTTTCAACATCGAACTACACCTATGCGGGCATCACCGCAAACCAGCTGTATGAGCTGCTGCACAACTCCTTCACCGATACGACGGTGACAATCCAGCCGGGCTCCTATACCCACGCCGCCAACTCCGGCAACTACAATAACGTCATCAACACCTCCAGCACGAGCTATATCGTGCCGGTGAACCCGAATACATATTCGAACTATGCCTATGCGAACAACTCGTACTTCGGCAACCTGTCGAGCACCGAGCTGTCGGCGGTCTTTCAGGCCATTGTGGAAGAGAGCAAGGAGACGGTCGAATACGGGTTCGCGCTGAGGAGCAATACCGCGGTCACCTTCACCGATACCCTCGGCGATGGGATGCAGGTATCAGAAGCGCCGGTGCTCCGCTATAACGGCAGCAACTATGCCGCTACCTCATTCAATAGCCACAACGACGGCACCGCCACCACCGTCACCTATGTCTATGACTATACCGAGAGCAACGTGGTGACCTCGCTGACGAGAACCGTGGAGCTAAGGAACATCATCGTCACGGTGACAACCGATAACGCCACCGGACGGCAGACCGTCTTTATGGCGATACCGGAGGCGTGTATGCCGGTGATCGCCCATGACAACAACGACAACTGGGATATCCAGATGCCTGTCCGGCTGCTGTTCAAGGTCAAGCCCACCGCCGAAGCGATTCGCACGGCGATCACGGCGCGGCAGGAGGATCCCGGGGCAGATATCCGATTCTATACCAACGATTGGGGTGGCACCGCCGCCTCGGTCGGGGCGAACGCGGTCATCCATCCCTCATGGAACAACCCCTACTACTATGACCTCAATACCTATGAGGACGACGCCGTGCAGAAGGGCGAGAACACCTCGGGCGCCTATGACTATGTCAAGACATCCGTCACCGGCTATGACGATGATACCGATCCCAACTATCCGGCAAAGCTATCCGTCATCACCATCGGCAACAACGGCGTAGTCAGCATCGGCTCGCTCAAGGAGCAAATCGACGTCGCCGTCAACAAGGTATGGCGCGACAGCGCAGGCAGCGAGATCACCGATACGAGCGCGATGCCGAACGTGACGGTGCACCTGAAGCGCCGTACCGACACCGGGACCGATGACAGCTTTGACGAAGAGCGAACCCTGAACCGGCTGACGGCTTTCAGCACTGTGTTCAGCGGGCTCGACTATATGAGCGACGACGACGAAATCTACTACTATTATATAGAAGAGGACGAGATTATAGGTTACACCTCCGCCTCTTCGGGCGAGGTATCATGGGACAGCGGCAGCATCACCCTGACGAACACCGAGAAGCCCCTCGAGGACGGGAGGATCACCGTCCAAAAGCTATGGCGCAATCTCGACGGGCTGCCCGATGAACCACCCGACGACGCACAGGTCGACATCCGCCTGATGCGGCGGGTCGCATCGGCCACCGACGGCAAGACCATCACCGTGGGCTCGGTCCCCTATACCGTGCGCGTCGGCAGCACGCTGACCTTCAACGTCAGCGCCTCCATCCGGTCGAGCACATCGACCAGCCAATCGAAGACAGTCACGCTGTATGCAAACGGCGAACGGGTCGCCTATACGACCAGCTCCAGCCGAACCGTCAACGTCAACCTCTCGGGCACCTATACGACGACGGTGACCGCCGATCAGGACGACTACAGCGTCACGCTCACGGCGACCTGTGTCAGGAGCAACGGCACGACCTACACCACCACGCTGTCGAACACCGCAGCGACGCTGACCTCGTATGAGGTGCCGACGGACGTCGATAGCAGTGCGTTCGACGACGAGACGATCGAGATCGTCACCCTATCGGATGACACCGGATGGAGCCATACGTTCGACGCGCTCGCGCTGACAGGAGCCGACAGCACCCACACCTTCACCTATGTCTACTATGTCATCGAGGACCCCGGATATGACGGGTATGCGGTGACGTATGAGAATAACGACGGCGGGATCAGCGGCACGATCCGTGTTATTAACACCGCTGTCGAGCTGTACCCCCACTATGAGCTGCCCGCAACGGGCGGCACGGGGACGCTCATCTTCTACCTCTTTGCCATCGCCGCGATGCTGTATAGTGCGGTGTCGCTCTACCGGCGACGGCATAAAGGAGGCGGGAGTTCATAGTGAGATCGTCAATCCCGTACAGAGAACTGTCAACCACCATTTCTATCATAAAAAGAGAGGAACCCATCATGAAAACAACACGACGCATCTTATCCATCCTTTTGGCGGCTGTCCTTCTGGCGGCGGTATGCGCTGTCAGCGTATCTGCCCAGGCGGTCGGCACCATCACCATCTACACCTCAAACACCGCAATCTCGCTAGAGGGGCATACCTTCAACGCATACAAGATCTTTGACGTGACGTTCAACCAGGATCATGACGCGTTCAACTACACCCCGGACAGCGACTTTGCCGCTGTCGCTAATGTCGACTATGACACCATCGCCGCCTTTACCGGCGACGAGCTGAGCGCGTTCGCCCAGGCGACATATGAGTATATCGCTCAGGTGAACCTTGCTCCCGACGTCACCACCGTTGCCACCGCGCAGAGCACCGTGACGCTGGACATGAACGCCTATGGCTACTATCTCATCTATGATGAGACCGACAACGACTATGACGTGGTATCGGCGATCATCCTGACCTCGTTCGATGCGAACAAGCGCATCGAGTACAAGGCGGACATCCCCGCAGTCGACAAGACCATCACCGGTATCAACACCCCCGATACCATCGACGCCTCCTCTGTCACCGCTTCGTTCGGCGACGAGATCTGGTTCGAGCTATCGTCGGTGATCCCGGACACCACCGGCTATACCACCTACACCTTTATCTTCAACGATACCATGGATGTCGGTCTGACCTATCAGAATAACGCCGTCGCCAAGATGAACGGAACCGCGCTCGATACTGACGACTATACCGTCGCGTTCGACAGCAACACCAACACGCTGACCGTGACGATCGACTCGGATATCATCCTCTCGAACGAGGGCAAGACCATCACCGTTCCCTACTCGGCGGTGCTCAACGCCAATGCGGCAGTCAGCAACGCGACCTCCTCTGTGGCGAACTTCAACGAGGTCTATCTGACCTACTCGAACGACCCGAAGCACTCGACCGCTACCGCTACCTCGACCGATGATACCACCACTGTCGAGGTCGAGATCTATGTCTATGATCTGAGCATCTTCAAGTATACGATCAATAACGATGACGAGGTCGGGCTTGCCGGCGCGGTCTTCACGCTGCAGGATTCGTCCGGCGCCTATATCCCCGTGACCGCAACTCCTGCCGCCGGCGTCTATACCGTCGATACCGCGGCATCGGCTACCGCAGCGAGCGCGTCGTTCACCTCTCCTACAGGCGGCTTGATCACCATCAGAGGTCTTGCCGAGGGCACCTACACCCTGACCGAGACAACCGCACCGAGCGGCTATGCGCGGCTTATCTCCCCCATCACCGTCAACGTATCCTCCACGAGCAGTACCGTGCGCGTCCTCAACGAGAGTGAGGGATCGCTGCCCTCTACCGGCGGCATGGGCACCGTGCTGTTCACCGTCGGCGGCATACTGCTGATGGCAGGCGCTGTGGTTGCGTTCCTCCTTATGAAGAAGCGCTCGAAGCCCGAATAATCTCATATCCGATCCACAAGGAGGGTGCGGCAGCGTGAAGAAGAAGAATATCCCTACCGTCATCCTCATTGTTGTATTTGCTGTCGGGCTGTGTGTATTTCTCTACCCCACCGTCAGCAACCTGCTGAGCCGGTTTAGGCAGACCCGCGTGATCGAGGACTATGACGCGGCGGTCGCCGCACTCGATACGACCGATATGGACCGTATGCTCGACGAGGCGCGCGCGTACAACGAACAGTACGCGAAGAACGCCTTCTCCTATCGCGAGGACGTCGAGAACGGCACCGAGCTGTATCGGAACACCCTGAACATCCGCAACGGCGTGATGGGACGGCTGAAGATCGACAAGCTCGACGTAAACCTGCCGATCTACCACGGTACCTCTGCGTCGGTGTTGCAGTCGGGCATCGGACACCTTCCGATGACATCGCTGCCGGTCGGCGGCGAAGGGACGCACGCGGTGCTCTCGGGGCATCGGGGGCTGCCCTCTGCTGAGCTGCTGTCAAAGCTCGACCGCATGGAGAACGGCGACATCTTCTATATCTATATCCTCAACGAGGTGCTCGCCTATGAGGTCAAGGAGATCCGCACGGTGCTGCCGTCAGAGCTCGACTCGCTCTCGATCGACCCGCACGCAGACAAGGTATCGCTCGTGACCTGTACCCCCTACGGGATCAACACCCACCGGCTGATCGTGACCGGATATCGGATCCCGTACGAGGACACCATCGTCGAACAGTATCGCGCCGGTGCAGACGCGCTCTTGATATCGCCGCGCGCCGTAGCGTTCTATGTCGGCGTGCCGGTGTTCCTCCTTGTCATCCTCATCATCCTCCTGCGCTATCGCCGCAAGTCCAAGAAGAGAAAGGGAGTGAAAAGCGATGAAAATACTGAATAGGATCCTCTCCCTGTCGGCAATGGTGCTGCTGATCCTGCTGCTGTGCCTGAGCACGGCGGTGAACATCGGCGCGACAACGCGAACCGGCACCGTTGACATCGCTTTGCACGCTCTTGACGGGGCTACGGGCGAGGGCAGCATGACGGTCGCGCTGTACAAGGTCGCCGACCGCGTAAACTCCGAGTATGTGCTGACAGAGGACTTTGCCGATGCGGGCGTTGATGTGCGTGTGCTCGACGACGCTGACGGCATGGCGGCAACGCTGTATCGCTATATAGCAGCGCATGATATCGCGCACGAGCGACTCGACGTTTCGATCCCCGGATCGGCACGGTTTGATAACGTGAGCGAGGGGCTGTACCTTCTCGTCAGCGAAGGGGATCACAACGGCGTATATGAGCCGTTCAGCCCGTTTTTGCTCTCGATGCCGTATGTGGAGGAGGGACAGACAGAGGCGACGTACCATCTGAGCTGTGAGCCGAAGCTCGAGCTATCCGCTGTCCCGACCCCGAGCGAAACGATCACCCCAACACAACCGGCGACACAACCGGTGACTGAGACCGTTGTCCCGACCGTCACGCCTGTCCCCGCCGAGACCAAGCTCCCGCAGACGGGCATGATCCGATGGTATGTCCCCGCGCTGAGCGTGATAGGGCTGCTGCTGTTCGCGCTCGGATGGGCGCTGCGGTTCACCGGTAACCGATGAACCGCCCACGCAGGATCGTCGGTGTGCTCCTGATGGCGGTAGGGGTTCTGCTGGTAGGTACGGCGATCTTCCTGATCGTGCGCAACAGCTACCTTGACCGTGCGGCAGGGGTCGCCTCTGCCGACGCGCTGGAGAAGATCGACGCGTATATCTCAGAGAACGCCGATGCGACAGCACCCACCGACCTGTCCGACGATACCCCTGATACCGTGCCCGACGACCCCGATGCGGGGTATGAAATCCTCACCGTCGGGACTGCGCCGTTCTTCGGCACGATCGACATCCCGGCTGCAGACATCCGTCTGCCGCTGATCGACGTGTTCAGCTATGACTATCTCGACATCGCTCCGTGCCGTTATCGCGGAAGCATCGCGGGAGACGACCTCGTGATCATCGCGCATAACTATGCCTCCCACTTCGGACGTCTTTCCTCTCTTGGCGTCACGGACAGGGTGCAGATCACGCTGCTGAGCGGTACCCCCTACGCCTACACCGTGGTGGATACCGAGGAGATCAACGGCTATGACGTCGAGCGGCTCGACGAGGGTGAATGGGATCTGACGCTGTTTACCTGTGACCCCTCGGGACAATACCGGCACGTCATCCGCTGTCAGAGAATAGCATAATAGTACAAAAACAACGACCTCCTATGACAGAGCTGCTGTCATAGGAGGTTTTTCTGTCCAGTATTTTCGTCATCTCATGCCGGACAAGATATCGAAGAACTCGTCATAGTCCCGTATCTCATAGTCGCACAGGGGGCTGTGCTCCGGCTCGAGCCGTCCAAGGTAGCGCACGGTGGTGATGCCGGCGTTCCTGCCGCCCGCCATATCGGAGGTCAGCGAATCGCCGATGATACACACCCGCGAGCGGTCGGTCACATGCAGATCCCGGAAGATATAGTCGAAGTAGGCGCGCTCGGGCTTCTGTACGCCGATCTCCTCCGAGATATACGCCCCGTCGATATAGGGCAGTATCGGGCTGTCGGACAGCCGCCCGCGCTGGACGACGGTCAGCCCGTTGGTGGCAAGATAGATGCGGCAGCGCTTGTGGAGCTTTCTCAGAAAATCAAGTGCCCCGGGCAGCAGAAACCCGCACCGAGACAGCTCGCGCTTGTATGCTTCGTTGACGTCGGACGGGTCATCAACGGGCGTGCCCATCCTATCGAAGAACCGTTTGAAGCGCATCGGCTGGAGCTCGTCGCGCGTGATCTCGCCCCGCTCGAGCATCTTCCAGCAGGAGAGGTTGATCTCGCTGTACAGCGCGATCATCCTGTCATCCGCCGTGATGCCGTAGATCGCCAGCGTGCGCGTCAGTGCGGTCCGCTCGGCAGAGAGAAAGTCAAAGATCGTCTCGTCGGCGTCGACCAGCACGATATCAAATCGGTCAGACAAACGGTTCACCGTCCTTGATCAGGATCTTCTCGCGCGTGATCACGCTGTAGAGCTCTGTGCGACAGTATGCCGAGAACGCCGTCACAAACAGCGAGGGGTTGATATTCTCGCTCGGTCCCGCGGGCAGCGTCATCGTCAGGCGCACACCGCCGTCACACCGCTCAGCGGTACAGTCGAGGATCAGCGGGCGAAGATCGACGGTCTTCATGCCCTTCTTGGTCTTCTTCTCCACCATAACGGAAGAAAGCGACAGGAAGGACGTCATCGCGGGATACAGGTCAACCGCCGCATCGGCATCGGGGGATACCGACAGCTCGACCGTATAGACGGCGGCGGTGATGTCGGCGGGCTTATGTACCGCATCACAGCAGGAGTACACCCGAATCCCCGCCGGCAGACACGCGTTCAGCATGGCCGGTACGGCGTCCATGTCCTCGTCATCGTCGAGCAGCCGAAAATCCATCGTCTCACACCGGGAGACATACCCCAGCGACAGCGGCAGCGCAAAGGTGATATAGGGATGGGTGTTGAAGCCCTCGGTGCGCCAGATGTTCAGCCCGCTCTTCTGCACCGCGCGGAGCATCACGCGGTTGAGATCGAGGTGCGAGATATAGCGGCACTCCTGATCCTTGCCGAACACGATCCTAGCGTTCCTCACAGCAGACACCTCCCCCATATCGCATCGCTCCGCATCCCGCGCACTGCTCGCGGCAGTGGGGGGTGGTGCGGCTCTCATATGCGCGCCGGCACTCACGGATCAAAAACTCCTTAGTGATCCCATAGTCAAGATGATCCCACGGCAGGATCTCGTCAAAGCTGCGGCGGCGGTTGGCATAGAACGCGGGGTCGATCCCGCAGTCGTCGAACACCTTCATCCATGCAGAGAGCGAGAAGCAGTCGCCCCACGAGTCGAACCGTATCCCCCGCTCATGCGCTAACAGCATCGCCCGACACAGCTTTCGGTCGCCGCGGGCGAACACCGCCTCGAGGAACGAGGTGTCAGAATCGTGATAGCTGTAGGATATCTTGCGCGAATGGATATGCGCCTTGATATGTCGCTGCTTGTCCTGCAGCATCTCGACGGTGTCCTGCGGCTCCCACTGGAACGGGGTGAAGGGTTTGGGCACGAACGAGGAGGCAGACGCGGTCACGCGCACCGACTTGCCGCGCGCGCGGTTCTCGGTGGCATAGAAGGTGTTGACGACCTTCTGGGCGAGGTTCGCGATATCCGCAACGTCGTCCATCGTCTCGGTCGGCAGCCCGATCATGAAATACAGCTTGACGGTACTATAGCCGCCCGCGAACGCGACCGAACAGGTGCCGATCAGCTCGTCCTCGGTGACGTTCTTGTTGATGGCGTCGCGCAGCCGCTGGCTCCCCGCCTCGGGGGCAAAGGTCAGCCCGCTCTTGCGGACGGTCGTCAGCCGCGACAGGATATCGTCGCTGAACCCGTCCACACGCAGCGACGGCAGCGATAAGCTGACGTTCTCCCGCTCTGCCCAGTCGGACAGCTCGGTGAGCATCGGCACGATATCCGAGTAGTCGGACGACGACAGCGACGACAGCGACACCTCGTCATAGCCGGTGTTGCGGCACAGGGTATGGCACTGGTCGCTGATAACGGACACCGACTTCTCGCGCACGGGGCGATAGAGGAATCCCGCCTGGCAGAAGCGGCATCCGCGGATGCACCCGCGAAAGATCTCCTCCACCGCGCGGTCGTGGATGATCTCGATATTCGGCACCACAAACCGGGACGGATAGTAGCTCTTGTCCATGTTCATCATCAGCCGCTTTTCGACCCGCTCGGGCGCGCCGCACAGCGGGGTGACGGCGGCGATGGTGCCGTCGTCATGGTAGCTGACGTCATACAGCGCGGGGACATATACCCCGCGAATATGGGACGCGCGGCGCAAAAACTCGTCTTTCGATACCCCTTCGCTGCGGCAGCGGCGGTACAGCTCGATGACCTCCAGATCGACCTCCTCCCCCTCTCCGAGGAAGAAGATATCGACAAAGTCGGCGATCGGCTCGGGGTTACAGGCACACGGACCGCCCGCGACCACGATATTGAACAGCTCATGGCGGTCGCGCGCGAGCACCGGTACCCCGCCGAGCGACAGCATATTCAGCATATTCGTAAAGCTGAGCTCATACTGCAGCGTAAATCCGATGAAGTCGAACGCAGACAGCGCATCGCCCGACTCGAGCGCATAGAGCGGCACGCCGTGCGCGCGCATCTGCTCCTCCATATCGATCCACGGCGCGAAAACGCGCTCACACCACAGATAGTCGCGCTCGTTGAACTGGCTGTAGAGGATCTTTATCCCCAGATGCGACATCCCTACCTCATAGGTATCGGGAAAGCAGAACGCAAACCGCGTATCGACCGCTGATCGGTCCTTTACGACTGCGCCCAGCTCGCCCCCGACATAGCGGCCGGGCTTCTGGACCTTCATGAGAAAATGTTCGACTTCCTTAGGATACATAACGTCCTCACCTGAAAAGAAATGCCAGCAGATACAGCGATATCGCGAGCAAAGAATAGTTATAGCGGGTATGCAGCAGGGTATAGATCCCCAGTGTGAACAGCGGCAGAAGAAACACGAATGTCAGCACGCGGATGACGCTCGTCGCCGTTACATAGGACACCCGTCGGCACAGCAGCAGCATAAGCAGCCGTCCACCGTCGAGCGTCTCGACCGGCAAGAGGTTGAAGCATCCGACGACGAGGTTTGCGAGCATCAGCGGCCGCGAGATCATGCAAAACAGCATTGCACAGACGAGGTTCGCCGCCGCACCGCCTGCTGTGATGAGCCCATCGTGCAAGACGCTCCCTGCGTCATCCGCCTCGATCATCACATCGAACAGCCGCACCGTGATCCGACGGACACGGCACCGGCACAGCCGCATCACCAGCAGATGCCCCAGCTCATGGAGCACCGCCGCCAGCAGACACGCTCCCACCCGTCCCTGTCGGTCGAGCAGCAGCGCCGCCGTCAGCCCTGCGACCACCTCATAGCCGATAAGGATGTCAACCGCGAGCAGCCGCAGCTTCATCCGGCGATGACCGCGAGAACCACGACGCAAGGTCGATATCCTCGAACGCCGAGCGCGAGATGAGGGTCTTCTTCATCTCGGCGGTGTACCACGAGCGAAAGCTGTCATACCACACGCTGTCCGCGATATGCAGCAGAAAAACCCCCAGCGCGATCACAACACAGATAACGAGCTGTGCCGTTATGATGATGGGAAACGGACGTTTCCGCATTGAAGATGGCTGCTCGTCAACGGGGAGCTCCTCGTCGGCGCGCTCTACCCGGGTATCGGCGGTGCGAAACCCCTCGGCATATAGTATCTCGTTCTCTCTCTCTGACATGCTATCACCCGAGAGAGTATATGCGAAAGAAGAGAATATTAGTCCTCCAGATAGCGCAGCTCCTTGTTGCGCAGGATCACAAAGAACACCAGCGCGACGATCAGCGACGCCACCTCGGCGATGGGGAACGCATACCACATCGCGCTCATGCTGACGCGCGAGAGCAGGTATGCCACCGGCAACAGCACGATGAGCTGACGCGACAGCGACATGATCATGCTGTACAGCCCCTTGCCGACTGCTTGGAACAGCGACGAGAACATGATCCCCGCCGACGCTAAGATGAACGACAAGCTGATAGTACGCAGCGTCGGCACACCGACCTCGAGCATCAGCGCATCGGCGTCGAACAGCGAGAGCAGCCACGCGGGCGCAAGCTGGAACAGCGCCGTTCCGGCGATCATGATGACCGCCGCGACCGACAGCCCGATCCCAAACGCCTGATACATCCGGCGCTTGTTGCGCGCGCCGTAGTTGTAGCCGATGATGGGCGACACCCCTTGGTTGAGCCCGAACACCGGCATGAACACAAAGCTCTGCAGCTTGAAGTACACGCCGAACGAGTTAATATATGCTTCGGCAACGGCGACCGTGACGTTCGCCGTCGAGATGATCGCGTTGATCCCGCTGACCATCACCGAGCCGATGGACTGCATGATGATCGCCGGTACGCCGACGATGTAGATGTTCTTCAGGATCGTGCCGGAGGGTCGAAACCCGCGGATGCGGATCTTCACCTCGTGCTTTCTGTGCAGCAGCACGAACAGCAGGAATGCCATCGAACAGAACTGACCGAACACGGTAGCCACCGCCGCGCCGACGATCCCCAGCCGCGGAAAGAACCCGATCCCGAAGATGAGCAGCGGATCGAAGATGATGTTGACGATCGCGCCGAGCAGCTGGGACAGCATCGGGACGATCATGTTGCCGGTCGCCTGCAGGATCTTCTCCCCCATCACGGAGATCATCATCCCGATCGACAGGCACATCACGATCATGAGGTACTGGCCGCCGTAGGTGATGATGGTGTCATCCGCCGTGAACAGCCCGATAAACCTGCTAGAGATCGTCAGCCCGAGGATCAGGAACAGCACGTAGTTGCACACAGAGAGGAACAGCCCGTGGGTCGCCGCCGCATCCGCTTCGGCATAGTTCTTCGCCCCCAGCCGCCGCGCGATCAGCGAGTTCACGCCGACCGCCGTGCCGACCGAGAACGAGATCAGGATCATCTGCAGCGGGAACGCCAGCGACACCGCCGACAGCGCCTTGATGCTGAAGCGGGCGACAAAGATGCTGTCCACGACGTTATACAGCGCCTGGATGATCATCGAGAACATCGCCGGCAGCGACATACTCATCACCAGCGGGAACATCGGGCGTGTCCCCATCTTGTTCTGGGCTAGGTCATTCATGAACCGTCCTCCCCTTCCTGTATCTCAGATATCGGATGAGCGCTATGAGCGCCGCTGCGCACACCACGCCCAAAACATCCAACAGTACATCCCTCAGCTCGCCCGACCGTCCGGCGGCGAACCGCTGGCTCCACTCGTCGATCGATGCGACAATAAGCCCCGCTGCAGCAGAGCAGCCGAACGCCCTATATCCGCTCACTCCGTAGCTCAGCCATGTCAGCGTCATCAGCACCCCCAGCAGGAAGTACTCGGCAAAGTGTGCCGTCTTGCGCACCACATGGTCGGTCAGCACCACATCAAGCCCCAGCGACCGCAGCAGGCGGTTGAGCAGCTCGGTCACCGAGACGCTGTCCTTCGATGATGCGACAGCATCGCGGGAGGAGTGATAGAAGATGAATCCGATTGCTATGACGGTGAGCGCCGTCAGCACGATCCGATAGACAAGCTGTCGTTTCTCCATCATCCGACTCCTCCTTTACCAGTTATACATTCTACTGCTTTTGGTATGATATGTCAAAGGGTAGCATATAAGTTTTCTGTATTGTTGAAAATGGTGTTGAATTGGCGCATGATTTCCGTTATAATGCTAAATAGAACAATGACAGGAG
This sequence comes from uncultured Ruminococcus sp., assembly GCA_905233755.1. Lineage (GTDB taxonomy): Bacteria > Bacillota > Clostridia > Oscillospirales > Acutalibacteraceae > Ruminococcoides. Next base: position 17,388 of record CAJODM010000004.1, read on the forward strand.
AAACCGTTATGCTCAACTATCTCATCATCTTTCTGATTTCCATGGTGCCGCTGATCGAGCTGCGCGGCGCGATCCCCTATGCGGTGGGGATGCAGTGCAACATGATCCTAGCGTATATCGTCGCTATCCTCGGCAACATGCTGCCCGTGCCGTTCATCTATCTGTTCGCGCGCAAGGTGCTCCTGTGGGGAAAGGACAAGAGATTCGTCGGCAAGTTCTTCACCTTCTGCCTGGAGAAGGGCGAGAAGGGCGGCCGAAAGCTGCAGCAGAAAGCGGGGCGCGGGCTGTTCGTCGCGCTGCTGCTGTTCGTCGGGATCCCGCTGCCGGGCACCGGCGCATGGACGGGCACGCTCGCGGCGTCTATCCTCGATATGGACTTCAAGTCCACGGTGCTGGCGGTGATGCTGGGCGTCATCCTCGCGGGGATCATCATGGGGCTTGCGAGCATGGGCGTGTTCGGCGCGATCGGCGCGATCTTCGCCCCCCACTAAGCGTATGAAAAAGCGAGTCTTCACCGCCGTCATCGGCGGGGGCGCAGCGGGGATGGTATGTGCCGTCGCCGCCGCCGAAAAACATAGAGAAAAGAAGATCCTCCTCATCGAATCCGCCGACCGCGTGGGCAAGAAGCTGCTCGTCACCGGCAACGGCAGGTGCAACCTCTCGAACCGCTGTGCCCACGGCGAGAACTATCACGGAGAGGGAGCCGAGGAGTTTGTTAATATTCTTTTTGAGAAATATAACCCCGCATATGTGATCGAATGGTTTCATCGGCTGGGGCTATTGACGCGCGCCGAGCCCGACGGGCGCGTGTATCCGCTGTCGAACCAGGCGTCGTCGGTGCTCGGCGTGCTGCTGCTCGCGCTCAGACGATACGGGATCGAGGTCATGACCTCGTGTTCGATCAGCGGCGTGCGGCGTACCGGTGACGGGTATGTACTCTTCTGCGGAGAGGATACCGTCATCGCAGAGAAGTTGGTCGTCGCCTGCGGCGGCAGGGCGGACTATGCCGGTCGAATAGGCGCGTCTGCCGATATCCTCAGGATGCTGTCGCTCGATACCACCGCCCTCTCCCCCGCGCTGTCGCCGGTTCGGGTGCGTTCTCACGTGATCGGGATGCTCAAGGGCGTTCGCGCCGATGCACAGGTCACGCTGATCAAGGGCGGCACCGAGCTGCGGCAGGAGCGCGGCGAGGTGCAGTTCGCCGACAGAGCGCTGTCGGGAATCTGTGTCTTCAACCTCTCGCGCACGGCGAATCTCGAACACGGATGCAGCATCGTCCTGTCGCTGCTGCCGGATCTCTCAGACGATCAGATCGTCGAGCTATTGTCCGCTCACGCGGTGTCGGCCGATAGCTGTGCCGATCTCTTCACGGGGATCTTTCACAAGGCGATCGGGCTTGCGCTGCTGAAAGAATGCGTCATCCCGCCGTCGCAACGTGCGTCAGACCTCTCGGCGAACGATATCCGCCGGCTGTGCCGTCTCATCAACCGCTGGGAGTTCGAGTGCGAGACGCGCCGTGACTTTCAGAACGCGCAGGTCACCGCCGGCGGGGTGCGGCTTGTTGTGATCGACCCTATGACCTGTGAACACCGAAGGCATCGCGGGATGTATATCATCGGTGAGGCGCTCGATGTTGACGGCGACTGTGGGGGGTATAACCTGCAGTTCGCGTTTGCAAGCGGGCTGTGCGCGGGGGACGCCCTATGATCCGGCTGCACAACGTGCGGCTGCCGCTGCGCTATACCGACGACGATATCCGGCAGAGATCGGCGCGTGAGCTGCGGCTCGAAGAGCGGGCGATCGACCGCGTGTCGATCTGCCGCCTGTCGATCGACGCACGGCACAAGAACGACGTCCACTATGTCGCGTCTATTGACGTGCATATTGATCTAGACGAGCGCAGCGTAATCGCTCGCGCAAGGTCGAAGAACGCCGCGATCGCGACCCCCTATCGCTATGAGAAGAAGCTCCCCCTGAATCCCGGCAAGCACCCGCTCATCGTCGGCGCGGGACCGGCGGGGCTTTTTGCCGCGCTGACGTTGGCCGAGAGCGGGATCCGCCCGCTCCTCATCGACCGCGGCTCCGACGTCGATCGCCGCACACAGAGTATCGGCGCGTTCTGGGATACCGGCGCGCTCGACCCCGAGTGCAACGTCCTGTTCGGCGAGGGCGGCGCGGGCACCTTCTCGGACGGAAAGCTGAACACCGGCACCAAGGACAGCCGTGCGCGCAGGGTGCTCGAGGTATTTGCCCGACACGGCGCGCCCGATCAGATCCTCTATCAGGCGATGCCCCATATCGGCACCGACCGTCTGCGACTGACGGTCAAGCGTATCCGTCAGGAGATCATCCGCCTCGGCGGCGAGGTGTGCTTCGATACCCGGCTCTCCCGCATCCTCACCCGCGACGGCGCGGTGTGCGGTGCCGAGGTCGTCAGTAGCGGCGCGACCCGCGTCATCGAATGTACCGAGCTGGTGCTCGCCATCGGCCACAGCGCGCGGGACACCTTCACGATGCTCGACCGGATGGGCGTACTGATCGAGCCCAAAGCGTTCTCGGTCGGTGTGCGGATCGAACACCTGCGTCAGAACATTGACCGATCCCAATACGGCGAATCGTGCGCGATGCTGCCCGCCGCGTACTATAAAGAGAACGTCCGTCTCAAGGACGGCAGAGGGGTCTACACCTTCTGTATGTGCCCGGGCGGGACGGTCGTCGCCGCGGCGAGCGAGCGCGACAGCGTTGTCACCAACGGCATGAGCGAGTTTGCCCGCGACCGCGAGAACTCGAACGCAGCGCTGCTGGTATCGATAAATCCCGAGGATATCGAAACCGATGACCGGCTCAAGGGGATGCACCTGCAGCGGTCACTCGAACAGCGTGCGTACCGGCTCGGCGGCGGGGACTACCGCGCGCCGGTCCAGCGTGTCGGCGACTTTCTGCGCGGCAACCGATCAACGCGGTTCGGCAGCGTCCTGCCGAGCTACCGGCCGGGGACGACGTTCGCCCCGCTTAGAGAGCTGTTCCCCGCGTTCGTCACACAGGGGCTGCAGGCGGCGATCCCGATGATCGATCTGCGGCTGCACGGATTTGCCGATCCCGACGCGGTGCTCACCGGTGTCGAAAGCCGCAGCTCCTCGCCCATCCGCATCGTGCGCGATGACAGCATGCAGAGCGTCACCCTGCGCGGGCTGTACCCGTGCGGCGAGGGCGCGGGCTATGCCGGAGGGATCGTCTCTGCCGCTGTCGACGGCATCAAGGTCGCCGAGCGGATCATCGAAACCGAATAACCCATCTATCAGCACAACGGCTGCCATCCGTCGGGATGACAGCCGTTGTTTTCTGTGATTTTATCCTAATCATAAATAGATGACGGACGATCTATGCCCGCTCTGGGGGGTAGAGATATCCGTCGATCGCTATCTCCTGCGTCAGGTGCACAGAGTAGATGAGGCACTCCTTCACCGGCAGCCCCAGACACGCCTCCAGCGCGCGACGATACAGTGTGAGCTGGGACGCATACATCCCGACGAGCCGGTCGGCGGATCGCACTCTGTCGGTCTTGTAGTCCACGACCACGAGCGCGCCGTCCTCGACAAATGCAAGATCCACCGCTCCCTGCAGCACCACCGGCTCCTCATAGAACCGCTGGTCGATATCGGGGCTGACCGTGACGGCGGGGATCCGCACCGTGAAGCGATACTCCTTGTACACCTGCTGAGAGCGGAGCACGCGGTCGATCAGCGGCGAGCGGACGAAGGCGGCGGCGCGGTCGCGGTCGATGCTCTCGCCCTGCAGCGCGCTGAGATAGCCCGACTGCACCAGCCGCGTGATCTCATGCTCGATGCTCTGGCGCGCGGCGACAAAATCGGTGTACTGCATAAACGCGTGCAGCGCGGTGCCGCGGTCGGCAGAGGTGAGCTTCTTCTCCGACAGGAACGCGGGCGACGAGAGGATGCGCTCAAAGTCGACCGCCGAGGTCTTGTGCGCCAGCTCAGAGGCGGCGACCTTCACCGGCAGCCCCAGCATCCCCTCATAGGGATAGACGAACCCGTCATGCCGCGTCAGCTCGGTGATGACGCTCTCATCGGGCGCGATCACTGTGTCGGCAGCAGCCGTCACGCCGTCGGGGGATATCTCGACCCCCACGATCCCGCCGATCATCCTGCATCCCGAGGAACTGTCCGTTGCACATACGGATGACACCGCTGCTCGCAGCGCATCGGCATCCGGATGCGTCAGCATACACATCGCCGCCCAGTCGGCGGGCGACGATACGGAGCGCACCGCGAACGGACAGATATCCCCGCTTCGCACCCGCGCCGCGTTGTGCTCGAGGAACGACGCCGCCCGAAGGGGCGCTGCGGTCAGGATGAGCTTCTGACGCGCGCGCGTCATCGCGACATAGAGGATGCGCAGCTCCTCGCTCATCTCGGTACGCCCGATCTCGAGCGCGAGGGCCTTGCGGGGCATGGTGTTGTACTGGGCTTTCAGCGCGATATCCCGCCGCTTAAGGGCGAATCCGTATACCGGATGCAACAGCACGTTCTCCTTCGTGTCAGAGTTGAACCGCGTCGCCATGCCGGCGATGAATACCACCGGGAACTCCAGCCCCTTGCTGGAGTGGATCGACATCACCTGCACCCCGTTGTGCATCCTGTCGCCCGCGCCCGACGCCGCCGGCAGGTCGGTCCCGTTCGCGCTCAACCGATCAAGGTAGCTGACAAACGCCGACAGCCCGCGGTGGGTATTCTGCTCAAAGCTGCCGGCATACTCCAGCAGCAGGCGCAGGTTCTTCTGCGGGATGTCCGACTCGGCGGAGGCACAGAACACCGAGAGGAACGACGACCGCTCATAGATGTGGCTGATCAGCCGCGTCAGCGAGACGGTGACCGAGAGGGTGCGATAGTAGCTCAGCTCGTCAAGGAACCGCCGGCTCTTCTCCTGCCCCGCCTTTGCATCCAGCGTCACAGCGGCAAAGAGCGAGGAACGTCTCGACCGCAGCCGGATGCGCACCAGATCATCCTCGGTGAACGCGAAAACCGGGCTGAGCATCACCGACAGCAGCTCGATATCGAGCGCGGGGTTGTTGATCACCCGAAGGAAGTTGGTCATCACCATGATCTCGTGCGCGCCGAGAAACCCGTGAGAGCTCTCGGCAAACGCCCGCAGCCCGACCGTCGACAGGATATCGACGACGATAGGGATGTTCTTCTTCGTGCGCATCAAGACGGCAAAGTCGCCGAGCTCGGCGGGGCGGTAGCCGTCGCCGTCCTTGATAGGGTACGCCGACGCGATCATCCGATAGATCCGCTCGGCGATATAGCGCGCCTCTGTCACCGCCGCCTCGTCGTCGGGCGCGCTCTCGCGGTCAACGACAGCAAACTCGATCGGCGGTTCGGCGGCGGGAGCATAGTCCATCCCGGGATAGAGCTGCTCCGCCTCGTCATAGCGGATGCCGCCCACGTCGGGGGACATCAGCTTTCTGAAGAAGAAGTTGATACCTGAGAGCAGCTCGGATTCGCTTCTAAAATTCTTTTCCAGAATAATATTAGCCGGGAATACCGGATGATCCTCGCGGTAGAGGGTAGCGTTGTTTTTTCTTTTGAGGAATAATTCGGGCATCGCCTGACGGAACCCATAGATGCTCTGCTTGACGTCGCCGACGACGAACAGCCGCCGCCCGCCGCCCGAGAGGATGCCGAAGATAGTGTCCTGGATCTCGTTAGCATCCTGGTACTCGTCGACCATCACCTCGTCGAACCGCGCCGCGATCTCCTGTGAGAGCGGGGTCGGGATCATGGTGTCCGGATCGATCAAGAGACGCAGCGTCCAGTGCTCGAGATCGGGATAATCGGCGAGCCGGCGCTGGGCCTTCAGCGCGGCATAGTTCTCGGCGAACAGCTCTACCGAGCGGAACATCTGCCCGGTCATCCCATGCAGCAGCTCGATATCATAGAGGCACTCGAGCTCATCCTGAGAGTAGAGGGACTGCAGCGTCTCGACGGCACTCTTGAAGGTCTTGCGGTTCGCCTCGGCCGTGAGCTTCAGCGGATTCTCCTTATAGCCCCGCGGCGCTGTGAACCGACCGCGATCAAAGCTCCTCACAGCGGCGGCGATATCGTCCCAGCGGTGAGCTTTCAGTGCATCTGTCAGCACCGAGAGGAACATCGCGTCGCGCTCGAACAGCGGCGACAAGCTCTTGTGCAGCGCTTCATCCAAAGCGATGGTCATGACGCTCTCTTCGAGCAGCTCGTTGAGATACTCGACCGCCTCTGCCGTATAGGACAGGATGAGCCGGCCCCATACCGAACCCGCCACATCGGAGAAGTCGGTATAGTAGGCGAGCTTCTCCTTCATCCACCGCTTTGGGAACGGATGCGACCGCAGAAAGTCATAGATATGCAGGATGTTCTCGCACAGCACGCGGTCGTCGCGCGCCGAGGCGAACATCTCGACCAGCGAGAGGAACCCCGGGTCCCCCTCGGTATACAGCGCATCGAGCGTCAACTTCAGCGCGTCGTCGCGCACGAGCGACAGCTCGCTGTCGTCGGCGATCCGAAAGTTCCGGTCGATATCGAGCAGATAGAAGTACTCCTTGACGAGCGACGAGCAGAACGAGTCCACCGTCGAGATGTGCGCCTTGGAGAGCAGCGTCTGCTGCGACAGGAGGAACCTGTTCGTCGGGTCGGCGGCGATCCGCTCGGACAAAGCGGCGCTCAGTCGCTCGCGCAGCTCGGCGGCGGCAGCGCGGGTATAGGTCACCACCAGCAGCCGGTCGGCGCGGATGCTGCGCTGTTCGTCGGTGATTATGCGGATGACGCGCTCTACCAGCACGGCGGTCTTGCCCGAGCCGGCGGCAGCCGATACAATCACCGAGCCGCCGTGCGCCGAGATAGCGCTGCGCTGGTTGTCGGTCCAATTTCTAGCCACGGTCATCCGCCTCCTCTCGCATCAGCTCGTCATACACCTCATCGGCGCTTTGCTTCTCGATGCGCCGTTCGGGGTCGTCCTCGCGGCGGGTACAGACCGCCATATACGGACACCAGTCGCACGCATCATACCCGCCCTTGAGGGGGACAGCGCCGATCTCGCCGTCATAGAGCGCCTCTGCCATACCGGCGATCAGCGTGTCAATACGGCGGAAGATCGCGCCGAGCTGTTCGAGCGACGCGAGGTTATCCGCGCCGGCGGTGATCCGGTCGCCCTTGACGGTGACGGGGATATACAGCCCGCGCAGCTCTCGCTCCATACCGGCGAGCACCTCGGGGTCATCGAGGACGATCCCGTGCATCGTGTACTGGCGCTCGCGCAGCAGCGCGATATCCTGTGCTGATTGCGCCGAGTCGGCGTTCACCGACGGCGATACCGCCGGCATATACAGCACGCCCGCCGGGGTGATCCGGTCACCGTAGCGCTGTGCTCCGCCCGCGTCAATCGCGGACAGATACAGCAGCATCTGCAGGTTGATGCCATAGAGGATATCCGATAGGTTGAACTTCTTCTTGCCGGTCTTATAGTCGATGATGCGGATATAGTCGACGCCGTCCTTCTCCATCAGGTCGACGCGGTCGACCGCCCCGCGGATGACCACCTCATGCCCGTCGGGCAGGGCAACGGTATAGGCGGGGATATCATCGCCGATCGACAGCTCAAAGTCCACCGGCTCGAAGTCCGACTGGGCGAGCTCTGTAACGATATGCTCCACCAGCCCCACAGCGGTGCTCTTGATCCGATAGAAGAGATAACGAAACCGGTCGCTCTTGGACGCGATCCCGCCGAGATGCCGCTCGGCATAGCCATCGAGCGCATCGCTGACCTCGCGGGCGATCCTATCGCTGTCGATCATCGAGAAGTCGTCGCCTTGATGCCGAGAGAAGAAGTCCTCCAGCACATAGTGCATCAGCGTGCCGTACTCCAGCGCATCCATGGACGCGGGCTTTCGCTCCTTGACGGACAGTCCATAGCGGCAGAAGTAGGAGAACCGGCACAGGTAGAACCGGTCGATCTGAGACGACGAGAGCGTCATTCGATCACCGAACAGCCGCCGCATGAGAGTAGCATCGTCGATACGGCGCGGGTCGCGGTGGATGCTATGCTCGATCGCGCTGACAACGCCGCCATAATCGGCAGAATCGGCAAAATACCCACGCAGCGCCTCGATCGCCGGCGACGATCGGCGGTAGTGATCCACCAGATAATCGAACGCCGCCGCACGGCTGTAGAGATGCTCAAACACCGTAAGGACATCATATTCGATATGGTTGATCGAAGGGAAGATCACACACAGCTCGCCGACGATGGACGACGGCACCGTGGGGTTCCCCGAAAGATCGCAGGCATAGTAGGAGACGAACACCTCCTCGGACGCGCTCGTCAGCGCGGTATAGGCATAGTATTTCTCGGTGCTGACGAGCTCCTCGATCGAGTCGGAAACCGGCAGATTTAATTCTCTCAGAGAATTACGCTCGTTGTCGGTGAACACCCCTGCCTCGACCGGAGTATGCGGGAACTCGCCGTCGAGCACACCGATGACGAACACCGCTCGCTTGCCCGACAGGAGCGCACGGTCAGCGGTGCCGACATCGACCTCGTCAATGCCGCGCGGGATAGATGATATTTCTGTATTAGAAAAATAAGCATATAATAATTCGCTGAACCGCCGGGATGAGAGGCGATAGCTGCCGATCACGGCGACCATCTTGTCGAGCACCTCGCACAGCACGTTCCATATCCGCACGAGATCGTGCGAGAGATCCTCTCTGACCTCTTGCTCGAACACATCGCACAGCCGCTCGATGTTCTTATCGCACGACAGTCCGTATAGCAGCCGCATCAGCGCAGCGGCGATCCCCGCGCCGTCGGTGTCGCGGGTATGACGGCGAAATCGCTGCAGCCGCCCGATCACATCGGCGCGCATACTCTCCAGCAGCGACAGCAGTGCGGTATCCTCATCCGAGAACTCGTCCGCAAAGCCGCGCGGATGGTCGGTGAACTTGTTATATAATTCTTTTCCGGAAATATCCCAGACAAAGAGATAGTTCTCAAACGCGGCGATATCCTCTACCGTATAGTTCGTCAGTCCGGTCTTCAGCAGGGTGAGCACATCGTCGCGGTCGAACCCCTTGTCGACGATGTCGAACGCCGCCGTTACGAGCCGCACCAGCGGATAGGCGTCGATGTTCTCGGGGCGGTTCATAAAGTAGCTGATGCCGTACTTCTCAAGATAGGTATCCAGCACGCCGGCATAGCGATCGGTCGAGCGGGCGATCACCGCGATCTCGCGGTAGCGCATCCCGCCCTCGATCAGCTTGCGGATGGTGCGGGCGACAAAGTCGCACTCGTCATAGATATCCCGTCCGCGGTACAGCGTGATATGCTCGGCGGGGTCGTCATATGTAGTCCTGTCATAGCGATAGAGGTTGCGCTCGAGCGCGGACAGCTCGGGATAGCGATAGCGCAGCAGCGTATCGAGATGCACCGAGGGCGCTGTCTCCACACCATTCTCATGTGCGATGCGCGAGAGCCGACGGGCGGTGCGGTGCGGGACGAAGAACACGTCGCTGTCCGCAGCAGCACCCGTGTCGTCGCACAGCGCAACGAGCATCTCGCGGCTCTGACGCATCAGCCGGGCGAGCACCTCATACTCCTGTGAGGTGAATCCATAGAACGCATCGACCGCGACGGTACATCCCTCGAACAGCGGGGTGGCATCCAGTATCTCGGCGACGCGGGTCAAGCTGTCGAGCGGGTCCATATAGCTGCTGCTCATCACCGCTTTATAGGCGTCATAGACGATGGCGGTCTCTGACAGCTTCTTCGACAGGGTATCGTCGGCACAGCTCTCGGCGGCATCGCGCAGCATATCCGCGGTGATGGCGCACTTCTTGTACTCATTGACCGCCGTGAGCATGAGGTCGCACAGATCGAACGCCGACGCGCGCTTTGCGAACAGCTCGAGCTGATCGCTGACCTGCTCGAGCGCCAAGCTCATCACCACATGCCGTACCCCGTCATCGGCAAATGACAGGAACCGGTGTCCGGTATTCTCGAACACATAGTCCGACAGCCGCGAGAACCCCAGCACCCTGATGTTCCCGCACAGCCGCTCACCGAGCCGCCTAAGAAAGTCCGTCTCGGTCTCGAAGGTAATCTGGTCGGGCACCAGCATCACAAGCCCATCCTCGCCCGCGCGGGCAAGATCACAGAACCGTTCGCGGAGATATTCGGTTTTGCCGCAGCCACAGCGGCCGAGAATGAATTGAAGCATGACACCATCCCCTCGTTACAGGGACATTCTACCATACCTTCTGTCCCATAAACTGTACTAAACGAAAAATGACCGGATTTTTTCATAAACTTCGACGATTTTGAACCGATATTCGATGTCGTCGCTCGATATGACCTCATACTCATCGCTTGACAGCGTGTCCCGAGCGCTGTCATCGGCGGCCGCCCCGACACACAGACACGGGTACATCACACACCACCAGTTCCGGCCCCCTCCCTTGCCGATGGTGACGCGCAGGGCGTCATAGTACCCCGCCGGCATGGTGAAGTCGTCATAGTAACGCGTGTTGAAGTACATGCGCGCCATCTCGACGTGCACCGGATCATCGATGCCGCTGCGCCGCAGAGCACACACCGCGGTGTTGCGGATCAGCGTCAGATGCGCGCGCGTGATATCCTCGGCATCCTCCTTGGAGCGCGCCTGGTCATACAGCGACGATATCTCCTCTAGGATGCTGTCACGCACCTGCAGCTTGGCGCTCTGGTCTGCGGCAGAGTCTGAGTTTGCGAGGATATGGAGGCGGAACACGTCATTATTTAATTCTCTGCAAGAATTTTGGAACGGGATCAGCGGCAACAGCAGCGCAAGGATCAGCGACGCTGTCACGATACGGAACAAGGTCTTCAAAAAAACTACCTGCCTTTCACAAGGAGTCTGGGCAGGTAGCGTTCTAATTATTCAATTACACATCCGGTGCGGATCGGCGTTGTGAGGAAAACGTGATTATAATTCTCTTTTAGAATATTAACACAAGCGTTCGCACGCTTCTCGCTGTTGAAGATTCCGTAGACCGCCGAGCCGGAGCCGGTCATCGACGCGCCGAGCGCCTTGTGCTGCATCATCAGGCGTTTGATCGCGTCGATCTCGGGCAGGGTGAGCACCTGCTCGAACTCGTTATACAGGCACGCGCATACCCCGCGGATATCCCTCCGATAGAGGCGCGACACCACCTCGTCGGTATAGAGGAACCCCTTTGGCGGGCGCGCGTCACAGGCGGCATATGCCGATGCGGTCGAGACCGAGACGACGGGCTTGACGATCACGATGCAGCATCGCTGCAAGTGCGGCAGCTTCTGCAGCGTGGTGCCGGTACCGGTGGCAAGGCGCGTCCCTCCCAACAGCGTGAACGGTACATCCGCACCCACGCGGGCGCCGATATCCGCCATCTCCTCCATCGATAGGTGCGTATCAAGCAGCCGGTTGAGCGCGAGGATCACCGCAGCGCCGTCGGTCGAGCCGCCCGCAAGCCCCGCCTGTGCGGGGATCACCTTGCGGATATCTACCATGACGCTGTGACCGGCGATACCGGTATGACGATAGAACGCGTCAGCCGCCTTGGCGGCGATATTGCTGTCGTCGAGCGGAACGTCCGGGTGATCACAGGTGATGACAACGCCGCCCGTATCGACGAGGTCGACGGTGACGGTATCATACAGCGAGACCGCCTGCATCACCATCGCGACGTTGTGATAGCCGTCGGGTCGCTTGCCGACGATATCGAGGGTGAGGTTGATCTTGGCGGGTGCCTTAACGGTGACAGCCATGCTACAGCTCCCGAATGAACGCTTCGATCAGCGACAGCGCCTCGCTCAGATGCTTGAGCGAGTAGGAGTAGGACAACCGCACATACCCCTCGCCCGAGTCGCCGAACGCCGATCCGGGCACGAGGGCGACGCGCTTCTCGTGCAGCAGGCGGGTACAGAACGCCTCGCTCGACAGCCCTGTCGAGCGGATGCACGGAAAGGCATAGAACGCCCCCTCGGGGGTGAAGGTATCAAGCCCCATATCGCACAGCGTGCCGACGACGAACCGCCGGCGCATATCATACTCGCTTCTCATACCGGCGATATCCTGATCGCCGTGGCGCAGTGCCTCGATCGCAGCATACTGGGCGGTCGTCGGCGACGACATGATACAGTACTGGTGGAGCTTGGTGAGCATCTCGGCGATGGGCACGGGCGCGGCGGCATAGCCCAGCCGCCAGCCGGTCATGGCATACGCCTTGGAGAATCCGTTGATGACGACGGTGCGCTCGCGCATCCCGTCGATCGACGCGATCGAGACGTGGTTCTTGCCGCCATAGGTCAGCTCAGAGTATATCTCGTCCGACAGCACCATCAGGTCGTGCTTCTCGATCACCCGAGCGATAGCGACAAGGTCGTCGCGCTCCATGATCGCGCCGGTAGGGTTGTTCGGATAGGGCAGAACGAGGAGCTTGGTGCGATCGGTGATCGCCTGCTCGAGCTCCTCAGCCGTCAGCCGAAAGGCGTTCTCTGCCTTGGTCTCGATCGTCACGGGGGTCGCGCCCGCCATCACGGTCAGCGGCTCATAGCATACGAACGAGGGCTGAGGGATCAGCACCTCGTCCCCCGCGCCGCACAGACACCGCAGCGCGATATCGATCGCCTCGCTCCCGCCGACGGTGACAACCACCTCGGTATCGGGGTCATATGTAAGCTGATACCGCCGATAAAGAAACCGGCAGATCTCCTCCCTGAGCTCGCGAAAACCGCGGTTCGGGGTGTACCATGTCTTGCCCAGCTCCAGCGAGCGGATGCCTGCCTCGCGCACATGCCACGGGGTCTTGAAATCCGGTTCACCCACGGACAGCGATATCACGTTGTCCATCTCGTTGACGATGTCGAAGAACCGGCGGATGCCGGACGGGCGGATGCCCTGTATCGACTCGGTCAGCTTTCTCTCATACTCCATCAGACGACCATTTCCCTTCCGTCGGTCGATGCCTCGGTATCGACCAGCGCGACGCCGTTGTCCTTGTACCGCTTGAGCATGAAGTGGGTCGCAGTGCTGAGGATCCCGTCGAGGGCGGCGAGCTTCTTGGCGACGAACGAGGACACATCCTGGATCGTCTCGCCCTTGACGGTGAGCAGCAGATCATAGCTGCCCGCCATCAGCGACACGCTCTCGACCTCGTCAAACCCCATGATGCGCTCGGCGATCTCGTCAAATCCCTTCTGCTGCTGGGGGGCGACCTTCAGCTCGATGAGCGCCTGTACGCCCGAGTCGGGCACGTTGTCCCAGTTGACCACCGCGCGGTAGCCGCGGATGACACCGCTGTCCTCGTACGCCTTGATCTGCGCCTTGATATAGTCCTCGGGCTCGCCCAGCATCCGCGCCAGCTGTGCCGGCGTGAAGGAAGAGTTCTCGGATAGGATTCTCAGTAGCTTGTCCATAATAACCTCCAATATGTGTATAGCATAGGATTTATACCGTTTGCAGCATCGGTGTTGCCGCTGACGCGACGCTCTCGATACAGATGACCGATGCGATACAGAATAATTCTCGTTGAGAATTATAAACCGTCAGCTCTGTATAGCCCTTCGACAGCTTCTTTGACACCGCACAGACGACGGTGTTGTCGGCGTCGAGGATATCGAACGCACCCGACAGCACATCGCCGCGGATATAGAAGCTGATCCCCCGAAACCGCGCCGAGAGCGTTCCCCCGCCTATCGCAAGGATCAGCCGCGCCGACTCGCTCGGCGTCGTGATGCCATAGGCGTTCAGCACGCTCAGGTTGAGGTCGCGGATGCGGGCGATAGCACGCCCGTCACGGCACAGCCGCACCGTCTCGCCGGCAGGGTTGCGCCGGCCCGTCGCCGTCAGATAGCGGTCGCCCCGCTCGTCGAGCACCTCGAACCGTGCGCTGTCGGACGACGTATCCCGTTTCAGATACAGTTTCACCAATCATCACCACGGATATTATCTGAATTTGCCATCGGTTTTATGTATGCTTCTATATTATATCAGTGACTTGCGTAATCTGCGTCGAAAGAGGACGATGTTCTTTGAGTGATTCTCGGGCTCATAGCGAACGAGGAAGCAGCTCGTGTACCCCAGTATCATCCAGAAGTACAGCACCCGAGCCGAGATATCGTACAACAGCGCCTTCTCGAACACGGCATAGATCAGATACGCGCACAGGAACGCCCACAAACACGGCAGGATGCTCTCGGCCAGATCGTCGCGCCGAAAGACGTGCACGGTGATATGCTTTAGGAACCGCAGCCCGAAGATCGAGAACAGCACAAACCCCACGATCCCCGCACATACGAGGATGGTCAGATAGCCGTTGTGGAAGTCGGTGGTGTAGTTCGACAGCCAGCTGCCGAAGTGCTTGGAGAACTCGATACCCCCCTCGAACAGCTCCTCGCCGTAGGTGTAGACGTTGCCCTTGCCGATGCCGAAGATGGGGAACTGGCGCAGCATCTGAGCCGCCTGCTTCCACAGCCGCAGCCGCCCCGAGTCGATGTTCTTGTTCTCGTGATCGAAGGTGATGCGCACGGTGTTGGAGATGACGTCATTCTCGAGACCTTCGTCCCCCTCGAGCCGCTCGGTGATCGCGTCCGCGCTGCTGAGCGCATCGGCAAACCCCGTCTGACAGATATTGCGCACGAAGATCACCGATCCGACGAGGAACACGCCGACAAGCAGCAGCGCCGCCGCCTTGGAGATGACCTGGCGCACCGTCAGCTTTCGCTCCGCGCCGAACATCTTGTAGATAAGGAAGAAGAACGCATACGCGATCATCAGCACCAGCGACGCGTTCGAGTCGCACAGCAAAAGCGAGATCGCGTTGATCGCAACACACGAGAAGATCCAGATCCGGCTGACGCGCTCGCGCCCCGAGATGGTGATGAAGTCCTTCTTCAACAACATATGACAGGAGAAGATCGCCACAACCGCATCGAAGGCGAGCAAATTCGGGTTGGCATACAGACCGGTGAACCGGTTCTCATAGACGATGAACTTCACCCACCCTATCTCGAACCGGATGTCCGCCATCAAAAACGCCAGCCCGACGATCCCGATGATCGTGGTGAAGAATACCATAAACCGGCACACCGAGTACAGCTCGCGCCGAAAGTTCAGGTGCTTCTCGGTATGGACGGCATAGAAGATGTAGAAGCAGATGCACACGTGCAGCTGCATGACGATATTGTAGACAAAGTTGTCGGTGATATGGATGACGGCGGTCACCGTCGTCATCAGCACGAACGCCAGCAGCCATGCGCCGAATCGGGTCTTGAGCATGGTGTGGCGCTTGGTCTCGTTATAGATGAGCAGGAACACGCCCCACAGGAACAGGAACACCAGCGCAACATACGCGGCGATCTGGATGAACGAGATATCGCACAGGATGATACAGATGATATACGCGCGCCGAAACACCGAGTTATCAAACAGCGCCGCCTTGAACTTCTTCATACCCGTCACCCGTTCATAAGAACACCCTGCCGACAGTCTTCACCATCAGCCGGAGATCGCCCACAAAGCTGAAGTCCCGCAGATACGAGAGGTTATACGCCATCTTCT
The DNA here is from genome assembly GCA_905233755.1 of uncultured Ruminococcus sp. GTDB lineage: Bacteria > Bacillota > Clostridia > Oscillospirales > Acutalibacteraceae > Ruminococcoides. The sequence goes on from CAJODM010000004.1 coordinate 33,016, forward strand.
GCGGCAGGATCTCGCCGACATAGATGACGTCCACCATATCGGGATCCTCGATCCTGCCGATGATCTCGTCCTCATCCTTGTACTCGATCGAGGCAAGCGACGTGATCCCCGCGGGCATAAGCAGCGTCGCCATCATCTCGGGGGTGTACTGATCGACATAGCGGGTGACCTCGGGGCGCGTACCGACGAACGACATCTTGCCCGACAGGACATGGAACACCTGCGGCAGCTCGTCGAGGCGGAACCGGCGCAGCGTTCGACCGACGGCGGTCACGCGCGAATCGGCGTGCGACGTGATCAGCGCGCCCTCGCGGTCGGCGCCGACCACCATGGTGCGGAATTTCAGGATATTGAATTTTCTGCCGTAGGTCGTGACCCGCTCCTGACGATAGAGCACCGGGCCCTTGGAGGTGCACTTGATGACGACGGCGATGACCGCCATCGGGATCAGCAGCAGCGCCGCCACCAGCAGCGAGAGGATGATATCCGTAGCGCGCTTGAGGATCAGCGAGAAGCGCTTGCGGCTGAGGATATCATAGTACGCCCGCACCTCGTCGCTGTGGAACGCGCGGGGCAATCTCTCAAACGGTAGAAGTATCATGGGACATTCTTTCCTTCATCAACAATCATATAGATAGTTTATTATACACCCAAAAGCGGATTTTTTCAATATTTTCGCGAAAAAAACCGTTCCCTGTCGAAATCCCTTCAGCGGGATATAAAATGCCGAAAAACACATAGAATATTTACAACGAACTCCTTGACTTTAGGGCGGATGAATAGTAGAATCAAGGTAGAGAGATAAGGAGGAGATATCGCTATGGATAACGAATTCAAGCCCGACCTGCTCACCCTGATCGACGAGGAGAACGTCGAGCACAACTTCGAGATACTCGACACCATCGAGAACGACAAGGGCGTCTTCTATGCGCTGTATCCCGTCTATGACACCCCCGAGGAGGAGCTGAACGACTCGGGCGAGTACTATATCATGGAGGTCATCGACGAGGACGGCGAACAGCAGCTTGCCGAGGTCGAGGACGACGCGCTGCTCGATGAGCTCAGCGCAGTGTTCGAGAAGCACTTTGAGGAGATGTTCGACTACGACGAGGAGTAAGCTCCCCTGTCAGTATATGATAGCGTGATCGTTTTTTGTCCTGCCTGACCCGTGTATCGGTCTCAAATAACCCTACAACCTTATTCTCGGGAGCATCGGCTCCGGCGGCGGTGTGAAGACCTCCCATCCTTATGGACGAAGGGATCCTGAAGCCGTCGGGCGGGCACCCACCTGTCATCATGTAGGCAGGTTATCATCCGACCGTTGCGGTCAGGCGGGATTCTTCTAGTACTGTACGCATCCTTCGGGATGCTGTTTTTTGAGGTATCTGTCATGAAAATTTCTGTACTCGGATGCGGCCGCTGGGGCAGCTGTATCGCGTGGTATCTGGACCGCATCGGGCATCAGGTCGTGTCGTGCGGGCTTGCGGATACGCCAGAGCTGATCCAGCTGATGAACGCCCGCCGCAACGACTATCTGCTCTATCCCGACTCGATCGAGGTGACGAGCGACCACGCCTATGCCATCAATCGTGCCGAGGTGATCATCATCTCCATCTCGGCCCAGCATCTGCGCTCGTATATGAGCACCATTGCCGCCCATAACCTTGCGGGCAAGACCATCGTGCTGTGCATGAAGGGTATCGAGGAGAGCACCGGCATGCGGCTGTCGCGCGTCGTCGCCGAGTTCGTGGATGAATCACAGACCCCCATCGCCGTATGGGTCGGCCCCGGTCACCCGCAGGACTATGTCCGCGGGATCCCGAACTGTATGGTCATCGACTCGGACAACGACGCGGTCAAGGCGGAGCTGGTGCGCCGGTTCTCCTCCGAGCTGATCCGGTTCTACATCGGTACCGACCTTGTCGGCTCCGAGATCGGCGCGGCGGCAAAGAACGTCATCGGTATCGCCGCGGGGATGCTCGACGGCCAGGGCTATACCTCCATCAAGGGCGCGCTGATGTCGCGCGGCACGCGTGAGATCGCGCGGCTGATCAAGGCCGCCGGCGGCAACGAGCTGTCCGCTTACGGGCTGTGTCATCTGGGCGACTATGAGGCGACGCTGTTCTCCCCATGGAGCCACAACCGCCAGTACGGCGAGAGCTACATACGGGGCGAGCAGTTCGAGAAGCTCGCCGAGGGCGTCTATACCTCGAAGGCGCTGTTGAAGATGGCTCAGTCGCTCGGCGTAGAGCTGCCAATCACCCGCGCGGTGTACAACATCCTCTTCTTGCACCACGACCCGCACAAGGAGCTCAACGCGCTCTTTACCCGCTCGATCAAAGAGGAATTCTGAACATCAAATACAGCACAAAAAAGCGTTTCTGAGCATCGTTCAGAAACGCTTTTCTTCCTTTATCTCAGCCCTGCGGCTGGGCGGGAGAATACTGCTGCTTGACAGAGTCGATCTTCTTCTGCTCGACCTGGGTGGGAGAGTACCATCCCTTGAGCGTCATCTTCGAGTAGATCTCGTTCTGCATCGCCAGCGAGTCGGTGAACGCCGAGTTGAACGCGAGGTGCACGTTCTGGGTGCCGGACTCGACCGCGCCGTGCATATACAGGTCGCATCCGCTCTTCTCGAGGAGCAGCAGGTTCTGCATCAGGTTCTTATCATCCATCTCTCATACCTCCTTACAGCAAGCTGTAGAACTGGCGGAAGATCTGGGCGTGGCGCGAGGTCAGCTGCTCCACACACCGCTTCAGCTCGGGGTCGGACAGCTGGTTGGCTGTCTCTCGGCATTGGGTGATGAAATACTTCTCGTGTCCGAGAGCATCGTCGATATACAGTAGTTCTTTGTCGGTCATCGTGATTCCTCCTAAAGTTTTCGATAGTCATCCGATAGGATGCCTGCTTCTAGTATGAGCACACTTTGGCGAGGATATACAGAAATCCCGCTGATTTTTTGCATCAGCGGGATAAAACTTTTTTATTTATTCAACCTTGCTCTTCAGTGAGAACTTCGATTCGGTGCCGGCTCTCAGCCGTCGGATGTTCTCCTTGTGACGATAGATGAGGAACAGCACCGACAGCGTCACGCATACGAGCACCCACGGCGTCTCGACGCCGAACAGCAGCAGCGTCAGCGGGCACGATACCGCAGCCGTCATCACCGACAACGACATATACTTGACGGTGAACAGCAACAGCATCATGATCGCCATCGCGATGAGAGCGCTCCGCCAGTCGATGAACCATATCGCCGCCGCCGCGACCAGGAATCCCTTGCCGCCCTTCAGCCCGTACCACACCGGATACGCATGTCCAAGCATCGCACAGAACCCCGTGAACGCCACGCCGAGCTGATAGGAGTTCCCGACAGCCGAGAACGCCCATCCGAACACAAGGCACAGCAAAACCGATTTGAGGATATCGAGCACAAACACAAACCACGCATACCGGCCGCCGAACACCCGTTTGAAGTTGGTGAACCCGGGGTTCTTACTGCCCAGCGTCCGGATATCCTGATGATAGATCAGGTGCGAGAGCACGATGGCGGGGTTCACCCCGCTGAGAAGATACGCGCAGACCGCCGCGATAAAGAAGATCGCTACCTTCATCTTACTTTGCCTCGAAGGTAACTTCTTTGCCGAACGAGAAGACCGCGATCGCGCCGGGCCCGATGGACGCGCCGATGATCGGCCCGATATAGCCGATGACGATCCTTTTGCAGGGGATCTCGGAGCGGATCCTGTCCGCAAGCATCTCTGCCTCGTCGGCACAGTCGGCATGCGCGATATAGATGCGCTGATGCTCGGGGTCGATGATGCTCTCCTTCGTCAGCGCGACCAGCTCGGCGATCGAGTTCTTGCGGCCCTTGACCTTCTTGATGGGGGTCTGGTCACCGTTGACGTCGGCGATGATGATGGGCTTGACGCCCAGCAGATTGCCGAAGAACGCCGACGACGCCTTCACACGGCCGGACGCCCGCAGCCCGTCGAGAGAGTGCACGGTACAGAACTCGTTGATCAGCTTGCGGTCGGCCATGATGTGCTCATAGATCTCCTTCGCGCTCATGCCCTTATCACGGTACTCGGCGGCACGCACCGCCAGCGCCCCTTCGCCGACACACGCGTTGAGCGAATCGACACAGTAGACGGCGGCATCGGGGTACTCCTGCTGCAGCTCGTTCGACACCATCATAGCGGTGTTGACCGAGCCCGACTGACGCGATGAACAGGCGATATAGACGATATCCATCCCCTGCTCGAGATACAGCCGAAAGATCCGCTCGAACTCGGCGATCGGCACCTGGGTCGTCAGGATACGCTCACCGCCGCGCATGATATCATAGAGCTCCTTGGGGGTATAGTACTCAAAGTCGAGACTCGCCCACTGCTCCTGATCGTGATAGACGGTCTTCATCCGCGCATAGTCAATATCATACTGCTCGCGCAGCTCTCGCACCAGATCCGAGCAGGAATCGGTGATGATCTTTACCGGTCTCATATGGCATCCCTCTTTCTTCACCGGAAAATACACAAATGTTTCTTATTTCACATCTGGTGCAAATTGTACTCCATTTGTCGAATCCTGTCAAGAATATTGTTACAAATTTGCGAAAATATCAACAGAAAAAGCGCCTTGTTTCTATCAGAGAAAAATAATCTCCCTTTTCACCATTGAAAGCAGAAAGAGCTGCCGCGCATACTGCACGACAGCTCTGTGATTCGATTGATGGGATCAGTACATACCGCCCATGTCGGGAGCGGGAGCGACCGGCGGAGCGGGCTCCTTGATATCCGCGACGAGACTCTCGGTGGTGAGCACCATCGACGCGACCGACGCGGCGTTCTGCAGCGCAGAGCGGGTGACCTTGGTCGGGTCGACGATACCGGCAGCGATCATGTCGGTATATGTCTCACCCAGCGCGTCGAACCCGTAGCCGAGCTTGCCTTCGCGCTTGATGTTCTCGACGATGACCGAGCCCTCGAGGCCGGCGTTCTTGGCGATCTGCTTGATGGGAGATTCGAGCGACTTGAGCACGATCTGCATGCCGGTTCTGGTATCGCCGTCAGCGGTCTCGAGCAGCTTCTCGACAGCGGGGATCGCGTTGATTAGCGCAACGCCGCCGCCGGCAACGATGCCCTCTTCGACAGCCGCCTTGGTCGCGGACAGCGCGTCCTCGATCCTCAGCTTCTTCTCCTTCATCTCGATCTCGGTGGCAGCGCCGACCTTGATGACCGCTACGCCGCCGGCGAGCTTTGCCAGCCGCTCCTGCAGCTTCTCGCGGTCAAAGTCGGAGGTGGTCGTCTCGATCTGCTGGCGGATATGGGACACACGGGACTTGATCTCGCTCTGGTCGCCGGCGCCGTCAACGATGATGGTATCCTCTTTGCTGATCTTCACCTGGCGCGCCTGACCGAGCTGGGCAATAGTCGCGTCCTTCAGCTCCAGCCCGAGGTCGGAGGTGATGACGGTGCCGCCGGTGAGGATGGCGATATCCTGCAGCATCTCCTTGCGGCGATCACCGAATCCCGGCGCCTTGACAGCGACACAGGTGAAGGTGCCGCGTAGCTTGTTGAGCACCAGCGTCGTCAGCGCCTCGCCCTCGACGTCCTCGGCGATGATGACGAGCTTTCTGCCGCTCTGGACGATCTGCTCGAGCAGGGGCAGGATCTCCTGAGTGTTGCTGATCTTCTTATCGGTGATCAGGATGAGCGCGTCGTCGATCTCGGCGATCATCTTGTCGGTATCGGTAACCATATAGGGGGCAATATATCCACGGTCGAACATCATACCCTCGACAACCTCCGAGTAGGTCTCGGCGGTCTTGGACTCCTCGACGGTGATTACGCCGTCGGTCGAGACCTTCTCCATCGCCTCGGCGATAAGGTCGCCGATGTACTTGTCGCCCGAGGAGATGGTCGCGACGCGCGCGATATCCTCGCTGCCGGAGATCGCCTGAGAGTTCGCGGTAATCGCCTTGACCGCCTCGTCACACGCGAGCGCGATGCCCTTCTTCAGGATCATGGGGTTCGCGCCGGCGGCAACGTTCTTCATGCCCTCGCTAACAAGCGACTGCGCCAGCAGGGTGGCGGTGGTGGTGCCGTCGCCGGCGACGTCGTTGGTCTTGACAGAGACCTCCTTGACGAGCTGGGCGCCCATGTTCTCGAACGCATCGTCGAGCTCGATCTCCTTGGCGATCGTCACGCCGTCGTTGGTGATCAGCGGCGCGCCGAACTTCTTATCGAGGACAACGTTCCTACCCTTGGGGCCGAGGGTGATCTTGACGGTATCGGCAAGCTGGTCGATACCGGACTGCAGCGCCTTGCGGGCGTCTTCGCCATATACTATCTGTTTAGCCATAATACTTTCCTCCCAAATTTCTGACGGATTATTCTACAATAGCGAGTATGTCGCTCTGGCGGACGATGGTATACTCCTCGCCGTCGACCTTGACATCGGTGCCGGCATACTTGCTGGCGATGACCTTATCGCCTACCGATAAGTACATCTTCACCTCTTTGCCGTCGACGATCCCGCCGGGGCCTACAGCGATGACATTAGCGTACTGGGGCTTCTCCTGCGCGGCGGTCGAGAGCACGATGCCCGAGGCGGTGGTCTCCTCCGCGTCATCGAGCTTGAGCACAACACGGTCCAACAAGGGTTTGATAGTCATGATATATGCCTCCTTATGCAATACATACAAAGAAATTAGCACTCTCAACACCTGAGTGCTAACTTCATTATACCGCACTTTCCAAAAAAATCAAGGGGATTTTTGACATTTCACAGAAAGTTAATATTTTTATCTACGCTCTCTCGGGTGGGAGCGGCAGTTATGATTCTTCTTCAGAAGTATAGCTGATCAGCTCGACCATCCCCAGCGCTTTGTCGCTGAGCTTGATACCGAGCTGCTGCATCACGTTCTCGTTGACATAGTTGAAGCAGTCATACTTATAGATGACCGGCAGCTCGGCGGGGTTCGCCCCGTCGAACAGGATGCTGCAGCACAGCCCGCCCGCGGCGCGTCCCATCGCGGCATGGTCGATGACGCATACCGCGAACCCGCCTTTCTCGAGCGTCTTCTCATCGCCGCAGATGATAGGGATTTTGTTCTTTGTCGCGTACTTGACAACGGTATCGATGTTCTGATACAGCAGGTTATCGGCGGGAACATAGATGACGTCGTTCTTGTCGGCGATAAGTTCCTTCATCGCGTCGGCAATATCGCCCGCACGGGTGACGGGATAGCGGGTGAGGTCAAGGTTCACCAGATCGCTCGCTGCCTCGCGCTCGGCGATGATCGCCTGGGTCACCGCGTCCTCGTCGGTCTGACAGTAGACAGCGCCGATCTTGTGCGCGTTCGGCAAGAGCACCGGTATGATGTCGATCTGCTCGAAGCACGGGGTATAGCTCGATACGCCCGTCACGTTGCCGCCGGGGATCTCGTTCGATTCGACCAGCCCCTCCTGTCCGGGATCGTTCACGCCGGCGAATACGATCGGGATATCGGTCGTCAGCTCGACTGCCGTCTTGGCGGCAGAGGTGCCGATCGCATACAGCAGATCGCATCCGTCGTCGATCAGAGCGGCGGTCTTCTCGCGAAAAGCGGCAGCATCGGTCTCCAGCACATAGCTGACGTCCACACGATCGAGCACCCCGCGGCTGTTCAGCTCGGTGAGGAATCCCTCGTAGCATTTCTGCGCCGAGGCGCGCTCGGACTTCTGCAGGATGCCGACCCGATAACGCTCGCCTGAGCTGCTCGCGGACGTGGCGGGGGACATCTGTGTTGCCGCCTCGGTCGGCGCCGTATCGGGATCATCGGCGCGCACGGTGCCGCGGTACAGCAGCAGCCCGATCCCCGCTACGAGCACGAGGATCAGCACGATATTCATCACGGGAACGATATGTTTCTTCATAGCACCCTCCCCTATCTTTGATAGTATGATAGCCGAGTTAGCAAGATTTGTCAAATAAAGAGCATCGGCTGTGCGCCGTTATACAGAAAGAGGCGGGCACGCAGCCCGCCTCCTGTGCAGTTCTGTTAAGCGATCTCTTCGAGCGAGCACCCACAGTCGATGGTGTGCTTGACGCGATCCTCGACCTCGGCGCGCTTGGCGTCGTTGAAGCGGTCGACCGTACCGACAAGGTAGCCGGTGATGCGGCGGATACGCTCGAACGGAACGGTATCATAGGTGTACTTCATATCGACATACTCGCCGTCAACGGTGAACTCGACGGTCTTGATGCACTTATCGGGGTTCTGCTCCTTCAAAGCGTCGATATAGGTTCTGATCTCTTGCTCGGCGAGCTGACCGCCGGTCACGGTGAATGTCATGATAATCTCCTCATTTCCTCATTTTTTCGGTAGATATAAGGTCTTTCTCCCCCTGAAAAACACACTTTATCTTGATTACGTGATTTATCATAACACAAGATATTGTGGTTTGCAAGTAACAAAGCAAAAATTATTGTTACAATATTTTAATCTTATTTTTTGCATAAGAATTATAGAAGTGAGGAATACTATATTATCCCGATTTTATCAGCAAACAGAGGTGAAGAAAATGTTATCTTTTCTGCTCGGGCTGCTCATCGGAGGAGCTGTCGGGATTATCGTGATGGCGCTGATGACTGCCGCCGCAGCCGAGGACAGGTGGATGGACGAACATCATCGTTCTTTAGAAGAAGAATAATTTGACCTCTCCCCTCTCTTGTGCTATGATAGCTGTATGAGAGAGAAGAGAGCCGCATTATTCATCATCATCCTCGGGCTGCTCTTTGCGGTCGCGATCGCGGGATTCAACATCGCCGACAGCATCCTGAGCACCACGATACCACAGAGCCGATTCGTCTATCCCGACGATCTGTCTGCCGTCGACACCGCCTGCATCAACATCAATACCGCCGGACGGGTCGAGCTGATGGAGCTGCCCGGTATCGGGCCAACCCTTGCCGACCGCATCGTCAAGTATCGGCGCACGTACGGCGACTTTCTGTCGACAGAGGACATCGTCAAGGTCTATGGCATCGGCCCGAGAACTTATGACAAGATCAAGTACTATATCACTGTTGAAGGATAGCATACGGGGCTGCAGCGTACTTTTGCGCGGCAGCCCCGTAGTTTATGCGATGCGTCACTTCTTGGGATCGGTGAGGACCTCTTTGATCGAGGTGGCAAGCCCGGCGATCCCCGTCAGGTCGGACGGGATGATCAGCTTGGTCGCCTGGCCGTCGGCTACCTTCTGCAACGATTCGAGGGACTTGAGGGCGATGACCTGATCGGTCGGCGATGCTTCGTTGAGCATCTTCAGCGAGTCGGCATACGCCTTCTGCACCGCGAGGATTGCCTGTGCCTCGCCGTCCGCCTCGCGGATCTTGGTCTCCTTGACGGCATCCGCTTTCAGGATGGCGGATTCCTTCAGACCCTCGGCTACCAGGATCTGGCTGCGCTTCTCACCCTCGGCGTCGAGAATACGGGCTCTGCGCTCGCGCTCCGCCTTCATCTGCTTCTCCATGGCGTCCTGGATCTCGCGCGGGGGCAGGATGTTCTTCAGCTCGACGCGGATGACCTTGATGCCCCATGCGTCGGTCGCCTCATCCAGGATGATGCGGATCTTGTCGTTGATGGTATCGCGCGAGGTCAACGTCGAGTCGAGCTCGAGGTCGCCGATGATGTTGCGCAGCGTGGTGGCGGTCAGGTTCTCGATCGCATCGAGGGGACGCTCCACGCCATAGGTATACAGCTTCGGGTCGGTGATCTCGAAGTATACCACCGTGTCGATCTGCATGGTGACGTTGTCACGGGTGATGACCGGCTGCGGCGGGAAGTCGACGACCTGCTCCTTGAGCGATACCTTCTTCGAGATACGGTCGATGAACGGCACCTTCAGGTGCAGACCGGTATCCCATGTCTGATAGTAGGCGCCCAGCCGCTCGATGACATAGGCGTGTGCCTGCGGGACGACCTTGATGTTGCGGACGATAATGATCAGAACGACGATCGCGATCACCGCGAATACAATGATTCCTAGAATATTCATCATGATTCTCCTTCTTATAATTCTTTATCAGAATTTTCTTCTGCCTCTACGATGAGTTTGACACCCTCGATCGAGAGGATCTTGACTCTGCTGCCCTTTGCGATCACGCGGCCATCAACGCTGCGTGCCGTCCATTTGGACGAGGCGACACGCACCAGCCCCGTTGCGCTCTCGTTGTCTATCTGCTGTAGCACGATCGCTGTCTGACCGATATATTTGTCAGAGTTGGTGGAGACCATGCGGTTCTCCCTGAGCTTTCTGACAAGCGGTCGCGTCAGCGCCAGCGCCAGCACCGTCACGCCGAGAAAGACGCCGAGCTGTACGATGATGTCATCGGTGAAGAGCGACACCACACACGCGGCCAGCCCTCCCGCCGCAAACCAGACAGAAACCAGTTGAACGGTCACCGCCTCCAAAACGGCCGTGACGATCGTCAGTATCAACCAGAATACCGTCATCTGCTCACCTCCTATAGATCAATATAGATTCATTATGATTAGTATGCTCCGAACAAACGGATTCTTTCTCACTTCTTGATTGAAGGACGGATGACAGGAGCAACAACAGCGGGATCGGGGCAAGGCCCACCGCTTTCATCATCTTTTTTGATGTTGATGACCGGTTGTTATTCATGTTGATGATCCTCGTATTTTTCTGTAAAAGCAATATAATCCTGCTCTGCCATACGTTTCAGCCGACCGGCGGCATAGGCGCGGGTCATGATCCCGAGCGCTCCTCTCAGCCGCTCGGCCGCATCGGCATCGGGCGGATCGTAGTCGCGCGTCACGCGGGTGATCACCGCATCGAGCTCTGCTGAGGGGTTCCGGGAACGGCTGATGCCGTCGACCGCCCTGCACAGGCAGTCGTACAGCTCCTCTTCGCGGATGATGTCGTCGCTCTCATCGTCGGCGTCGCCGTTGATGATGCACAGCAGCCCGCCGATGGCGTCGATCTGCAGCGAGTCACGCAGCGCCGCGATCAGCAGGATGCGCGAGAGATGCCGCTCGCGATACTTCTTGCTCACGGGATGGGGCACAAATCCGCGCTTAATCCAATTCTGGATGGTGGACGGCTCCAGCTGCGTTAGCGCACATACCTGGCTGAGCGTCAGCCCGTCTGCCGCCTTTATCAGCGGCAGGATGTCCGAAAACGGCATCATGCTCTCACCCGGGAGCATGGAGGGGTTCGATGGGTGCGGCATGGTCACGCTCCTTTCTTGAGGTTTTCTTGATTATATCACAGGTTCATATGATTGTCAATAGGGTTCATAAGATTTTTATAAAATATTTACCCTTGATTTTACGCCGTGAGTACGCTATAATTGTATCGCTGTGCTGCTTTCGCTCCAAAGGCGGCTTGCGCATCCGCGCCCGTGGCGGAACTGGCAGAATCATGGAAAATGGAAAACAGAAAGTGATGTGAACCTGTCAAGAAAACAGGACAAATATAGTTGACTAAATATAATTTTCCATTTCCCATTTTTCATTTTCAATTTTTCATTTTCAATTTTTCAAACGCACCTGTGGTGGAACTGGCAGACACGCTGGATTTAGGTTCCAGTCCGAAAGGGTGCAGGTTCAAGTCCTGTCAGGTGCACCAATATCGCGGCTTCGTCCGCACAAGACAAGCCGTAGGTAGATCACCTGCGGCTTTTGATTAGGGGGCCCTTTTTTAATGGAAGGGGAAGCATCATGATATTGTATTTTAGCGCGACCGGCAACACAAAGCTGATCGCAGAAGCGTTGGCACATCAGCTCGGCGACGAATGTATCTCCTTGCTCAACCGGATCAGAATGGGCGATTACTCTCCCATCCGGTCTGAGCTCCCGTTCGTCATCTGCGCGCCGATCTATGTGAGCGAACTTGCGACGTTCTTCTCAGAATATCTTCGAAAGGTTCCTTTAGCCGGCAATGGCGACGTGTACGGCATCTTCACAAACGGTATGCCATACCGACGGGATCGGCTCGACGCTTGTCGCAGGATCGTGAGCTTGACAGCATCAATAGCGGTAGTATATAATGAAAACCACAATTCATCTACTGATGCAAGGGGGACATAAGATCATGAAGAAGAGAACCATCCGACCGATGGCGTTACTGCTTACGCTGCTGCTCATGCTGAGCGTGCTTGCGGGGTGTGCACCATCCAACGATACCAGTACGTCCGCATCTGAGGCGGCGACCGAGAGCGCAGCCGCTGAGGAGCTTTATTTCACACAGCAAGAGCTGCGTCCGTCGCCCGAGTGGGTCACAGCACTGGATGCCGTCAAGGACGCCGAGCAGCTGATCGTTGTTGCGGGGGTTGACACAACCACCGCCTATGTCACCATGCACGAGAAGAACGAGGACGGCGAGTGGCAGCAGCTGATCGCTACCCCCGGGTTTATCGGGCTGGACGGCTTGGGCGATGCGAACATCAACGACTGCTATACGCCGGTCGGCACCTTCACCATCGACAAGGCGTTCGGGCTGGCTGACGATCCGGGATGTCAGATGGAGTACACCAAGGTCGACGACAATTACTATTGGTCGGGCGATACGCGTGAGGGGATGCACTTCAACGAGCTGGTCAACATCGAGGATGTCCCCGAGCTTGATACCGAGAACAGCGAGCATATCGCTGACTATGACTATGCCTATCAGTATGTGCTGAATATGGGATACAACGCCGAATGTGAGGAGGAGAAGGGATTTGCGTTCTTCTTCCACTGTCTGCGCGTCAACCGCACCTATACCGGCGGATGTGTCGGAGTCCCCGAGAATATCATGAAGTTCATCATGCAGCACATCAAACCCGGCTGCAGGATCACGATCGACTCGCTGGAACACATGGGCGGCGATCTTGACGACTAATAAATGGCCGCCCGACATACGCTATCAAGAACAGCTCCACCGCCGATGCGGTGGAGCTGTTTGCTTCCTCAACAATAGTAAGATAACGCAGCAGCGCATCGTTTGGTGCGCTGCTGCAAATTCGCTAGATCCGGATCGTCAGGTTGTTCAGGTTCATGGTGCTCAGGTACGTGACGTCCTTCGCCATGCCGCACACCATACGGATGCCGATGTTCGCGGTCGGATCACTGCTCTCGTGCAGCTTGATCCACTCGGTGGGATCGAACGCCTTGCAGTTGTCGCGCATACGCAGGATCCAGCCGTCCTCCAGATGGACGACACGGATATCCAGACGGTTCCTGCCGCCGTCGGCAAAGCCGAATTTCACGACGTTGTTGCCCAGCTCCTCGACGAACAGCGACAGCAGCACGCGCTGCTTGTGCGTCGCACCCTTCTGCTCACAGAACGCGCCGACCGCCTCGGAGGTCTCGATCACATGACAGGCATCGGTGATCGACGCCTCATACACCTCGCTCTCGGGTGCGCCGAACGGTTCCTTCAGAAACAGAAAATCCTTCGCCTTATAGGGGATGCCGTGCTTGAGCACCGCCGCGAGGATCAGCACCGAGAGCAGCGTCAGCGTCTCGCCGATGATATAGGACAGCCATACCGCGTCGGTCTGCAGCACGCCGGACAGCGCGAGCGCAGGCACCGCGATGAAGAAAAAGTCATGCAAAAAGGTGCAGATGTTGGAGTACGCCATGCGCCGCATCCCCTGGGTATAGTTGATGAACGCACTGTTGAGCCCGTACAGCACCATGCTGACAGCATAGAACCGCAGCCCGCGCGTTGCGAGCGCGACCATCTCCTGACCGTCCGCGCTGCCAAAGGCGCCCGCGATGATGTTCGCCCCCGCGAACACGATCACGCCCAGCGCGATACCGACCAAGAGTGCTGTACGGACGGTGACCTTCACAAGGTCCTCGGCGGCGGAGCGATCCTGCTCGCCGAGGATCATCCCGGCGATCATCGCAGCGGTCAGCCCCACACCGATCATCGTGCTGCTGGTAAAGTTCATCACGGTATTGATGACGCCCAGCGCACCGACAGCCGTCCCCGCCAGCGCAGTCGCCACCAAGATGCGATTGAGCACGGTGTTGCGCAGCATGGTCGAGACAGATCCGACAGCCGACGACGAGCCGGTCGAGAGGATCTCGCCCATATCTTTGAGCTTCAGCCCGCGCAGCGAGAACCTAAAGATGATATCCTTCTTCCTAAAGTGCAGCAGCATGATCACCAGCGCGACAAAGTAGCTGATGGTTGTCGCCAGTCCCATGCCCAGCATCCCCCCGTGCAGCACCAGCGCGTTGAGCAGATCAGCCGCCACGTCCAGCACCGTCATCACCGCGACCGCGACGATGACGCGGTTGGCGTCGCCGTCAAGGCGCATCAGCGCGTTGAACTCGAACAGGAAGATGACCGACGGGATCGAGAACGCCATGCCGAGCATATAGTCGGTCGCGAGCGGCAGCAGGTTCGCCGCATCGCCCCTGGCGCCGAGGAACGTCGCAATCTCGCTGCGGAAGATAACGATCCCCGCCGTCAGCAGCACCGAGATCACCACGGTGATCACCATGCACATCGAGAACGCCCGCCGCGCACCCTTGGCGTCGCCGGCGCCCAGCCGCTGGGCACAGATGACCTGGGATCCCGTTGCGAGGATCCCGCTGAACGCGGTCGCAAGGTTCACCAGCGGCGTCACCAGCCCGTATGCCGCCATGCTGTCGGGGCCGAGGAACCGCCCGATCACGATACCGTCGATAACGATACCGAGCATCGCGGCGACCGCGGCGGCGATGATGCTGACGACCGAGCCGTAGAACAGCCGGTTGATGATCTTTGAGCTCTTCTTCACAAAAGACTCCCCTTTGATAAGCAATCTACCGTATATTTTATCACACCCTGTCGGGATATGCAACCCGCCCGCCCAAAAAACGGCTGTGTTCCGCCCCTTTATACACAAGGATCGCGGTGTCAGACAATGGCTGAGCGGCATATGATGTACAAGGGAGCTCTCCGAAAGTGAAAAGAAAGGAAATCACATGGCTACCACATTCACCAACTTCGCTACCCTGACCCTCGGTGACGAGAGCGTCGTCTCGAACACCGTCACCGGTCAGATCGAAACCACTGTATCCGTCAGCAAGAACGCGCTCGCCGACACCTATGAGGCGGATGGCCAGATCGTCTATGCTGTCAGCATCGTCAACGCCGGCACCACCGCGCTGACCGACGTCACCCTCAGCGATGACCTCGGCGCATACGAGTGGAACGGCACATCGCTGCAGCCGCTCGACTATGTCGAGGGGTCGCTGCTCTACTATGCCGACGGTGTGCTGCAGCCCGAGCCGACGGTCAGCACCGACAGCGGACTTGTCATCAGCGGGCTGACGGTTCCGGCATCGGGCAGCGCGCTCATCATCTATGCCGCCGCCCCCAACGCCTATGCCCCGCTCGAGACCGACGCGTCCATCACCAACACCGTGACCGTGGGATCAAGCGGATGCGAGACCACCGCCGAGGAGACCGTCACCGCGTCCTCCTCGCCGCAGCTCTCGATCCTCAAGGCGATCTCTCCCGCGTCGGTCGTGTCGGGTGACGAGATCACCTACACCTTCACGCTGCAGAACGCCGGCAACACCGCCGTGCTCGATACGGATAACGCCGTCGTCGCCGACACCTTCTCCCCCGCGCTGTCGAACATCTGCGTCACGCTGAACGGCACCGCGCTGACAGAGGGCAGCGACTACACCTATGACGAGGGCACCGGTGTGTTCACCACCATCGCCGGCGCGATCTCTATCCCCGCCGCCTCGTTCACCCAGGACGAGACCACCGGCGAATGGAGCGCGACCCCGGGCCAGTCGATCCTCGTCGTCACAGGAACCATCACCTCCTGCTGACCGACAGAACCCTCGGAATACCGGGGGTTTTACATAAGCAGAAGATTGAACGCTTTAAATTGGTAAATTGTCAAATTTTTTTTGGAAAATCTATTGACATCGCTGTTTTTTTAGTGTAAGATACTAGCGTAAACCGATGACGAAGAGTGAGTAAGCTTTTTCCCTTCTCTTTCAGAGAGCCGCGGATGGTGGGATCGCGGCAGAGAACATCAGGCCGAATGGACTTCTGAGGGCGAACAGAAAGGTGAGAGCCGAGTATGTGAGACGGAATAGGACCTTCCGTAATCAAAGGTCGGCATATGTATGTATGCGCTGAGTGGACGAGAAATCGTCAAGCAGGGTGGCACCGCAGGAATACTCCTGTCCCGGCAGTTATTGCAGGGACAGGTTTTTTTATTGTACACGGAGGAAGATATGAAAGGGTTATCCCGACGATGGCGCACATCCCGCCGTCAAAAAACAGAACCAAATCACTGACAACACTATTTTTAAAGGAGAGAGAATCATGAGCGAAAACACAATCCCGTACAAGATCTACTTAACCGAAGACGAGATCCCGAGACAATGGTATAACCTGCGCGCCGATATGAAGGAGAAGCCCGCGCCGCTGCTGAATCCCGGCACCGGTCAGCCCCTCACCGCCGAGGAGATGAGCGGCATCTTCTGCGAAGAGCTCGTCCGCCAGGAGCTCGACAACAACACCGCCTACTATGATATCCCCGAGGATATCCGTAACTTCTATAAGATGTACCGTCCCGCTCCCCTCGTGCGCGCCTACTGCCTCGAGAAAGCACTCGGCACCCCCGCCAAGATCTACTACAAGTTCGAGGGCAACAACACCTCCGGCAGCCATAAGCTCAACTCAGCGATCGCCCAGGCGTACTATGCGAAGAAGCAGGGCCTCAAGGGCGTCACCACCGAGACCGGAGCCGGCCAGTGGGGCACCGCGCTGTCGATGGCGTGCGCGTATCTCGGGCTGGACTGCAAGGTCTACATGGTGAAGGTCAGCTATGAGCAGAAGCCGTTCCGCCGCGAGGTCATGCGCACCTACGGCGCAAGCGTCACCCCCTCCCCTTCCGACACCACCAACGTCGGCCGCAAGATCCTCGCCGAGTTCCCCGACACCACCGGCTCGCTCGGATGCGCTATCTCCGAGGCGGTCGAGGTCGCGGTATCGAACCCCGGCTACCGGTATGTGCTCGGCTCGGTGCTCAACCAGGTGCTGCTGCACCAGTCGATCATCGGGCTCGAGGCAAAGGCAGCGCTCGACAAATACGGCGTCAAGCCCGATATCATCATCGGATGCGCCGGCGGCGGCTCGAACCTCGGGGGACTGATCGCTCCGTTCATGGGAGAGAAGCTCCGCGGCGAGAACGACTACCGCATCATCGCGGTCGAACCCGCATCGTGCCCGAGCTTTACGCGCGGGACGTTCGCCTATGACTTCTGCGATACCGGCATGATCTGCCCGCTCGCCAAGATGTACACCCTGGGTTCGAGCTTCATCCCCTCGGCGAACCACGCCGGCGGGCTGCGGTTCCATGGGATGTCCTCGATCCTCAGCCAGCTCTACCACGACGGCTATATGGAGGCGGTATCGGTCGAGCAGAGCAGCGTGTTCGAGGCAGCCGAGCAGTTTGCCCGCGTCGAAGGCATCCTCCCCGCTCCCGAGTCGAGCCACGCGATCCGCGCCGCGATCGACGAGGCGCTGCGCTGCAAGGAGACCGGCGAGGAGAAGACCATCCTCTTCGGGTTGACCGGAACCGGTTACTTTGACCTTGTCGCGTACCAGCTGTTCAACGATGGCACGATGACCGATGTGATCCCCACCGATGAGGATATCGCCAAGTCCGTCGCCGCGCTGCCTAAGGTCCCCGGTCAGGGCTGATCCCGTCCGTATACAAGAATGTTGATATTATTCTATAGGAGAAATAAAAATGAAAAAACTGATTGCTGTATTACTCGCTGTTCTGTTGGTTGCCGCCCTTGCCGGATGCGGCTCTACCGCCACCTCTGACAACAACACCAACGACCAGGCGGCCAACGTCACCGCTACCTATAAAATCGGTATCTGCAACTATGTCGATCATCCGTCCCTCAACCAGATCGTCGCGAGCGTCAAGGAACAGCTTGCGACCCTCAGCACCGAGAACAACGTATTGTTCGATATCATCGAGGATAACGCCAACGCCGACGCCGATGTGATGAACCAGATCATCGCGAACTTCATCGCCGAGGACGTCGACCTGATGGTCGGTATCGCGACGCCCGTCGCCATGGCGATGCAGGCCGCTACCGAGGGCACCGATCTCCCCGTCGTGTTCGCGGCGGTTTCCGATCCCGAGGCGGTCGATCTGGTCGACAGCATGGACGCTCCCGGCGCCAACATCACCGGCACCTCCGACTATCTGAACACCGACGCGATCATGGACCTTATCTTTGCCGCTGACCCCGACGCCAAGACCGTCGGACTGCTGTATGACCTCGGTCAGGACTCCTCTACCGGCGCGATCGAGGACGCGAAGGCGTACCTTGACAAAAAGGGTGTGGGCTACATCGAGCAGACCGGCACCACCGCCGAAGAGGTCATGATGGCGGCCCAGTCGCTGGCCGACGACGGTGTGGACGCGGTCTTCACCCCCACCGACAACACCATCCAGGAGGCGGAGCTCTCCATCTATGAGATCTTCACCGAGGCGAAGATCCCGCACTATGCCGGCGCCGACTCGTTCGCGCTCAACGGCGCGCTGCTGGGCTACGGCGTGGACTATGTCCTGCTGGGCACCGAGACCGCCAACATGGTATGTGATATCCTCGTGGGCGGCAAGGACCCCGCGACCACCGGCGTCATGACCTTTGACAACGGTATCGCCACCATCAACACCGAGACCTGTGAGGCGATCGGGCTGGAGCTTGACTCCGTCAAGGCGGCGTTCGAGCCCTACTGCACCCAGATCGTCGAGATCACCACCGCCGAGGAGTTCGACTGATCGCTCCCGACAATCCTAATATCCGATCATAACGCTGCGGGCTGTCCTCATGATAGGGCAGCCCGAAAAGCGTTTTTCTCTCAACTTATCAAAAGGGGTTTATCTGAATGGAATTCTTAGAAGGGCTCTTCTCTGCGCTGCCCACAGCGCTGGAGCTGGGGCTGTTCAACGCGCTGACCGTGCTCGCGCTGTTCCTGAGCTACTCGATGCTGAACGTATGCGACCTGTCGACCGACGGATGCTACACCCTGGGGGCTGCGGTCGGAGCGATGGTCGCGCTGTCGGGGCATCCGTATCTGGCGATCCTCGCCGCGATGGGCGCGGGCGTGCTCTCGGGCTTCATCACCGCGTTCCTGCAGACGAAGATGGGGGTTGACAGTCTGCTCGCCGGTATCATCGTGAACACCGGGCTGTACTCGATCAACATTGCCGTCATGGGCAACAAGTCCCTGGTCAATCTCAACAAGACGCGCACCGTCTTCACCGACCTCAAGCCCGCCGTCGATCAGCTGCAACAGAAGCTGCTCATGCTGTTCGGCGCTCCTCCCGGCTCGCCTGCCGAGCAAACCCTCAAGAACATCCTTGCGTTCTTCTCGAGCGATATCCTCATTGGGCTGATTGCGGTGACGCTGGTGATCGTGTTCCTGTCGCTGTTTCTGAGGACGCGGCTGGGGCTTGCCATCCGCGCGACCGGCAACAACCCCGTGATGGTGCGTTCGTCGTCGATCAATCCGGTGATGACGACCATCGTCGGGCTGTGCCTCGCAAACGCGTTCACCGGGCTGTCGGGCTGTCTCTTCGCCCAGAGCCAGAAGTCGATGTCCATCGACGTCGGCACCGGCATGGTGACCGTTGCGCTCGCGTCGCTCTTGATCGGCGGGGCGTTCATGGGGCGCGGGCGCATCCCGAAGCGCGCTGTCGGCGCGGTGCTGGGCGCGGTGATCTTCCGCATCGTCTATACCATCGCGCTGCGGTTCCATATGCCCAGCTTCATGCTCAAGCTCGTGTCCTCGGTGATCGTTGTCATCGCGATCTCCGGCCCGTATCTGCGCTCGCGATACCCGATGCTTGTCCGCCGGCTGAACCACCGTCGAGGGATCGGTTCTGCCGACCCCGAGACCGCAGAGGAGGACGTTGACCATGCTTGATATCCGAGGCATCTCCATGACCTTCAACAAGGGAACGAACAACGAGAAGCGCGCGCTCGACCGGCTGTCGCTGCATGTCGAGCACGGCGACTTCATCAGCATTATCGGGGCGAACGGCGCCGGAAAGAGCACGCTGTTCAACGCGATCTGCGGCACATTCATCACCGATACCGGGCGTATCGTCCTCGACGGCGAGGACATCACCCTCACCCCCGAGCATATCCGCGCCCGCTCCATCGGGCGGCTGTTCCAGGACCCGATGAAGGGCTCGGCGCCCGGCATGACGATCGAGGAGAACCTGGCGCTGGCTGCCGGTCACGGCGGGTGGCTGAGCAGTATCTCCAAAGCCGACCGCAAGCTCTTTCGCGAGCGGCTGTCACAGCTCGATATGGGGCTGGAGGATCGGATGCAGCAGCCGGTCGGGCTGCTGTCAGGCGGTCAGCGCCAGGCGCTGACGCTGATGATGGCGACCATCAACCCGCCAAAGCTGGTGCTCCTCGACGAGCACACCGCCGCGCTCGACCCCGCCACCGCCGAGAAGGTCACCGCCCTCACCGAGAGGATCATCGCCGAAGAGCACCTGACCTGCCTGATGGTGACCCACAACATGCAGTCCGCGCTCGATATGGGCAACCGTACCGTCATGATGATGGACGGTCGGATCATCTATGATGTCACCGGAGAGGAGCGCGACGCCCTCACCGTGCCCGATCTGCTCGACCGGTTCCACTCGGCTGCCGGCAAGTCGCTCGACAATGACCGCATGCTGCTGATATAAGCCCTGTTCTGTATTCTTCAAATAGCAACAAGAAAGCGCGCTTTGCGCGCATTTCGTATAGCCATCACCGATTATTGCTTCAGCAAAATCGGTGGGCAGATAAATCTTTTTACTTTATAAGAAACGAGCAGTTTCTTATAAAGCAAAAAAAGACCTTCAGGCATCTGCCCGAAGGTCTTTTTCGCGGGTTTCTCGCTTATTCTTCCGAGAAGTCGTCCTTGCCGACGCCGCACAGCGGGCAGACAAAGTCATCCGGCAGATCGTCGAACGCGGTGCCCGGAGCAATACCGTTATCGGGATCGCCGGCTGCCTCGTCATAGATATAGCCGCAGATGTTGCATACATACTTCTTCATGGGTCTTCCTCCTTTATGGATAGTCTATGGCTCGGCGCTCAGCCGATCGGTTCAAAGTCGGCGACGCCGTGCTTGCACAGCGGACAGACAAAGTCGTCGGGCAGCTCCTCGCCCTCATAGATATAGCCGCATACCTTGCAGACCCAGCCCTTCTTGCCATCCGCCTGGGGACGGGGCTTGACATAGTTCTGATAGTAGGTATAGGTCATGGTCTCGACGGTGCTGACGACGCGCGCCTCGGTTACGGCACAGATGAACATGCTGTGGGTATCGAGGTCGACGACCTGCTCCACCTTGAGCGACATGAACGAGTTGATATAGCGGTCGAGGAACGCCACGCCGTTATCCGAGCGCAGGATATCCTGGCCCGCCATCTTGTCGACGTCGCGGCCGCTCTGGAATCCATAGTGCTCGAACACCGAGAACGGCGCCTCGGTCGACAGACAGTTGACGTTCATCATGCCGGTCTTCTGCACCATATCGTGGGTCAGGTTCTTCTTGTTGATGCAGACGGCGATGCGGTTGGGGGTGTTGGTGACCTGGGACACGGTGTTGACGATACATCCGTTGTCCTTGCCGCCGTCGCGGGCGGTCACAACATAGAGCCCGTAGCCGATGTTGAACAGCGCGGTCAGGTCGTTCTTGTCGGCGGTCTCGTCGTTCTTCGCAAGATATCCGATCGACAGCTCGTCGGCAAGGGCGTTGATCTCCCCGATGTTCTTCTCGTTCACGGCGGACTTGATATGGACGTTATTTTCTGTATAAGAAATATTCTTGCATCCCTCGAGCATCTTGCGCATCGTCTTCTCGGCGAGCGGCGCCCATGAGCCGTTCTCGATGAAGCCGACGGTCCTGTTGCTGAAGTTGCGCTCGGTCAGATGGTTGATGAACTCGCGCATAAAGGGGAATATCTCGGCGTTATAGGTGGTGGTGGCGAGCACGATCTGGCCGTAGCGGAACGCATCCTCGACACACTCTGCCATATCCTCGCGGGCAAGGTCGTTCACGGCGACCTTGGGGCAGCCGTTCTCGCGCAGGCGCTCGGCGAGCAGCTCGACCGCCTTCTTGGTGTTGCCATAGACAGAGGTATAGGCGATCATCACGCCGTCGCTCTCGACCCCGTAGCTCGACCATGTGTTGTACAGATCAAGGTAGTAGCCGAGGTTCTCGGTGAGCACCGGACCGTGTAGCGGACAGATAACGGCGATATCGAGCCCTGCCGCTTTCTTCAGCACCGCCTGCACCTGAGCGCCGTACTTGCCGACGATCCCGAAGTAGTAGCGGCGCGCCTCGCACGCCCAGTCCTCATCGACGTCCAGCGCGCCGAACTTGCCGAACCCGTCGGCAGAGAACAGCACCTTGTCCGCGCTGTCATAGGTCATCAGCACCTCGGGCCAGTGCACCATCGGAGCGCCGACAAAGCTGAGCGTATGCCGTCCGAGCGCGAAGGTGTCGCCCTCCTTGACAACAATACGCCGATCCTCGAAACCGGTGCCGAAGAAGTTCTCCATCATGACAAACGCCTTCTGAGAGGATACGACGGTCGCCGACGGATAGGCATCGAGGAAGGTCACGATGTTCGCACTGTGGTCGGGCTCCATATGCTGTACGACAAGGTAGTCGGGGGTCCTGCCGGCAAGCGCGATCTTGATATTCTCGAGCCATTTCGTGCCGAACCGGCGATCGACCGTATCCATCACGGCGATCTTCTCGTCCACGATGACGTACGAGTTGTACGCCATGCCATTCGGGACGACATACTGACCCTCAAACAGGTCGATATCGTGGTCATTGACGCCGACATACTTGATCTCATTAGTGATAAACATAGCTTTCATCTCCTGACTGCGAACGGGCTGTCCGCGTACTTTTATCCAGTATAGCAGAAAGCGCCCTGAAAATACAACACTTTGGAGAAATTTTGTTGAAAAAATTCCGCGTCCCTGCTATAGTATAAGAGATAAGGGCAGGGGCTGCGTCCCCTGTGAAGAGAGGTGGATCATCATGGCATCCAAATCATGCGAATTCTGTGCATACTATGACTATAACGAGCTGTATGACAGCTATGAGTGCGGGGTCAACCTCGATGAGGACGATCTGGCACGGTTCATGCAGAGCAGCGAAAGCGACTGTGCGTACTTCCGGTTCTCGGACGACTACAAACTTGTCGAAAAGCAGAACTAAGGGAATGATATGAAGAAGAACCTGACTCTCGGATTACAACTGTTCCTCACCTTCCTGAAGATCGGGCTCGTCACCTTCGGCGGCGGGTATGCGATGATCCCCATCATCGAGCGCGAGGTCACCGAAAAACGCCGCTGGCTGACGGGTGAGGAGCTGCTCGACGTGGTCGCCATCTCCGAGTCCACCCCCGGGCCCATCGCCATCTGTGCCGCCTCGTTCGTCGGATACAGGACGGCGGGGGTGTTCGGCGCGTTCTGCTCGACGTTCGGGGTGGTGCTGCCGTCGTTTGTCATCATCTGTCTGATCGCGATGGTGCTCGATGCGTTCGATCAGTTCGCGGTCGTGCGGTACGCGTTCTTCGGCATCCGCGCGGGGGTGCTCGCGCTGCTGGTAAAGGCGGTGGTGTCGATGTTCAAAAAGGCGCCCAAGAACCTTCCCGCCTATCTCATCATGGCGGCAAGCTTTGTTGCGGTGGCGGTGTTCTCGGCGAACGTGCTCGTCGTCATCCTGTCGAGCGCCGGTATCGGGCTGGGGTTCGCCCTGATCTGTCGAAAGCGGGGGCACGAGCTATGATCTACCTGACGCTGTTCCTCGAATTCCTGAAGATGGGCGCGCTGACGTTCGGCGGCGGGTACGCGATGATCCCCTTTATCGAGGAGACGGTCATCTCTCACGGATGGATGAGTACCGAGCAGCTCATCGACTTCATCGCGGTGTCCGAGTCCACCCCCGGCGCGTTCGCGGTGAATATCTCTACCTATATCGGTATCTCGGTTGGCGGGGTGTTCGGCGCGTGCTGTGCGACGCTCGGGCTGGTGCTGCCGCCGTTTGTCATCACCCTTATTATCGCCAAATTCTATGCGCGCTACAGAGAGAACATCGTCGTGCGCGGGGTGATGCTCGGGCTCAAGAGCACCGTCGTCGGGCTGATCGGCGCGACCGTCGTATCGGTCGGGTTCGAGATACTGTTCGGCGAACATATGACGACCGCGGTATTCGGCTCGGCAAACTTCTATATCACCCTGCTGATCTTCGCTGTTATGCTCTTTCTGCTATTGTATCGGAAGCTCAGCCCCGTCATCATCGTGCTGCTCTCGGCGGCGGCTGGGATCGTGTTCGGCTATACCGGTGTTATCAAAATTTAAAATCCATCCAAAAAGTTGCTGAATACGGTTGCTTTTCTATGCGCTGTTTGGTATAATTTTCTTGTGATCTTTTCACAAAAACGAAAAAGGAGAAATGATTATGCTCAAAAAATTCTGTGCTGAATTCATCGGTACCTTCGTGCTGGTGCTGTTCGCGTGCGGTACCGCCGCTGTGGTCGGCTGTGCGACCGACGATCCTAACGTCGCATATCTGCTGACGGCGCTGGCGTTCGGTCTGGTGATTGTCGCGATGGCGTACTCTATCGGCAACGTGTCCGGCTGCCACATCAACCCGGCTGTCTCGCTGGGCGTGCTGCTCACCGGCGGGATGACGATCGGCGAGTTTCTCGTCTATATCGTCGCCCAGTTCGCCGGTGCTACCGCCGGTGCCGCTGTGCTCGGCGCTGTGACCGGTGACTTTACCTCGCTGGGTCAGAACGGCCTGTTCGAGGGCGATATCGTCAAGTCCCTCGTCATCGAGGTCATCCTCACCTGTGTATTCGTGCTGACCATCCTCGGCGTCACCTCCAAGAAGAAGTACGAGAAGGTCGCCGGTCTTGTCATCGGTCTGACCCTGACGCTGGTGCATATCTTCGGCATCCACTTCACCGGTACCTCCGTCAACCCCGCCCGTTCGTTCGGCCCCGCGATCCTCGTTGGCGGCGACGCGCTGGCGTCCTACTGGGTGTTCCTCGTCGCTCCGATGATCGGCGGCGCGCTCGCAGCGCTCATCTACAAGTTCGTTATCAAGACCAAAGAAGCCGAGTAACGATCCCGTTCTCTCTGCATCAAAACGGGCTGCCGCAATTTTGCGGCAGCCCATCAATCTGTCATCCTGCATGGACATGCGTCACACACGTCCGTGCAGGATGACTTTCTTTATATTCGACAGCTACGGTGACTGTCCCTATGCTCCATGCGGGCAATGCCCGACAGGATACAGAAGCAGCGTTATCTGTACCGCGCGCCGACGCCGTCCATGAAGAACAGCGCGAGCGTCCCGGGCCCCACGTGCGATCCGGTGACCGGCTCGTACATGACGGTGAGGATCTCTTTGGGGGGCTTCTTGCGGCTAATCAGGTCGGCAAGCTCCCGGGCATCCTCGGCACAGTCGGCATGGGCAATGCCCACCGTCTGGTTCTCGGGGCTCTCCACGAGCATATGGTAGCGCTGGGCGAGGAACTCGATCGACCTTCTCCTGCCCATCGCCTTGGAGAGGGTAACGATCTCGCCATCCTCGTTGCCCTTGAGGATCGGCTTGATCTGCAGCATATTGCCGACGGCGGCGGTCGCGCCCTTGACCCGTCCGGTGTTCTTCAGATAGTTAAGGTCATCCACGGTGAACACCTGGTACATGCGCTTCTTCTCCTCCTCGAGCTTGTTGTACACGTCGTCGAGCGACATCCCCTGCTCTCGATAGGCGACGGCGTTGAGCACCAGGATCCCCTCGCCCAGCGACGCGCCGAGCGAATCCACCAGCCGGACAGACCGCTCGGGGTACTGTTCGATCAGCTCGGCTGCCGCCATGGTGGCGCAGTTGAACGAGCCGGAGATCCCCGACGACATACAGACGAACAGTACATCCTCGCCGTTCTTCAGAAACCCTTCGAAAAACTCGAGGTAGGACTGCAGGTTGATCTGAGAGGTGCGGATCTGTGCTCCCAGCCGCATCGCGCCGTAGAACTTTTTGCCGTCGAACCCCTCGGTATCGAGGCACGAGTACTCTTTGTCCCGGATAAAGTAGGAGAACGGGATCACCTCGATATGATCCTTCATGAGCAAAGCGGTCGGCAGGTTTGCCGACGTATCGGTCAGTATCCTAAAGCTCAAATTACCAGCTCCTTGCAAATTGTTTCTACCGGTATCATAGTACGCCGCGGTGTGAATTTCAATCTACATCTTCCCTTCTCCCTCTACGGATCGAAAATCCGTTTCTACCGCCCGCAGCGGCGCCTACATCGCCGGTAGAATCCAACTCTACCATCAGGAGAATCCCAGATTCTATCAGGATCCTCGGCAGGAATATCCACCTGCTCCGGTATCTGGTAGAGGTGCCAGTATTTGTGCGTTGCATCGGGTGCTCCCGGGTGATAGGATAGACATAGGGGTTGAACACACGGATCGCACAAGTCGGTGATCCGTGACGGTCAGCCCTATTTTTTCATCTCAAGGAGGTATATTGATGAAAAGAACGATCCGCATACTCTTGGCAGCGGTGCTGTGTGCGCTGTTGGTGTTCTCAACGGTCGCATCGGCGTCTGCCGCCGGATGCTCGCGCTCGCCGCGGGTCATCGTCTACCGCCCGAACTGCTATGGCAGCAACGGGTGCCAGAGCAACGGTAACGGCAGCTGCGACCAGGGTTGCAGCCGAGGTTACGACCTCAGCGAACTGCTGCGGCGGTACGGCTATAGCTACGGCAACAGCAACGGCTGCGGCGACAGCTCCTGCTCGGGCTCGTCCTGCACACCGGCACCGACCGAACCCGCCGAGGTGACCGAGCCCGCCGAGGTGACCGAGCCCGCCGAGGTGACCGAGCCCGCCGAGGTGACCGAACCGGCTGAACCGGCTCCCGAGCCGACCGAGCGCGCAACGCAGCCGACGACCGCCCCTGCTGCCGCACCGACAACATCGACCTATACCGTCTCTGCGTATGAGCGAGAGGTCGTCGCGCTCGTGAACGAGATCCGATCGGGCTATGGGCTGTCCGCCCTCTCGATCAACACCCGTCTGTCCGAGATCGCCCGCATGAAGTCCCAGGATATGCACGACAAGGGCTACTTCAGCCACACCTCGCCCACCTACGGCTCGCCGTTCGACATGATGAAGCAGTTCGGTATCACCTACCGCACCGCCGGCGAGAACATCGCCATGGGCTACCGCACCCCGCAGGCGGTCGTTGACGGCTGGATGAACTCGCCCGGCCATCGCGCCAACATCCTGAACACCACCTTCACCTCTATCGGCGTCGGCTACGTCGCCGACGGCAACTACTGGACCCAGATGTTCATCGGATAACGCCCCGCTCGGGCTCCTGACAGACGCATCGCTTCCTGTTCCTCTAATCCATAAGAAAACGCTCCCTGTGCCTATCGCAACAGGGAGCGTTATTTCTTATGCGTGGGGTTAGGCCGCCTTTGGGCCTTGGGGGCCGAGATACTGGGCACTGCCAAAGCCGAGGATCGGCATAAAGATACACGACAGGAAGATCAGACCGAAAGTGAAGCCGACGCCCTTGCCGAACGACTTAGCCAAACGGTAATCCACCATGATGCCGAAAATGAAGCCAACGATCGGGATCAGGAACAGCAGGAATTTCCAGCCGTTGCCATCGGCGATCTTCACAAGGATAAATAAGCTATAGAAGGGGATCAGGCACTTCCAGCCCTTCTCACCCGCCTTGGTGAAAATCTTCCACTCGGCAACGATCATCAGCACCAGCAAAGCCAGAACAACGATCAAGTAGATAACCTGACCGGCAGTGGACATCCCTGAGGTCGCTTCATAAGTAGTCGTATAGTCCATTGTTTACTCTCCTTTCTCATTTTTTCGAAATGCTGTGAGCATTTGTACCGAATCCGACAGAACCGACAGAACGCCGCCCCAACCAGATCCGATCAACCACATCATATAGATGTCGTATGTGATAATTATATCATATATAGGGAATAATGCAATAGAAAATGGTAAATTTTTTCTATCCTCTGTCGGCGACCCTCATCACACCGTGCAGATACGGGGTCGCAGCATCGGGATGTATCCCCTTATTATTCTCCTGAAAAATTCTCATATGGAATTGTCGTTTTTTGTCCCGATTCCTCTTTTTTCTCCTGCGAAAATAAAAAGTTACAGCTTGTAACCGCCCCAAATGTGAACAATTTTTGTACAACTTGTACACAAATATGAATAAATTCTGAATTTTGTTAGCATTATCACAATAATTTCCGAAAAATGGTTGATGTTATTATAATTCTCTGGTATAATAATGACAGTTTTGTTACCAAGGAAATGTCACAAATGAAGTCTCACAAAGTTCCGCGACAGATAATACCCTGTCGCACCGAACATTTTGGAGGTTTGAATTTTGATGAAAATGGCTAAGAGAATTATATCCATCATGGTGATCGCGATGATCGTTGCGACCGTGTGTGTGGCGGCAGTCATCCCGTCGGGTGCATCGGGCACCGGCGTCGGGCTTGCCGAGTGGGCGCTGAACGCCTACTATTCGGGCTGGCGCTATGTCTACGGCGGTGCGTCCGCGGGTGCGGTCGACTGCTCGGGGCTGATCTACTCCTATGCGGGCGGATATCGCGTCGGCGACGCCCAGACGTTCAATTCGTCCTATCGCGGCAACGTATCGGGCGGTATTCCCAACATCCATGGACTGGGGCTCTATAAGCCCGGCCACGTCGGCGTCTATGTCGGCGGCGGCATGGCGGTCGATGCCCGCGGCGACGAGTACGGCATATGCTACGAGAGCGCGTACAGCCACGGCTGGACCCTGTACTTCAAGGTGCCGGGCGTCTCCTATCCCTCCACAGGATGGCAGACCTTCAACGGCTCCAAGTATTATTATGAAAACGGCGAGTACCTCGCCGATACTACCCGCACCATCGACGGCGTCAGCTACTCGTTCAACGCCGACGGTACCGTCAGCGGGTCGGCAAAGTCCTCCTCGGGCTCGTCCAAGTCCTCGGGCTCGTCGAGCACATCGAGCGCCTCGTCCGATGACGGCGTGCTGCGCAACGGGTCATCCGGCGACAAGGTCGTCGCGCTGCAGACGCGGCTTGCAGAGCTTGGCTACTATGACGGCGCGATCGACGGCGACTTCGGCGATATGACCGAGAAGGCGTTCAAGCTGTTCCAGAAGCAGATGGGGCTCTATGTTGACGGTATCGCGGGCTCTGACGTCGAGTACCTCTATGCAGACGACGCCCCCGCCTACACTGCCGAGAAGTCATCCACATCCCGTAAGGATAAGGACGACCTCGCTGATACCGGTGCAAAAGCCGATGACGATGCCGACAAGGACGCCGACGAAAAAGAAGAGGATGCCGAAGAGCCCTCTGTCTATACCTTCTCTCTCGGTGACGAGAGCGAGAAGCTCGTCGCGATCCAGCAGCGTCTGATCTCGCTGGGCTACCTTGATGACGAGGCGGACGGCGTGTTCGGTCAGAACACCTATGCCGCCGTCACCGAGTTCCAGTCGGCGAACGGGCTCGACGCGACCGGTGTCATCGACGAGACCACCTACCAGATGATCTTCTCAAACACCGTCGTAAAGCTTGTTGCCGAGAAGGAGAACGAGGCCTCTCGCGCGCCTGTCGAGACGACCACCGCCGTAACGGCGACGACCGCTCCCCACACCGCCGCCGCGGTGCAGAGCAACGAGCTCTCCAACAAGGCGATGAGCAACATCACCGACTCCATCGGGTTCAAGCAGGGCGCGAACGCGACCAACTTCCAGTTCATCATGTGGCTTATGATCATGATCGTCGTCATGCTGATCAGCTTCGGCATCGTCTATGCCGTCGAGAAGA
>CAJODM010000005.1 GCA_905233755.1 uncultured Ruminococcus sp.
AAAAGCGTACCAAGAAAAAGATCCGCAAGGCGATCAAGCAGCAGCTTCAGTATATTCGCCGAGACCTCGGCTATATCGATATGTTTGTATTAGCCAACGAAGTAGTTCCGACCGAAAAGCAAGCCAAGTTTGCGGCTAAATGTGACCGAGAACTGATAAAGCAAGGTTGTGAAATGCTCAACATGACGGTAAATGAAGTAGCTGAGATCTGTATCAATGGGATGAGACCCTATGCAGAGGATATTGGCTTACTTGGAACAGAATCATAATAACAATTGAATTATCACATTTATAGCACCAATCGCTGGAAAGTCGGTTGGTGATATTTTTATGTCTGGAGGGATGTGAATGAGTGCAACAGTAGGCGCAGCGTTAAAGAAAATCGCTGTTGCACTATTGTCAAATAAGAAGATAGCAAAAGGTGTGATTACCATTGTTCTTGCCATAATAGTCGGAGCCGCGTTTCCTATCATAGCTGTAGTTGCGATGATATCAAATGATGTTCAGTTGGATTACCAAGAACTACAGAATGTTGCAGTCAGCAATATGACGCCTGAGCAGTTAGATGCTCTTCAAAAAACAGAAGAAATATTTCTGAAGTCTGTTGATTATTTCTGAAGTCTGTTGATTATCCCGGGCAGATTCTACAGGTTTTGGATGATGATGGCGGTTTCAGCGAACGGATCGCCTTATTTGTCCTCTTTCAAGAACATTCTTCCTCTTTTCAGCAGATAAAATCGACTTTTTCTCTATGCGGCTATTCTGCGGCTGAGGTGAGGTTTCCTTTATGCAGAATCACTAAATATGGGGTTGTATTTTTGGATTGTGTGTCAGTCGGGGATATGGTAAAATAAGTGTGCGACATAAATCTGAATAATCAGCTAATTCCCGGAGAATGAATTTTTATCGCCCTTACATTAACGATTGCAATTAGCTAAAGTATATGCTATATTGATATATAACTATTGAAAGTGAGGTGAACATCTATGGCTAAAGCAACTACTGAAACCTGTTGTCTGACAATGCCCTTGAAGCTCGAAAAGTGGCAGGCAGACAAATTGGAAAAAAGGTTAGAAATAGCCAGACAAATCTACAACACCTTGCTTCGTTTTGAACTGAAAAAACTGCGCAGATTAATAAACAGCGAAGAATACAATGAGATCGAGAACAAGCGCAACGAGACATCAGACACGAAAGAAAAGAAAGAGCTAAACAAAATACTTGACGATCTACGAAAAAAAGCCGGTTTTACTGAATACTCATTCAAAAACGATATCAAAGATTTTTACAAGCACTTCAAAGATAACATCGGATCAAGTGTCGCTGTTCACGGGATCGCCCCGCAGGTGTGGCAGGCATTTGACAGATTGTTTTACGGAAATGGAAAAGAAGTTCACTTCAAACAGCGCGGCAGTATCAACTCTCTGAGAGGCTACTCCGTTGCGGGAAAAAGCGGCGGAGTCGAGATTATGTTTCGGGGAGACCATATTGAATGGAAAGGGCTGTTTTTACCTATCAAGCTCGATCCGAATAACACCTATGAGTGTGTGATGCTGCAAAAACGGATAAAATACTGTCGGATCGTCAGAAAGCAGAGGCGCAGCAAGGATCACTGGTACGTACAGTTGATGTTAGAGGGCAAGCCCGCTGTCAAGTGCGATAGGCATACCGGAGAGCTCCTCCACCCGATCGGTTCGGGCGCCGTAGGGATCGACATCGGACCTCAGACAATAGCATATGTAGCCGACAACGAAGTCGCTCTCAAAGAGCTCGCTGATAAGGTAAACAATATCGAACATAAAAAGCAGATACTCCAAAGAAAACTGGACAGAAGCCGCCGCGCTACCAACCCTGATAATTATGCTCCTGACGGAACGATAAAGCGCGGAGTCAAGCTGACACACAACAAATCAAAGAGATATATCAGCACACAGCGCGAGCTGGCGGATCTAATGAGGAAACAGGCAGAAACCAGAAAACGTCAGCATAATGAACTTGCCAACCATCTGCTTTCGCTCGGTGATCGGTTCTATGTTGAGGATATGCAGTGGCCGTCGCTGACACACAGAGCTAAGGAAACCGAGATCTCCGAAAAGACCGGCAGATACAAGCGTAAGAAGCGATTCGGAAAATCCGTAGGAAACAAAGCTCCCGCCATGCTGATCTCCATACTGGATCAAAAGTTGAGATCGCGCGGCAAACCCGGTGTAACAAAGGTACCTACATCTGTCAGGGCAAGTCAGTACAACCATATTTCAGACGATTATCACAAAAAGAAACTCGCAGAACGCTGGAACGATATGCAAGACGGAAGACGTATTCAAAGAGATCTTTATTCTGCTTTTTTACTGCAGCACATTGATACAGAAAACAACGATTTTGATAAACCCTCATTATTCCGTGATTATGAGAATTTCGTTCTCCTTCACGATCAGTATATAGAAGAATTGAAGAAACTGCCTAAAACACTTGCCAGTATGGGAATCGTGCGAAAGGCAAGCTAACATTATTTACCGAGAGATTCGCACCTCTCAAACCGGTCTATTGTCAGTCCGAGGCTGTCGTCAACAGCGCCATAGGGCGCTTCGGCAGCAGAAGAGTAAGGGAAAATAGTCAGCGCAGGCTTTTTGGCCTGAAAAGCTATCTACCTGCTCACAGCGTTATGCACAGGGTATTGCTTTAACATTTGTGCGTTTTTGCCGATGCAATCCACGTAGTGAGCGCTGAGGCAAAGACTTTTTCTGCACGCGAGAGGCGGCAGAAGCATAGATGCAATCCACGTAGTGAGCGCTGAGGCAAAGGCAAAGGGTGCCAGTCGGGACAAGACAGGCTCAATAACCATGGATGCAATCCACGTAGTGAGCGCTGAGGCAAAGGAGCAGTATATCTCGTTGACAAAATCTCCGTCGGATGCAATCCACGTAGTGAGCGCTGAGGCAAAGGACACATACGCGATCGGAGGGTGCGACCTCTCCGGATGCAATCCACGTAGTGAGCGCTGAGGCAAAGCATCCACTATAACCATATCCACCATAGATACAATGATGCAATCCACGTAGTGAGCGCTGAGGCAAAGACTTTTTCTGCACGCGAGAGGCGGCAGAAGCATAGATGCAATCCACGTAGTGAGCGCTGAGGCAAATATAGACCGTATAGTTTTCGGATGCAATCCACGTAGTGAGCGCTGAGGCAAAGAAATCACTATGAATACACGCCGAGCTATAACGATGATGCAATCCACGTAGTGAGCGCTGAGGCAAAGTACTTCAAAGAGCACTCCTCGCTTGATTTTGGGCGATGCAATCCGCGCAGCGAGCGCTGAGGCAAAGTATGAAACCGATCCCGTCATCGTCAACGAGCTCGGATGCAATCCGCGCAGCAAGTGCTGGGGTACAGTCAGTTACTGAATCATTATAGATAATAATTGACGATCACAACTTCGGCTGTGATCGTTTCCATTTAAAACACTTGACTTATTCCTTTTCTGTGGTATTGTGTTGTGCAGTCGGGAGCGTGATACCATGACCACATTAGAGAACTTTTACTTTGGGAACATCAATCCGTCGTCGTCACGCACCGTATTCGTTGGGAGCGGTCAAGTGTGACCACTCCCGTACTCATGTGGCGGTTCCTCCTCTCCCCAAAAAGCAGGGGCTTTTTGGGGACCCCGTCAGAGCTGGGACGCCAAGAAGAAACTGTCGAAAATGACAAAACTACTCGATGAATTGCGAGCTATGTTCGTTGCCGAACAGCAGAAAGAGAAACTGGAGCAGATCGAAAACTGCCAGCTGTCGCTGATCGCACTCTCTGAGAAGGACGCCTGTATCGAATGCTTCAAACTCGGCGTGAAGATGACAACAGAAAAAACACAGATACACAGCAGCGGGGATGACACATTCGTCGTCCCTGCTGTTCGCACTTATTTGGGTATTCTTCCTATGCCGAATGACAAGCGCATACTGTCAAAACCGTCCGGTCGGCAACAAATAATGCGGAGCTGCCGCAAGGACAGCCCCGCATAACTTCAGGGGAGACGAATCGGTGTGCGTCGTGCGTTGATGAAATAGGTCGGGAAAGGAAACGAAACCTATGATACGATGTCCGCCTCCCTAAAGTCCGATGTGTCGGGCGGCTCACTCGTCGCCCTGCAGCGCGGGATATCCCTCCTCGCCGGTACGAATCTTGATGACGTTCTCGACGTTGTAGACGAAGATCTTTCCGTCGCCGATATGGCCGGTATAGATCGCCTTCTTCGCGGTTTCGATCACGTCGCGGACAGGGATGGCAGAGACCACCATCTCGACCTGGATCTTCGGCAGCAGGTTCGTCTCGACCGGAACGCCGCGATAGTACTCGGGCTTGCCCTGCTGGACGCCGTAGCCCATGACATGGGTGACGGTCATGCCGGTGATGCCGAGCCGGGACATCGCGCGTTTGAGCTTCTCGAAGCGCGCCTCCTTGCAGATGATCTCGATCTTGGTGAACCGCGCGTCACCGTCGAACGACGGTACCGACTTGACCTCGATCGCCTCGGCGACCGGCGTGCTGCCGGTAACGACGGTGACATCCTCGCCATAGGCGCTGTAGTCCTCGGTCGTCGGTGCAAAGTCGGCATACGCGGACGGCAGCCCGTGCTCGGTAATATCGAGGCCCATGATCTCCTCCTCCGCCGTTGCGCGCAGCCCGACGGTCTTCTTGATGACCGTGAACGTGAGGATCATCATCACGGCAGCATAGATCGCTACCACCACAACCCCCAACAGCTGGATCCCCAGCTGGGAGAAATCGCCGGTATAGAACACCCCGGACAGCCCCGCCGGCGCGTCGGGGTTCGCCAGCAGCCCGACGGCAACGGTACCCCAGATGCCGTTGGCGGCATGGACGCCGACCGCACCGACCGGATCGTCGATGTGCAGTTTCATATCCAGCACCTCGACGACAACGACAACGAGGATACCGGATACGATACCGACCACAGCCGCGCCGACAGCGTCGAGCGCGTCGCAACCCGCGGTGATACCGACCAAGCCCGCCAAAGACGCGTTCAGACACATAGAGACGTCGGGCTTGCCGTTCTTGATCCATGTGAACGCCATGGTGACACAGGTCGCGACAGCCGGAGCGATGGTGGTCGTCAGAAAGATCGACGCGAGCTCCGATGCGGTCGTCGCCGCCGCGCCGTTGAAGCCGTACCACCCGAGCCACAGGATGAACACGCCCAGCGCGCCGATAACGATGTTGTGACCCGGAAAGGCGTTGACCTTGATGACCTTGCCGGTCTCGTCACGCTCATATTTGCCCAGACGCGGCCCGAGGATCGCCGCGCCGACCAGCGCCGCGATACCGCCGACCATGTGGATGGCCGTGGAGCCGGCATAGTCGTGGAACCCAAGCCGGGACAGCCAGCCGCCGCCCCAGATCCAGTGCGCCTCGATCGGATAGACGAACAGCGAGATCACGGCCGAGTAGATGCAGTAGGCAGAGAACTTGGTACGCTCCGCCATCGCGCCCGAGACGATGGTCGCCGTCGTCGCACAGAACACGAGGTTGAATACAAAGGTAGACGCAGCGGTGAAGTCCCCGTTGGAGGGAGAGGCGATGAACTCCCTGAAATGGGTGAACAGATCCATGTTCGGCAGTCCGATCAGCCCGAACAGCGCGTCCTCGCCCATCATCAGGGTATAGCCCAGCAACGCAAACACCACCGTGCCGATACAGAAGTCCATCAGGTTCTTCATGATGATGTTGCCGGCGTTCTTGGCGCGGGTGAAGCCCGCCTCCACCATCGCAAATCCCGCCTGCATCCAAAATACCAGTGCAGCTCCTATCAAAAACCAAAATTCTACAGTCATAACAGTTCACCTTCCAAAGTAAAAAATAAACGGCGTCCCCCTACAGAGTACGCCGTTGTACACAGTATCGGATCCTTATCCGTTATCTTACGCCGAACAGCAGCTCACCGTATGTCGGCAGCGGCCATACCTTGGCGTCGACGATCGCCTCGGCGTCGTCGGCATACGCTCTGAGCGCATCCATCTGCGGCAGCAGCTCATCGCGAACGAGGTTCGCCTGGGCGATGATCCCGTCGGTGGATGCGAGCTTCTCGGTCAGCTTCTCGAGCCGCTCTGTCTGGTCGTCCATATGGACGGTGATGTCGGTGAGCTTGCCGATCTGCTTCTCCTCATATGCGGCGCTGATGCCGCCGATGCGCTGCTTCATGCTCGCGTTTGACAGCAGCTTTTCGAGATACGTCTCGATCGCCGGGAGCAGCTGCTTATAGGAGATGTCGATCATTGTCAGCGCCTCGATGTTCACCTGCTTGACATAGTTCTCGAGCATGATCTCCATGCGGCTCTGTAGCTCTGCTTTGGTGAACACCTTGTGCGAGGTGAGCATCAGCACATTCTTCTCATCCAGCAGGTGCGGCATCGCGTCGGCGGTGGTCCTGAGGTTGGACAGCCCGCGGCGCTCGGCTTCTTTAAGCCAGCTGTCATCATAGCCGTTGCCGTTGAAGACGATGCGCTTGTGCTCTCGGATGGTATCGCGGATCAGGGTATGGACGTCGTTCTCAAAGTCGTCGGACTTCTCGAGGATATCGGCAAACTGTCCGAGGGATTCTGCCACAGCAGAGTTGAGCATCATGTTGCAGCAGGCGATAGAGTTCGACGAGCCGAGCATACGGAACTCGAACTTGTTGCCGGTGAACGCAAACGGCGAGGTGCGGTTGCGGTCGGTGGTGTCGCGGCGGAACTGGGGCAGCACATCCACGCCGAGCTTCATGTACCGCTTCTTGGCGCCCTCATACTCGGTCTCGTTCTCGATAGCGTCGAGAACGGCGGCGAGCTCGTCGCCGAGAAAGATCGAGATGACCGCCGGGGGCGCCTCGTTCGCGCCGAGGCGGTGATCGTTGCCCGCTGTCGCGACCGACAGCCGCAGCAGATCCTGATACTCGTCGACCGCCTTGATGACCGCGACCAGGAACAGCAGGAACTGGACGTTCTCATACGGGGTCTCGCCCGGGGTCAGCAGGTTGACGCCCGTGTCGGTGCCGATGGACCAGTTGTTGTGCTTGCCCGAGCCGTTGACGCCCTTGAAGGGCTTCTCATGCAGCAGGCACACCAGCCCGTGGCGCTCGGCGACCTTCTGCATGATCTCCATGGTGAGCTGGTTGTTATCGGTGGCGACGTTGGTGGTGGTATAGATGGGCGCCAGCTCATGCTGGGCGGGGGCGACCTCGTTGTGCTGGGTCTTGGCAAGGATGCCGAGCTTCCACAGCTCGTCGTTCAGATCCTCCATATACGCGAGGACACGCGGCTTGATGGTGCCGAAGTAGTGATCGTCGAGCTCCTGGCCCTTTGGCGGACGTGCGCCGAACAGGGTGCGTCCGGTATAGATGAGGTCCTTGCGTCTTGCGTACAGCTCCTTGGGCACGAGGAAGTACTCCTGCTCGGGGCCGACCGAGGTGACGACCTTCTTCACGTCGTTGTTGCCGAACAGCCGCAGCACCCGCATCGCCTGCAGGTTGAGCGCCTGCATCGAGCGCAGCAGCGGGGTCTTCTTGTCCAGCGCGTCAGAGCCGTAGGAGCAGAACGCGGTGGGGATGCACAGGGTCTTGCCCTTGATGAAGGCGAACGAGGTGGGGTCCCATGCGGTATAGCCGCGCGCCTCGAAGGTCGCGCGCAGCCCGCCCGAGGGGAAGGACGACGCATCCGGCTCGCCCTTGATGAGCTCCTTGCCGGAGAACTCCATGATCACCCTGCCGTCGGGGGACGGACAGATGAAGCTGTCGTGCTTCTCGGCAGTGATGCCGGTCAGCGGCTGGAACCAGTGGGTGTAGTGGGTCGCACCCTTCTCAACCGCCCATTCTTTCATCGCGGCGGCTACGGCGTCCGCGACCGAGATGCTCAGCTGCTCGCCGTCGTCGATCGTCCTGTGCAGCTCTTGGTACACCTTGCTGTCAAGGCGTTCTCTCATCGCCTTATCGTCAAATACCATGCTGCCGAAATATTCCGCTACATTTGCCATCACACATGACTCCTTTCCAAAGAAAAAAGGGCGTCTCGGATCAATGCCCAAGACGCCTTTGCCTTTATGAGTTGCATTATACACGCTAAACTTCCGCTTGTCAAGAGGGAATTTCACTGTTTTTGCAAGTTTTCTGAAAAATCTTGCATACTTAAGTAAAACAGCATTGACAACCGTCCCTCTCGGTGCTATAATAGATGGGTAATGAGCAACGGCGTTCATTTAGGGCACTGCCCTAGGTGGCGCTTTTTTTATTTTATTCACCGAGCGGGCCCTATATTCCCCCTGTTTTGGGGAAGAAGCCGCCGCACCAGGCGAATCGCACGCGCCCGCGCGCTATGAGCGCATACGGCGAACAACAACGAGGGAAAGGAAGACAGTATATGACACGAGAAGGACAATTCCGAAATCCGTCCGGATGCGCGATCGCAGCCGCGATCTCGAGGGACGGACGGCGGTTCTCTGCCGACAGGATCATCAAGAGCATGATCCCCATGCACGACCGCAGCAACGGGCTGGGAGGCGGATTTGCGGGATACGGCATCTATCCGAAGTACCGCGACTTCTATGCCTTTCACCTGTTCTATGACCACCGCCAAGCGCGGCGCGAGGTCGAAGAGTACCTCAAGGAGCGCTACGAGATCGTCCTCAGCGAGGAGATCCCCACCCGCAAGATCCCCGAGATCACCGACGAGCCGATCATCTGGCGATACTTTCTCGCGCCGCTGCGATCCGTGCTGCGCTCGGCACAGCTCGACGAGAAAGAGTTCACCGCCCGCGCGGTGATGCACATCAACACCGTGATAGACGGCGCCTATGTCTTCTCCTCGGGCAAGAACATGGGCGCGTTCAAGGCAGTGGGGTTCCCCGAGGATGTCGGGCGGTTCTATCAGCTCGAGACATACGAGGGGTATGCGTGGACGTCGCACGGCCGCTATCCGACCAACACCCCCGGGTGGTGGGGCGGCTCGCATCCGTTCGCGCTGCTCGACTATACCGTCGTGCATAACGGCGAGATCAGCTCCTATGATGCGAACCGCCGGTTCATCGAGATGTTCGGCTACAAGTGCACGCTCCAGACCGATACCGAGGTCATGGCGTATATCGCCGACTTTCTAATGCGGCGCAAGGGGATGACCCCCGAGGAGATGGCTGAGATCATTGCTGCGCCGTTCTGGTCGACGATCGACAGAAAGCGCGACGAGGACAAGGCGCGGCTGACTTATCTGCGAACGGTGTTCTCCTCGCTGTTGATGACCGGACCGTTCTCCATCGTCGTCGGCTATACCGGCGGGCTGATGGCGCTCAACGACCGGCTTAAGCTGCGTTCGATGGTC
The DNA here is from genome assembly GCA_905233755.1 of uncultured Ruminococcus sp. GTDB lineage: Bacteria > Bacillota > Clostridia > Oscillospirales > Acutalibacteraceae > Ruminococcoides. Next base: position 9,363 of record CAJODM010000005.1, read on the forward strand.
GCCGCCGAGCGGGACGACATGGTCTATATCGCCTCGGAAGAGACCGCCGTGCGGATCATGGAGCCGCAAGTAGACCGGATCTGGTCGCCTTCGGGCGGCGAGCCGGTCATCGTGAGAGTAAAGGACGGTGCATACTGATGCCGATCAACTACATCTTACCCGAATTTGAGGTGGAGCGTTCCGACTATCGCTGCATCCGCTGCCGCGTGTGCGAGCGCCAGTGCGCCAACGGCGTCCACCGCTATGATCCCGACGGCGACGTGATGCTCTCTGACGAGTCACGGTGCGTGGACTGTCAGCGGTGCGTCTGTCTGTGCCCGACCCGCGCGCTGAAGATCAAGCATAACGACGGCGCGCTGCGCGAGAACGCCAACTGGAAGCAGAACACCATCCTCGAGATCTACAAGCAGGCGAACACCGGCGGCGTGCTGCTGTCGTCGATGGGCAACCCCGAGCCGTTCCCGGTGTACTGGGACAAGATCCTCGTCAACGCGTCCCAGGTGACGAACCCCTCGATCGACCCGCTGCGCGAGCCGATGGAGACCCGCGTGTTCCTCGGCAAGAAGCCCCATGACATCCGTCGGGACAGCGCGGGCAACCTTGTCACCGAGCTGCCCCCGCAGATCGAGCTCGAGCTGCCGGTGATGTTCTCGGCGATGAGCTATGGCTCCATCTCCTACAACGCCCACAAGTCCCTCGCTACCGCTGCCGAACAGCTCGGTATCTGCTATAACACGGGCGAGGGCGGGCTGCACGAGGACTTCTATCCCTATGGAAAGAACACCATCGTCCAGGTCGCGTCGGGGCGGTTCGGCGTGTATAAGGACTATCTAGAGGCAGGCGCGGCGATCGAGATCAAGATGGGCCAGGGCGCCAAGCCCGGCATCGGCGGTCACCTGCCCGGCACCAAGGTCGGCGCGGACGTCAGCAAGACGCGCATGATCCCACAGGGGTCTGACGCCATCTCCCCCGCGCCGCATCACGATATCTACAGTATCGAAGATTTGCGCCAGCTGGTATTCTCGCTGAAAGAAGCGACAGAGTACAAAAAGCCCGTCATCGTCAAGGTCGCGGCGGTGCACAACATCGCCGCCATCGCCTCGGGTATCGCCCGCTCGGGTGCGGATATCATCGCGATCGACGGCTTTCGAGGCGGAACCGGTGCTGCGCCGACAAGGATCCGCGACAACGTCGGCATCCCGATCGAGCTGGCGCTTGCCGCCGTTGACAAACGGCTGCGCGATGAGGGCATCCGCCAGAACGTGTCGCTCGTGGTCGGCGGATCGGTCCGCTCGGCGTCCGACGTCATCAAGGCGGTCGCGCTCGGCGCGGACGCGTGCTATATCGCGAGCGCGGCACTGCTGGCGCTCGGGTGTCACCTGTGCCGCACCTGCCAGAGCGGCAAGTGTAACTGGGGCATCGCCACCCAGGACCCCGAGCTTGTCAGACGGCTCAACCCAGAGGTCGGCAAGGAACGGCTCGTCAACCTGCTGACTGCATGGAAGCACGAGATCAAAGAAATGATGGGGCTGATGGGGATCAACTCCATCGAGGCGCTGCGCGGGAACCGACTGATGCTGCGCGGCGTCGGACTAAACGAAAAGGAGCTTGAGATTCTCGGTATCTCACACGCGGGCGAATGAAACGAGTAACTGTACATGAAGAATGGTGCCTCGGGTGCCATCTGTGCGAATACAACTGTGCCTTCGCCAATTCGGGGCTCTCCGATATGGTCAAGGCGCTGAAGAACACCGCCATCCACCCGATGGTACACGTCGAAGAGGACGGTGCGATCCACTATGCGGTGTCGTGCCGCCACTGTGAGGATCCCCTGTGCACCAAGGGATGTATCTCGGGGGCGCTGACAAAGGGCGCCGACGGCGTCGTCACCATCGACCGCAACCGATGCGTCGGATGTCTGACGTGTATGCTGCTGTGTCCGTACGGCTGTATCGTGACGGACGAGAACGAGACGGTGCTCAAGTGCGAGCTGTGTGTCACGAACGGTCGGGGTACTCCCGCCTGTGTCGAGGGATGTCCCAACCGCGCCATCGTCTATGAGGAGGTGCAGGCATGAACTATGTGATCGTCGGGGGCGGCCCCGCTGCGGTAGCGTGTATCGAAGGTATCCGTTCATGTGATCGTGACGGCAGCATCACCGTTATCTCCAAAGAACCGCATCCCGCCTACTTCCGCCCGCTGATCTCCTACTATCTCGAGGGCAAGAGCCGGGAACAGAACATCTTCTGCCGCGATGACGACTTCTATCGGAACAACAGCACTGCGACCGTGTTCGGCACGGTCACCTCACTTGATTCGGACGGCCGCACCGTCGCGCTCTCGAGCGGCGAGGTCATCCCCTATGACCGGCTGTGCGTCTGCACCGGATCGTCGCCGTTCGTGCCCCCGATGGCGGGGCTCGATACGGTGCCGCGGCAGTTCACCTTCATGACCATTGACGACGCGCTCGCGATCGAGCGGGCGGTCGACAAGAACACCCGCGTGCTGATTATCGGCGCGGGGCTGATCGGGCTCAAATGCGCCGAGGGGCTGCTCGATCGGGCGGGCTCGGTCACCGTGTGCGACCTGGCGCCGCGGGTGCTGTCGTCGATCCTCGATGACGACTGTGCCGCGATCGTGAGGGAGCATTTGGAGAATTGCGGGATCCGCTTCTCGCTCTCGAACACCGCCGAACGCTTTGATACCGACACCGCTTACATGAAGGACGGCACGACGATCGAATTCGACGTGCTCATCCTCGCGCTCGGCGTGCGCCCGAACATCGGGTTCTTCAAGGACGCGGGCGGCATGTGCAACCGCGCCATCCTCGTCGAGAACGATATGACGACTTCGCTAGCGGATATCTATGCGGCGGGTGACTGTGTCGAGCAGTACGACATCACCTTCGGTGCAAAGCGCATCATGGCGCTGCTGCCGAACGCTATCATCGGCGGCTATACCGCCGGCGTGAACATGGCGGGCGGCAACCGTCGGTTCGATAACGCGGCGCCGATGAACTCGATCGGGTTCTTTGGGCTGCATATCATGACTGCCGGCACCTATGGCGACGCCTCCCAAATGATCGAGGAGAAGGGTGAGAACAGCGTCAAGCGGTTCTTCATCCGTGACAACAAGCTCATCGGCTTTATCATCGTCGGCGACGTCAAAGGCGCGGGTATCTATACCGATCTGGTCCGAACACAGGTGGATCTCTCTGCTCTTGACTTTGATATGCTGAGAAAAGATCCGAACCTCATCCCGTTCGGACAAATTTATCGTAGAAAAACGCTGAGAGGAGTGGTATAATGTTCTCGATAGAGGCAACATCGCTGCACCATCAGGCGCTCAACGAGCGCATCCGCGCGGGCGAGCGGGAGCTCACGGTCGAGAACGTGCTCGGTCAGCGGTTCATCGCGGCAGGGATGTCGGACAAGAGGATCGACATTCACGGCACCCCCGGCAACGCGCTCGGCGCCTACCTGGACGGCGCGGTCATCAATGTCTTCGGCAACGCCCAGGACGCGGTCGGCGACACCATGAACGCGGGTCAAATCAACGTCTTCGGCAACATCGGCGACGCGCCGGGCTACGCGATGCGCGGCGGCAGGATCTATGTCAAGGGCGACGCCGGCTATCGTGCCGGTATCCATATGAAGGCGTATCGGGATCACATCCCGGTGCTGATGATCGGCGGCAAGACCGGCTCCTTTCTGGGCGAGTACCAGGCAGGGGGCATCATCGTCGTGCTCGGGCTTGCGGATGACGACCGCGATATCGTCGGCAACTTTCCGTGTACCGGTATGCACGGCGGCAGGATGTTCCTGCGCTCATCGTGTGAGCGCATCCGTTTCCCGCATCAGGTGACGGCGCGTCCTGCTTCACCCGAGGATATGAACGCCGTCACGGAGCATATCCGCACGTTCTGCGATATCTTCGGCTATGATGCCGAGTGGGTGCTCGACGCCGACTTCACCGTCATCACCCCCGACTCCAAGAACCCCTATCAGCAGATGTATGTGGCGAATTAAGCCGACGCTCAATTCGAGTGAAGAATGAAGAGTGAAGAGTGAAGAGTTGCGGGTGGGCTGTGCCCATACCCAAATTCTGAATTTTCCTCGGAAAAGAGGTAATACACATGACCCGATCCGAATTAGAAATCATGCAGTTCATCGAGGAGGAGGACGTCAAGTTCATCCGGCTGGCGTTCTGCGATATCTTCGGCGTGCAGAAGAACATCTCCGTCCAGCGATCCGAGCTGTCCCGCGCCTTTGAGGGGGGATATCCCATCGACTCGTCCTATCTTCCGGGATTTGGCGGAGCATACGGCGAGGACGTCTATCTCCATCCCGAGGCGGGCACGGCGACAATCCTGCCGTGGCGTCCCGAACACGGCAAGGTGGTGCGGATGTTCTGCACCCTCACCTATGCCGACGGATCGCCCGTCCCCATGGATACCCGCGCGCTGCTGAAAAACGCCGTGACCGCCGCCGCCGAGCGCGGTTACAGCTTCCACTTCAAGAGCGAGATGCAGTTCTACCTCTTCAAGACCGACGAGAACGGAGAGAACACCGGTATCCCCTATGACAACGCCGGCTATATGGATATCGCCCCGCTCGACAAGGGCGAGAACGTCCGCCGCGAGATCTCGCTGACGCTCGAGCAGATGGGCATCACGCCCGAGAGCTCGCACCACGAGGCGGGTCCGGGCCAGAACGAGATCGACTTTCGCTATGCCGATGCGATGACCGCCGCCGACGATACCGTCACCTTTTTGAGCGTGGTGCGCACCATCGCCGCCCGCAACGGGCTGTATGCCGACTTCTCGCCCAAGCCCATCGCCGACAAGCCCGGCTCCGCGCTGCTGATCAACGTATCGGTCACCGCGAAAGACGGCTCGGATGTATCGGAGTATATCGTCTCGGGGCTGCTCGATAAGATCGCCGAGATGACGGTCTTTGTCAACCCGCACGAGGAGTCGTACCAGCGGTTCGGCCGCCTGAGGGCCCCTAAGTACATCGAGTGGTCGTACCGCAGCCGTGCCCAGCTCGTCTATACCCCGCACATGGCGGACGGCAGGCGGTGTGTCCAGCTCCGCTCGCCCGACCCCGAGTGCAACCCCTATCTGACGTTCGCGCTGATGATCCGGGCGATCCTCGACGGGATCGAGAACCGTATCGAGCTCAAACCCGCCACCGAGAAAAGCTCTGTGGAGATGACCGCCGAGGAGCTCTCGCGGCTGCCGATGCTGCCGCAGACGGTCGCCAAGGCGCGCATACTTGCGGGCAGCTCCGCGTTCATCCGCAGCTGTCTGCCGGATACCGTCATCAAGGCATACTGCCAACGCTGACGTCACCCTAAATTGATTCTACCGCGAAGGAGGGGAGCCCATGGCATCGGAATACCACAGCTACCGCGCGCTGATCGTATCGGCGTCGGCGAAGTTTGCGGCCGAGATCGGCTCTCTTCTTGCTGCCGAACACTTTCGCACCGACTGTTCCCATAACGCCGCTCAGGCGCGCCGGATGCTGCTCGAGGATCCGTATGACTTCGTGTTGATCAACGCAGGGCTGACGGACGAGTTTGGCTCACGGCTCTCGATCGATAGCAGTAGCCGTAGCGGCACTATCGCGGTGCTGTTTGTCGCCGCTGACGTGTATGAACAGATCGTCTCCAAGACAGCGATCAGCGGCGTGTTCGTCATCCGAAAGCCCGTCTCGCGCACCGTGATCAACCAGTCGCTCTCGCTGCTGATCTCGGCGAGAGAGCGGCTGCGCGTGGCAGAGACCACCGCCGACCGCGCCCGCAGCAAGCTCGACGAGCTGCGGCTCGTCAACCGCGCCAAGTGGCTGCTCATCGAGAACGAGCACCGAACCGAGAACGATGCGCACCGCTTGCTCGAGAAGAGCGCGATGGACGCCGGCATCACCAAGAGGCAGGCAGCCCAGATCATCATCGAAAAATACAGCTGAATGATACGGCGGGGATGTACCCCTGCCACAGGATATACAGGAGGGAATGTTATGACTAAATACATTTTCGTCACCGGCGGCGTGGTATCGGGCCTGGGCAAGGGCATCACCGCCGCGTCGCTCGGGCGGCTGCTCAAGGCGCGCGGGCTAAAGGTCGCGTCCCAGAAGCTCGACCCCTATATCAACGTCGATCCGGGCACCATGAGCCCCTACCAGCACGGCGAGGTCTATGTCACCGAGGACGGCGCCGAGACCGACCTCGACCTCGGTCACTATGAGCGGTTCATCGACGAAGATCTGAACAAGTACTCGAACCTCACCACCGGCAAGGTGTACTCCAACGTCATCAGCAAGGAGCGCCACGGCGAGTATCTCGGCAAGACGGTGCAGGTCATCCCGCATATCACCGACGAGATCAAGCGGTTCATCTACAACGTCGGCAAGCAGACCGACGCGGATGTCGTCATCACCGAGATCGGCGGCACCATCGGCGATATCGAGTCCCAGCCCTTTATCGAGGCGATCCGCCAGGTCGGACACGAGGTCGGCATCGAGAACCGGCTGTACATCCATGTGACGCTGGTACCGTATCTCAAGGCGTCCGGCGAACACAAGAGCAAACCCACCCAGCACTCCGTCAAGGAGCTGCAGGGACTGGGCGTTGCGCCCGATATCATTATCCTGCGCACGGACGAGCCGATCGAGGACCACAGCATCTTTGACAAGATCGCGGGATTCTGCAACGTGTGGCCCGACTGTGTCATCGAGAACCTCACCCTGCCGATCCTGTACGAGGCGCCTCTCATGCTCGAGAAGGCGCATATCTCCGACATCGTCTGCCGCGAGCTGAACCTGAAATCCCGCAAGCCCGACCTGTCTGACTGGGAGCATATGATCGAGCGGATCAAGAACCGCGAGCGCACCGCCAAGATCGGGCTCGTGGGCAAGTATGTCGAGCTGCACGACGCGTATCTCTCGGTCGCCGAGGCACTCCGCCACGCGGGATTCTACCAGAACTCGTTCGTCGACATCGACTGGATCGACTCGGAGAAGCTCGCTCCCGACACGGTCGACGACCTGCTCGGTCATCTCGACGGGATCATCGTCCCCGGCGGCTTCGGTCACCGCGGGATCGAGGGCATGATCTGCGCGGCGCAGTATGCCCGCGAGCACGCGATCCCGTACTTTGGGATCTGTCTGGGCATGCAGATCGCCGTCATCGAGTATGCCCGCAACGTCGCCGGCATCGCCGACGCCAACTCCGGCGAGTTTGCCCAGAACGTGCCCAAGGTTATCGACTTCATGCCCGACCAGAGCGACGAGATCGACAAGGGCGGCACCCTGCGCCTCGGCGCCTATCCGTGCGAGATTGTCTCAGGGACTGCCATGGAGCGGGCATACGGCACAAGCTGTATCAGCGAACGCCACCGCCACCGCTACGAGTTCAACAACGATTACCGCGAGGTTCTGCAAGATGCGGGGCTGACGCTCTCGGGCTTCTCGCCCGATGGGCGGCTGGTCGAAACGGTGGAGCTGAGCGACCGACCGTTCTACATCGGCGTGCAGTATCACCCCGAGTTCAAGAGCCGTCCCAACAAGCCCCATCCCCTCTTCTCCGCGTTCATCGAGGCGTCCCTTGCCTAGTACCCAACGAATACCACCGTCGAATTATCTGTTTCGGCGGTGGTTTTTTTCGGGATTTTGTTATTTAGGGGTAGAAAAATCCCATTTTTGTTGTATAATCAATGTATCACGACTAACGGAGAGTTCCCTATGCGACGTAACCGAAAACTGTTCTATCTGAATCTCTTTATCGCGCTTTCGATCTTGTTCAGTGTCATCTATGCCGTCGCCGTCGGCAGCACCTATCGGGTGCACGCCATCACCTATGGCAGCAAAGTGGAGCTCGTGGATGCCGAGATGGACTGCGACACCGATGACATCGTCACGATGACCGGCGCCGGTATCGAGGACGGCGAGCTGTACTTCGATTTGCACTCGGTCGGCGTAGGCAACGTGAACGCGACCCTCTCTGCGCGGGTGCGGTTTGCGGACGGTACCGAGAGCAGCTATACCACTACATCCGACCTTCACGTGACCGCGTCGGGCATGATCGTCGATCGGACGAACGGCTACAACTACCAGGGCTATCGGATGACGATCTATGTGTCTCTTCTGGTGATGCTGGCGGTCGTGGTCGTGATGCTGTGGATGTGTATCGACTACTATCGGCGGGGCGACTTCTGCTATACGATGGTCGCGTTCGGCGGTATCAGCATCTTCATGCTGGTGGTGCTGCTGTTCTGTATCTACAAGCTGCTGAACAACGTCGTCAACTCGTTCGGGGTATTCATCGGGCTGATCGCCGACATCGGCATAGAGGTGCTGCTCGCGCTGACACCGTTCATGCTGGTGCTGTCGGTCGCCCTGTCGATCAGCAACATCTGGTTGATGCGCCACGAGGGGTTCAGACCGGTCAACGCGCTCGGGATCGTCTTCGGCGTGCTGTGGCTCCTCGTTACCGTGCTGACGATCGGCAACGGCATGATGCCGTTTCTGTGGACGATCCCGGGATACGAGATGCTCTACCGGTTTCTCGTCTATATCGCAAGCTATCTGGAGTGTATGTTCCTGTCGACAATGATCTGTGCGTATCTTTCGACCCGTCGCGTGCCGTCCTATGACAAGGACTACATCATCATCCTCGGGTGCGCGATCCGGCGCGACGGCTCCCTGACCCCGCTTCTGCGCGCGCGCGCAGACAGCGCGGTCGCGTTCGAGAAGGCGCAGTTCGACGCCACCGGCAAGCACGCCGTGTTCGTGCCGTCCGGCGGCAAGGGCGCGGACGAGGTCATCTCCGAGGGCGAGGCGATACAGCGATATCTCACCGAGATCGGCGTCTCTCCCAAGCGGATCCTCCCCGAGACCGAGAGCACCAGCACGAACGAGAACATGCGGTTCTCAAAGCAGGTCATCGAACAGCATACCGGGGACATCGGCGCGCAGAAGGTCGCGTTCTCGACAACCAACTACCATGTGTTCCGCGGCTACATCCTGTCACGGAAGAACGGCTTCTCGGCACAGGGCATCTCGGCTCGGACCAAGCCGTACTTCTATCTGAACGCATTCCTGCGCGAATTCATCGGGCTGTTGTATGACCAGCGATACCGCCATATCGCCTACCTGCTCGTGACGCTGCAGTTCTTCGTGCTGCTGCGCTTTGCGTGATCCCGTTGACAACAATATGCAAAATAAAAGCCATCCTATGCTCATATCCACATAGGATAGCTAAAAGGGCTGCCGCAACGCTTGCGTTGCGGCAGCTCTGCTCTGTCATTATTCATGTGCTGTGAATCCCTCTGCGATCGCGGCGCGCTCGGCGCACAGCTCGCGCCACAGCTCATACGGCGTGAAGGTGAGGTTCGTATCGGTCTTCACCGCCTTGAGGGCGACCGACGCCCTCTTCCGCCGAAGACCGCTTAGCAGGATATCGAGCATCCCACCGCGGATATCGACGAGATACAGCATCTCATCCGCAAATCCCGCGTCGGGCGCGCTCCTGTCGTCATCGCTCTCTCCGAGAAGATAGCCAAGCGTCCTGCCAAAGTCCTCGGGCATGATCTCGCGCACGGGGATGCAGAGCTGACGGCAGAGGTTCTTGATCCTGATCGCCTTGTCTTGCTCGATATTGAACAGCAGCAGCTCGCTCATGACGTCCTGTCCTTTCTGTGATACTAGCCGGCGGTGGTGCTCAGGATCTGGTGGTGGCGGTTCGGGATGGCGAACGCCACGTTGATGCTGTGGTCGCCGATGCGCTCGATGTCGATGAGCATATTCAGGAACACCGTGCCCGAGGTGGCGTCGCACACGCCGTCGTTCATCCGAACGATATGCGACGTCTTGTACTCGTCCTTGCACTCGTCAACGCTGTCCTCCGCCTGGATGATGCGCTCGACCAGCTCCGGCGAGGCGCCCTTGGCGTTGAACATCGCGAACGACAGCTCCATCAGCGTGCGGCACTTGTCACAGATATCCTTCAGCTCGTCCATCGCCCCATCGGAGAACTTCAGGTTCTCGTCGATGACGGTACGTGCATACTCGACGATATTCTCGGCGTGGTCGCCGATGCGCTCGAGGTCTTGGATCGCCGAGTACATCGCCGCCACCATCTGGCGGTCGTTGTCCTCGATGTCGAGAGCGTTGAGCTTGACGATATAGTCGGTGATCTCCTTCGAGAGATAATCGATGACGCGCTCGCGCTCGAGCACGCGATCAATGCTGTCCTTGTCCCGTTCAAAGAACGCGATCATCGCGCGGTTATAGTTCTTCTGTACCAGCTGCGACATCCGCGCGACCTCTTTCTCACACTGCAGCACCGCCATCGGCGGGGTGGAGAGGATGCGGTCGTCGATGAACTCGGGCTCCATCTTGTCCCGATCGGGGTCCTCGTAATAGGGCAGGATCTTCTGGGTCATGCGCACCATCAGACCCGAGAACGGCATCAGCACGACCATGTTCACCACGTTGAACAGGATATGCGCCGCCGAGATCTGCGCCCCCACCGCATTCGGGAAGATGCTCTCGATCACGTCAGCGATCGGCAGCACCATCGTCAGCGGCACCATCAGCACCACGCCGAAGAACGTGATCAGCAGGTTCAGGATCGCCACTTGCTTAGCGTTGCGCTTCGCGCCGACAGCCGACAGGAACGCCGGCATACACGCGCCGAGGTTCATCCCATAGATGATGAAGATCGCCTGATGGATGCTGATGGACCCCGCCATACCGAGCGCCATGAGGATACCGACCGACGCCGACGAGCTCTGGATGACGGCGGTGATCACCGTGCCCAGCAGCAGCCCCATCAGCGGTGAGTCGATGCTCAACAGAAGGTCGTTGATCAGCCCGTTCTCGTTGAGCTCCGACAACCCGCCGCTCATCACGGTCATGCCGTAGAACAGGATGCCGAATCCCGCGAGGATCTGGCCGTAGTATTTGTAGTTGTTCTTCTTGACGAACATGATGACAATCACGCCGACAAAGATGAACAACGGCACAATGTCCTTCATGTTGAAGCTCAGCAGCACGCTGGTCATACAGGTGCCGATCTTCGAGCCGAAGAGGACGCCGACCGTCTGGGCCAGCTCCATGAGCCCCGCGTTGGTAAAGCCGACCACCATCGCCGCGGTCGCCGACGAGCTCTGGATCACCGCGGTGACGACAACCCCCACGAGCATCCCGAGATACCGGTTGGAGGTGATCTTCTCGAGCAGGGCGCGCAGCTTGGCGCCGGCGGCCAGCTCGAGGCCGTCGCCCATGAGCTTCATGCCCAGGAAGAACAGCCCCAGTCCCCCGAGTACCGTAAATATGCTGTAGATAATCATAAAGAAAACTCCGATTCAGGCAGTTAGGATAACTGTATGGATTATGGTTCTTCTCATGAACGAGAGGGTAGAGCGACGGGAGCACAATGCCCTGTTCTGCATCCTGTTTTCAAATTACCCTAGGATAATAATAGCGTATGGGAATGTCAATTATGTTCCCCAAAAGAAAAATGCACAAAATCGGCAAAGTACACAAGAGAATGCCGTTCTGTGCATGGATTTTGACGAAAGAACCGCTGCTAGCGGTGCCTGGGGGTGACATAGACGGTGTTATACTTCACATAGATGACCTTGCCGGGCTTTGAGCCCGAGGGTTTGCTGACGTTTTTGACGGCAGTATAGTCCACCGGAACGCCCGACGAGTCGCGCCCCTTGCTGTGCCATGCGGCGATCTCGGCCGCCTCTCTCACGGCGGTATCGCTGACGGGTCTGCCGTCGGTCACGATGATGGTGTGCGAGCCGGGGATGTTCTTGGTGTGCAGCCAGATATCCGACTTCGCGGCAGTTTTTAATGTGAGAACATCGTTCTGACGGTTGTTCCGCCCGACAAGGATGCAGAACCCATCCGAGCTGCGATACTCGATCGGCGGCAGGGGCTTGTCGTGATGCTTTGATCGGCGCGCTGTTCGGATATATCCCTGCTCGGTGAGCTCCCTGCGAACAGCAGCGAGCTCCGCCTCGGTTTCGGCGCGAGAGAGCGCATCCTGCACGCTCTCGATATACGACAGCTCCTCGGCGGCGAGCTGCATCTGCTCTGTCAGGCGCACCTCGCGGGTCTTTGCCTTGTTGTATTCCTTATAGAACTTCTGCGCGTTCTGGGCGGGGGTGATGGCGGGATTGAGGCGGATGGTAAGCGGTTCGTTGTTTTCGGAATAGAAATTCTCGACCGTCACCGACGACGCCCCGCGTTCCACGCGATAGAGGTTCGCCTGCAGCAGATCGCCCCGGATACGGAGCTGTTCGCGGTCGGCGCACTTCTTCAGATCGGCGCGCTGGAGGTTCATCTTCCGGCTCAGCCGATCGACGATATTCGACAGCAGGCGTGACAGATCGGCGGACTTTGAGCGCATCCGCGCCTTTCGGTCCCGCTCGGTATAGAACGCATCGAGCATCTCCCCATAGGTGGAGAACTCCTTCGTCATGCACATCCCGCCGTACTGATCGATCAGCAAAAAGCTGATATCCATCGGGCTGCCGTCCTCGCGGTAGACGATGGTCGGCGTCCCGCCGTTATGTACCGCCGCTGTCAGCATGGCGACGGCCTCTGCTACAGAACTTTGCTGCGCGCGATACATAAGCTCGCGCGCGATGATCGGCGAGATCCCCTGTATTGTCGAGAGGAACGCCCTGTCATCCCCTCCCGACTTTAGGACCCGCTCGGCGATCTCATCGACCGGATGGTCGTCGATACACAGCTTCTGCTGCATAGCGGGCAGCTCATAGGGCATCTTTGGCAGCAGCACGCGGCTCTCTGACATCGAGAAGTCGATGCGCCGGATGCTGTCGATGACGCACCCGTCGCCGCCGACGAGGATCGCGTTCGAGTATCGCCCCATGATCTCGATATAGAGCGACAGCGTCTCGCGGTCACCAATCTCGTTGACTGCCTCAAACACGAACGACAGGATGCGCTCATGGGCGGGCTGGTTGATTGCGCTCAACCGCGATCCCGCGAGCCGCTTGCGCAGCAGCATACACATCATCGGCGGGGTCGCGGGGTTCTCGATCACCGCCGCTGACAGGTGGATTCGTCCGCTGTCGGCGAGCCGTATGAGCAGTTTTCTGTTTCCCGCGCCGGTGCGAAAGGCGAACACCAGCTCATCGTGCGCGGGTTGATAGATCTGGGTCACGCGCGCGCCGAGCAGCTCGCACTCAAGCTCTCGCCGCACCAGCGACATCATCACTCCGTCAAATGCCATGATTCCCTCTACTTATGATATTTGGTTCCCCGGCTGATCTGGAACGCGCGATAGACCTGCTCGCACACCATCACCCGACACAGCTGGTGCGGAAAGGTCATCCGCCCCATGCTCAGCCGCAGGTCGGCGCGCGATTTGAGCGCGTCCGACAGCCCCCACGAGCCCCCGATCACCACGTCCACGGTGCTATTTGTCAGCGTGACCGCATCGAGCCGCTCGGACAGCTCCTCGGAGCTGATGATCCGCCCTTCGATGCACATGGCGATAACATAGTCACCGCGCTCAATCCGGCCAAGGATGCGATCACCCTCGGCGTTGACGACGGCCGCGATTTCGGCGTCGCTCGGATTGTCGGCGGCGCGTTCCTCGGGCAGCTCGATGATCTCAAACCGGCACAGCGGCCTCAGCCGCCGGCTGTATTCTTCTACCGCATCCGAAAGGTACCGCTCCTTGAGCCGTCCGACACATATCAGGTTCACCCGCAGCATCAGAACACCATCCCCTTCCCGATAGATGCGGGCGGCGCGACATCGATGATATAGTCCCTGTCCGCCGTCATGCCCGCCGCCGACAGCGACCGCATCGCTTCGCTTAGCGCGGTGTCGGCAGAGTTGTTCTCCCCGCTCAGGTGCGCCAGGATGATGCGCGTCACTCCCCCGTTCACAAACGCGGGCAGTGCCTCGGCACACGAGCGGTTCGACAGGTGTCCGATATCCGAGAGGATGCGCTGCTGCAGCGCATAGGGGTACGGCCCCGACCGCAGCATCCCGATATCATGGTTCGACTCGACCACCGCCAGATCGCTCTGCCCGATGGCATGGCGCGCATCGTCGGTAAGATACCCGGTATCGGTGACGATGGCGCACCGCCGCCCGTCGGGGGTGGTGATATGAAACCCGCAGCTCTCGGCGGCATCGTGCGAGGTCTGTACACGCCGCACCATAAACCCGCCGACGTCGATCTCGTCCTCGATCACCGTGCACGCGATACCTGCGGGGAGCTTGTCGCCCGCGATCAACTGTTCGAGCGTACCGGCGGTCGCGATCACCGGCAGGCGGTACTTCTTCAGCAGCACCTTCAGCGCGCTGACATGATCGGTATGCTCATGGGTGACGAACACCGCGCCGACGCGCTCCATCGACAGCCCGTTCGACGCGAGCGCCAGCTCGATCTGCTTACAGTTCCTGCCGGCGTCGACAAGGATCGCGGACGCGTTGCCGCTGACATAGTAGGAGTTCCCCCTGCTGGAGGAGAAGAGCGGAACCAGTTTAGCCATATCTCTCAGAAATCCCCTTATCGTAAGTAACGTAAGAAAGCGCGCTTTGCGCGCATTTCGTATAGCCATCACCGATTATTGCTTTTGCAAAATCGGTGGGCATATAAATCTTTTTACTTTATAAGAAACAAGCCGTTTCTTATAAAGTGAAAAAAGGGTACCAAAGCATGGTACCCTCGATCGGTTCTGTTTATGCTGTGGTGGCGACCCCGCTGTGGTCGGGGTAGTAGATCTTCTTGATATCTGCGCCGAGCGCCTGGAACTTGGTGACAACGTCCGAGTAGCCGCGCTCGATATAGTTGATCCCCGAAATGGAGGTCGTGCCGTCGGCGACCAGCGCCGCGATGATCATCGCCGCTCCCGCGCGCAGGTCGGTTGCCTTGACCGGCGCTGCGGTCAGCGCGCCGCCCTCGACGATCGCGAGCCGCCCCTCGACCGAGATGTTCGCGCCCATGCGGACGAGCTCGTTGACATACTGATAGCGGTTATCCCACACGCTCTCGTTGACGATCGAGGTGCCCTTCACGGTGGTGAGCAGCGCGACGAACTGCGGCTGGCAGTCAGTCGGGAACCCCGGATGAGGCATGGTCTTGAGGTTCACACGGTTCAGCGGACGGCGGGTCGCATCGACCACGACCGCCTCGTCATATTCCTCCACCTCGCATCCCATCTCGCGCAGCTTCGCAGAGATGCTCTCGAGGTGCTTGGGCGTGATGTTGCGCACGGTGATCTTGCCGCGGGTCGCAGCAGCGGCGGCCATATAGGTGCCCGCCTCGATCTGGTCGGGGATGATCGAGTAGGTCACCCCATGCAGATACTCGACGCCGCGGATCTTGATGACGTCGGTGCCGGCGCCGCGAATGTTCGCGCCCATCGAGTTCAGAAAGTTCGCCAGATCGACGATATGCGGCTCCTTGGCGGCGTTCTCGATGATGGTCTGCCCCTCCGCCTTCACGGCGGCGAGCATGATGTTCATGGTCGAGCCGACCGACACGGTATCGAGGTAGATGCGCGCCCCGTGGAACGAGCCCTCGGTGGTGGACTCGATGATGGCGCCGTTGATCAGCTCGTTATGCGCGCCCATAAGCTGGAACCCGCGCAGATGCTGGTCGATCGGACGCACGCCGAAGTTGCATCCGCCCGGCAGCGCGACCTTGGCGTTATGGAACCGCCCGAGCAGCGCGCCCAGCAGATAGTAGGACGCGCGCATCCCGCGCACCGCCTCGCCCGTCGCCACATAGGTGTTGATGGGACGGGGATCGATGTCCAGGGTGTTGCGGTCGACACGGCGCACGTCGGCGCCCATCTCGCGCAGGATCGTCGCGATCAGGGTGACGTCGCTGATGTTCGGTATATTCTCGATGCGGCACGGCTCGTCACACAGCACCACCGCGGGGATGATCGCCACCGCCGCGTTCTTGGCACCGCTGACAGAGACCTCACCGAAGAGGCGCTTGCCGCCGGTTACAACAAATCTTTCCAAATCTGTACACTTCCCAAAAAGGTGTCTATAAAAATCGTGAAAATCGTATGGGATAAGGCGCAGAATCCCCCACGCCTTTTAGATAAAGATAATACAAAGCGATGGTAATGTCAACCGAAAAACCTATTTGTAATCAATTTTGGTAATTTTGTATGGTATTCAAAGCGGCCTGTCATGAAAATTTCTATGATTATAATTCTCTATTGTAATTATTTTGTCATTCACCTAACCTAATAACCCTCATTTGGCGCCGATCTGTCAGCCGTGCCAGTATTTTCGGTCGAGAGAGCGGTACTGGACCGCCTCGCTGATATGAGCGGCGCGGATGATCTCGCTGTGTTCCAAATCGGCGATGGTGCGCGCCACCTTCATGATGCGGTCATAGGCGCGCGCGGTCAGCGACATCCTGTCGAACGCCGCCTTGAGCAGCCGATCCGCCTTCTCTTCCATGCGGCAGACCGTCTGGAACCGCGACGCGTCGATGTTGGCGTTACAGGTGATGCCCGTCCCCCGAAACCGGTCGTTCTGGATAGCGCGGGCGGCGTTCACCCGCTCGCGGATGACGTCGCTGTGCTCCTCGCCCTCGTGCGAGGTCAGCTCGTCATACTCGACCGGAGGTACCTCGATATGGATGTCGATGCGGTCGAGCAGCGGCCCCGAGACGCGGCCTTGGTACTTCTGCACCATCGTGTCGGAGCAGGTACAGTCCTTCTTCGGGTGGTTATAGTAGCCGCAGGGACACGGGTTCATCGCGGCGATCAGCATGAACGACGAGGGGTAGGTATAGGTTCCGTTCGCCCGCGCAATAGAGACGCATCCGTCCTCGAGCGGCTGGCGCAGCACCTCCAACGTCGACCGTGGGAACTCGGGCAGCTCGTCGAGGAACAGCACGCCGTTGTGCGCCAACGAGATCTCACCGGGCTTTGGGGTGTTCCCGCCGCCGGTCATCCCGATGCGCGAGATGGTATGGTGCGGCGAGCGGAACGGGCGGCGGGTCAGCAGCCCCGCCCCCTGCTTGAGCGTGCCGGCGATAGAGTGGATCTTGGTGGTCTCGATGGTCTCCTCAAAGGTCATCTGCGGCAGGATGGTCACCATGCGCTTGGCGAGCATGCTCTTGCCCGCGCCCGGAGAGCCGATGAGCAGGACGTTGTGCCCGCCTGCGGCGGCGATCTCGAGGGCGCGCTTCGCCTCTGCCTGTCCCTTCACCTGCGAGAAGTCGAGCACGCTCTCAGGCGTGTCGCTGTCGGGGGTGAACACGGCAGGCGTGATCTGACGCCGCCCCGAGAGGTGATCGACCAGTTCATAGATATCATGCACCGGATAGACCGTCAGCCCCTCGACCACCGCGCCTTCGTTCGCGTTGAATGCAGGGACGAAGAGCTTCTGCCTGCCCTGCTCCTTGGCGGCGATCGCCATCGGCAGCACGCCGCTGATCCCGCGCACCTCGCCCGAGAGCGACAGCTCGCCGATGAACGCCGCGTCGTCGGTGTTCGCCGAGATGCTGCCGGTGACCTTCAGCACCGCCACGAGGATCGGCAGATCGTACAGCGGGCCCTCCTTCTTGATGTCGGCGGGAGCGAGGTTCAGGATCAGGCGCATAGCGGGGAACTCGAACCCACAGTTCTTCATCGCCGCGCGCACGCGGTCGCGGCTCTCCTTCACCGCAGCATCCGGCAGCCCGACGATATCGAACGCCGGTACCCCGCGGCTCATATCCGCCTCGATCTCGATCGCATAGGTCTTCAGCCCGAAGAGCCCGAGACTGTTGCATTTCACTACCATTTTCTGTTCCTCCCCGCTGTTCCGAAAAGAGAAAAATGCCTCCGAAGTTTTCGGATAGCAAACCAAAAGTTTTCATCGCATGATCTTATATTATTATACCATATTTCAGCTCCCCTTACAAAGTAAAAAAACGCTGTCTATATTTGGCAAAAATGCACAAAATTCGCGAAAACTCGGTCTGAAAATCATCTTATTTTTAGAAAAATTGTTGACTTTTCTCCATATATTGTATATTATTATGATAGATATTTATATTGTGAGGTGCTCCGGTACGGTGAATCCCCCTGCAAACAGCGATTGGCTGCCGTCTGACGAGGCGCTCTTGACCCGTTTTCGGGCGGGGGATGACGCCGGCTTTGAGATGATCGCCGCGCGGTATATGGGGTTGATCCGGGCGAGTGCATCGCGGTACACGAGGATGCTGCGCTCCTATGACGACGCCGACTGCTCCCAGGAGGGGCTGCTGGCGCTGTTATCGGCATGTCAGCACTATGACGCAGAGAAGGGCATGAGCTTCAAGAACTATCTCATGCAGTGCGTCAGGAACCGCTACGTCACCATCCTGCGCAGCCAGAGCAGCGGTCGCACCATCCCCGAGCAGTATATGATATCATTCGAAGACAGCGATGAAGACGCAACAGACCCTACCGTGGTCTCCGTATCTGAGGAGGTTGAGACTAAGGAATACGTCGCACATCTTCACAAAATTCTCGAGGACCGGCTCTCTGAGCTCGAGTACAAAGTAGCGCTTTTGCACCTTTCCGGCTATTCGTACAAGGAATGCGCAGAGAGACTGAACGTCTCCTTGAAAGCGATTGACAATGCACAGACCCGTATACGCAATAAACTTTCAGGTAGTAATACACCCCGAAGAGATTTCTGACGGTGCAACTCCGCCGCGGGGTAAAATATATACCAAAAAGTGAGGTACACGCTATGTACGAAGACAAGACTCTGGTTTGCAAGGACTGTGGCAACGAGTTCGTATTCACAGCCGGCGAACAGGAGTTCTATGCAGAGAAAGGTTTTGTCAATGAACCTCAGCGCTGCAAGGACTGCCGGGTTGCCCGCAAGAATGCAATAAGAGCGAATCGTGAAATGCACACGACCGTGTGTGCTGACTGTGGCGGCGAAGCGCATATCCCCTTTAAGCCGATGGAAGGCAAGGACTACTATTGCAGCGAATGCTTTGCTAAAAGAAAAGAAGCAGAAGCAGCTAACGAAGCTGAATAATATAATTGCTATCGGCGTCCCGACCGGACGCCGATTTTTCATTTTTCGGGCGATATCCTCTTGTATTTTGCGCCCGTTTGTGGTACACTATCGACAGAAAAAATATGGAGGTTCAGGATCATGATCAGTAAGGAATCCATCATCGGCGACGTTCTCGACCGCTATCCCGAGACAGCTCCGCTGTTCCTTGGGATGGGGATGCACTGTCTGGGATGTCCCGCCTCGCGCGGGGAGAGCATCGAGGAGGCGTGCATGATCCACGGCGCCGACGCCGACGCGCTCGTCAAGGCCATCAACGACGCCGTCGGAGCATAATGTCATCTGTTCACCTTGACGGGCGGCTGTCCTTGTGTGCGACATATGTGCGCGAGGGCAGCCGCCTTGCAGATATCGGCACCGATCACGGATATCTGCCGATCATGCTGGTCGAGACGGGCCGGTGCCCGACGGCACTCGCGTGTGATATCAACCCCTCTCCGCTGCGCTCTGCGGCTGAGAATATCCGCCGTCACGGGCTCTGTGACCGGATCGCGACCCGCCTGTGCGACGGGCTGCAGGGGGTGTCCGCCGACGACGCCGACGATATCGTCATCGCGGGGATGGGCGGCGAGCTGATCGCCGAGATCCTCGCCTCCTGCGACTGGATCAAAGACGGCGACAAGCGTCTCATCCTGCAGCCGATGACCCGATACGAGAAGCTCACGGCATGGCTGTACCGCAGCGGGTTCTCGATCCTGTCCCAGCGTGCCGCCTACGCCGACCGAAAGCACTATACCGTCATCTGCGCCCGCTACACCGCACAGCAGCATGACGCCGATTTGACCGCCTGCCTTCTCGGCGGGCTGGACCCGAACGACCCCGACAGCCGCGCCTTTCTCAGGATGACCGCCGACCGCATCCGAAAGCAGTGTATCGGCGATCCTGAGCTGCTGCCGGCGCTGGAGGAACTGGAGATGATCCTATGCTGACCGTCAAAGATATCATGGATTTTACCGAGACCCTCGCTCCCCTGTCAACCGCCGCCGAATGGGACAACGCGGGGCTCAACGTCGGCGCGCCCGACCGCGTCGTATCAACGGTGCTGCTCGCGCTGGATATCACCCCCGCCGTCGTCGCCGAAGCGCGTACACGGGGCGCCGAGCTCATCATCAGCCACCACCCGGTGATCTTCGATCCGCTTGCGTCTCTCTCTCCCGATACCGCGCCCTATCTGCTGGCTCAGTATGACATCGCTGCGCTGTGCCTGCATACGAACCTCGACCGCGCCGCACGCGGGGTGAACACCGCCCTCGCTCAGGCGATCGGGCTGTCGGATATCCGGCTCTATCCCGACGACTTCATCGCTGTCGGAACACCCGAGCAGTCGACGGACAGCGACACGTTCGCTTCCCTTCTCAAGCTGCGGCTTTCTGCGCCGTCGGTGCGCTATACCACCGGATCGGTCAGCCGGGTCGCCGTCTCATCGGGCGGCGGCGGCGAAGGGATCGGACTGTACCGCAAGTACGGTTTCGATGCGTTTGTGACCGGCGAGCTGAAACATCACCAGTACCTCTATGCTGTCGAGCACCGAATCGCGGCGTTCGACGCGGGGCACTACAGCACCGAGCACCTCATCCTGAAATGGTTGATGCGCGAGCTCACCGGTGCGCTGCCCGGCATCCGCGTTCTTCTCAGCGAGCAGGACCCCTGCCCCTATCATAGCATCTGACCCTCTGTCAGCGATCGTTACAGCTCTGTGATACAGGGCTGTTTTTTTTGCCAAAATTACAAATATCGTCAGAACCGTTACCAAAATCTTAAAATATCACAAAAAAAGTTTCATTTTTCCCTATAATAATGTAAAAAAATAATTGCAAAAACCACAAGGGTTTGTTATAATGTTGAAGTATAGGTTACTATATAATGTGTTAGTCTGTGTTCTAAAGAGGGTGAGTCCGCTGAGAATCAGAAAGAAAAAGTGGGCGCAACCCGAGCTGGACGCATGCCCCTACTATGTCGCTGAGCCGGAGCGTTATCGGGGAGGATGGTCGGCGTTCTTCGGCAACGACCGCCCCATCGAGCTCGAGATCGGCTGCGGCAAATGTACCTTCATCGCCCAGAAGGCGCTGCAGCATCCCGACACGAACTTCATCGCCGTGGATATCAAGAGCGATATGCTGGGCGTGGGACGGCGCAACATCGAGCGCCTGTTTTCTGAGAGCGGTAGGCGCATTGACAACATCGCGCTCGTGACGTTCAACGTCGAGATGATCGATCGCCTCCTCTCGGACAGCGACCGCATCCGCGCGATGTACATCAACTTCTGCAACCCCTGGCCACGCAAGAAGCACAACAAGCGCCGCCTGACCTATCCGCGAAAGCTTATGCTGTACCGTAGCTTTCTCACCGATGACGCGGTCATCTGCTTCAAGACCGACGACGACGAGCTGTTTTGCGACAGCATCCGCTACTTTCGCGAGAGCGGATATACGGTATCGCACGTCACCTATGACCTGCATCACAGCGATATCGAGGACAACATCATGACCGAGCACGAGCAGATGTTCTCCACAGAGGGCATCCCCATCAAGTACCTTGAGGCAACGCCTGCTGCCCGGTAACGTCCTTCTTTCTCTACGTTATCAGGCGCGCGATGCGCGCTGCAGAATACAGTTCATACTATCAGAACATAAAGAACTTGAACGGAGGTTTTATTTATGAAGAAAATACTGGTATGCGAGGACGAGGCCGCTATCCGCGATTTCGTTGTCATCAACCTGCGCCGCGCCGGCTACGAGGTCGTCGAGGCCGACTGCGGCGAGATGGCGCTGCAGAAGTACGATGAGCAGGGCGGCGACTTCGACGTCGCTATCCTCGATATCATGATGCCCGGTATCGACGGGCTGCAGGTGTGCAAGGAGCTGCGCAACAAAAACTCCGGCATCGGCATCATCATGCTCTCTGCCCGCACCCAGGAGATGGACAAGGTCACCGGCCTGATGCTCGGCGCCGACGACTATATCACCAAGCCCTTCTCTCCCTCGGAGCTGACCGCGCGCGTCGACGCGCTGTACCGCCGTGTCTCGCTCGCCGAACAGCGCGTCGAGAACAACTTTAAGGAAGAGCTCAAGTCCGGTATCTTCACGCTGAACCTGCGCAACCGCGCGCTGATGAAGAACGGCAAGATGATCGAGCTGACCCAGGTCGAGTTCCAGATCATGGAGTACTTCTTCTCCAACCCCGGTGTCGCGCTCGACCGTACCGATATCCTCAACCATGTCTGGGGCGAGGCGTATGTCGGCGAGGAGAAGATTGTCGACGTGAACATCCGCCGGCTGCGGATGAAGGTCGAGGACGAGCCCTCGAACCCCAAGTATATCGTCACCGTTTGGGGACTGGGCTACAAGTGGGACACCTGATGTGTCAGGACACCCCTTTGCGCTCCGGCAGATACAGCGGGAGCTAAGGCAGACGGGCGGGAGGATCGCCTGTCTTGCGTCATAGAACCATGAGAGGAGGACAGATATGTTTCGCGGCATCACCAGGCGATGGCTCATCAACACGTTCAGCGTTGTGCTGGCGATTATTGTGCTGCTTGTCGTGACGCTGTGCGTATCTGTCGAAGCGATGTGCTACGGCGATGTGGAGAAGACGCTGAACGCCCGCTCGGAAGAGAGCGTCAGCTACTTTTCCAACTACCAGACCGAGAGCGCCGCCTCCTTCACCGAGACCGCCGCCCGCTATGTCGCCGTCTTTCCCTATACGGACGAGATCGACCTGCAGGTCATCGACACCTCCGGCAGGGTGACGATGGCGTCGACCGGCATGTTCATCGACGACGAGGATGCGCTGTCCGACTATACCGACGCGCTGTCGTCCGACGACGGATGCGGCAAGTGGACGGGACGACTCTCCTATGGCGAGAAGGTCATGGCGGTCACCCGTGTCATCAGGGACTATCAGGGCACCGCGATCGGCGCCCTGCGCTATGTATCATCGCTCAAAAACGCGAACCTAAGGGTCTTTCTCTACACGCTCATCGCCTCGATCGTCGGGCTGCTGATCATCGCGGTCGTCGCCGTATCGGGCAGCTACTTTATCCGTTCTATCGTGCGGCCCGTCAGCGAGATGAGCGATACCGCCCGCCGGATCGCACAGGGTGACTTTGACGCCCAGATCGAGAAGATGTACGACGACGAGATCGGCGATCTGTGCGATTCGATCAACGATATGGCGCGCGAGCTCGACGCCAATGAGAAGCTGAAGAACGACTTCATCTCGCGCGTATCGCACGAGCTGCGCACCCCGCTGACCGCCATCAAGGGCTGGGCAGAGACGATGCAGTACGGCGTTCCCGACCGCATCACCCTCGAGAAGGGCATGACCGTCATCGTCAAGGAGACATCGCGTCTGACCTCGCTTGTCGAGGAGCTGCTGGACTTCAGCAAGCTGCAGAGCGGACGCCTGACGCTGCAGATGGAGCGCATGGATATCCTCGCCGAGATTGACGAGGCGGTCTATATGCTGCGCGAGCGCGCCATCTCGGAGGGAAAGCACCTGCTGTATGACGAGCCGGACGAGATGCCGATCATCTACGGCGACCGCAACCGCCTCAAGCAGGTGTTCATCAACATCATCGACAACGCCATCAAGTACACCCCCGAGGGCGGCATGATCGGCGTTCAGGTCTACCGCGACTTTCGGGAGGATATGGTCAAGGTGATCGTCGCCGACAACGGCTGCGGCATCAAGCCCGACGATCTGCCCAAGGTCAAGGATAAATTCTACAAGGCGAATCAGAAAATCAACGGTTCCGGCATCGGACTGGCCGTTGCAGACGAGATCATCAGCATGCACAAGGGCACGCTGGAGCTGGAGAGCTCGCCCGACGTCGGTACCACCGTCACCATCTCGCTGCCCGTCTATCGCCGCGAGATGGAGCTGCAGCAGGAGGTCGATCTCGAGCCCGATCGGCTCCCCACCACCGACCAGAAGGCAAAGTAGCAAGGTATTTGGAAAGGTATTCAGGAAGATATTCAGAAGATATTCAGGAAGGTATCGAATATATGTCACAGGAAACCCAGAGACAAAAGCAAAAGAAGATCACCTCGATCGGCGGCTCTGCGCTGATCGAGGGCATCATGATGCGCGGCCCCAAGCGCACCACCGTTGCGGTGCGCACGGGCGAGGACAGCATCGTCACCGAGGATATCTCGGTCAAGACCCTGTCCTCGACCTCCAAATTCTGGAATATCCCCATTATCCGCGGGATCTCCGGCATGATCGACTCGATGCGCCTGTCCTACAAGGCGCTGTCCGTCTCTGCCGATAAGGCGCTCGAGGCGGGGGTCATCGAGGAGGAGGAGCCGTCACGCTTCGAGAACTGGCTGCAGAAGACGTTCGGCGACAAACTGATGAACGTCATCATGGTGATCGCGACCGTGCTGGGCGTTGCGCTCGCACTGGGGCTGTTCGTGTTCCTGCCGTCAAAGCTGTACGACTGGACCATCTATCCCCTCACCCAGAACCTGCCCGAGGCGACCGCCCGCATCATCAAATCCGCGTTCGAGGGCGTGCTGAAGATCGCGCTGTTCCTCGGCTATATCGTCCTTGTATCCAAGATGGAGGATATGAAGCGCGTGTTCATGTATCACGGCGCCGAGCACAAGACCATCTTCTGCTATGAGGCGGATGAGGAGCTCACCGTCGAGAACGTCCGCAAGCAGATCCGCTTTCATCCCCGCTGCGGCACCTCGTTCCTCGTGGTGACGCTGCTGGTCGGGATCTTTGTGGGGATGTTCATCCCGGTCGCGCCGTTCGGCGTGACGATCCTTCGGCCCGTGTTCCGGCTGCTGCTGCTGCCGGTGATGGTCGGGCTGGGGTATGAGCTCATCAAGCTGTGCGGACGGTATGACAACCGTCTCACCCGCATCCTTGCCACCCCGGGGCTGTGGGCACAGCGCATCACTACCCGCGAGCCCGACGACGATATGATCGAGTGTGCGATCGTCGCGATGAAGGCCGTCATCCCCGACGACGGCTCGGATATCCTGAATGACTGTTCGTGCGCTGACTGATGCGCTTGCCCGTCGGCTGAGCGTCGCCGGCGTCCCCGACGCCGATACGGACGCGCGGCTGATCGTCGAACATGTGCTCGGGGTCGGCAGCCACGCTGAGCTGCTGTGTATCCCCGATGTGCCGCCCGACGCTATGGGGCGTGCAGAGGAGCTCTGTGCCCGGCGCGAGCGGGGCGAGCCGCTGCAGTACCTGTTCGGCTCATGGAGCTTTATGGGGCGCGAGTATGCCCTCGGAAAGGGCGTGCTCATCCCGCGCGACGACACCCAGGTGGTCGTCACCGCCGCGTTACAGCAGATAGAGCGGATCGCGCATCCGCGGATCCTCGACCTGTGTGCGGGATCGGGGATCATCGGGATCACGCTGGGGCTCAGCCGCCCCGACGCCGACGTCACCGCTGTCGAGAAGAGCGGCGACGCGCTCCGTTATCTTTTGCAGAACGCTGCATCGCTGTGCCCGGATATCACGATCGTACATGACGCTCTCGAGCAGTATGCCGACAGCGTGCAGGATGGCACGATCGACCTTGTCATCGCGAACCCGCCGTATATCCCGCGCGGTGAGCTCGACTCGCTCCAGCGCGAGATCGGCTATGAACCGCGCATGGCGCTCGACGGCGGCGAGAGCGGGACCGATCTGCTGTACGCGATCATCGAGCGCTATACCGCCAAACTGCGCGACGGCGGCGTCATCGCCCTCGAGATCGGCGACGGTCAGGCAGCGGCCGTCGGCGCGATGCTGACAGCCGCCGGCTATACCGAAATCAGCGAGTATCGGGATATCGGCGGCAACGTGCGCGCCGTAACTGCGCAAAAATTTAGAAAATAATCAAACAAATTTTCGAATTTTCTTTGAAATTTGTCTTTTTTTATGATATAATTGAGTTGTCAAAAAACAGAAACTAAAGGAGAGATTCACTATGGCTCTGGACAAGAACAAGGCGTTGGAGACCGCTCTGTCACAGATCGAGAAGCAGTTCGGCAAGGGCGCCGTCATGAAGCTCGGTCAGAACCCGCATATGAACGTCGGTCATGTGTCGACCGGATCGCTGTCGCTGGATATCGCACTGGGTATCGGCGGGCTGCCGCGCGGCAGGATCGTCGAGATCTACGGCCCCGAGAGCTCGGGCAAGACCACCCTGTCGCTGCACTGTATCGCCGAGGGGCAGAAGGACGGCGGCAACGTCGCGTTCATCGACGTAGAGCACGCGCTGGACCCGGTCTATGCCGCTGCGCTGGGCGTCGACGTCGACAGCTTGTTGGTCTCTCAGCCGGACACCGGCGAGGATGCGCTCGAGATCGCCGAGGCGCTGATCCGCTCCGGCGCGATCGACGTCATCGTCATCGACTCGGTCGCCGCTCTCGTGCCGAAGGCCGAGATCGAGGGCGAGATGGGCGACGCGCACGTAGGGCTGCAGGCGCGGCTGATGAGCCAAGCGCTCCGCAAGCTCGCCGGCGCGATCAACAAGTCCAACTGTGTCGCCATCTTCATCAACCAGCTGCGCGAGAAGGTCGGCATTGTCTACGGCAACCCCGAGGTCACCCCGGGCGGCAGAGCGCTGAAGTTCTACTCCTCTGTCCGCATCGATATCCGCCGCACCGAGACGCTGAAGGTCAACGGCGAGATGGTCGGCTCGCGCACCCGCGCGCGCGTCGTGAAGAACAAGATCGCGCCCCCGTTCAAGGAGGCGGAGTTCGATATCATGTACGGCGAGGGCATCAGCCGCGTCGGCGAGATCGTCGATCTGGGCGTCAAGGCCGACGTCATCCAGAAGAGCGGCGCGTGGTTCAACTACGGCGACGTCCGCCTCGGACAGGGCCGCGACAACGTAAAGCAGCTCTTAAAGGACAACCCCGAGCTGCGTGAGGAGATCGAGAGAAAGCTGTGGGAGAACGTCGACAAGCTCTCTGCCCGCCCGAAGAAGGGCGCCAAGGTCGCTAAGGTCACGCCTGTTCCTGCTCCCGCTCCCGCGCCCACGCCTGCTCCCGCATCCCCCACAAAGAAATCTGACAGCATCGACATCCTTGTCGAAGACTGATGCTCATCACAGCCGTAGAGCCGAAGAAGAAGGGGCTGTCCGCCCTCTATCTCGATGGCGAATACGCGATGAAGCTCGATACCGAAACGCTGCTTGCCCACCGGTTCGACGTCGGACGCGAGATCGACGACGAGACGCTGCACCGGTGCGTCATAGCATCGGACACAAAGCGGTGCAAGGACAAGGCGATGTGGCTCGTCTCCTTCTGCGATCACAGCCGGCGCGAGCTGTACGACAAGCTGCGGCGCGACTATGACGAGAGCGTATGCGAGCAGACGGTCGCGCGCCTTCAGGAGCTCGGGCTGATCGACGACCGCCGGTATGCCGAGCGGTATGCCGCCGATCTCGTTCATCTGCGGCATCTGTCGGTGCGCGGCGTGCGCGAGAAGCTGTATCACAAGGGCATCGACCGCGACCTGATCGACGAGGTAACGGATACGCTCGACATCGACGAATCGGCTCAACTGAGAGCTGTTATAGAGAAAAAGTACGCACGCTCCCTCTCGGATGAGAAGGGCGTGCGCCGAACTGTCGCCGCGCTGACCCGAATGGGATTTGGCTATGCCGATATCCGCGCGGCGCTCAGGGACTATACCGATACCGAGGAGTACTAGATGGCTACCGTAGGGTTCGTTTCCCTCGGCTGCGCGAAGAACCGCGTCGACGCCGAGATGATGATGTACAAACTCAGAGAAGCCGGTCACCGGCTGATAGAAGATGCGGCGATGGCTGACGTCGCCGTTATCAACACCTGCGGGTTTATCGAGAGCGCCAAGCAGGAGAGCATCAACGAGATCCTCGAGCTTGCACAGCTCAAGAAAGAAGGCCGCATCAAGGCGATCGTCGTGACCGGATGCCTAGCCGAGCGATACCGCGAGGAGATCCGTCGGGAGATCGGCGAGGTCGACGCCGTCATCGGCATCGGCAAGAACGCCGACATCGCCGAGGCGGTCGACGCCGCGCTCGCGGGGCGACCGTATGAGGCGTTCCCCGATAAGCTCTCGCTCCCGCTCGACGGCGGCAGGGTGCAGAGCACCGAGCAGCACTGGGCGTATCTCAGGATCGCCGACGGATGCGACAACTGCTGTACCTACTGTGCCATCCCGCTGATTCGCGGGCGGTTCCGCTCGCGCAGGATGGAGAATATCATCGAGGAGGCCGAGCGCCTTGCTCACAACGGCGTCAAAGAGCTCAACGTCATCGCCCAGGACACCACCCGCTACGGCGAGGATCTCTACGGCGAGCTGAAGCTCCCACAGCTGCTGCGGCGGCTGTGCCGGATCGACGGTATCCGGTGGATACGGGTGCTGTACTGCTATCCCGACCGGCTGACGGATGAGCTGCTCGACACCATCCGAGAAGAAGAGAAGATCGTCAACTACATTGACCTGCCGCTGCAGCACTGTGACGGCCGGATACTGGGATTGATGAACCGCCGCGGGAACAAGGAGCGGCTGCTCTCTCTGCTGTCGCATATCCGCGAGCGCATCCCGGGCGTCGTGCTGCGCTCCACGCTCATCGCCGGGTTCCCCACCGAGGGGGACGAGGAGTTCGAGCAGCTGTCCGACTTTGTCAGACAGGCGGGGTTCGAACGGCTCGGGTGCTTTGCCTACTCGCAGGAGGAGAACACCCCCGCCGCGCTGATGGACGGCCAGGTGGACGAGGAGCTCAAGGAGCACCGCGCCGCGCTCATCAACGAGCAGGCAGCGATCCGCATGAACGCCTTCTGTGAGGAGATGATCGGGCAGGTCGTCGAGGTGCTGGTAGACGGGTTTGACCGATATGCCGAGTGCTGTTACGGGCGGTCGCGGTTCGACGCGCCCGAGGTCGATCCGTGCGTCTTCTTCACCGCCGAGCGAAGGCCGCGCCCCGGCGAGATCGTGCGGGTGAAGATCACCGACCATATCGACTGTGACCTGACAGGAGAGATGCTATGCTGAAGAAAATGAACCTGCCCAACAAGCTGACGCTGCTGCGCATCGTGATGGTGCCGTTCATCGTCGCGGTGATGCTTATCGAGTTCCCGCTGCACTACCTTATAGCA
Organism: uncultured Ruminococcus sp.; assembly: GCA_905233755.1. Taxonomy (GTDB): domain Bacteria; phylum Bacillota; class Clostridia; order Oscillospirales; family Acutalibacteraceae; genus Ruminococcoides. The sequence goes on from CAJODM010000005.1 coordinate 38,545, forward strand.
GGGGTGCTGTTCGGGCTGGCATCGCTGACCGATATGCTCGACGGCAGGATCGCCCGACGGGACAACCTCGTCACCGACTTCGGCAGGTTTGCCGACCCGCTGGCGGACAAGATCCTCGTCATCTCGATGATGATCTGCTTTGTCAGCAGCGGATGGATCGGGCCGATACCGGTGATCATCGTGCTGTTCCGCGAGTTTGCCATCACCTCGCTGCGGCTGGTCGCCGCCTCAAAGGGAACGGTCATCGCCGCCAACAAATGGGGCAAGCTCAAGACCGTGCTGCAGATCGACGCGCTGGTGATCCTGTTCATCTTTCTGTCGATCCTCGGCGTGATGGAGCTCTCCCACTCGGACACCGCCGCGCTGACGCGGGTGTTCCACCTGATCACCGACGGGATGATGTGGATCGTCGCGGCGGTCACCATCGTCTCGGGCGTCATCTATGTCCGCGACAACCGGAGCGTCATCGCGGATATGTGAGCACACGGCAAAATTGACTGTTGCAAAAGGCAACAACATCGTATATAATAATAGAGATAACTAAAAGCTAGGATCGGGAGAAGTACGTGACAGACACCTCACAGAGAGGGCGGCGCCGGGTGAAAGCCGCCTGTGGCAGCGTCACCGAAATGCACCCGTGAGCCCGCGGTAGGAAATGACCGCGCGTCGCTCCGCGTTAAGGAGGCAGAGGGCTGTGTCGCAGACACGGCCGAAACCGGGTGGAACCACGGCGATGTCGTCCCTGACGGATGACGTCGCTTTTTCTCTTTACTATGCAGGTCAAAGAAGGTGGATGCGTATGTTCAAAACATGGCGCGCGGATCTCAACGCCGCGCTGGAGCGCGATCCCGCAGCGCGCAACGCGCTGGAGGTGTTCTTCCTCTACTCGGGATACAAGGCGGTGCGCAAGTATCGCCGCGCCAACTGGTTCTATCGCCATCATATGAAGTTCATCGCGCGGTACCTCAGCCAGCGCGCCCGTCACCGTACCGGCGTCGAGATCCATCCCGGCGCCACCATCGGCAAGGGACTGGCGATTGACCACGGGATGGGCGTCGTCATCGGCGAGACCACCATCATCGGCGACAACTGCCTGATTTACCAGAACGCGACCCTCGGCGGCACCGGCAAGGAGAGCGGAAAGCGCCATCCAACCCTCGGCAACAACGTCATGGTCGGCGCGGGCGCGAAGGTGCTCGGACCGTTCAAGGTCGGCGATAACTCGCGCATTGCCGCCGGCGCGGTGGTGCTGTCCGAGATCCCGCCCAACTCCACCGCCGTGGGTGTTCCCGCCCGCGTGGTGCGCGTCAACGGGATCCGGCCCGACCTGCTCGATCAGATCCACTACTCCGATCCGGTAGCGCAGGAGCTGTGCCGTATGCACGCCGAGATCGCAGAGCTGAGAAAGGAAGTCGAAAAGAAACATGATTCTCTATAATACCCTGACCGGCGACAAGCAGGAGTTCGTCCCCTATGAGGGCAACCGGGTGCGGATGTACACCTGCGGCCCGACCGTCTACCACTATGCCCATATCGGCAACCTGCGCACCTATATCATGGAGGACGTGCTCGAGAAGTACCTGCGCTATGCGGGATACGACGTGACGCGCGTCATGAACATCACCGACGTGGGGCACCTATCGTCCGACGCCGACACCGGCGAGGACAAGATGCTCTCGGGCGCGAAGCGCGAGCATAAGAGCGTCATGGATATCGCGCGGTTCTATACCGACGCGTTCTTCTCTGACTGTGAGAAGCTCAACATCAAGACCCCCGATATCGTGGACCCGGCGACCAACTGCATCCAAGAGTTCATCACGATGGTACAGACCCTCATCGATAAGGGATATGCCTATCTGTCCGGCGGCAACGTCTACTTCGACACCTCCAAGCTCGACAACTACTATGTGTTCGGGAATATGCGCGAGGACGAGCTGCAGGTCGGCGTGCGCGAGGACGTCACCGAGGACACGAGCAAGCGCAACAAGACCGACTTTGTGCTCTGGTTCACCAAGTCGAAGTTCGACGATCAGGAGCTGAAATGGGAGTCCCCGTGGGGACTCGGGTACCCGGGATGGCACATCGAATGCTCGTCCATCTCGATCAAGCACCTCGGCGAGCACCTCGATATCCACTGCGGCGGGATCGACAACGCGTTCCCTCATCATACCAACGAGATCGCCCAGTCCGAGGCGTACCTCGGGCACAAGTGGTGCGGCTACTGGTTCCATGTGCTCCACCTGCTCGACCGCCGCGGCAAGATGAGCAAGAGCAAGGGTGGATTCCTCACCGTATCGCTGCTTGAAGAGAAGGGGTATGACCCCCTCGCCTACCGGCTGTTCTGCCTGCAGAGCCACTACAGAAAGCCGCTGACGTTCAGCTTTGAGAACCTCGACAACGCCCAGCAGACGTATGAGAAGCTGCGCCGGCGCGTCGCTTTGCTGTCCGAGGACGGCGACCCCGATATGGCGTCGGCACAGCCGTATCTCGACCGCTTCAAGGAGGCGCTCGACAACGACCTGAACACCTCGATGGGCGTGACAGCCCTGTATGATGTGCTCAAGGCGCCGCTGACGGACGCCACCAAGCGGGCGGTCGTCGCCGCGTTTGACAGCGTGCTGTCGCTCGATCTGCTGCGGCCGGTCGAGGAGGATGCCCCTTCGGTCGACGTCGACAGGATCGAGGCGCTGATCGCCGAGCGCACCCGCGCGCGCGCTGACCGCGATTGGGCGACCGCCGACCGCATCCGCGACGAGCTTATGGCGATGGGCGTCGTCATCAAGGACAGCAAGGACGGCGTCAGCTGGGAGCTCAGATGACCCTCAAGTTACAAAATCTGCCGAAACGGTTGTCATGACCGCTCGGCTATGGTATAATATGACCATCAGATAAGGAATACTTAAGGAGGTTTTCTACATGATTTGTCCACAATGCGGCACACAGCTCAGGGATGACGCTGCGTACTGTACCGCCTGCGGCGCAAAGCAGGCACCGCCCACCCAACAGCCCCCGCAGGGCTACCAGCAGCCGAATTCGAACACCTACTCAGATCAGGCGTACTTCCGTGGCGGCGCGCCGTCGGACGGCAAGGTCGAGTTCGGACAGGCGATCAAGCTGTTCTTCATCAACTATGCCAAGTTCTCGGGCCGCGCATCGCGCAGCGAGTTCTGGTGGGCGTTCCTGTTCACCTCTCTCGTCGGGTTGGCTACCGGATTCATCCCGGTGCTCGGATGGCTCGTTTCGATCGGGTTCCTCGTTCCGAACCTTGCGATCGCCGTCAGACGGCTTCACGATACCGGCAAGGACTGGTACTGGCTGTTCATGGGGCTGATCCCGTTTGCAGGCCCGATCATCCTGATCGTCTACTTCGCTAAGGAGAGCGTCGGCGATAACCAGTGGGGCCCCGGCATCCCCGGATACGGTATCCCCCAGAGCAATCCCTATGTCGCCCAGCAGTATGCAGCCCCGCAGCAGCCACAGCAGACCTATCAGGCACCGCAGGAATCCACTCCTGTCGACCAGGCGCCGCAGGAACCTCCGACAGATAACGGTCAGAGCGATCAATAACCAAATGATAGCCGATAAACAACGCCGTGCATGCAGCACGGCGTTGTTGTGTTTTGATAAGTTTATCGGACGATCATGCTCTTGCCGGTCATCTCGGCGGGCTGAGGAAGCCCCATAATATCGAGCATCGTCGGCGCGATATCGGCGAGCACACCGCCGGAGCGCAGCTCCTTGCACGGCTCATATCCCACCACACAGAAGGGAACGGGGTTGGTGGTATGGGCAGTGAAGGGGGTGCCGTCGCGGTCGATCATGCGGTCGGCGTTGCCGTGATCGGCGGTGATACAGGTCACGCCGCCCATCTCGGCGATCGCGTCCGAGACCTTCTTGACGCCCCAGTCGACGGCCTCGACCGCCTTGACGGCAGCGTTGAAATCGCCGGTGTGTCCGACCATGTCACAGTTCGCAAAATTCAGGATCACGACATCGTACTTGCCGCTCTTGATCGCATCGACACACTTGCCGGTGACCTCATAGGCGCTCATGTGCGGCTGCAGGTCATAGGTCGCAACCGCGGGTGACTTGACGAGGATGCGATCCTCGCCGTCGTACTGCTTCTCGACGCCGCCGTTGAAGAAGAAGGTGACATGGGCATACTTCTCGGTCTCGGCGATCCTCAGCTGGGTCATGCCGTTGTTCGAGAGGTACTCGCCCAGGGTGTTGACAAGGCGCTCGGGCTTGAAGGCAATCTCGACGTTCGGCATCGTCGCGTCGTACTGGGTCATGCAGACATACGTCAGCGGGAAGAACCCGTCGCGGCGCACAAACCCCGCAAAATCGGGATCGACCAGCGTGCGGGTGATCTCGCGGGCGCGGTCGGGACGGAAGTTGTAGAAGATGACCGAGTCGTTCGGCTTCACGGTGTCGCCGCCGTCGATCACGGCGGGGATCATGAACTCGTCGGTCACGCCGTCTTTGTAGCTCTGACGGATCGCCTCGACCGGACAGGATGCCTTGACGCCCTGCCCGTAGACGATGGCGGCATACGCCTTCTCGACGCGCTCCCAGCGGTTGTCACGGTCCATCGCATAGTAGCGCCCCATGACAGAAGCGATCTTGCCCACGCCGATCTCTGCGCACTTGTCGACCGCCTGCTGCATATACTCGGCAGCGCTCGACGGCGGGACATCGCGCCCGTCGAGGAACGCATGGATATATACCCGCGACAGGCCCTTGCGCTTGCACAGCTCGAGGATCCCGTACAGGTGGGTGTTGTGGCTGTGGACGCCGCCCGGAGACAACAGCCCGAACAGATGCAGCGAGCTGTTGTTCGCGATAGCGTTATCCACCGCCTTGAGCAGCGCCTCGTTCTCGAAGAAGTCGCCGTCCTCGATGGACTTGGTGATGCGGGTCAGCTCCTGGTACACAATGCGGCCGGCGCCCATGTTGGTGTGGCCGACCTCACTGTTCCCCATCTGGCCGTGGGGGAGCCCGACGTCGAGCCCCGACGCGCCGATCATGGTGACCGGATACTGGTAGAACAAATAGTCAAGATAAGGGGTTCTGGCGGCGTCGATGGCGTTGCCGTACTTGGGCGCAATACCGAAGCCGTCCATGATAATCAGTGCCAGTGGTTTCTTCATAATATCATCCTCATATGCGCGATCCCGAGGGATCGCGGTGACAGGTTAGTTGTTGGAGGCGGCGTTCACGATAGCGGCAAACTTGTCGGCAACGAGCGACGCACCGCCGATGAGACCGCCGTCGACGTTCAACTTGCCGACCAGCTCGTCGGCGTTCTTGTCGTTCATCGAACCACCGTACTGGATGGTGATGCCCTCGGCGGCAGCGGGAGAGTAGAGCTTCTTGATGGTCGCGCGGATCAGCGCACAGACCTCCTCTGCCTGGTCGGCGGTCGCGGTCTTGCCGGTGCCGATCGCCCATACGGGCTCATAGGCGATGACGACGTTCTGCAGCTCTTCTTCGCTGACGTCGAACAGGTCGAGCTTGATCTGGCGGGCGACGACCTCCTCGGTGATGTCACACTCGCGCTCCCACAAAAGCTCGCCCACGCATACGATGGGCTTGAGCCCGGCGGCGAGCGCCGCCTTGACGCGCTTGTTGACGGTCTCGTCGGTCTCGCCGAAGTACTGGCGGCGCTCCGAGTGACCGAGCACGACATACTCAACGCCGATCTCCTTGAGCATACCGGTCGAGATCTCGCCGGTGAACGCGCCCGACTCTGCCCAATGGCAGTTCTCGGCGCCGATCTTGATGTTGGTGCCCTGAGTCGCCTCGACCGCGGCGGCAAGGTCGACATACGGTACACACGCGACGACCTCACACGTTGCGTCCTTGACGAGCGGAATCATCTGAGCGAGCAGCGCCTTTGCCTCGCTCGGGGTCTTGTTCATCTTCCAGTTACCGGCGATGATCGCCTTTCTGACGTCTTTCTTCATATCATTAACCTCTTTTCAGTGATAGAATAAAATCTTGCCTCCCCGAAAGGGGAGGTCAAGTCGGTATATGATCTCAGCCCTTGTCGGCGATCGCGGCGATGCCGGGCAGCACCTTGCCCTCGAGATACTCGAGCGACGCGCCGCCGCCGGTAGAGATATGGCTCATCTTGTCGGCAAACCCCAGATTGACGACAGCCGCAGCCGAGTCGCCGCCGCCAATGATGGTGGTCGCGTCGGTCTGTGCAAGCGCCTTGGCGACAGCGATCGTGCCCTCGGCGAGGATCGGGTTCTCGAACACGCCCATCGGGCCGTTCCATACGACGGTCTTCGCGCTCTTTACCGCGTCGGCATACAGCGCGCGGGTCTTGGGCCCGATATCCAGCCCCATGCTGTCCTCGGGGATCTCGCCGGCGGCATAGATCGCGGTCTCGATGGGAGCGTCGATCGGGTCGGGGAACGACTTGGCGGTGACGGTGTCGATGGGCAGCAGGAGCGTCTTGCCGAGCTGCTGTGCCTTCTTGATCATCTCAAGGCAGTAGTCGAGCTTGGTATCGTCGACAAGACTGGTGCCGATGGCGTTGCCCTGTGCCTTGGAGAAGGTGTATGCCATACCGCCGCCGATGATGAGGGTATCGCACTTCTCGAGCAGGTTGCTGATGACGTTGAGCTTGTCGGCGACCTTTGCACCGCCGAGGATGGCGACGAACGGACGTACCGGCGCCTCGACCGCGTTGCCGAGATAGTCGATCTCCTTCTGCATCAGGTAGCCCACGGCGGTCTGCTTGATATGGTCGGTCACGCCGACGGTAGAGCAGTGGGCGCGGTGTGCCGAGCCGAACGCATCCATCACGAACACCTCGGCAAGAGACGCAAGCTCGGACGAGAACGGCTCGAGGTTCTTGGTCTCCTCCTTGCGAAAACGCGTGTTCTGCAGCAGGACGACATCGCCATCCACCATCTTGGCGACCGCCGCCTTGGCGTTCGCGCCGACGACCTCGTCATCGTTGGCGAACACGACGTCCTTTTGGAGCAGCTCGGACAGGCGCGCAGCGACCGGCGCGAGCGAGAACTTCTCCTCGGGGCCGTTCTTCGGCTTGCCCAGATGGGAGCAGAGGATGAGCTGACCACCATCGGAGATGATCTTCTTGATGGTGGGCAGCGCAGCGGTGATACGGTTGTCGTTGGTGATGACGCCGTCCTTGAGCGGGACATTGAAATCACAACGGCAGAGAACCTTCTTGCCCTTGAAGTTGATGTCATCAACGGTGTACTTGTTGAGTTTCATGATAAAAACATCCTTTCTGTATGCGCGGCGAGAGCGCCCTATATTGATACAATTTTATTATATAACATACTTGTAACGCTTTCAATAGTCAAATGGAAGAAAAAAACAAATATTTCCGCATTATGTATCACATATCCTCCCAGCGGTGGCGGTGGAGCTCGCCGACAGCGGACAGCGCAGGATAATCCCACTGGCGCAGCACCTCATACGCGCCGACGGCGACCGAGTTTGCAAGGTTCAGCGAACGCGCCTCGTCGATCATCGGGATGCGCACGCACCTGTCGGGATAGCGCATGAGGATATGCTCGGGGATGCCGCGGGTCTCGCGCCCGAAGATGATATACGCGCCGTTATGATAGGCGACCGCCGAATGGGCGCGGCGCGCCTTGGTGGTGAAGAAGTAGTACTCGCCGCCCGCAGTCCTCTTGAAGAAGTCGTCGATCGAGTCATAGTAGGTGATATCGACCAGATACCAGTAGTCGAGCCCGGCGCGCTTGAGGTTGCGGTCGGTGATCTCGAACCCGAACGGCCGCACCAGATGCAGCCGTGCGCCGGTCGCGGCACAGGTGCGGGCGATGTTGCCGGTGTTCTGCGGGATCTCGGGCTCGAAGAGCACGATGTTCAACGAACGGTTGTTTTCCAATTTTTCTCACCTCTATCCTATTGTAAAGTGGCGATACTAAATTTGCAAGTTTTATTTTCTGTGAGGTGATAGCATGAAGAACAGCACCGCCGGCATCATCGTCGGCATGGCCCTGACGATGGCGTCGGGCGTTGCCGTCGGCATGATGGGCAAGAAGATGATCGACGACAACAAGCGCGTCCTGCGCCGCAAGGCGAACAAGGTCGCCGACACCGTGGAGAATATCGCGGACACCACGCGGTATATGTTCAAGTAGACGCCCCTCCCCCGCTTATAACCGCAAAATGCCTCCCCAATAAGGGGAGGCAAATTTCGGTAACGCTGATCGAGTGCAGAAGGTGTTATTCGTTTCTGCCCCGAAAACCGTCGTCAGTAGTTCTTGAAGCACATATTCAGGTCCACGGTGCCGTCGATCCCGTCGACCGTGCCCTCGGTCGTGTACTGCCACATCGAAAAGCCGTAGTACATGGTCGGAAAGTTCCCATAGTCGGCGACCCAGAAGTCATAGTCCTTCATCCGGCTGAGATCGTACTGGTAGTACATCAGCGAGGTGTTGGCATAGATCACGGAGGTATAGCCCGCCTGATCGATAACGTCACAGAACCGTTCGGCGATATCGGTCAGCAGCTCGCCGGTGACCGTATCGGTGCGCGCCTCGTCGTCGGCAATGATCTCCCAGTCAAAGGCGACCGGATAGTCGAGCTCTCGCCCGCTAAGGAGCGTCAGCGCATAGGCGGCCTCCTCCTCGCCGTCGGCGACCGACGCCGCCTGGGAGAAGAAGTAGGCGCCCACATCGAGCCCCGCGTCCTTCGCCGCATCATAGTAGTCGGAGAACAGCGCGTCGGCATACAACGCGCCCTCGTCGCCGTAGTAGCGGCCGCCCAGCCGCAGCATCACATAGTCGACACCCGACGCCGCCAACGCCTCAAAGTCCACCCCGCTCTGGTATTCGCTGAGGTCAACGCCGGTACAGGACGCCTGCTCACCGTCGATATAGTAGGTGATCAACCCGTTCTCGTCATAGGCGAAGTTGTTCTTGTCATAGTTGTTCTTCGCCACGCCCTCGATCGCCTCGATCTCGATCAGCCCAAGCTCGGGGTCGTTGATCTGGATGATCTCGCCCTTGCCGATATACTCGGTCTTCTCCTCCACGAACGCGCCCTGTGCTGAGGGCTCGGACGTGGTAAGCGCGCGGATCAAAAAGAACGCGCAGATCGCCACCACCAGCACGCCGCCTATCAGCAGGATCGGCAGCAGGGGGCTGCGCTTCTTTTCTGCCGCGTGCCGGGGGCGGTGGTCGGTATGGTCGGGGATCGGGCTGCCGTCGGCGGGATCGACGTCGGCAGGAGCCGGCATATCGCTTTCTATCTCTAGTTCTTTTTTCTCGTTCAGTTCGTTCATAAGCGCTCCTTATCGGATATTTTCGTCCCGAAAATACATGATAAGCATACCATAAATCCCCCCTAAAGTAAACAAACTTCATAATAAGTTTACTTTTTTCTTGAAAAAGCCGTCCGGTTCTAGTATAATATACGGTGATATCATCATGAGAGGAGGCAGACGCATGCAGGTGCAGGGCTATCAGAAGAAATCCGTGCCCGAGCTGCTCTGTGCGATCGACGCGTGTATGTCAATCAACCAGCTGTTCGCGCTGGTACAGCACGAAGGCATCGTGATCCAGATGAAGTCCCAGAACAGCGCGTCTAACCTCCCGGCACAGCGGCTGCCCGAGGGCCCCGACGACCGCTCTCCGCTCGAGCGTCTCAAGGAGCAGGTCAAGCAGTCGATCGTCGGCAAAGGGAACCCCATCCCGCCGTCATCTGCCGGCGGCGGTTCTCATCCTCAGTCCCGCGAGATGCTCATCCGCGCGATCGACGAATGCCGGACCATCAACCAGCTGTTCGCGCTGGTACAGCAAAAGGGCATCGTGATCCGCATGAAGTCCCAGAACAGCGCGTCGTGTCTGCCGATGCAGCCGCTCGAGCCGATCCCGACGCTCACCCCGCTCGAGCGTCTCAAGGAGCAGGTCAAGCAGGCGGTCTATGACGGCGGCTAAGCGGCTGTCGCTGAATATCAACCTATCGTGTCATCCTGAACAGGCGCGTCCGGTTCGGAATGGCATTTTTCTTTCCGGTCTCATATTTTCACACAGTTTTCAGAATCGGTTCACATGGTTTTCATATTGTCATCCTATACTATGGGCATACAAGAAAAGGAGGTCATCCCCATGAAAAAGATCTTGACTTTGCTATTCACCCTCTTGCTGGCGGCGGTGATGCTCACCGCGTGCAGTGGTGCCGATACCACCGAGCAGACCGAGACAGCCGCCACGACAGCGACAGCACAAGCCGAAGAAGCTGCCGATACGATCACCACCGCAGCGGTATCGCTCCCCGATACCGGTGAAGTCATCACCACGGCGGCAGTCACGTCGTCGGGCATGATCGATGCGACCGATCTGTTCACCGACCGCGACCTCACCCAGTCGGTCGATACAAGCGACGCCAAGAGCTATACGCTCAGCGACGGCGACACCATCACCATCAGCACCGCCGGCGTCTATATCCTCTCGGGCTCTGCCGAGAACGCTCAGATCATCGTAGAGGCGGGCGATGACGATAAGGTGCAGCTCGTACTCAACGGCGTCACGATCACGAACACCTCCACCCCCTGTATCTATGTCAAGAACGCCGACAAGGTATTTGTCACCACCGTATCCGGCACCACGAGCCGCCTGTCGGTCACCGGTACCTTCGCATCCGACGGCACCACCAACACCGACGCGGTCATCTTCTCGCGCGATGATCTGGTGCTCAATGGCCTTGGCACCCTTGTCATCACCTCGACCGACAACGGCATCAGCTGCAAGGACGATCTGAAGGTCACCGGCGGCACGATCGACATCACATGCACCAGTGATGCGCTCGAGGCAAACGAATCCATCGCTGTTGCCGACGGGGATATCACCATCAGCTCCGGCAAGGACGGGTTGCACGCCGAGAACGACGAGGACACCACGGTCGGGTATATCTATATCTGCGGCGGCAGCTTCTCGATCGAGGCTGCAAGCGACGGCATCCAGGCGACGACCGTCGCCCAGATCGACGGCGGCACCTTTAACATCTCGGCGAGCGAAGGGATCGAAGGCACCTATGTCCAGATCAACGGCGGCGATATCACGATCAGCGCCAGCGACGACGGCATCAACGCATCGGCCAAATCCTCTGCCTACTCCGTGACAGCCGAGTTTAACGGCGGTACCATCACCATCACCATGGGCCAGGGCGATACCGACGCGGTCGACGCGAACGGCAACATCTATGTCAACGGCGGCACGCTCGATATCACCGCAAACTCGCCGTTCGACTATGACGGCGTCGGCCAGTACAACGGCGGCACCCTGATCGTCAACGGCACACAGACCACCGAGCTCACTAACCAGATGATGGGCGGTGGCGGCATGGGCGGCATGCAGGGCGGCATGGGCGGCATGCAAGGCGGTATGGGCGGTATGCAAGGCGGCATGGGCGGTATGCAAGGCGGCTATGGAGATTACGGCGGTTTCATGAGATGATCCTGCCATACACGGAAGAACAACACCGGCTGACAGGATCAGCCGGTGTTGATTTTTGTATATATTCGGTTATTTCGGATTATATCTCGTTGATCAGCTCGGCCAGATATCGCTGCAGATGCGTCGCGTCGAAGATGGTGACCTCGCCGTCACGGTCGACGTCGGCGGCATCCGAGTCGATCATCTCGCCGTCGATCAGCTCACAGACATAGCGCATCATACGGGTCGCGTCGGTGATGGTGACCTCGCCGTCCATGTTCGCATCGCCTAGGAGCATCTCATAGACGGTGACGGTCTTGCCGACGCGGTCATAGTCGCCGGTATAAACCGATCTGTCGGCGCTGATACAGCGCACGGTATAGGTGTAGGTCCCGCCGAGCAGGGCGGTCAGATCGACAAAGCTCGTGTCTGTGGTATCGGCGAGCGTGCGCCACCCGTTATCGACCCGCACGAACACACGATACAGCAGCGCGCCGTCGACGGCGTTCCAGCTGACTACCGGATGCCCGTCCACAACGCTGACGCGCACCGTCGGCGCGGGACGGCCGGTCTTGCCGAGGTTCACAAAGGGGATATCATACGCCGCGGCATACTGCATCGCATAGCTGTCCTGATAGCCCGTTATCGTCAAATCGTCACACCGCAGGAACGCGGTCGCGTCGATCTCGGTCACGCTCTCGGGGATCAAGAGCGTCGTCAGGCACGTGTTCTTGTAGAACGCGCGCGCACCGATCGCGGTCAGCGAGTCCGGCAGAGATACCGACGAGAGCAATACACACTCTTCAAATATCCTGCTCCCGAGTACCGTGAGCGTCGACGGGATCGTCGCCTTCTTTAAGCGGCGACAGTTGCCGAACGCATAGTCGCCGATATAGCGGACGCCCTCGGGGATGGTGACGCTCTCGATATCTGTCCAGCAAAACGCGCTGCCGGCGATACCGACAGTGTAATCATCAAGGGTGATCACCGCAGGGGATGCCTCGGCAGACGCGCTGCCGTAGCTGCGCGGCCCGACATAGGCATAGGCGACCCGTCCGGCATAGATGACGTTTGACGTTGTCGCCGCAGCGACCGCCGCGTCATACCACGCGGTATCATAGAACGCGCTCCCGCCGATCGCATAGACGCTGTCGGGGATAGCGAGATCGCGCAAGCTCTCACAATAGTAGAACGCCGATGCGCCGATGCTCTCGAGCCCCGTGGACATCGTCACATCGCGCAGGCACTCACAGTAAGCAAAAGCAAAGTTCCCGATGCTGATGACCGACGAAGGGATGGTCACGGCGCGCAGCGAGTCACAGTTCTCGAACGCATACCGCTCGATCGCCTCCACCCCGTCGGGGATGACGACAGCGGTGACGGACGTGTTCGAGCTGAACGCCGCGTTGCCGATCACGGTGACGCGGCGACCGTCGATCTCAGAGGGGATGACGACGCTGCGCTCGCTGCCGGTATAGAGGGTGATCGCGACCGTATCGTCCGACAGAACGCGGGTGCTGTAGAGGGATGGGTCAGAGGTTCCGGTCGATGCCGCAGATGCAGCTCCGTAGGCCGCCGCCGATGCGGTACCGACCGAGAGAGAAAGCAACAGCAGCACCATGAATAGGCAGAGAGTTTTTCTCATTTTCGCCTCCAAAAATGGCTATTATCAAGTTTATTTTATCATATTAGAATTAAAATTGCAATCTATTATGGCAAAAAAGAATTAACAATTCTTTAACAATCGTAAAAAAAGCATGACGAAAGCCCGAAGCAAATGCCTCGGGCTTGAGCGTCACTTAAGACAAAACAAAAAAGGACAAACAATGAAAAAGTCAAGGAAACAATCAATTCAACCATCAATCTTCATTGATCCTATCGTAGCACAACAGGGATCGGATTGCAATAGGAACACGGGATTATTCACAAAGTGTTTGTTTTGTTCACAATTTCGTAAAATTTATGCTTCGATTTGCGCTGTCTATGCGCCGGTCTGCCACATCACCAGCAGCTCGCCGTCACGAACGGATATCTCTGCTTGCTTGCCGATGAAGGCGTTGCTCACCCCTGTCGGCGTATAGCGCGAGAGCGTGCCGCCGTCCATCGTGTAGGACAGCCCGCGCAGCACCACCCCGCGCGAGCACTCTGTCATCGAGAACACCGATACCCTGCCGGAGGAGCTTTCGGGCAGGGTGAGCGACGCGTTGCGTATCACCGTAAAGCTCGTCTCGCCGTAGAAGATCGCACGCCCCCCGCGTCGGGCAATATCACAGGCGAGCTGGATGTTCGCAAAGGTGTGATCCGCCTTGCCGCCCGAAGCGCCGTAAACGATGAAGCTGCGCCATCCGCGATCGAACGCGAGTGCCAGCGCATGGGCGATGTCGGTCTCGTCTTTTCGCACCGGCAGGCGCACAAGGTTCTCGACCTTTGGGGCTGACCCGCGCGAGTCAAAGTCCCCCACCACCAGATCGGGGGTGATCCCCAGCGATACCGCGACGTCATAGCCGCGGTCGGCGGCGATGATATAGTCGCCGCGATCGGGCGCATCCGGCATCCTTGTGACCGGCAGCGCACCGAACAGAAAGCACCGCCCGCTCATGCGGCTCTGCGGATCACCGAGCGGCGGACAGCCCCCAGCGCGATGACCGCCACGGCGGCACATCCGATCACGATGAGCACCGCCGTCAGGTTCGCGTTCGCGATGCCGGTGATGTCAAAGGTGCCGGTCTGTGCGTTCTGCAGATGCGGAAATACCATCACCGCCGCCGCATCCACTGCCAGCAGGATGACAAGCCCCATGACCGCCGACAGCACCGCTGCAGCGGTCGGGGTCTTCTCGTGTTTGACCGCCATCAGCTTCGGCGCAGAGAAGTCGATCAGCGAGCCGATATACACAGCGGCGGCAACGGTGACGATGGTCTCGGGGATCATATAGGTGGCGTTATAGATCAGCGAGTAGACAAACGCGTCGGCGGTGGGGATCGAAAGCCCCGCCCACACGGTACATCCCGAGACGACATGGAACCCATAGCGCAGCACACATACCAGCGCCGAAGCCAACCCCAATGCCGAAGCGCCGTTTCGCATCCCTCGGGTCACGCCGCCGAGCGCGGTCGTCATGAACGCCAGCAGATAGTCGAGCACGATGATCGCTCCAGCGGCGACGATCGTGGTCGCATAGGACACGGCGTTCAGCCCCAGCGCCATCTGGATCAGCCCATAGACGAATCCCGAGAGCAACCCCCATCCGATGCCGTATCGGTAGGAGAGGATGATCAGCGGCAACATCGACGCGAAGGTGATGCTGCCGCCATAGGGCAGCTCGGCGATCTTCAGCACGCTCAGGATGGTGGCGAGCGCGAGCATCAGCCCGCTCTCGGTGAGCTTTTGGGACAAATTGACATTCTTCATTCTTCTGCTCCTTCTGTCAAAAATATAAGCACCGTACGGCGGTACGGTGCTGCAATAACACATCTGCTCCCTACGCCGGTATGATCCGTATCAGGTCCTCCGTCCCTCTTTAGAGGGTGCGGCAAAAGGGTCAGGGAGACATCTATCCCACTCTCAGCCGGCTTTCGCGCCGACTCCCCTGCAATTTACTGTATTCGGTTGATGTTATTATAGATTATGCCGCGCGATTTGTCAACCGGCGGGCGATGAGGATGCCCATGACGATCAGCACGAGCGTCAACGGGGTCGCGAGCATCGCCACCGCGCTATCGGCATAGTAGCCGATGATACCGGCGACAAGATAGCCGACCGCCGCAAATCCCGCCGTCGTCATCGCATAGGGCAGCTGGGTCGAGACATGGTTGATATGGTTGCATCCCGCGCCCGCCGAGGACATGATGGTGGTGTCGGAGATAGGCGAGCAGTGGTCGCCGCATACCGCACCCGCCAGACACGCCGAGATCGAGATCGCGAGCATCTCGGTCGAGGGCGGGAACACCGCGCACACGATGGGGATGAGGATGGTGAAGGTGCCCCAGCTCGTGCCGGTCGAGAAGGCGAGGAACACCGAGACGAGGAACACGATCACCGGGACGAACATCTGTACCGACGAGGCGGTGCTCTCCATCACCCCGTGGATGAAGTCGGCGGCGCCGAGCAGACGGGTCACGCCCGAGAGGTTCCACGACAGGATGAGGATGATCATCGGGGCGCACATGGTGCGGAATCCCGCCGCAAAGCTCCCCATGAACTCGGAGAACGATACGACACGGCGGTTCATATACAGCCAGAAGGTCAGCAGCATCGCGACAAGCGAGCCCATCACCAGCCCGCGCGCCGACTCGGCGTTGGAGAACGCCTCGATCAGCCCCACGCCCGAGAAGAACCCGCCGGTGTACAGCATCCCGAGGATACAGCAGACGATCAGCGCGATCACCGGCAGCACCAGGTTCGAGACCTTGCCGTCGTCGGGATGGTCGGTCTTATACTCCTCGGTATAGGGCTGGTCCCCGCCCGAGAACAGATCGCCCGCAGCGGCGTTCTCTTCATGACGGCGCATCGGGCCGTAGTCGAATCGGGCCAGAATCAGCGCGATCACCAGCGTGATGGTGCCCAGCGCATAGAGGTTATAGGGGATGGTATGCAGGAACATCGAGAACCCGTTGATATCCACATCCTCGGGCACGGCGTACGATACCGCCGCCGCCCAGCAAGAGATCGGCGCGATGATACAGATCGGCGCCGCGGTCGAGTCGATGAGGAACGCAAGCTTTGCGCGCGAGACGCGGTGAGAGTCGGTCACCGGACGCATCACCGATCCGACCGTCATACAGTTGAACCCGTCATCCACGAAGATGAGCAGCCCCAACACCACGGTGATCAGCTCTGCGCCGACGCGGGACTTGATGTGCCGCTGGGCCCATCGTCCGAAGGCGGCCGCGCCGCCGGACTTGTTCATCAGCACCACAAGCGTCGCCAGCATCACGACAAACACCAGTATCCCGGCGTGGTCAATATCAGCGATCCCCGGCACCAGACCGCCGCTCTGGTGATAGAGCATGGTGTTCAGCGCGAGCTCGGCGTTGCCGCCCGCATAGAGAAACGCGCCGATGGTGATGCCGACGAACAGCGCGCTGTAGACCTCCTTGGTGATCAGCGCAAGGACGATAGCGACCACCGGCGGCAGGAGCGACCATGCGCTCGCGAACACCCCGGGGACGTACTCCTCGCCCACCGTACCGGCGGTCGAGCGGGTGAGCAGGATAATCAGCACGATGACGGCGAGCACCAGCAGGTTCACGCCGACCTTCAGCCATAGGTTGCGGTGAGTTGTTTTCATAAGAAACCCCCATGTGGTTGAAATCTATTTGAATTATATACCATATCGGTAGGTTCGTCAAGCAGAGAATCACCCGAACAAACGGGCACATCCCCGGATTTCGGCAGAAAAACGACTGCCGGCTGCATGATACAGCCGGCAGTCGTTTTGATAGAGGGTATCTATGAAAAGAGTCGGAGGAATTATCTTTACGCGGGCTTTCTGTCCGGCTTTCCGGACGGGGCGCCGTCGTGAGAGCCGCCGGGAGCATCCGAGCGAGAGGTTCCGGAGGATGATGCCGCGGTATCGACCGCCGCGCCAAAGCTCGCCGTGCCGGCGGTATAGGCGACACCGCCCACATAGAGCGTATGACCGTTGAGGTCGATCGCGTCGGTATCACAGGAGAGGGAGGTGATATACGAGTCGCCGGTCAGCGTCCATGTAGAGGAGCTGTCGAGCTCGACATAGACCTCGCCCGTGGTGCCGTCCTCGTTGACAGCACCCGTGAAGGTCGAGCCGTCCGAGAGGATCAGGTTCAGCGCCGAGATGCTGTCGACGACCATATCGCCGTCGATCTGCTGTGACGATGCAGTAAGGTCGACCTTGCCGCCGTTCGCGCCGTCGCTGCCCCATCCGGCTGCCGCCGCGCGCAGGAACACCCCGTCACCGTTATTGATGATCGTCGCGCCCGACAGCGTGATCTCGGTCGACGTGTTGTTGACGAAGAAGACGTCGCCGTTCTGATTGGTGAGCGTCCCGCCGTTCATCGAGAAGGAGGACTTGCCCTCATCGGCGTCGCCGGACATACTCTGATAGATCATGACCGCCTGATAGTAGCTCGAGTGATCGGAGTTCTTCGTGTTGTTGTCGGCGGTGAGGGTGACGTTGTTCAGCGTGACGCTGTTCTTGCCCTCGACCACGACCCCCTGAGAGGCGGTGGAGGTGAGCGTTGCGTCACTGACGGTGATGTCGGCGGTCGAGTAGATCACCGGCGAGCCGGTGCCCGAGGTGGTATAATAGCCGCCATCCACCGTCACGGTACCCCCGCCGCGGTCGGATCGGATCGCCGCCGCCGAGTTGCCCGACGTCTCGATCGTCAAGCTCGAGGCGTTCATCGTCCCGCCGCCGGTCGTCATCAGCCCGCCCGAGCAGTTGCCCGACGTTCGGATATACGAGTCGGCGATGGTCACGGTGGTACCCTGTCCGTAGCTGAACACCGCGTTCGCATGGGTCCCATCGGTAACGATCACCATGTCAGAGAGCTGCAGCGATGCGCCGTTCTGTGCAAATACCGCGGCGTTCTCGCCGTAGAAGTCCGCCTCATCCCCGTCGCTGTCGCCGGTCTTGACGACCTTGGTATGGCTGTAGGCGGCGCTCTGCCCGTCAGAGAGGATCGCGTGGTCGCCGTCGGTGCTGTTCTCGATGGAATCGGTGATCTCGATATCCGCCTCGGTGAGCTTTCCGCTCTTTGGCGACGCGGTCGCGGCCTCGGTCTCGGGCTGCTGTGAGCCCGTCACGGCAGATGCTTCGTCGGCGGTCGCGCCGTTCTCACCGCCGGAGCACGCCGCGAGCGTTCCCAGCATGAATACCGCCATCATGGCGGACAGGAGCTTTAGGATATTTCTTCTCATGACAATCATCCTTTCTCTTGAATATGGCATCATTGTAGACGAAAAATTTGACAAAAGTATGATCCCTGTGTGAAATCTGTGTGAAAAACCGGGGTCTGCTACGATTTTCGACGCTCTGAACGCTTGAATAATCGTTTGATATCGTGTATAATATAGGGTGAATTATTATGGGAGGTGCAGGAATGAAAGAGAAACCCGTTGATCCTGAGTTCATCGTTGACGATGAACCGATGACCCCTGCCACTCCCGAAAAGCCGTCGACCGGCAGCAAGCTGAAAAAACGGATCACCCTTGCCTTGTTTATCCTGCTGAACGTCGGCATCCTCGTCTACACCGCGTTCATTGACTTCGGTACCGAGCGGCCCAAGTACACCGGCGAGCCGCTGGGCTGGAAAAACCTGCTGTTCCTGCTCGGGGGGATCGGGTGCCTTATGGTATTCTATGCCGCCGAGACTATCAAGTATCTTCTGATGATGCGTCACCTTGGCGAGAAGGTCTCGGTACGTCGTGCGTTCGAGACCGCCGCGCTGGGAAAGTACTATGACTCCATCACCCCCTCCGGCGCGGGCGGACAGCCGTTCCAGATATGGCATCTGTACAGCCACGGCTACTCGACCGGCGCCGCCGCGGCGATGCCGCTGACGGGGTTCTTCACCATGCAGTTCGGGTTTGTGATCCTCGCATTGGCGGTGTTCCTGTTCAACAACAACGCGATCGACGCGGTGGGCATCAAGATCACCGCCTATATCGGCGCTGTCGTCTACATGGTGGTACCGGTGATGATCATCCTCACCGCCGTCGCGCCCAAGGTGATGATGCGGATCGTCGCGTTCTTTGTGAACCTCGGCGGCAAGATGCGCATCGTCAAGAACCCGCAGGCCACCATCCGCAAGTCGGTGCGCGGGTTGATGAACTACAGCAAGAGCTTGAAGAGCATCGCCAACAACCCGCCGCTGCTCATCGGGATGCTCGCGCTGTCGGTGCTGCTGCAGGTAGCGATCTGCAGCTTACCGTACTTTGTCATCCACGCCTTTGGCGGCGAGATCGGCTATATCCAGGCGGTGTCGATGTGCGTCTTCATCTATGCTGCGATCACCATCGTCCCCACCCCGGGCAACGCCGGCGCGGCAGAGGGCTCGTTCTACCTGTTGTTCAGCTCGCTGAGCACTGCAGGGCTGTTCTGGGCGATGCTGGTGTGGCGGTTTTTGTCCTACTACTCGTTCATCATCATCGGGCTGCTTATCTACGGCGTCAACGCGCTGAAAAAACTCTTGCATCAGAAGGAATGACCCTATGAATCCATCCGATATCCGCTCCGCCCAGTTCATCGACACCTTCTATCCCATGGTAGATGGGGTCGTCCAGGCGGTCAACAACTATGCCGCGATCATGAATCGCGATGCGTACACCTGTGTGGTGACGCCCAAAGGGAGCCGGCGGTTCGACGACAGCGTGCTGCCATATGACGTGATCCGCACCGCGGCGCTGAATCTGAAGATTGCCGAATACACGCTGCCGACGCCGCGGCTCGACCGCACGCTCAAAAGCGCGTTGCAAAGGATCCGCCCCGACATCTTTCACGTGCACAGCCCCTTTACCGAGGGGAGCTTTGCGCGTGATTTTGCGAGAAAGCTGGATATCCCGTGTGTTGCGACCTTTCACTCAAAATACTATGACGACGTTGTCAACGTCACCGGCTCGAAGACGATCGCCGAGATCGTGACCTCCCGCATCGTGAAGTTCTATGAGAGCGTTGACAGCGTATGGTCGGTAACAGAGGGCGCGGCGGATGTGCTGCGCGGCTATGGCTATCGCGGCGATATCGTCGTGATGGAGAACGGCACCACCTATACCTATCCGGCGAACGCCGACGCGATCCGCCGGCGCGCCGCCGAGGAGTTCAGCATCCCGCAGGACAAGCGGGTGCTGCTGTTCGTCGGCCATCTGATATGGCACAAGAACCTGCGGCTGATCCTCGACACCTTTCGCCTCTTGACCGAACGCTCGGACAAGTACCGGCTGCTGATCGTCGGCGACGGCTATGATGAGAAAGTGATCCGCGCCTATGCCGACGAGC
Source organism: uncultured Ruminococcus sp. (assembly GCA_905233755.1). Taxonomy (GTDB): domain Bacteria; phylum Bacillota; class Clostridia; order Oscillospirales; family Acutalibacteraceae; genus Ruminococcoides. The sequence goes on from CAJODM010000005.1 coordinate 58,969, forward strand.
TGGACTTTCCGGAACGGTCGCTGCGGTTCCTCGGGCGTATCAACGACCGCGAGCTGTTGATGGGCGTATATCTGAACAGCAACCTGTTCTTCTTCCCGTCGGTCTATGACACGTCGGGGCTGGTAGTGAGAGAGGCGGCATCCCTCGGCATCCCGTCGCTGCTGACCGCCGGCAGCAACGCCGCCGAGGTCATAGAGAAGGACATGACCGGGTTTACTGCCGAGGAGAACGCGGTATCGATGTACCGCGAGATCGTGCGGATCTTCCATACCGAGGGGCTGCTCGAGCGCGCCGGCGTCGGCGCAAGAGCGAACGTCGCCCGCACATGGGAACAGCTCATGCCGCAGGTGCGGCATGAGTATGCCCGCATTATCGAGGATTACCGCTATCGCCGCGCAAAGGAGGGACAGGGTTGAGACGGCTCTTATCCGTGTTGCTGTGCCTGATGCTCGCGCTGATGATGCTGCCGCTGACAGCAGCGGCTGAATCGACGCGGGTGATCACCGTTTCGCTCAGCGAGGACTATGACGACAGCTATGCCAACATGGCGGTGCTGTCGAACGCGCTCGCCCAGTCCCAAGAGGGCGTCGCCCTCACCGTCAAGATCGCTCAACCGGGGCGGTACTATCTCGGGTCGGTCCGCACCGCGCTCAAGCTGCGCTCCAACACCACCCTTGATCTGAACGATGCGACGCTCGTCCGCTCGGAAGAGATGGGCAACCTCATCCAGAACTGTGATTGGAACGGCGACACCGGCTCGGGCACCGGCTATACCCAGACCGAGAACATCGCCGTCATCAACGGCACGCTCGACGGATCGGGCGGCGCCGACGACGAGATCAACCTCGTCAACCTCGGGCATGCGAGCGGGATCCGGCTGTCGAACCTGACGCTGAAGAACTGTACCGGCGGCCATCTGATCGAGCTGACCGGATGCGCCGATGCGGTCGTCTCGGGGTGCACCTTCACCGGCTATACGGCGAGCAAGCCCGACAACTCGATCGAGGCGATCCAGCTCGACATCTGTGACAACACCGTCGCCGGAAGCTGGAACGGCGTGTACAACAGCGACTCGACCCCGTGCAGGAATATCACCGTCGACAACTGTACCTTTATCGACTATCCCTCGGGTGTCGGGAACCACAAGGGCATCGCCGGCGCACATAACACCGCTATCCGGATCACCAACAACCTCTTTCGCAACTCGCTCGATACCGTCCAGCCGGCGATATGGGCGTATGACTTTGACAACAGCACGATAGCGGGCAACGTCATCATCGGCAACTATGGCACCGGCATCAAGCTCAGCGCCGGAGAGAACAACACTGTTCAAGGCAACGAGATCCACCTTGATGGCATCGGGATCCACACGACCCTCGCCAACAGCTATACCCTGCACCAAAGCTACGTCGTCACCAAGGAGCACGTCCTCGGCTGTACGATCAAGGATAACCTCATCTATACCACCGGCAACAACATCGGGGTCTGCATCTACAACAGCAGCACGGTGACGAGCTTCTCGGGCAACACGGTAAGCGCGGCGAACGCGACCGCCTTTACTGCATCGGGAAAGTCGCGGGTGCTAAGCATCACCGGCAACACCGTCACGTCGTCCTCGGCGTACGGGATGCTGCTGGCGACGAACGCCGTCATCGGCACCGTCAGCGTGAACAACGTCAGTGCGAAGAACCACGGCATCCAGACGAGCTCCTCTGCTGCGGTCACCACGCTCTCGGACAACACTGTCACGTCATCGGCGGGCAGCGGCATCTATGTCACCGCCGCCACCGCAACGACCATCACCGGCAACACCGTGAAGAACTGCGGCGCAAACGGGATCCTCGTCTCGTCGAGCGGCGTCGTCACGACCGTTTCGAAGAACACCGTGACCGGATGCGTCGGCTACGGCATCCGGATCAATAACCCCTCGATCTCCGTGCAGTTCGGCGGCAACGCGCTGTCGGGCAACACCGCCGGAGAGAGCAAGATCAGCGCTACCATCAAACCGCTGTATATCGCTGTGGACACCCCCGTTATCACCGCGCTGTCGAACACCTACGGCGGGGTGAAGATCAGCTGGGGCAGCATCGCCTATGCCGAGAAATACCGCGTGTTCGTCAAAACATCGTCCGGATGGAAGACGCTCGGCAACACCTCGTCGACCGCCTACACCCACACCGCCGCCGTATCGGGCACCAAGTACACCTATACCGTGCGGTGCATCTCGACCGATCTGAAGAAATATACCAGCTCCTACAACAGCACCGGCAAGAGCATCACCTATGTCGCTGCGCCGTCGGTGACCGCTCTGTCGAACACCCTCACCGGCGTGAAGCTGACGTGGGGCGCGGTCGCAGGGGCGGCGACATATCGCGTGTTCGTCAAGACGTCGTCCGGATGGAAGACGCTCGGCAACACCTCGTCGACCGCCTACACCCATACTGCCGCCGTGTCGGGCACCAAGTACACCTACACCGTGCGCGCGCTGAACAGCAAGGGAGCGTATGTCAGCGGCTACAACGCGACCGGCTGGAAGAAGACCTTCATTGCCGCTCCCCAAAACCCGACGCTGACGAACACCTCAGGCGGCGTCAGGGTGAGCTTTGAGAAACCCGTGGGCGCGGTGAAGTTCCGCGTCTTTCGCAAGACCGGCTCCTCCTCATGGAGCAATCTCACCGATACTACCGCGTCCGCCTATACCGATACCGCCGCGAAAAGCGGCGTTACCTATACCTACACGGTGCGGTGTATCTCTGCAGACGCGTCGGCATACACCTCTGCCTATCGCGGCGGTTCGACGATAACGTGCCGACGATAACACAGAAAGCCATAGAAATAGTAGCAGGGCTGCCGCACTAAGCGACAGCCCTGCTATCATATTTGTCGGGATCAGCCGATGTACTGCTGGGTCCAGTAGTAGCCCGAGGAGACGAACCCCACGCCGATCTGGGTATAGGAGCTGCTCAAGATGTTCGCGCGGTGAGAGGAGCTGTTCATCCATCCCTCGACCACACTTTCGGGGGTACGATACCCCATCGCGATGTTCTCGGCGGCAGCGCGATAGCTGATGCCGAACGCCCGCATCATCTCGAACGGGGTGCCATAGGTCGGCGAGGTATGGTCGAAGTAGTTGTTGTCGTGCATATCCTGGGACTTCAGTCGGGCGATACGGCTCAGCTCTACATTCACCGACAGCTCTGAGAGCCCGTAGCTCACACGCTCGGCGTTCGTCAGCCGGATGACCTCCAACTCTTCTTCGGACAACGTGTAGCCGCCGGACTCGGAGGAGGCCTCTGTCGACGGCTCGGTGGTGGGCGGAACCGTCGGCTGAACTGTCGGTTCCTCAGTCGGCTCTTCTGTCAGCGGGGCGGTTGTTGGTTCGACAGCGGTCGGGTCGGCGGTCTCTTCGACCGTGGGGAGCTCGGCGGTATAAGGCAACGCGATCCCGTAAGGATCACTCAGCCGCGCCAAATGCCGCTGGATATAGGTGGCATCGCTGATGGTGACGCTGCCGCTCCTATCGACGTCAGCGAGCAGCTCTCCCTCATCGGTCAGATCAATATACCGCGCGAGCGAGCGCTGGATCACCGTCGCGTCGGTGATCGTGACTTCGCCGTCGCCGTCGGCGTCGCCCAGCAGCCCACTGCTCTGTGCAAGCGTTACCGCTGACAGCCCCGCGAGCAACAGAACCATGAGCAAAAGGGAAACGATCCTTTTCATATACTTCCTCCCAAGGGTGGGTCCCAACATCGGATAACAGGCATAAGGCACCGACTGCATAACCAGTCGGTGCCTTCTCGTTCAGATAATTATCTCATGTGCTTTGCCTTCGGGCGACGCTTCAGATAGATCGCCTCGATGATAACTGCTGCCACAGCGAGCAGCACCGCCCACAGAACAACCACACCGGTCGAGCCGGTCTTCGGCGCGTTGATGTTGGTGTTCAGGATCTTGGCGTCCTCTTCGGTCGAGGAGGTCGAGCCCTCTGCCGGAGCGGTGGTTTCGTCGGTATCATCGGTATCGTCGTCGATGATATCCGCGTCCCCATCGGCCGCGGTGGTGTCCTCGGCGGGGGCGATGGTAGTATCTTCAGCGGGAGATGCGGTAGTATCCTCAGCGGGAGCCGCAGTGGTGTCCTCGGCGGGGGCGGTGGTGTCCTCGGCGGGCGCGTCGGGTTCACCATCCTCTCTCTCGACGGTGATGAGCGCGGTCATGGTCGGCAGGTTCTCATCC
>CAJODM010000006.1:0-31737 GCA_905233755.1 uncultured Ruminococcus sp.
CAAATAATATGTTATCGTTATCGTATCATACCCCGCGCATGGTTAGGATGCAGTAGACCTTATCCCAAGCACTGGCAAATGGGGTAGACCTTACTCCAAGAACTGGCAGGGGATAGGTGACATCATTTTCGTTGCTGCGACCCACGTCGAGACAGTCGTTATGATGTCCAAACGGATCCAATCTGTATCTTGCTGAATCCGCATTTCAGCAGAGAGATTTAATAACGTTTATAGAGGATAACACTATTTATGAGATTAAAAGTAAAAACGGTTCACTTTAGTTTATATATTACCTTCGGTATTGTTTTACTGCTCAATCTGTTTTTGCTGCTGAGTCACGAACCTTGGCGTGATGAGGCACAGGCGTGGCTGATAGCTCGCGATGTTACTTTTCCTCAGTTGATCACTGTATTATCTCAGGAAGGTCATCCGATACTCTGGTATGCAATACTCGCTCCTTTTGCCCGATTAGGGTTTCCATATATCACTATGGGTATCATCAGCTATGTTGCGATTGGGACAACGCTGTTCTTCTTTATCCTATATTCTCCGTTTCATACAATAACGAAGCATATATTCGCATTTAGTCCGGCGGTTATCTATTTTTTGCCGGTAATTGCCAGAAGCTATTGTCTGTGTGCGTTGCTTGTAATCCTTATTGCTGTATCGTATCACGATCGGTTTGAACACCCGTTGATTTACGGCGTTTTGATTTCTCTTCTTTTGCAAACACATATTCTGATGTGTGGGATGGCGTTTATCCTATGGTATATATGGTTGTCCGAATATGTGAGGAACAGGCGTGAAGAGAAGCGCATTTTTTCCGGAAAAACAGCAGTCGTCGGATTATTGCTGCCTGTTCTGAGCGCGATTTTTCTTTTGATAGAATTTAGTCGGATTTTTTCGGCAGAAGCGCTCTCTGAATCATCGATGCTCGGTAAACCGATTTATCCGGCGGTTGGCGGTGGGGCTGCTGTTGTTCTTGCTGTTTTACTGTTTGCAGTATTGATCAGCAGAAAATTCGCTGTTACATCTTTGCTGAAGGGATGTATCATTGCCTTTGTATCCATAGCGTTTCAGTTCGTGATTTATCTGGTTTATCATCACATGACATCGCGTTGGATTACACTTGTATATATTCTGGTGTTTTTCTTTTGGATCACATATGAAAGTAAGTGTATGGTGCCGATCCCGGCTGAGGATCGTGCTAAACGCATGATCTTCGACTGCGCGATTGATCTGGCTCTGATTCTGTGTATCGTGGGATATACGTTTGTGTCGCACGGTTATAGTTTAGCTTTTTCAGATGTTCAGAAAGCTTATTCTGATTCAAAGAATACCGCATCCTATATCAACGTTGACATGCCGGGCATAGATCAGCTTGTCTGTAATTGTGAAGAATCCTGCAATTCTCTGGTTCCCTATTTGAAGGACAAAACGATCTTCGATCCCTTTACCAACGATCAGTTATCATTTGTCAATCGGGATAAAAACAACGTCCATGAGATGAGCTTTTCCCGTTTTATCGAAATATGTAAGCGAGAGAATGACGGAAGCGAATATGTTTATTGCGTTTTCAGCAGAGAAACATGGCTCAAAGATGTGCCCAAGGATCTATATGATACCGTTGAAGTGCTGTATCAAACTCCTTATGATTCGACTATTTCGAAAGAAGAATACACGATTTTCAAACTGGAACTAAACTGAGAAAGCCATGCCGGGCGGATAGAGCGGCATGGCTTTCGGCTATTCTGTGGGGAATAGATTGGTTATGACTTGTGACAGGCGTCTCTCATCGCACAGTTCTGGCATCCGCAGGAGCAGGCGGTCCGACCGGACTTCTTCTTGCGGACGAGGGCGACGATGATCGCAGCGACGATGGCCGCCAGCACAACGCCGATAAGTATCGTCCCTAGGTTTTCGGTGATGAATGTGAACATGATAACACCTTCTTATGATTTTTTCGTTATACCTTCTTGGTCAGGCGGGTGCTCTCCTGATAGGGCTTGAACAGCATATACAGCATGAACGCCAGCACCAGCAGAGCGAAGATCAGCCCGATAACATGCACGTTGCCAATAACAGCAGAGCCGATCTGGTAGATCATCAGCGAGACAGCATAGGCAAAGATGCACTGGTAGGCGATCGCGAACGTCGTCCATTTGGCAGAGTTCATCTCGCGGCGGATCGCACCCATCGCCGCAAAGCACGGCGCGCACAGCAGGTTGAACGTCAAGAACGAGTAGCCGCTCAACGAGGTGAACACCGAGGCGATAGTCTGATACACGGTGCCGTCGCCGCCGCCATAGAGCACACCCATGGTGCCGACGATATTCTCCTTCGCGACCAGTCCGGTGATCGAGGCGACAGCCGCCTCCCAGTTGCCCCATCCCAAGGGGGCGAACAGCCACGCGATAGCGTTGCCGATGATGGCGAGGATGCTCTTCGAGATCTCGTCCTCCTCCAGCATCGTGAACGTGCCGTCCGAGAACCCAAAGCGTGACAGGAACCAGATCACGATGGTGGACAGCAGGATGATGGTGCCCGCCTTCTTGATAAACGACCATCCGCGCTCCCACATCGAGCGGAGCACATTGCCCAACGTGGGCAGATGGTATGCCGGCAGCTCCATGACGAACGGAGCCGGATCGCCGGCGAACATACGGGTCTTCTTTAGGATGATGCCGGAGATGATGATCGCAGCCATCCCGACAAAGTAGGCAGAGGTTGACACCAGCGGCGAGTTGTTGAAGATCGCGCCCGCGATCATTGCGATGAACGGTACCTTCGCGCCGCAGGGGATGAAGGTGGTCGTCATGATGGTCATGCGGCGATCACGCTCGTTCTCGATGGTGCGCGACGCCATGATCCCGGGGATACCGCAGCCGGTGCCGATGAGGATCGGGATAAACGACTTGCCCGACAGCCCGAACCGGCGGAACACACGGTCGAGCACGAACGCGATACGCGCCATATAGCCGCAGCTCTCGAGGATCGCGAGCAGCAGGAACAGCACCAGCATCTGGGGCACAAACCCCAGCACAGCGCCGACGCCCGCGACGATGCCGTCGAGGATCAGCGACGACAGCCAGTCGGCGGTGCCGAGCTGCTGAAGTCCGCTCTCGATGAGCACCGGGATCCCCGGCACCCATACGCCGAACAGCGCGGGATCGTCCGCCTTTCCTTCGTTCGATACAAACACCTCGGCGGCCGCCTTGACCTCTACTCCGGTGACGGTGACGTCCTCGACAGCGAGGGTCTCCTCGTCCTCGGCTTCGTATGTAAAGGTATCGGTATCAGCGACGCTGTCGGCAAACGCCGATACCGCGGCGACAGCGTCCGCCTCGCTGTAGTTCTCGCTCTCAAAGTCGAGCGCGTCGAGCAGAGTATCGTCAGAGGCGGCCTCGGCCGCGCCGGTGAGCACGCCGATCGCGTCACTATGCTCTTCATAGGCGGCGGTGCCGATACCCAGCAGGTGATACCCGTCGCCGAACAGCCCGTCGTTCGCCCAGTCGGTCGCTGCCGAGCCGACGGTGACCATCGAGATATAGTACACGAGGAACATCACAGCGATGAAGATCGGCAGCCCCAGCACCCGGTTGGTGACCACGCGGTCGATCTTGTCCGAGGTACTGAGCTGGCCGCGTTTTGAGGACTTGTAGATACCCTTGATGAGCTTGCCGATATACAAGTAGCGTTCGTTGGTGATGATCGACTCGGCGTCGTCGTCATACTCTTTCTCGACCTCTTTGATATCCTTCTCGATATGGGCGCGGGTCTCTTCTGAGAGGTGCATCTTCTCGAGCACCTTGTCGTCGCGCTCAAATATCTTGATGGCGTACCACCGCTGCTGCTCCTCGGGCATATGATGCACGGTCGCCTCTTCGATATGGGCGATGGCGTGCTCGACCGATCCCTCGAAGACGTGCTTGGGGACGGGCTTCTTCTCGGCGGCGGCCTGCATCGCGACCTCGGCGGCGTCGATGATCCCGCTGCCCTTGAGCGCAGAGATGGGGACAACCTTGCAGCCGAGCGCCTTGGATAGCTCGGGGATGTTGATCTTGTAGCCGTTCTTCTCCACCATGTCCATCATGTTGATGGCGACGACCACCGGGATACCCAGCTCGCACAGCTGGGTGGTGAGGTAGAGATTGCGCTCGAGGTTGGTGCCGTCGACGATGTTCAGGATCGCGTCGGGACGCTTCTCGATCAGATAGTTGCGGGCGACGACCTCCTCGATGGTATAGGGGGAGAGGGAGTAGATGCCCGGCAGGTCGGTGATGGTGACGTCGGGGTGCTTCTTCAGCTTGCCTTCCTTCTTCTCGACGGTGACGCCCGGCCAGTTGCCGACGAACTGGTTCGAGCCCGTCAGCGCGTTGAAGAGCGTCGTCTTACCGCTGTTGGGGTTGCCCGCCAGCGCAATTGTTATGTTCATAGAAATCCTCACTTTCGTTGGTTAGCCGCATACAACGCGGTAAGCCGCAGCTAACATTTCAGTAAAAAATGATGCAGTAATATATATGCGCGTTACTCGATCTCAATCATCGCGGCGTCCGCCTTGCGGATCGACAGCTCATATGATCTGACATTCACCTCGATCGGATCGCCCAGCGGCGCGACCTTGCGGACAAGGATCTCGACCCCTTTGGTGATCCCCATATCCATGATGCGACGCTTGACGGCGCCCTCTCCGTGGAGCTTCTTGACAGAGACGGCAGAGCCGACGGCAGCGTCCTTGAGCGTTTTCATCGTTCGTTCCTCCTTCTATGGCATTTCGACCATGATTTTCTGCGCCATCTCACGGCTGATGGCAATACGGGAGCCCTTGACGTTAAGGATGAGGTTGCCGCCCATAGCGGCGACCACCTCGACCGTGCATCCGACCACAAATCCGAGATCGTGCAGGTGAGAGCGCACCTCGGTGTTCCCGCCGATGCGCGATATCAGATACTGTTCGCCGATGTCTGCCAGGATAAGTGGCATCGTCAGTCCCTCCCTCTTGATTAGCACGGGCTAATCCAAATGCAAATCATACGGTTAGCAAAAGCTAACCTTTCTATATTATAGCGAGCGGCATGGGTTTTGTCAACACATTTTTTGCTCAGATTATCGGTTTTTTCGATAAAAGCTGACATTCTTTTTGTGATGGCTATTTTTTTGATAATATTATTGAAAAATGTTGACAGTAAAAGCGAAGATATTGTATAATATGACATAGAAAGCAGGATGACTGCTATTTGGGAAGGAAGTTTTTACCATGATGGATAACTTATTGATCGCAAGATGGAACCTTTTCGGCACTGATGGCGATGCTGCCGCCGGCACGATCCAGTTCTATAAGGACGGCTCCTGTATCGTTCCCGCCGTGCTGATCGGCGGTGAGGGCGAGTATCTGTACTATCAGGCGTACGAGAACGGTACGATCCGGTTCGAGCCGGCCGAGGGCATGGCGATATACCGCTATCAGGCGGATGGCGACGCGCTGACGCTGCAGAAGCTCTCCGGTGAGGAATTCCGCTTTGTCAAAGAGGGGAAGAAGGCGGTCAAGAAGCCCAGACCCGAAGGAGGCGCTAAGTCCGACAAGGTCGAGCCCGAGCGCGAGCCCTCCGAGTTCGAGTGGAAGTGCCCGCGCTGCGGCAAGATCAACCAGAACTATGTCGGCACCTGCGGCTGCGGCGAGGCGATCCCGATCGGTACCCGCGCGTATGAGTGGGAGGCGGTGCATCCGGAGCTCGCCGAGAAGCCCGAGCCCGAAGCAGCCCCCGCTGAGGAGCCGAAGCCCGAGAAGAAGGCGAAAGCCGAGAAGGTCGAGCCCGAGCGGCAGCCCTCCGAGTTCGAGTGGAAGTGCCCGAAATGCGGCAAGATCAACCAGAACTACGTCGGCACCTGCGGCTGCGGCGAGGCGATCCCGGTCGGCACCCGCGCGTACGAGTGGGAGGCGGTGCATCCGGAGCTTGCCGAAAAGCCCGTGCCCGAAGCAGCCCCCGCCGAGGAGCCAAAGCCCGAGAAGAAGGCAAAGGCGAAGGAGGTCAAACCCGAGCCCGAGCGCGTCCCCACCGAGAACGAGTGGAAGTGCCCGCGGTGCGGCAAGATCAACCAGAACTATGTGGGCACCTGTGGCTGCGGTGAGGGCAAGCCGGTCGCTCCGCCTGCTCAAGGATGACGGTCGATAGCACTGATTATTCTTATTTAGAATTATAATCACGGAGGATATAGTATGTTAGTTACGACCACCGAGTGCATCGCCGGACGCGAGTATGAGGTCGTCGGGCTGGTGCGCGGCAGCACCGTCCAGACCGTCAACGCGTTTCGCGATATCGGCGCATCGTTCAAGACGCTCGTCGGCGGCGAGCTGAAGAAGTATAACGATATGATGGCGAAGGCCCGCAACCTTGCGACCGATCGCATGGTCGACGAGGCCCTGTCGCTGGGCGCCGACGCGATCGTCTGCGCGCGGTTTGCTACCTCAAGTATTATGCAGGGCGCGGCCGAGGTCATGGCATACGGCACCGCCGTCAAGCTGAAGTAATCGAATATCTGTCACTAAAGAAGGCGGTCGTCATGACCGCCTTTTGTTGTATATATTCAGATAGCACGCCGATGACGTGACGCCGTTATGTATATCGGTTCTCATGATGTGTTCATGCGGCGGATATACGTGCAGCGATACGCTGCTGTCACGCGGGTTCTATCGCTTGTCGGGTTCCACCATATGGACGTCGAGCTGATTATAGGGGATGGGGATGCCCGCCCGATCGAGGTTCTTCTTCATCTCCTCCATCAGGTAGTAGTAGACCGTCCAGTAGTCCTCAAAGCTGCACCAGCACTTGACGCTCAGCTGCAGCGCGCTGTCGCCGTAGTACTCGAGCCGCACCCGCGGGGCATATTCGCCCTCGGTGACGGCGCCCGGACAGCGCATCGCCGTATCCTTCAGCACCCGCTCCGCCTCGTCGATATCGGCGTTATATCCGACCGGTACAAGGATGAACACGCGGATCTTATCGTGAGAGGTATAGTTGTTCACCCGATCGGTGGTGAGCTTGCTGTTCGGGAAGATGACGTTGGTGTCGTCATAGGTGAGGATGTTGGTATGGATGAGGTCGATCTTCTGCACAAACCCCCGATACTCGCCGACCTCGATGAAGTCGCCGGTGACGAACGGTCGGGTGAACAGGATGATGATCCCGCTCGCGATATCCGACAGCCCATCCTTCAGCGCAAGGGCGACCGCCGCGAGCGCCGCCGTGAACGACGCGATGAGCCCGGTGGTCGATACCCCCAGCTCCGACAGCGCGGCGATGGCGGTGATGATGAACCCGACAAGCTTTACCGACCGTGTAAAGAACGCCTGCAGCGACGGATCGACCTTGCCGCGTGTCATCGCGGCGCGCACAATATGCGCGATCAGCAGCGTCAGCAGCACACCGATCACGATCACCAGCAGGAACATCCCGATCGTCCTGATTAGTTCACCCTGCCTCTCACTCGAGAAGAACGCGACGAGCTGCTCGCCGAACGACTTGATATCAGCCATCATCTATCACCTCATTGCCAAAACTATCTAGATTATATGCCGAAAGTCTGAATTTGTAAATACTTTTGATTGACATAATTCACCCTATACCGTTATAATAATAGTCAGATGGGAGGGGATACTATATGAAAGTCCTGATGATCAACGGCAGCCCCCGACGGGGCGGCAACACCGCGCTTGCACTCGAAGAGATGAAGAAGGTGTTTGACAGCGAGGGGATCGAGGTCGATATCGTCGAGCTCGGCAACAAGGATATCCGCGGGTGTATCGCCTGCGGCACCTGTATGCAGAAGGGCGAATGTGTCTTCGGTGATATCGTGAACGAGACCTCGAAGAAGTTCTCATCCGCCGACGGGATGGTTGTCCTGTCGCCGGTGTACTATGCTTCGCCTAACGGCACGGTGCTCTCGTTCCTCGACCGGCTGTTCTACAGCTCGCGGTTTGACAAGAGCATGAAGGTCGGCGCGGCGGTCGCTGTCGCGCGCAGGGGAGGACTCAGCGCGTCGTTCGACGTGCTGAACAAGTACTTTACCATCAACGGTATGCCGGTCGCGTCGTCCTACTACTGGAACAGCGTGCACGGCGGCGCAAAGGGCGAGGCAGCCATGGACTCCGAGGGGATGCAGACGATGCGGTACCTGGCGCAGAACATGACCTTTTTGATGAAGTCCATCGCTCTGGGCAAAGAGCAGCTCGGGCTGCCCGAACGCGAGGAGCGGATCTTCACGAACTTTGTACGATAACCTGACAGAAAGAAGAGATAGCGATGCTGGCGCTGATTACGGGTGCGTCGTCCGGTATCGGACGCGATATGGCGCGCGTTCTTGCAGGCATGGGGTGGGATCTCATCCTTGTTGCCCGCCGCAAGGAGCGCCTTGAGGAGCTCAAGGGTGAGCTGACTGCCGTCTCGGTGCAGATCATCTGTGCCGATCTTGAGCGCGACGACGAGTGCCGCCGCGTGTACGAACTGACCAAGGACAGCTCTGTCGATATGCTGGTGAACAACGCCGGGTTCGGGCTTGCGGGCGAGTTCGTCGATACCGATCTCGACCGCGAGCTCGCGATGATCGACGTGAACATCCGCGCTCTGCATATCCTGACAAAGCTCTTCGTGCGCGACTTTGTCGCCCACGACAGCGGTATCATCCTGAACGTCGCGTCGTCGGCGGGGTTCATGTCAGGGCCGCTGCTCTCGACCTACTATGCGTCGAAGAACTATGTCCTGCGGCTGACAGAGGCGATACACGAGGAGCTGCGCCGCCGCGGCAGCCATGTCGGGATCTCGGTGCTGTGCCCGGGGCCTGTCAACACCGAGTTCGATCGGGTCGCGGATGTGCGGTTCTCCGTCAAGGGTATTTCGTCCGAGTACTGTGCCCGCTATGCGATCCAACAGGCGCTGCGGCACCGGCTGATCATCATCCCGTCTCTGATGATGAAGGCGGGGATCGCGCTGCGCCACCTTGTGTCCGAGCGGATGCTGTTGCGCATGTCATATAACTTTCAGCGCAGGAAGAACCGCTGAATACCGATGCTCACTGATTCTCCCTCTGCCGCGATGGTCACATCTGATCGCGGCGGGGGGATTTTGTCGTTATAATTATTGACAAAGCGGGCTTAACATAATATAATGCAAAATTGGACAAGATTCGGTAGAGCGCTGTGTAGCTCTAAAAAAAGGAGGTCAGATAATTGAAGAAAGCCGTCGTATCTCTGCGAGATATCAACTTCAAGTACTCCAGCGAGGTGATCCTGAACCACGTCTCTCTTGACATCTATGACAAGGAGTTCGTGACGCTGCTGGGTCCCTCCGGATGCGGCAAGACGACCACCCTGCGGATCATCGCGGGATTTGAGACGCCCGAGAGCGGCCAGGTGTACTTTGACGACAAGTGTGTCAACGACCTGCCGCCCCACAAGCGCGCGGTCAACACCGTGTTCCAAAAGTATGCGCTGTTTCCGCATCTGAACGTATTCGACAACGTCGCGTTCGGGCTCAAGCTGCGAAAGCTCTCGAAGAACGAGATCGATCAGAAGGTGCGCGATATGCTCGCCATCGTCGATCTCAAGGGCTATGAGAAGCGCTCGATCCGCTCGTTGTCGGGCGGTCAGCAGCAGCGCGTCGCTATCGCCCGCGCCTTGGTGAACGATCCCAAGCTCGTGCTGCTCGACGAGCCGCTCGGTGCGCTCGACCTGAAGCTGCGCAAGGATATGCAGATCGAGCTCAAGCAGCTCCAGCAGAAGACCCAGAAGACCTTTGTCTATGTGACCCATGACCAGGAGGAAGCCCTGACGATGAGCGACCGTGTGTGCGTGATGAACAACGGCGTTATCGCGCAGGTCGGCACACCTGAAGATATATATAACGAACCCGCCGATGCCTTTGTCGCCGACTTCATCGGCGAGGCGAATATCCTCAACGGCATCATGCTCGACGACTGTCGGGTCGAGATCGCCGGTGTTGAGCTATCGTGCGTCGATAAGGGATTTGAGAAGAACCAGCCCGTCGACGTCGTGATCCGCCCCGAGGATATCGTGGTGACATCCGGCGATGCGCCGCTGTCCGGCGTGGTCGAGGACGTCGTATTCAAGGGCGTCCACTTCGAGATGACCGTCAACGTGGACGGATGCCAGTGGCTCATCCATTCGACCAGGGCACAGCAGGTCGGCTCGACCATCGGCATGACCGTCGATCCGTTTGACATCCATATCATGAACAAGATGTTCGTTAATGCGACGAACGATATCTATACAGAGGTTTATTATTCTTCAGAAGAAGAAAACACCACCACCTTCCTCCTCGAGGATCAGGAGATCACCATCCCCGACTGCTACTATCCCGAGGGGGCGCGGTTGAAGATATCGCTGCCATATGACGCGCTGTATATCGCCGGTGACGGCATCGGACACCTCGACGAGGTGTATATCGAGTCGGTCATCTGGAAGGGCGCGTATAACGAGATCATCCTCGAGAGCGACGAGCGCAAGTGGATGCTCCGCAGCGATACCGACGAGCAGGTCGCGACCTATGTGCCGATGTGCTTCGACTTCTCGAAGGCCGAGATCAGCGAGGGTGACCGCGATGAAGAGTAAGGCCGTCTCTCTTCCGTATCTCGGATGGATGCTGGTGTTCACGATCGTGCCGCTGTTGATGGTGGTCTACTTTGCGTTCACCGATGTGTCGGGGCGGTTCACGCTGGAGAATTTTATCAGCGCGGCGGACTACAGCGAGGTGTTCCTGTACTCGCTGTGGATCGCACTGATTTCCACGTTCATCTGCCTTTTGTTGGCGTATCCGCTGGCGTTTCGCATTTCGCGCATGAGCGAGCGCGCCCAGAGCATCGTCATTATGCTGATCATGGTGCCGATGTGGATGAACTTTCTGCTGCGCATCTACTCGTGGGTGCTGATCCTGCAGAACTACGGCCCGCTCGATATGATGCTGAACTTTGTCGGTATCGACGTGACCCTGATCGGGAACTCGGGCGCGGTGATCGTCGGTATGGTGTACGAGTTTCTGCCGTTCATGATCCTGCCGCTGCATACCGTGATGAGCAAGATCGACGATTCGCTGATCGAGGCGGCCCAGGATCTGGGATGCTCGTCGTCGGCTGTTTTTCGCAAGGTGGTGTTCCCGCTGTCGATCCCGGGAATCATCTCGGGGATCACAATGGTGTTCGTGCCCACCGCGTCCACCTTTCTCGTCGCCCAGTACCTCGGCGGTACCCAGTTCATGATCGGTGACGTGATCGAGCGTGTGTTCCAGTCCGACCACAACACCGGCTCCGCTATCGCGGTGGTGCTGATGGTGGTCATCCTCGGGTTCCTCGTGTTCATGAACCGGTTCGGTGACAAAGAGGGGGTGGCATGATGAAGCGCGGCTCCAAGGTCTACTTCGGGATCATCATGGCGTTCCTGTATCTGCCGATCATCTATCTGATCGCCTACTCCTTCAACGACGGCAAGACCTCGGTATGGAAGGGTTTCACGCTGAAGTGGTACGAGGCGCTGTTCCACGACAGCCAGATCATCGGCTCGCTCTATAACACCCTCATCATCGCTGTGATCGCGTCGGTGGTCGCCACCATCCTCGGCACCGCCGCCGCCATCGGTATCTATAATTTTAAGGGAGGAGTTCGCTCGGCGATCCTGAACGTGTCGAACATCCCGATCATCAACCCCGAGATCGTCACCGGCGTCTCGCTGATGCTGCTGTTCACCTTTGCTGGAACGCTATTGGGGTTCGAGATGGGGTTTGCTACGGTGCTGCTGGCGCATATCGGCTTCTGTACCCCCTATGTCATCCTCAGCGTTACCCCGCGGCTGCGCAGGATGGACGGCTCGCTGTACGAGGCGGCGCTCGACCTCGGGTGCTCGCCGGTACAGGCGTTCTTCAAGGTCGTGCTGCACGAGCTGATGCCCGGGATATCGTCGGGGCTGTTGATCAGCTTCACCTACTCGCTCGACGACTTTGTCATCACCTACTTCACCCGCGGCTCCAAGTTCCAGACCCTGCCGATCCAGATCTATACCATGACCCACCAGCGCATCAACCCTAAGGTCAACGCGCTGTCCGCGCTGATGTTCGTGGTGATCTTTGTGATCCTGATCATCAGCAACTCGGTCGGCGCCCGGCGCGAAAGGAAGGCGGTACGATGAAGCGGACGACCTATCTGCTGCTCGCGCTGATCGTGCTGCTCGCGGCGATCCCGCTGACGGGATGCTCCGACGACGGGTATCAGGGCGAGGTGAACGTCTATAACTGGGGCGAGTATATCTCTCCTGGCGACGACGGGCTGCCCGATGTGATCGCTATGTTCGAGGATCAATATCACATCAAGGTCAACTATACCAACTTCGAGACCAACGAGGAGCTGTACAATATCCTCACCAACTCGAGCGCGGCCTATGACGTTATCATCCCGTCCGACTATATGATCGAGCGGCTGCGTAACGAGGGGATGCTCGAGGAGCTCGATTTCGAGAACATCCCGAACTATAAGAACATCATGGAGAGCTTTCGCACCGGTCCCTATGACCCCGAGGGCAAGTACACGGTGCCCTACTCGTGGGGGGTTGTCGCGCTGGCGTACAACACCGACATGGTAGAGGAGGGCACGGTGACCGGATTCTCGTCGCTGTGGGATGAGGACTATGCCGGATCGATCCTGATGTTCAACAACTCGCGCGATGCGACCGCGATCGCGATGCAGATGTGCGACCCGCCCATCGACCCGGGCGCGTCGGACTTCACGCTCGAGGATATCGACCGCGCCACCGAGAAGCTCATCGAGCAGAAGAAACTGTTGAAGAAATATGTCATGGATCAGGTGTTCACCGAGATGGAGGGGAACCAGGCGGCGATCGCGCCCTACTATGCCGGTGATATCTATACCATGATGGAGAACAACGACGCGCTGTCCTACTGTCTGCCGGAAGAGGGCTCGAACCTCTTCGTCGATGCGATGTGCATCCCCACCTGCTGTCAGAACAAGGAGAACGCCGAGCTGTTCATCAACTTTATGTGCGATCCCGAGATCGCCGCCGCCAACGCCGAGTATATCACCTATGCCAGCCCCAACGCTGCTGCGGCAGAGCTGCTGGACGAGGACTTTCGCGAGAGCGAGCTGATCTATCCGCCGCAGGAGTACCTCGATCGATGTTATACCTTCTCAAATATCGACAACGAGGTTTACACCTATATGCAGGAGCAGTTCGTCAAGGCATGCTCCTCCTCGGCCGAGGTGACCGACACGGCTCAGGCAAAGACCGCTAACCCCGCCGCGACCGCCGGGGTGTGTGTGATCCTCGGAGTGGTGATCATCGCGACGATCATTGTGATCGTCCTCGATATCCGCCGGGCGATCCGCAACCGCGGCCGTATCCATAAGCTGCCATAAGGATATAGAAAATCCCGAACCTCTACGGTTCGGGATTTTGTCATTATCGGGGATAGTCGGATCAGCTGCGGATCTCCTTGAGCTGGCGGGCGTTCTCGGCGGCGAGCAGGTCGGTGACGGCGATCTTTCGGATGAGGTTGTGGACGGTGACGTCTAGCTCTCCGTCTTTTCGATAGTCGGCAGGGAAGATGAAGTCGACCCGATCGCGCAGCAGCAGCTCCTCGACCTTCTCGCGGTTCGACTCCTGATAGACCGCGATCGCCGCGCCGCCGTAGGACTTCATCATCTTCATACACGGCACGTCGCTCAGCCCGTCGCCGATGTAGATCATGTTGTTGAACGGCACGCGCTTGCTGTCGTCGGGCATCGACCGGTTCAGGTCGACGTCGTTCGATACATCCAGCACGCCCTTGTTGATCCGGTAGACGAACTGGGTCTTGTTGGTATAGTTGACCGCCGACTTGGGCCACATCGCCTCGCCCCGCTCGTCATAGAGGAACTCGCAGGCAAAGATCTCGGTGAACTTGTCGGCAATACCCGAGCCCTCGATGATCTCGATGGTGCCCGAGCTGATGACATAGTGCTCGACCGCGACCCCCTGTTGTTCGCCATAGGTGTTCACACGGTCGAACCACTCTTTTACCCCGGCGAACAGCTCGATGCTCTCGCCGCATCGGTGCAGGTACTCGCGCGACAGGGTGATGCCCCGCCGACGGCATTCGCCGATCATGGTGTACATATAGGCGAGGATACCGTCCATCTTCTCCTCGCTGCCAAAGCGGTTTGCCTCGCTCCAGAAGTCGCCGGGCGACATCGAGAGCCCGGGGATGAACGCATAGTCCTGCATATCCTTGGTGCACAGGGTCTTGTCAAAGTCGTACATGATAGCGACAACGGGCTTGTCCATAGTCAGCTCCTTGGTGGATAGATGGGGGATAGGCTATCCCTGATAGGGGACGATCTCGACACTCTGTAGGACGACGTCCTCGACGGGCTTGTCAGAGGCGTCTGTATCGACTGCGGCGATCGCGTCGACAACATCCATCCCGTCATATACCTGACCGAACACGGTGTAGTTGCCGTCGAGATAGTTGTTATCTACCTGATTGATATAGAACTGGGAGCCGTTCGAGTCCGGCTGACCGGTGTTCGCCATCGCGACAGCGCCGCGGGTGTTGTGCAGATAGTCGGAGATCTCGAGCCCGAACCCATCGCCATACGCGGATACCCCGCCGGTACCGTTGAAGTTGGTATAGTCACCGCCCTGGATCATAAAGTTCTCGATGATGCGGTGAAAGATGGTGTTGTCATATCGGCCGTCCTGAGCGAGCGCCTTGAAGCTGTAGACCGCCTTTGGCGCGACCTCGACAAAGAAGCGGAACGCGATATCGCCCATCGAGGTATGCAGGATCGCGACCTCCTCGCCCTCGGTCGGTTCGGCTGACTGATAATCTACGTCGATCTCCAAGAGATTCGCGTCGGGGATATCGTTGATATCGAGCAGTGCTGTCACGTCTTTCTCCTCCTGTGTCTGTACTTCTGTCTGCTGATCGAGCGGCTCGGTCTCGACGGCGTCGATGGTGCCCGAGCTGACGACCTGTCTGCATCCCGATAGGATCGAGAGGCAGAGTATCAGCGTCAGAAGTACCGCTGTGATTTGTTTCATGTTCTCTTTCCTTTCTATAACTGACTATCCCTATTCTAATACAATCGGCTCGGTTTTTCAATAGGATAGATGTAAAAAATGGATGAACATGATGGCATATGCCCTTTTCTCCATTCATATAGATAACGCAGGTAGTAACGCTTGCAGGAGGACAGAAAATGACAGAATTCAATCCCGAGGGCAGAAGGATTCATACACGAGAGAACGCCGAGATGCTGTCATCCCCCGACAGGATCCGCCGTCTCGCCGGCACCGGCACGGTGCTGGAGGCGCGGGCGGTGATGTGCGACGGCGATCACAACCTCATCGTCGATATGGGATGTATGCGGGGGATCATCCCGCGCCAAGAGGGCGCCATCGGCATCCGCGAGGGCACGGTGCGGGATATCGCGATCCTCTCGCGGGTGAACCGGCCGGTGTGCTTCTCGGTGACGGATATGACGACGCGGGGAGGTGAGCTGACGGCGGTGCTGTCGCGCGCCGAGGTTCAGCGGCGGTGTGTCGATCGGTATATCAGCCGGCTTGTGCCCGGGGATATCATCGACGCGCGGGTGACGCATCTCGAGCCGTTCGGCGCGTTCTGCGATATCGGGTGCGGGGTGGTTGCGCTGATGCCGATCGACACCATCTCGGTATCGCGCATCGAGCATCCCGACGAGCGGTTCGTCCCCGGTATGGACATCCGCGCGGTCATCAAGTCGGTGGACGGCGGTCGGATCACCCTGAGCCACAAGGAGCTGCTCGGCACCTGGCAGGAGAACATCGACCGATTCTCGGTGGGCGAGACGGTCTCGGGGATCATCCGCTCGGTCGAGAACTACGGCGCGTTTGTCGAGCTGTCCGAGAACCTCGCCGGGCTGTCAGAGCTGAGAGAGGGGCTGCGCGTCGGTGCGCTCGCCTCGGTGTACATCAAGAGCATCATCCCCAAGAAGATGAAGGTCAAGCTCATCATCATCGACACCTTCTTCGGCGAGCGGGAGATCCATCCGCCGCACTACTTCTTCTCGGGATCGCATATCGACCGTTTTGTCTACTCGCCCGAGGGATGCGACAAGTATATCGAGACGGTGTTCGGCTGAGCTATTTCTATTTGACATCTTTCGGGTTCTTTGCTATGATACTGGGGAGGTGTTAACTATGGAGCTTGTGCAGTTTGTGATACTGGCGATACTCTCGGCGGCAGCGGTCGTGATCGGGATTATCGCTATCGTTACCATCCCGAAGAATAACGGGATCAGCGCCGAGGAGCTGTCGTCCCTGCGTCAGGAGATCACCATTTCGACCCAGAACTCGGTCAAGAACCTCGGCGAGATGATCGCTTCGAATCAGCAGGGGTTCCGGTCGTCCCAGAGCGAGCAGCTCAGCGCGCTGGAGGATCGGCTGAAGACTTTCTCGCTCGAGAACGAGCAGAAGCTCGAGAACATCCGCCTGTCGATGGAGCAGAAGCTTGGCGACATCCGCGAGGACAACAACAAGCAGCTCGAGCAGATGCGCTCCACCGTCGATGAGAAGCTGCAGAAGACGCTCGAGGACAAGATGAACCAGAGCTTCGCGCTGGTCAACGACCGATTGGAGCAGGTCTATAAGGGGCTGGGCGAGATGCAGTCCCTCGCCGCCGGCGTTGGCGACCTCAAGAAGGTGCTCTCGAACGTCAAGACCCGCGGGATCCTCGGCGAGATCCAGCTCTCCACCATCCTCGAGGAGATCCTTGCCCCCGAACAGTATGACGTCAACGTCGCCACCAAGCACGGCTCGCGTGATGTGGTCGAGTTCGCCGTCAAGCTCCCCGCCAAGGACGACGGGTTCATCTACCTGCCGATCGACTCAAAGTTCCCGGGCGATACCTATGCGGCGCTTCGCGACGCCTATGAGCTCGGCTCGAAGGAGGCGGTCGACGCCGCCGCAAAGCAGCTGCTCACCACCATCCGCCGCGAGGCAAAGGATATCCGCGACAAGTACATCGACCCGCCCTATACCACCGAGTTCGCGGTGATGTTCCTGCCGTTCGAGGGGCTGTACAGCGAGGTGGTGAACCGCGGCATGGTCGAGGCGCTGCAGCGGGACTACAAGGTGAATATCGCCGGCCCGTCCACCATGGCGGCGCTGCTCAACTCGATCCAGATGGGGTTCAAGACCCTCGCCGTGCAGAAGCGCTCGGCAGAGGTATGGGAGATCCTCGGCTCGGTCAAGAACGAATTCGACAAGTTCAACGACGTGCTCGTGATGACCCAGCAGCGCATCAACCAGGCGAACACCGAGCTCGACAAGCTCGTCGGCGTGCGCTCGCGCCAGATCAGCCGCCGGCTCTCGGCGGTCGAGAGCAACACAAATCCGATCGACGCGTACTTTGAGAACGAGCCGCCACAGCCCAAAGAAGAGTAGAATAACCGATCCCCTTTCGGGACATACTCTAGGTAGTATGACCCGAGGGGGATTCTTTTGCAGTATCACAAGGTAGAGATATGCGGGGTGAACACCGCCGAGCTGACGGTGCTGACAGAACAGGAGAAGCGCACGCTGCTCGAGCGGATGCACTCCGGCACGCCCGACGAACGCCGCTGTGCCCGTGAGAAGATGATCAACGGGAACCTGCGGCTGGTGCTGTCGGTGATCCAGCGGTTCACCGGACGGGGCGAGAACCTCGACGACCTCTTTCAGGTCGGCGTCATCGGGCTGATCAAGGCGATTGATAACTTTGACCCTACGCTCGATGTGCGGTTCTCCACATATGGGGTGCCGATGGTCGCCGGGGAGCTTAGGCGGTACCTTCGGGACAACAACGCCATCCGGGTCTCGCGGTCGATGCGCGATACCGCCTATCACGCCATGCAGGTCAAAGAGGAGCTGACCGCCGAGAGCGGTCGCGAGCCGACCGTCGAGGAGATCGCCGCGCGGCTTGGTATCGAGAAGGAGCAGGTGGTGCTCGCGCTGGAGGCGATCGTCGAGCCGGTATCGCTGTATGAGCCGGTGTTCTCCGAGGGCAGCGACACGGTCTATGTCATGGACCAGGTGTCCGACCGCGACGACGACCGCGGATGGCTCGAGGAGATCGCGCTCAAGGAAGCGGTGCGAAAGCTGTCCGACCGCGAGCGGCGCATCCTCTCGCTGCGCTACTTCAAGGGCCGCACCCAGATGGAGGTTGCCGAGCAGATCGGGATATCCCAGGCCCAGGTCAGCCGCATCGAGAAGGGCGCGCTCGACGCGATCAAGCGCGAGATGTAGAGAACATGGGGGCATATCTCTGCTCCTATATTGATGCAGGATTCGGTGGCGCGCCCATGGTGGGTCGTCAACGATATTTGTAGAAAAATTTTTTCACCCGGTCGATATCACCATTTGCCCTACTGTTAGTAGGGCTTTTCTTTTTCTCAACCACCAGATATATGGATAAACGGGGTTGGAACGTGTCCTTCCGGTTACCTTGAAAACCGCTGATATCCTTGTTTTTACAGGGTTTTTCGGTTGACTTTTTGAACAAAATTGTATATAATATTCAAAAATAGGATTACTGTGGGCTAAATGTTTAGTATTTGTTAAATTTGCTGAACTTGACGTGACGGTTTCTATGCGAAAACAACTGTTGCGGGAACACCGATTCAAGTGATCCGGCTGTCCGCCGGCATCCTTCTCTATTGTCGGGAGCGCTCCCTCGCACAGACCTCTATGGCAGGAACCGATCACCGGATATGAGGGGAACCTATGAAGGAAATGTATGTGAATCCGAAACAGAAAAGAGAGCTGGAGCTCGACCTTGTCCCGCTGTTGAAGGTGCTGCTGTCGCGGCTGTGGATCATGCTCCTCGTCGGGGTTGTCCTTGCCGGTATCGCGTTCGGCGGTGCGAAGCTGTTGATTAGGCCGACATATCGCTGCGGGTTCAGCGCCTATGTCAATAACCAACACGCCCAGTCGGAGAAGAACGCGCTCACCAACCAGGACCTCATCGCTGCGCAACAGCTCACCAAGACGTTCAGCTACATTATCCGCAGCAACACGATCCTGTCCGCCTCGCTCAAGTCGATCGACTCTGACCTGACGTACGAGGCGTTCAGCAAGATGGTCTCGACGGAGATCAGGGATGAGACCGAGCTGATCTCGGTCTATGTCGTCCACACGGATCCGCAGACCGCCTACGAGCTTGCGAACGCCATCGCCAAGACAGCACCGTCCTATATGGCGGAGATCGTCGAAGGCAGCTCGATGAAGATCGTCGACTATCCGGTCTACTCAGAGGTCAGGTATCAGCCGAACTATGTCAGATACGGCTTACTGGGATTTATCCTCGGCGTCCTGATCGTAGCGGTCATCGTGATCATCCGGTTCTTTAAGGACGACACGATCAGAGATGACAGCGATATCGAGCAGAGCTTCTCGATACCGGTGCTCGGCGTGATCCCCGATATCAACAACGCGGGCCAGTCCGGCGGCAGCTACTACTATAAGAATTACGGATATGGATATGCAAAGCCGAAGACGGAAGGGGAGGACAAGGCATGACGAGCAGCAAATCCGGCAGCATGGCTTTTGATACACAGAAGATGCTGCTCTCCGACAACTCTCCGTTCTCTGTACAGGAGGCATACAAGACGCTCAGGACGAACGTCAGCTTCTCGCTTCCGGGATCGGACTGCAAATCGATCGGGATCGTCTCTGCTACCCGCGGCGACGGGAAGAGCACCATCGCGCTCAACCTTGCGATCTCGCTTGCCCAGATCAACAAGAAGATCATCCTTGTCGACTGTGATATGCGCCTGCCGACTATCGCATCCAAGCTGGGATGCCAGTCGACGCCGGGGTTGTCCAACTATCTCTCGGGCGATTGTAAGGATATCCCGATCGTCCATGTGGATGACAAAGGGATCGATATCATTCCATCGGGGAACATCCCTCCCGATTCGACGACCCTGATTGCCTCCTTGCAGATGCGGCAGCTTGTTGATTCGCTCAAGAAAGAGTATGAATATATCGTATTCGACTTTCCGCCTATCAACATCGTCTCGGATGCGGTGATGATGTCCGATGTGGTCGACGGCTATCTGCTGGTCATCCGCCATAACCGATCCGAGTATCAGATGGTTGCGGAAACGATCCGTCAGATGCGGTTCGCGGATGCAAAGGTCCTCGGCTTCGTTTATAACGGGAAGAACAACGACAAGAAGTATTATCGGTATAAGGGGTCTTATTACCGATACGGATATTATTATCGCAAGAAGAGTTAGATAGGAAATGTACCGTAAGTATATCAAACGCCTTCTTGACTGTGTCTTTGCTGTGATTCTGCTGGTTGTACTGCTGTTGCCGATGGTGATCATCGGACTGATCACATGGATCGATACAAAGGAACCTGTCATTTTCGCACAGAAGAGAAGCGGCCGATATAGAAAGCCGTTCGTCCTCTACAAATTTCGCACGATGCCACAGAACACTAAGACGGATCTATCTACGGCTGAAACCGTCGGGATCATATCTGTGGATCAGTGGCAGCACTTTTTGCGCCAGTCATCGTTGGACGAGCTCCCCCAGCTATTGAATATCATCAAGGGGGATATGAGCTTTGTCGGTCCGCGACCGGTCATCTGTCGGGAGACGGATCTCATCGAGGAGAGAGAGAAGTACGGCGCGAACGCCGTCAGACCGGGATTGACCGGGTGGGCTCAGGTCAACGGAAGGGATGCTATTGATTATAAAGAGAAATCGCGGCTCGACGGCGAGTATGTGAAGGAGCTCAGCTTTCTCTTTGATGCGAAATGCATCATCAGAACGGTTTCGACCGTTTTCACCGATAAAGGGATATAGTCCCCAAAATAGCTAAAGGAGCGCTGCAGTTGAGATATTCTGTACTGATGTCGGTATATCGGATGGATGATCCGCGTTATTTCAGACAGGCACTGGACAGCATGCTGCAGCAGACCGTCCCTGCGGATGAGTTCATCCTTGTGTGTGACGGCCCTCTCACGCCGGAGCTCGATTCAGTCATACAGGAGTATCAAAACGACCTTACTGTTGTTCGGCTCGCCGAGAATCGGGGGCTCGGCGTTGCGCTGAATATCGGCATGGAGCATTGTACTAACGATCTGGTAGCGCGGATGGACAGCGATGATATCAGCGTTCCCGATCGATGCGAAAAAGAGCTCAGAGCGTTTGAGCAGGACGATCGGTTAGCGATTGTCAGTTCAACGATCGAAGAGTTCTATGATATCACCGATGAAACGACCAAGAAACGATGGTTGCCAGGGGAGCATGACGAGATCGTCTTGTTCAGCAAGCGGCGCTGTCCGTTCAACCATCCCGTTGTTATGTACCGAAAATCCGCGGTGATCGCTGCGGGGGGATATCGGGAGGAGTATCATCGGTTCGAGGACTATGATCTTTGGGTGCGGATGCTTGACAGCGGCGCGATCGGTCGAAACCTCTCCGATGTGCTGCTGAGGATGCGCGTATCCGATGCGCTCTATATGCGGCGCGGCGGTAAAGAATACGCCGGGGAGCTCCTTCGGTTCCATAATCATCTGAGAAAAACCGGATGGATCTCAACCTTTGTGTTTGTGACCTGTGCGGTACCGCACGCGATGGTGTGTGTGATGCCGAACGCTATTCGAAAAGCTGTCTATAAATTGTTGAGAAAGAGCTGAGCACGCCCGTGACCGCACCCGAGCACAGGGCGTGCCGGCCAAAGTCACTGAACCGAAGGAGAAGAAATGGTTATCTACTTTATACTGATCGGATACGTTCTGATCCTTCCGTTCGTGCTGCGATTCTTCATAAAAGACGACAGAAAGCTGCAGCAGTTCGTAGCGCTGTTCGGGATGCTGGGCATTTTCCTTGTGCTCGGGCTGAAGGCGCCGACGGTCGGGGTCGATATCTCCGGCTATTATGACCAGTACTATCTGGCTAAAGAGGTATCATGGTCGAATTTTGACTATGTGTATTTTGAGAAGGGCTATGTCTTCCTGGAGAAGGTGTTTTCCAAGAGCGGGATCAGCTTTCAGGGGTTTACGATCTTTCTGTACGGCGTAGAGTGCACGGCGTGGTATCTGCTGATCAGCAGATTCTCGTCGGATGCGATGCTGTCGGTGCTGTCCTTTATCTGCTATCAGTTCTTTGTCCTCTCTGCCTCGGGGCTGAGACAGGCGCTGGCGATGGCTGTCTGTATATTCGCCTACTTGTTTTTTATCAGAGATTCCCGCTTTGCAAAGGTGATCGGTCTGCTCTTGATAGGGACGGCTGTTTTGATCCATTCATCAGCGATATTTTTCTTCATTATCCCTATCATCGTATGGATATCCACCCGTTTTGCTGCCATACGCCTGCCCGAGATCATTCTGTGTGTGGTGATCGCGTTCGTTATCAGACAGACGGTATGGATATTTGTCAACAACCTCATCAAAGAGGTCGATGTCAATTCATCTATCGCTTTAGGCGGGAGCTTTCTGTTCCAGGTTGGGATCATGGTGTTCTCGGTATTCACCTATGATACCTATTATCACTTCGGTTTGTTGCGGAATCACGGGCTGAACACCGCTGCCGATACGGTAGAGCTGCAGGATACGCTCGAGGTGCGGCTGTCGGTGATCGCGGTCGCCGCGCTGATCCTCCTGTCGGGAGGAAAGATGCTCAGGGCTGCGATGTATATCAATATGCTGCTGATCCCGCTGCTCCCCAATATGATCCAAAAATACCGGCGGGACCAGCGTCTGGTGATCAAGGTAATCCTTATCCTGTTTCTCGTTATCCTGTTCTATAAGGATACGCTGGCTGTCAATCAGCTGGCGATCTCTCATTATCAGTTCTTCTGGCAGGTTTTGGCATAAGGAGATGTCGATGGAATCCAAGGTGAAAGAGCTTCAGACCGTGCTGCTGCAGATGCTGAAGGATATCGACGCTGTCTGTCGAAAGAACGGTATATCCTACCAGCTGTTCGCCGGATCGGCGCTCGGAGCGGTCAGAGACGGCGGGTTCATCCCGTGGGATGACGATCTGGACATCGCGATGTCACGGGACGACTATGATCGCTTCCTGACAGCGGCAGAAGAGGGGCTATGCTCCGACCGATACTATATCCAGAAAGAGTTCTCCGAGCATTACCCGATGTTCAGCTCTAAGGTGCGGCTGCATCATACCACCTTCATGGAGCGATATATCCCCCGTGACAAAGCGATGCACCAGGGGGTGTATGTCGATATATTTCCGCTCGATAACCTGTCGGATCATCCTATCACAGCCAAGCTGCAGTTTATCGCGTCCAAGCTCGTCATCGCCAAGTGCCTGTATCAGCGGGGCTATGCCACCGACAGCGTTCCAAAGAAGCTGCTGATGATCGGGTGCTCGGTTCTCCCGATCAGGGGGCTGCGTCGATTTGTCGAGCGGCGCGGGGATACCGGGTCATCTCGGATCCATTCGTTCTTCGGCGGCACGTCCGTGCTCGAGCGGGGTATCTATTCGCGCTCATCGCTATCTACTATAGAGGTGCCGTTTGAGGACGGGGTGTTTCCGGTCTCACGTGAGTATGATCGGGTGCTCTCGATCCAGTACGGCGACTATATGACGCCGACCGACGTCGGTGACCGCGACAGAAAGCGTCATTTCCTCATGATGGACCTGCACCACGGCTATGAACGCTACCTTGAGTGGCAGGACCGGCAGGTGATCACATCGTTTACAGAAAGTATCAGGTGAATTTTATGAAACGTAGACTACTCGCGCTTTTCCTATTCTTGATAGCAGCGGCAGCGGTGCTTGCCGCCTGTGCCAAGGATGCCCCCGATGTTGACAGCAGCACCGCGGATGCTGCGGATGACCACGAGGATATCGTGATCTCGACACCCTACTGTGATCTGCATTATCCCTTGATGTGGGAGGATCGCTTTTCCTACGAGATCGTCGAGGACGCCCTCTATACGGTCAGGTGCTTTGCCACCGTCGACGAGCACGATCCCGTCGAGTATTTTGACGTTGTGTTCGGCGACTCGGATACCGATCCGCTCGGCACGCTTGACGGTGTGCCGGTTGCCGTCGTTGTCAAGGACGTCACCTTTGGCGAGGATTGGACCGAGGGTGAGATCAGCGCTGTCAACGCGATGTATGATGACATCGACTATCTCGTGCAGCGTCTGTATCGGCTCGACGGATTTGTGGAGATGTAATCTTCTGACAGCATCTAGTCGGAGAACGACAGTCAGGGGGGTATTATGGCGAGTTCGTCCCATCATTCCGGAGGACACCGAAGACATCATAGAAGCAAATGGAGTAAGCTGAAGCATTATCTCAAGAAGCCGAATGTTGTAGCGTCGATCGCAGCGATCGTTCTCTGTATCGTGATCGTGGTTGTCGTGATCTTGTCCGGTAGCCGGACCCCGAGCGCATCGGGCGATACTGCATCCGCTGCGGATGGAACCGGGATATCCGGCGGCATCATCCTACAGCCGCCCGACGATCCGGTATCGCTGGTGAGCGATGCTGTAGCGGTATGCCGAAAGGGCAGCAACGTCAACTCGGACGTCAATCTCGACCTTCAGCCGTATGAGAGGGATCAACACCGGCTGGATCAGGGCGCTCCCGTCACCATCGGCTTCGGTCTGAGCGACGGCGTCGATGCTGTCGGATCGCCGATCGTTGCCGTCTCTAAGAACGCCGACTTTAGCGATAAGACCGAGTATCGGCTGGGGCAGTATGAGCGATCCTGTGATATCTATAACCTCGAGCCGGGTACCCACTACTATTATGCTGTTACCTGCATGCTGCAGGATGGCTCCGAGCTTTGCGAGACGGGAGAGTTCACTACCGCTCAGTCTACCCGGCTTTTGAAGATAGACGGCGCCGAGAATATCCGCGATATCGGCGGGCTGATCACCTATGACGGCAGCACCGTGAAGTACGGGATGCTGTATCGCGGAAGCGAGCTCGACGGAGCCGGAGACAGCAGATACGACGTCAGCAGCGAGGGGATCGGCGAGTTCCTGTCCCTGACCGGCGTCAAAACGGATATGGATCTGCGTAACCCTGCCGATCTGACATTCAAGAAGGATATCCTCGGTGACGGGGTGGCCCATCGGTACTACAGCGCGACGTCGTACGGTGCGATCTTTGACGACAAGGCGACGGTTCGCAAGATCTTCGCTGATCTTGCCGACCCGTCGAGCTATCCTGTATATATGCACTGTACCTATGGACGTGACCGAACCGGCACCGTCTGCTATCTGCTCGAGGCGCTCCTCGGCGTGACAGAGGAGTATCGGAGCTATGACTACAAGCTCAGCGCGCTGATCCCCTATAACTATGATTACGGCATGATCGGCGTGGTCGACGAAGGGCTGCGCCTGCTGTACGAGGGGGGTTCATCCCAGCAGCGAGCCGAGCAGTTCCTGCTGTCGTGCGGCGTCAAGCAGACCGAGCTCGACAGCATCCGCGCGATCCTGCTCGAAGGGTAGCGGACACAGATCGGATCACGATCCTGTCCTATGACTACCCGGCCGCCGGACGCTTTGGTCGGATGGATGAAGGTAATAATACTAATCTTCAATAGTTATTGGCAATTTTACTGATTTTTATTGAAATTAGTATGCAATAATTATTCACTAAAGGAGAGATGACAATGCAAAAAACCGTCAAACGTGTTTTGGCGCTGGTTCTGGCGATGATCATGGCGATGTCCGTCTTCAGCATAGCGGCATCGGCTGTAAATACCGATTATCGTGCTGACTATCAGTCCACGACACATACCGTGTTCAAACACACGGAAGAGACCCTTGCTCCCGGTGTAGAGTTCTACACCAACTACGCTTATTCAAGCGACAACAAGCAGATGGTGTACTATGTTACCACCGCTGATGTCAATCGCGACGACGTAGTATGCCAGGTCTCATACAAGGACATGCAGTGCGACACCTACGGCATGTCCAAGCTGTCCGAGCAGGTCAGTGCGGCGAACGCCAAGTTCTCTGATCCGGAGAATTCCGAGTTCATCAGCGAGAACTATGCGGTCGTATCCGCAACCAACGGCGACGGCTACAACATGACCACCGGCGAGCCCGGCGGCTGTCTTGTCATGAACGGCAAGGTCAAGAAGACATGGACGCAGAACGCGAGCAGCTCGATGTTCTTTGCGATCCTGAACGACGGCCGTGCGGTCATCAGCGACTCTGTTGATGAATGGAACGCCTACATGGCTGACCCCGGCATCAAAGAGGCGATCGACTCGTTTGGCACCTCTGCCAAGCTCGTATGGGACGGCGAAGATGTGACCGCTTCCGCTTCCGGTACCTACAACACCGACCGCCACAGCCGTACCATGTTCGGCGTTACCGCTGACGGCAAGGTCGTCCAGGCAGTTCTGGACGGTCGTCAGGAGCCCTTCTCCTGCGGCGGCTCGATGCACGAGCTGGCTCAGATCATGATCGAGGCGGGCTGTGTTCGCGCGTTCAACTGTGACGGCGGCGGTTCCACCACCTTCATGGCGCGTATGCCCGGCGAGGAGACCGCTCAGGTCATCAACCGTCCGTCCGACGGATCTCCCCGTTCGATCTCCAACGGTATGATCATCGCGACCACCGCGAAGGTCAAGGACGAGGTCGCTTATGTTAACTATACTCCCGAGGCAGAGTATATCACCCCCGGCACCTCGATCAATATCAGCACGGTGGCGTATGACGAGGACAATTCTGTTATTATGAGACCCTCCGGGTTGACCTATGAGGTCACCGGCGGCACCTTCGAGAACGGCGTTTTCACCGCTCCCGATGAGGTCGGCGATGTCACCATCACTGCGGTCTTTAACGGCAACAACGTCAGCGAACAGGTGATTCACGTTGTCTATCCCGACAGTCTGACGTTCAACGAGTATGAAGCATTCTATGAGCGGCTCGGTTCCAAGACCCCGATCTCTTTCACCGCTACTTATAACGGCGGCGACGTCAAGTTCAAGCCCGAGGACTTTGAGCTGACCGTCACCAACACTACTGCAGGGCACGAGGGCGAGACCGTCGGCAGCTTTGACGGATTCCTCTATGTTGCTCCCGCCGATACTGAGGATAACCAGGCGCGTTATCAGACCGGTACCCTGACCGCGACGATCAAGGGCACCGATATATCGGCGACCAACGCGGTCAAGTTCACCGATACCTATGTGCTGTCCCAGGGATTCGAGACCGGCGGACGCTATTCCGACCCTGTTGAAGCGTATAACCAAACTGTCGATACGGATCTGGTCACCTCCGAGTATGTTACTGCCGAGACCGGCAAGGTTCACGGCGGCAACCGCTCGCTGGCAATCAACATCGACTTCACCGGTGTTGCCGCCAACGGATACGGAACCGGCTATATGGCGGTCAGACAGCGCTTGACTGCACTCAGCACCAGCTATGGCAAGAAGTTCGGACTTTGGATGTATATCCCCGAGCGTATCGACGCTGCGTTCATCCGTATCTTCAACGGCTCTGCCAATCTTGTCAACCTGATCGATACCGGTAACCTCCATCATGAGAAGTATGATGAGGGCGCATGGCATTACTTCGAGGGCGACATCAGCGGTCAGCAGAGCTTCTCCTATGCTTTCTTAGAGATCTACGTCAGCGACCGCGACGGTACCGAAGACGACTACTACTTTGCCGATGCTACCAACGTCAACAAGAAGTTCACGCTCTATATCGACGATATCGGTTTTGACCGCACCTACGGCGGCTACGATATGCAGGATCCGATCTTCAGCGGCGTGACGGCATATACCACCTCCGGCGGGTCTTCTGTCGATCTCGGATATCAGGATATCCCCGATATCAACGCGTCCACCGTTTCCATCACCGCTGATGTTGACGATGACAGACAGACCAACCCCTATACCGTTTCCGGCCTGGATTATAGCTCTGCTAAGGCGTATATTGACGGTGTACAGGTTGATGCAAGTGCAGTGAACAACACGATCACGATCGAAGATATCGCCCTGTCGAAGGGCATCCATACCGCCCGCTTTGAGATTAAGGATAACGAGGGGTGCGAAGCGATTATCGTCAGACAGTTTAACATCACTGCCGGCGATAACAGCGCGCTCCGGCTTGTTTCCGAGACCGACATGAGCGAGAAGGTCAACATCGGCTCTGTTCACTGGTTCGACCTCGTTGCCGAGGATATCAGCACGGTCGAGTCCGCTGACGTTGTGCTCGATCTCGACTGCTTCAGCCATTGGCAGGATAAGCGCATCGAGACCGCCGAGGGATTCACCCATACGGCGACTGTCGATGACGAGACCAACACATTGGCCCTTCATGTTGAGAAGGGTGAAGGCACTCCTCAATCCAATGTCTTGGCGCGCATCCCCGTCAAGGTATGGGAGTATCCCGGCACTACTTATACTTCTGAGGAGCTCTTCAGCTCCAAGTGCTTCTGGCCGACTTCGATCGAGATCAAGCCGGTCAAGACTGTCGCGGCCCTGATCGACGGCTCTCAGACGACCTTCTCCTTTGCCAACATCCGGATCGACTCCGAGATCGACGGCAACTATGCAAAGCTCCTTGAAGAGGGCTACTTTGATGACGGCAAGACCTCGTGGCATCAGCATACGCTCGAGTGGATCGACGAGCCAACCGACGCTACCTGCACCCATCCCGGCACGAACGGCACCGCTTACTGTTCGGTATGTGATGATCTCGTGTATTACGATGAGCCCGTACCAGGTGTTCACCACTATCAGTGGGATATCGACCAGCAGCAGTATATCTGCATCGACTGCGGCAAGCAGGCCGATGAGCTGCCCACCATCGAGGCGGCAGGCACCGTCGGTACCTTCAGCGACGGCGTGGTTGAGAGCGGCTGGGTTATCACCCAGGGCGAAGAGAATAACATCTTCTATCTTAAAGACGGTGCAAAGGTAAAGACGACCGTCGAGCTTCCCATGTATGACGGCTCCGGCACCAAGAGGATAAAGTTCAGCTCATCATCCCCCTATTACTTCACCGGGCTGTTCACCGGTGCTGTCAACGTCGCCGATTATACCTGTGATATCTACGAGGACGGCGTTCTGTCCACCGGCGAAGGCGACCATATGGTGTTTGACGGCAGCAAGTACTGGATCGTCAACGCAGCCGGTCAGACCGCTTACTCCGGTACGGCGGTGGGCTTCTATGTGTACGAAGGCCTTACCTACTGCGTCTATTATTCCAAGACAAGCACGCTGCAGAGTACGCTTAACGGCGGACTGTGGACCGGTCCTCTGAACTATGCCCAGAACACCACCGCGACTACCGATAATTACTATATCCGCGGTGTACAGATAGAGGGTTGGACCTGCGTGAGCGGCGCTGCCTATGACGCGGACGGCAATCTGGTCACCGGCTGGAGAAACGCGGACGGTACACCCGCCGTTGTCGACATCAACGATCCCGAGACGTTGATCGGCAAGTACTGCTTCGGTACTGACGGTAAGGTCAAGGTCGGCAGTAGTGTCGTCAGTCTTACCGATGATACGAGCGAGAACAGGTACTGCTCATTCGGTACAAAGACCTCCTATGTGGATAATATCGGCGAGTGCAAGGGCTTTGTGCAAAGCAAAACCTTGTCGGGCGGTATTGTGTACATGTACGGCATCCCGGAGTTCGGAACGACCTTCTATAACAACTCTTACTATACCTATCTGCTGATCGATGGCGTAAAAGCTACCGGCGTGTCTTCCGGCATTGTTCCTGCGCGCTATTCGGACGGCTACTACTACAATATCAAGAGTACGACTGGTTATGTTGTCTCTCAGTACCGACTGACCAGCAACTTCTTCAGCCCGGACTATGCCTCTTATAACTTAGGGATGGATCCCTACTATATCGAGGCGCGCTATACCGGCGTTGTCGACGATACAACGAACGATAAGCACGGCTACGCGATCTTCGGCGAGCTGTTCGAGGGCTACACCCTGACCGACGGCAAGGTCTGTGACGAGAACGGCGATCCCATCAACAGAACGTTCTTCAACGGCTTCGGCGATCAGGTCTACTATGTAGACGGCGTCTTTATGACCCAGGGCGAAACCTTTATCTACGAAGGTAAGGCGTACATTGTCGTAGACGCCTACGGCAAGGCGCTGCCCTACAACGGCATTTTCGATAACAAATTTTATATCGACGGTATTGACTCGGGCAACGCGATCTATGCCGACATGTATGTCGTCAAGGACGGCAAGGTCTGCTACGTCAACGATGACGGATCTATCGGCGATCCGGTCACCGGTATGATCGGTGATACCTACTTTGATGACGGCATTGCTACCGAGTATCAGATCTTCGAAGACAGGATCATTAAAGACGGCGATTATCTGTACCTTATTACCGCCGGTGGCCAGAAGGGCGAGCTGTTCAGCGGTATCTTCAACGACATCTTCTATCTGAACGGTGTATCGACCGACTATCAGGTCATCGACGGCAAGTACGTCTTCATCGACGGCACCCTCTACAACGTCACGTCCGACGGCACTCTGGGCGCTCGTGTCAGCGGCACGGTCGACGGCACCAAGTATGCCTCCGGCAAGCCGCAGAACGGCTGGGTCGGCGACAAGTATTACTATGTCAGCGGTCAGAAGGTCACCGGTATCAAGGATATCGACGGCAAGGCGTACAAGTTTGATGACGACGGTCTGCTCGAGGGCCCGTACAACGGCATGCTGTACGACGAGTCGGCTGACGTCTATCGTATGTACGATCAGGGCGTTCGCAAGAACGGCTCCGACGAGTTCGGCTCCTGTGTCGACGGTGTTCCGAACGACGGCTGGTATGCCAGCGAGTATTACTTTGTCGACGGCAAGTATCTCACCGGTATCCAGCTGGTCGACGGCTTCTACTATGACTTCGGCGAGGACGGCTCCTCCAGTCCGTTCAATAAGCACACCGGGCTCTTCGAGATGGACGGCGACTACTACTATGCTGTGCTGGGTGCGCTTGTGACCGGATGGATGAGCGTAGGTGACGACTACTACTACTTCAGCCCGACCGATTACAAGGCGGTAGACGGCACCCGGAGGATCGACGGCCTTACCTATACGTTCGTTAACTACATCCTGACAGAGGGCGTATGGCTCGAGCCGCATCCCGGCCAGTGGCTGTATATGTGGGCTGGCCGCGGTCATATCGCCGGTTGGGATACCATCGACGGCAATATCTATCTGTTCAACGGCAACGGCTATGCCTACACCGGTATCAAGACGACACCTCACTTTGATAACGAGACCGGCGAGAGAGACTTTGTCTTTGATGATCACGGCGCATGGATGTCCGACTATACCGGTCTGTATGATATCGGCGACGTAACTTATTATGTTGAGGACGGATTCTCGGTCGGCGGCGGTCTGAGATTGATCGACGGCGAGTATTATTACTTCAAGAGCAACAGGACTGCTGTCAAGAACACCGAGTACTTCATCTCGCTTACGAACGGCCTCATGGATCCCGGCACCTACACCTTCGATGAGAACGGTGTGATGCAGGTCGGCGGTACCGAGCCCGATCCCGAGGCGGAGAACGGCATCGTCAACGAGAACGGCACGCTGTACTACTATGTCGACGGTGTGAAGCAGGATATCGGTCTCTTCCAGTATGAGGGTGAGTATTATTATTCGAGAACCGGCGGCGCACTGGTCAAGGATTGCACCTACTTCATCTCGAGAACCAACG
>CAJODM010000006.1:31879-116839 GCA_905233755.1 uncultured Ruminococcus sp.
TATTATTATTCGAGAACCGGCGGCGCACTGGTCAAGGATTGCACCTACTTCATCTCGAGAACCAACGGTCTGCTGCCTGCCGGCACCTACACCTTCGATGAGAACGGTGTGATGCAGGTCGGCGGTACCGAACCCGATCCCGAAGCGGAGAATGGCATCGTGAACGAGAACGGGACGCTGTACTACTATGTCGACGGTGTGAAGCAGGATATCGGGTTGTTCGAATATGAGGGTAACTATTATTATTCGAGAACCGGCGGCGCACTGGTCAAGGATTGCACCTACTTCATCTCGAGAACCAACGGTCTGCTGCCTGCCGGCACCTACACCTTCGATATGAGAACGGTGTGATGCAGGTCGGCGGTACCGAGCCCGAGCCCGATCCCGAAGCGGAGAACGGCATCGTGGATGAGAACGGCACGCTGTACTACTATGTTGACGGTGTGAAGCAGGATATCGGGCTGTTCGAGTATGAGGGTAACTATTATTACTCGAGAACCGGCGGCGCACTGGTCAAGGATTGCACCTACTTCATCTCGAGAACCAACGGCCTCATGGATCCCGATACTTACACCTTCGATGCGAACGGCGTGATGCAGGTCGACTAACACATTTAACTGATATGTAAACGCTAATAGTGCCTGGGGATGGAGCGCATGCTCCATCCCCGGGACATCGTTTGTTTCAAGCAAGATTATTCTCTTTATGGGTAGTCTTGCTTGAAATAAACCGGTTGTGAGGACATATGGATAGAAGAATTCTGATCGTAGGTACCGTTCCTTACAATAAAAAAATGACCTCCAGGGCGTTTGACGCCTATTTCGGCGACATGAACCGCGACTGCCTATGCCAGATCTTCTCCCATCCGATGGCGCCGCAGAAGGGGCATTGTGCATCGCTGTATCAGATCACGGACGCGATGCTGCTGAGAAAGGCGATGGGGAAGAGCACCGTTGTCGGCAGACAGTGGAGCTATGACGAGCTGTCGGACAGCAGCGGCGATCCCTCCGATCACGTGGACACTAGCCGCGTGTTTCGCAAGCTGTATCGGATCGGATCGCGCAAAAACGCCTTTACCTGCCTTCTCAGAAAGGGACTGTGGGCGAAGAGAAGATGGTGCACCGAACAACTGAACGCATGGCTCGATGCCTTTAAGCCCGAATGTGTATTTCTGAGCTTTTCGGACGATTTCTTTATTCCTGAGATCGCGCTGTATGTCGCTCGTAGGTTTGACATCCCGATCGTATCCTCTATCGGCGACGATTACTACTTCAACGACCGCTTCTCTCTCAACCCCTTCTACATTATCTATCGCAGCAAATACAAGAAGCTGATCCGATCGGTGTTCTCCCATGGCGGCAGCGCGATCTATATCAGCGACAAGATCAGAGATAAGTATAACAGCGAGTTTATGCTCGACGGCGAAACGGTTTACCTGTCCTCCGAGCTCGAGCATCGCGCCTTTCGACCGGTCGATACGCTCGATCCGTCTATCTGCTACTTCGGCAATATCCGTCAGGGCAGGAACGAGTCGCTTTCCATGATCGCATCGGCGCTCGGCACGATCAACCCCGCTTATCGGCTGACGGTGTGCTCCGCCCAGAACGACGGGGATATCGTCAGCGTATTGACCAAGAACCCGCATGTCGACTTTCTCGGGGCGATCCCCTATGAGGAGGTCAAGCGGCGATCTGTCGAATCGGACGTGCTCGTGATCGTTGAGGGCTTCAAGCAAAAGCACATCAACGCGACCCGCTACTCGCTCTCGACCAAAGCATCTGATTCGATCCGGAGCGGGGCGGCGATATTTGTGTTCGGCTCGCCCGAATGCGGCGTGATCGAGTATATGGCCGATACGGGTTGCGCCGAGGTATGTTGCGATCCAAAGGAGCTCGAAGCGTCGCTGAGGCACCTGCTGTTCTCTGTCGAGTTCCAGCAGAAGTGTTATACCCGTGCCGAAGAGGTATATGAAGAGAATCACCTGCCCGCTCACAGCCGGGCGGTGTTCAGACAGGTCGTAGAGAAGGCGGTGGACAGATATGGAACAGCATGAGAGCTTTGAGGTGATCATCAGCTCGTGTGAACGGTTCTCGGATCTGTGGGACGCCTACTTCTGCCTGCTGGATACGTCATGGCCGGATCGACCCGACCGTATCCACCTGGTCACCGACTGTCCGACCGAGAAGCGCTATGACGGCGTCAACATCGTCTGTGCGGGCGAGGGGACAGAGATAACCGAGCGGCTGCGCACAGCGCTCGAACAGATACATTCGGAGTATATCCTCTTTACCTTGGACGATTACTTCCTGACAGAACCGATCCACACTGCCGATATCCGGCGCGCGATCGCCTTCATGGCGGACAACAAGGTGGATTTTCTCCGATTATATCCCGCCTCCCGCCGGTATCTCAGGCGTGACGGCGCCCGCGCCTGTGACGGGTACCCGGGGTACTACATCCGTGATATCAGCACGGGCAACTACAAGATCACCCTGACGCCCGGCATCTGGCGAACGGATTTCATGCGACAGACTGTGAGAAGCCGCCTGAACGCGTGGGAGTATGAGGTCGCCCTGACGCCAATGGCAAGAGAACTCAACGCTGTGTGCGCGATCTCGAACCACAACGAGTTTCCGTATCTCGACGTGATCCGAAAAGGAAAGCTCCTGCGACGGGCCGACCGCTACTTCAAGCGCCACCCGATCTACCGCTCTGATCGCGAGGTCATGAAGCTGCGCGATGAGCTGATGCTCGGGTTCAGAACGCACCTCAAGCATATACTGCCCAAAAGCGGGGTTAATCAACTCAAGAAGACGATGATACAGCGGGGCTATCGGTATTACAGCCCCCTGGAGGATGAACACAGATGAAAGTGCTATGGGTATGCACCTCTCCGGTAGGGCCGATGGCGCGAGCGCTGGGCATAGACTATCAGGGCTCGAGCGGCGGCTGGATAGGTGCCGAATACGACAAGCTCACACACAGCACCCATGAGCTTGTGTTCCTGACGATGATCGGTTCTGTCGATCATGGCACCGTTTTGAGAAAAGAATACGAGAATGCCTCGATGTACTACATCGGCAGACCAAAGGTCACCTTTGGGATCGAACCGCCCGAGTGGATGCACCGCAGCGTAAGACAGGTCATCGGCGAGGTTTGCCCCGATATCATCCAGATCTGGGGGACAGAGTCCGTTCTCAGCGTTGCGGCGGCCGCCTGTGATACCGGCGCGCAGAAGCTCTTGTTCCTGCAGGGGATTATCGGGCTGTATGTCCGATACAAGCGGTTCGCTCTCTCCGGCGAAGAGAAGCTCTCGCTGCGATACAAGCTCGCCGATACCGTCAAGAGCCGGATGTATCACAAGCAGGCATCGCTCGAGGAGCAGATCCTCAAGCAGGTATCCGGCGTTATCCTGGATAACGACTTTTCCGAGGGCTACTGCACCCGCGTGAACCCGACGCTGCACACGATCCGATATCCGTTGCTGCCGCAACAGGTGTACTTCCGGAACAGATGGGCTGACGATATGTGCGAACCCCACTCTATCTTCACCATAGCGGGGTCGAGCCCGATGAAGGGGCTCCATCTACTGCTCTCGATTGTCTCGCGGCTGACAGAGAGATATCCGGATATACGGCTGTATGTTCCCGGTACCTTCAGCCGGTCGCTGCGGGAGAAAAGCGGCAACCCGTCGAA
The DNA here is from genome assembly GCA_905233755.1 of uncultured Ruminococcus sp. Lineage (GTDB taxonomy): Bacteria > Bacillota > Clostridia > Oscillospirales > Acutalibacteraceae > Ruminococcoides. Next base: position 35,576 of record CAJODM010000006.1, read on the forward strand.
CGAATACGAGAAGCTGCTATACAGGATCATCAGCGAGAAGCATCTCGAGGATACCGTCGTTTTCACCGGCAAGCTCGATGCACAGCAGATGGCGGCATATATGTGCAGATGCGCGCTGTTCGTCAACCCGTCGTGCACAGAGGTGCACGCGCTGTCGCTCAGAGAGGCGATGGCGGTCGGTATGCCGTGTATATCATCCGTCTGCGGTTCTGTATCGGAATTTGTGTTTCATGCGGACAACGGACTGCTGTACCGCTATACCGAGCCCGAGATATGCGAGAGCTATATCATCCGGCTGTTTGAGAATCGTGAGGAGCGCTGTCGGCTGTCAGAACGCGCCCATAACACCTGGGCCGCTGTCGAGGGGCACGACCTTAGTGCGGTATATGATGCGATCGAACGCTGAAACGGAGAGATATACCATGAAGATCGTGATGATCTCGAATTTCTTCAACCATCATCAACAGCCGCTGTCCGACGCGCTGTCGCACTCTGCGGACGAGTACCTGTTCATCTCTACCTCTCCCATCCCTCAGGAGCGGCTGGAGCTTGGGTATCGTGAGCCCGAGGCGAGCTATATCCTCAAAGTGTTATCGGACGAGGACAGGGCCTATGCAATGCGCAAGGTCGACGAAGCCGATGTTGCCATCATCGGCTCTGCGCCCGAATCATATATCCGCGGCCGCCTTTCTCAGAAGAAGCTGACCTTTCGCTACTCGGAGCGGCCGCTGAGAAAACCGCACGAATCATGGAAATACCCGATCCGCCTGATCCGGTGGAGACGGAACAATCCTGTCGGCGCACCGCTCTATCTGCTGTGCGCCGGCGCCTATACGGCGGGTGATTTTGCCCGATTCGGGCTCTTTGGCGGCAAGGCGTATCGCTGGGGGTATTTTCCCGAGACGCGGCGATATGCCGACATCGACGCGCTGATGAACACGAAGGAGCGTTGCTCGCTGTTATGGGTGGGAAGGTTCCTGCGCTGGAAGCATCCCGAGACGGCGATCTATGCCGCCGATATACTCAGGAAGCGCGGATATGACTTTACGCTGACGATGATCGGTGACGGCGAGATGCTGCCTGCTATCCGCGATCTGATCGCCGAATACGGGCTTGCTGATCGTGTTCGCCTGATCGGCGCGCTGCCGTATGACAGGGTCAGAGCGTATATGGAGCGCAGCGAGATATTCCTCTTCACCTCCGATCAGCGCGAGGGATGGGGAGCGGTTCTGAACGAGGCGATGAACAGCGCCTGTGCCGTGATCGTGTCTGACCGGATCGGCTCGGTTCCCTATCTGATACAGGATGGGGTGAACGGGATGACGGTCGAGTGCTGTGATGCAGGGGCGCTTGCCGACAAGATCGGCTATCTGATGACGCATACTCCCGAGCGCCGATCACTCTCAGCCGGTGCGTATCGGACCGTGATCGACTGCTGGAACGCCGACACGGCGGCAGAGCGGCTGATCGCACTGTGCGATTATCTGCTCTCAGGCAGAGACACCAATGGGCTGTATGATGACGGTCCGTGCAGCAAAGCACCGCTACTGACCGACGGCTGACGCCGTTATCTGCTAATATACATCGTCCGATGTTGACGCGCTGTCTGCGTGTCAATGTTCGGCGATGATCGGATGCGTTCGATATATAGAACAAGTGTTAAGGAAGGGTTCCTGTGAGGAAGAACAGAGGGTTCGGGCTGGTCCTGTCATATCTATATACTATCGTGAATATGATCAGCGGTCTGGTGCTCTCCTTCTATCTGCTGTTGACCTTGGGCGATACCGAGTACGGCCTGTACCAGACCGTGGCGTCGTTCGCCGGGTATCTTGCGCTGCTGGAGTTCGGGACGGGCACCGTGATGACGCGGAACATTTCTGTCTGTCTGAACAGCACTTCACCTGAGGACAGGGAGGATGCGCTGAACCGCAACTACTCTACCATCTGGCTGATCTCGCTGGTTCTGTCCGCTGTTATGGCGCTCGGCGGATTGATCTTCTATATCAACCTCGGTGACATCTATGCCAAGACCATGACCGCCGCGCAGGTCGCCTATGCGAGGAAGATCATCCTCTTCATGTTCGGCTATATCATCCTCAGCTACCTGACCCAGAACACGAACGGTTTTCTGCTCGCGCATGAGGAATATACCTTTGCCAAGGCGCTGTCGCTGATCCGTGTGATCCTCAAAACCGTCATGCTGCTGGTACTTATCAGCTTTTATCACTATGCGATCCTGATCGCGGTCGTTGAGCTGTCGCTGAGCATCGCGGTATTCATCGTGACGGTGATCTACAGCCGGCTGAAGTATCATGTGAAGCTGTCGCCGCGCTGCTTTGATAAGAGGATCTTTCTCTCGTCGATCCCGCTGTGCCTTGCGCTGTTGATGCAGACGCTCACCAACCAGGCAAACAGCAACGTCGACAAATTTGTCATCGGCGTGACGATGAGCATGGAGAGCGTCGCGCTGTACTCGGTCTCACAGTTTGTGTTCTCTATGTTTTCGAATATCGCGACCATCCCTGTTCCCATGTTCATGCCGGAGATCTCCCGTAACATGGCCCGGAACCTGACGCCCAAAGAGTTCACCGACACGCTGATCCACCCCTGTCGGCTGACGACGGTTATCTGCGGGAGCTTGGTGTGCGGGTTCTTCGCTGTGGGTCGACAGTTTATATCCCTGCTCTATACCCCCGAGAAGGAGGAGGCATGGCTATACGCGATGATCATCATCGTGCCGACCTTTGTCAGCATGACCGATGCGGTGATCCTCAACGTGCTGGACTGTGCCAACAAACGGCTGTTTTCTTCAGTGGTGCTTCTGCTCACCACGATCGCCAACATCATCCTGACGGTATGGTTCATCAACCTATGGGGGATCATCGGTGCGGTGATCGCTACGGCTATCACCCTGTTTATCGGGAATATCTTTGTGATCAACCTCTATTATTACAAGCAGTTCGGCATACGGGTGCTGTATCTTTACAAAGAGGCGTACAAGGGCATACTGCCGTTCCAGCTTGCAGCGGGAGTGGCAGCGTACTTTGTCGCTTCACTGATCCCGCATACGCTGCTCTCGCTCCTTGTGGGTGGGGTAGTTTATGTGCTGATCAGTTCTTCGCTCATTTATTTCTTCGGGCTCAGCACGCAAGAGAAGGACCGGCTCCACACCCTGCTCAGGAAGATCAGGATGAAGAAGTGAGCGGCCGTCCCGAGCAGCGATTGTTAGGACGCAACAGCATATCAAGAGGAGGAATGATACATGAGAATGTACGATATCATTCGCAAAAAACGCGACGGTTGTGAGCTCTCTGCTGAAGAGATTCGGTTCTTCATCGACGGATATGTGCAGGACAGAATACCGGATTATCAGGCGGCGGCGCTGTGTATGGCGATCTACTACCGCGGGATGACCGACGCCGAGACGGTCGCGATGACCGAGTGTATGGCGCAGTCGGGCGATACGGTCGATCTGTCACGGTTCGGTGCGCTCTCGGTCGACAAGCACTCGACCGGCGGCGTGGGTGACAAGACCTCGCTCATCATCTGTCCCATCGTCGCGTCCCTCGGCTGCAAGGTCGCCAAGATGTCCGGACGCGGGCTCGGCCATACCGGCGGTACCGTCGATAAGCTCGAGTCGATCCCCGGGTATCGTGTCACGATGTCGCAGGAGGCGTTTATGCATCAGGTCGAGGAGATCGGCATCGCTGTCATCGGCCAGTCGGGCAACCTTACCCCCGCGGATAAGAAGCTCTATGCGCTGCGCGACGTCACCGCCACGGTGGATTCGATCCCGCTGATCACCTCGAGCATCATGAGCAAGAAGCTCGCTGCCGGCTCGCGCAACATCGTTCTCGATGTGAAGGTCGGAAGCGGCGCGTTTATGAAGACCCCTCAGACAGCGACCGAGCTCGCCCGTACGATGGTGAACATCGGCAAACAGTGCGGGCGGAACGTCTCTGCGCTCATCACCGATATGAACCGCCCGCTGGGACGAGCAATCGGCAATACGCTGGAGGTCATTGAGGCGGTCGAGGTACTGACCGGCAAGCGGCGCGGCGACCTGTATGAGGTGTCTGTCGCGCTCGCGACCGAGATGGTGACGCTCGTCAAGGGGATCAACGATCCCGAAGCGCGTTCTCTGGTCATCGACGCGATCGACAGCGGCGCGGCCTTTGATAAGCTCAAAGAGTGGATAGCCGCTCAAGGCGGCGATATCCGCTATTTGCAGGATACCTCACGCTTTGAGACCCCCTCCTGTATCACACCGGTTATCAGCCCCGCTGACGGCTATATCACCGCGATGGACACCGAGCGCATCGGCAGCGCCGCGGTGCTCCTAGGCGCCGGCCGCAGCCGCAAGGACGAGCCGATCGACTATGCGGCGGGTATCATCGTCGAGCAAAAGACCGGGGATCGGGTCTCAGCGGGCGAGGTGCTCGCGACCCTGTATTCCAACGATGAGCGGGCGATATCCCCCGCGACAGAGCGCTATCTTGGCGCGATATCATTCGGCGACGAGCCACCTGAGAGCGGCAAACTCATACTCGGCGTGGTAGGATAAGGAGAAGCTATGGAAGTCAGAGAAATACTTACACACGTGGATCACACCCTGCTTTCACAGGATGCGACAATAGATCAGATACGCGCGATATGCGACGACGGCATCCGCTATGGATGCGCGTCGGTGTGCATCCCGCCGTCCTATGTGAAAGAGGCGAAGGCATACGTCGGCGACCGGCTGACGCTGTGTACCGTCATTGGGTTCCCGAACGGCTACAGTACGACAGCGGTCAAGTGCAGTGAAGCCGCCGATGCTGTCAACAACGGTGCCGATGAGATCGACATGGTCATCAACATCGGCTGGCTGAAGGATAAGAGATACGACGAGTTGCTCGCTGAGATCAACGCCGTGAAGTGCTCCTGCAGCGGCCGGCTGCTCAAGGTCATCATCGAGACCTGTCTGCTGAATGATGAGGAGAAGGTGAAGATGTGCGAGATCGTCTCGGCGTCCGACGCTGACTTCATCAAGACGTCGACCGGCTTTTCGAGCGGCGGCGCAACGCGCGAGGATATCCGGCTGTTCTCCGAGCATGTGACGAACGGGCTGCAGATCAAGGCAGCCGGCGGGATCAAGTCGCTCGACGACGCTGAGGCCATGCTTGCGCTCGGCGCGTCCCGCCTGGGCACCAGCCGTATCGTATCATTGGTAAAAGGAGGATCAGACCATGGCAGTCAAAACACCGCATATTAACCTATTGGATGATTCGCTCGGGTTCGGCAGAACCGTGCTGATGCCCGGTGATCCGCTCAGAGCGAAGTTCATCGCCGAGCATTTTCTGGAGCATCCGGTGCTCGTCAATTCTGTCAGGGGCGTGAACGGCTATACCGGCACCTATGACGGCGTCAAGGTATCGGTCATGGCCAGCGGCATGGGGATGCCCTCTATCGGCATCTACAGCTATGAGCTGTACAAGTACTTCGGTGTCCAGAACATCATGCGTATCGGCTCAGCCGGCGCGATCAGCAAGGATGTTGCGGTGCGCGATATCGTCGCGGGGATCGGCGCATGTACGAACTCGCACTTTGCCGCCCAGTACGGGCTGTGCGGCACGGTCGCGCCGGTATGCGACTTTGATATGCTGTCGGCGGCAAAGTCGGTCAGCGATCAGATGGGGATCGAGCTTAGGATCGGCAACCTCTACTCCTCCGACACCTTCTATGACGATACCCACTCTTCGACCGACTGGGAGAAGGCGGGGTGCCTTGCGGTCGAGATGGAGGCAGCCGCCCTCTATATGACCGCCCAGCGGCTGCATATGCGCGCGCTTGCGGTATGCACCATCTCCGACCTTGCCTATCCGCCGTTCACAGGCCTTGACGCCAAGGAGCGCGAACAGTCGTTCACTCAGATGATGGAGCTTGCGCTGAGGACCGCGACGATCCTCGATCGCCTCCCCGACAGAGAGTTGAGGGAGTAACGATGGACAAGCGTGTATTTCTGATTGTTCTCGACAGCTGCGGCGTGGGCTTCATGCCCGACGCGGCAGATTTCGGCGATGTCGGCGCGAACACGATGCGTTCGATCTCCCGCTCCGCCGAGTTCCACCTGAAGAACCTGTTGCACCTCGGGCTGAACACGATGGACGGTGTCGATTATCTCGGGCATAACGACAGTCCCGCGGGGGCGGTGGCGCGGATCGCCGAGCTCTCTCGCGGCAAGGACACCACCGTCGGTCACTGGGAGATCGCCGGTGTGATCTCTGAGCGTGCGCTGCCGACCTATCCCGACGGGTTTCCGAGCGAGGTTTTGGACGCGTTTTCTGCGCGTGTGGGACGCGGTATTCTGTGCAACAAGCCGTACTCCGGCACCCGGGTCATCATGGACTACGGCGACGAGCACGTCCGCTCCGGCAAGCTGATCCTCTATACCTCTGCCGACAGCGTGTTCCAGATCGCCGCGCACGAGGATGTCGTGCCGGTGGAGCAGCTGTATACTTACTGCCGTATCGCACGCGAGATCCTGCAGGGCGAGCATGGGGTCGGCCGGGTGATTGCGCGCCCCTTTATCGGGTCGAGCGGCAGCTATACGCGCACCTCGAACCGTCACGACTTCTCGCTCGAGCCGCCGCGCAGGACGATGCTCGACTATCTGAAGGATAGCGGGCTTGACAGTATCGCGGTCGGCAAGATCTATGATATCTTTGCAGGGCACGGCATCACCGATCATACCTTCACTAGCGGCAACACCGACGGTATGGAGCAGACGCTCGCACTTGCCGATCGCAGCTTTCACGGATTGTGCTTTGTGAACCTGGTGGACTTCGATATGCTGTACGGTCACCGCAACAACGTCGACGGCTATGCCGCTGCGCTGTCAGAGTTCGACCGCTGGCTCGACCGGTTTTTGCCCAAGCTGCGCGACGACGATATCCTGATGATTACCGCCGATCACGGATGCGATCCCGGCTATACCTGCAGCACCGACCACAGTCGCGAGTATATCCCGCTTCTGCTGTACGGCAAGCATATCAACCCCGTCAACCTCGGCACCATGACCGGGTTTTGCAACATCGGCAAAACCGTGCTCGACTATCTGGGTGTCGACAACGATATCGCCGGAGAGAGCTTTTTGGGTGAGATCTATGACGGATAGAGAACTGATAGCAGTCGCGTTCGATGCGATGCGGCGCGCCTACACGCCCTACTCGCATCATCAGGTAGGAGCCGCCCTGCTCACCCGATCGGGCAAGGTGTACGCGGGCTGCAATATCGAGAACGCCGCGTTTTCGCCCACCGTGTGCGCCGAACGCACGGCGTTCTTTAAGGCGGTGTATGACGGCGAGCGAGCATTCGACAAGATCGCAGTCGTCGGCGGACTTGACGGAATCGTCACCGACTACTTCTCTCCCTGCGGCGTCTGCCGCCAGGTGATGTCCGAGTTCTGCGAGGACGACTTTTCGGTGATTATAGCAAAAAGTGAGGACGATTATTTGGTGAAAACTCTGAATGATTTGTTATCTTGTCGGTTTTCGCCACAACATCTTGTAGATAATCCACAAAATAATAATATATGTTGAAATTTGGTGACAGATTTGTTATCATATACATAGCAAGTTTTTGTACAGCAGGTTTTGCATAGCAGCTTGCATAATAGGGGAGAGCTCCCCTAAATTTAAGGAGGAAATCTAAAATGAAAAAAATTCTTGCGCTGATCCTTGCCGTGCTGTTTGTGTGCGGCGCGCTGGCTGCCTGCGGCGGCTCGACGACCACCGAGGACACGACCGCTGACACAGCGGAAGAGCCGGCAGAGCCGGCAGCTGCCGACTTTTCGGTGGCGATGATCACCGACTACGGCGACATCACCGACCAGTCCTTCAACCAGACCACCTACGAGGCGTGCAAGGAGTACTGCGACACCAACGGCGTTGACTTTAAGTACTACAAGCCCGCTTCCGACTCGGACGAGGATCGCGTTGCGATGATCGACTCTGCGATCGACGAGGGGTATAACGTTATCGTGATGCCCGGCTATGCGTTCGCCGCCGCGATCGCCCAGACCGCGCCGAACTATGAGGACGTCACCTTCATCGCGCTGGATGTATCTGAGTATGACCTGACCTCTGCCGGTCTTGAGGAGCTCCCCGCGAACCTCTACTCTGCTGTTTATCAGGAAGAGCTCTGCGGCTATATGGCAGGCGTTGCTGCCGTGAAGCTCGGTTACACCAAGCTCGGCTTCCTCGGCGGTATGGCGGTTCCCGCTGTTATCCGTTACGGCTATGGATTTGTCCAGGGCGCCGACGCTGCTGCCGAAGAGCTGGGTGTTGACGTGTCTGTCAACTATGCTTACGGCAACCAGTTCTACGGCGACGCCGACATCACTGCGGCGATGGATACATGGTACAACGACGGCGTTGAGGTCGTCTTTGCCTGCGGCGGCGGTATCTTCACCTCGGCTGCCGAGGCAGCTGCCAAGGTTGACGGCAAGGTCATCGGCGTTGACGTTGACCAGGCGGCCACCATCGACGGCACCTATGGCGAGGGCATGACCGTTACCTCTGCAATGAAGGGTCTTGCTCCCACCGTCAAGACCATGCTCACCGCTGTTGCCGATGGCACCTTCGAGGGCGGCAAGGTCGAGAACCTCGGTCTCGTCTCCGAGAATCCGGATGAGAACTATGTCCAGCTCCCCACTGCTACCACGCAGTTTGCCGACGGCTTCACCGCTGAGGACTATGCGGCTCTCGTTGCCGATATGTTCAGCGGCGCCATCACCGTGAACAACGATACCACCATCACTGCTGCCGACAACGCGAAGACCATCACCGTCAACGACCTCGGCAACATCAAATAATCCGCTGTTATTACAGGCGATACGATCGAATGAAGCGGCCTGCCAAAAGTTCCACCTCTTGGCAGGCCTTTTCTATCAAAGGAAGTGGTAAATGTGTCAAGTGAATACGCGATCGAGATGCTGCATATCACCAAGCGGTTCCCCGGGATCATCGCCAACGACGATGTGACTCTGCGCCTGAAGAAGGGCGAGATCCACGCCCTCCTCGGCGAGAACGGCGCCGGCAAGTCTACCTTGATGTCGGTGCTGTTCGGCCTCTATCAGCCCGAAGAGGGCGAGATCCGCAAGGACGGTGAGCGTGTCGAGATCAAGGATCCGAACGACGCCAACCGCCTGGGGATCGGTATGGTGCATCAGCACTTCAAGCTGGTCGAGTGCTTCTCGGTACTCGATAACATCATCCTCGGCGTCGAGCCCAACTCGATGGGATTCCTCAAGAAGTCCGAAGCCCGCGAGAAGGTGAACGAGCTGTCTCAGCGCTACGGGCTGTCGGTCGATCCCGACGCGATCATCGAGGATATCACTGTCGGCATGCAGCAGCGCACCGAGATCCTGAAGATGCTCTATCGCGAGAACGAGATATTGATCTTCGACGAGCCGACCGCGGTGCTGACCCCGCAGGAGATTACCGAGCTGATGACGATCATGAAGAATCTCAGCAACGAGGGCAAGTCCATCCTCTTCATCTCCCATAAGCTCAACGAGATCATGCAGGTCGCCGACCGGTGTACCGTCCTTCGAAAAGGACGCTATATTGATACCGTCGATGTGGACAAGACCACCGTCGAGGAGCTCTCCTCGCTGATGGTCGGGCGCAACGTCAGCTTCCATATCGAGAAGGGCGAGCCGAACATCGGCGATACCGTGCTGAGCGTGCGCGGGATGACGATGACCTCGCGTATCCACAAGAAGGACGTCGTCAAGGACGTGTCCTTTGATGTGCGCGCCGGCGAGATCGTCTGTATCGCCGGCATCGACGGCAACGGCCAGACCGAGCTTGTACACGGTCTGACGGGGCTCGAGCCCATCCGTTTTGGCAGCATCACCCTGCTCGGCAGGGACGTCTCCCACACCTCTATCCGAAAGCGCAGCACCCTTGGCATGAGCCATATCCCCGAGGATCGGCACAAGCACGGGCTGGTGCTCGACTACTCGCTGGAGAACAACCTTGTGTTGCAGCGGTATTTTGAACCCGAATTCACCAACCGCTTCGGGTTCCTCAAGAAGAAGAACATCCGCGCCTACTCCGATCGGCTGATCGAAGAGTACGATATCCGTTCGGGCGAGGGCTCGGTAACCATCGCGCGCAAGATGTCCGGCGGCAACCAGCAGAAGGCGATTGTCGGGCGTGAGATCGACAAGGATCCCGAGCTCTTGATCGCGGTCCAGCCTACCCGCGGGCTGGACGTCGGCGCGATCGAGATGGTTCACAAGGAGCTGGTTCGCCAGCGCGACGAGGGCAAGGCGGTGTTGCTTGTATCGCTCGAGCTCGACGAGGTCATGGACGTGTCCGACCGGATCCTCGTGATGTACGAGGGCGAGCTTGTCGGCGAGTTCGACTCCAAGGCGGTCACCGTCGATCAGCTCGGACTGTATATGGCAGGCGCCAAGAGAGATGAGGTGCACGTATGAGAAAGCTGTTGAAGAACGAGGGCGTCCAGTCCCTCATCGCGTCTCTGCTGTGCATTGTGCTCGGTCTCTTGATCGGGTATATCGTCCTGCTGTTCATCAACCCGTCGGGTGCGTTCGACGCCATTATTGATATTATCAAGAATTTCTTTAACTATGCCAAGGCGCAGCTGCAGATCAAGAACCTCGGCAACACGCTCGTCAAGACCGCGCCTCTTCTCCTGTGCGCGCTGTCGGTGCTGTTCTGCTACAAGGTCGGGCTGTTCAACATCGGCGCGGCGGGCCAGTATGTCGCCGGTGCGTGCGCGGGCTTGTATGCGGCGCTCGCATGGGGATGGAGCTGGTTGCCCTGTCTGCTGTTTGCGATCGCTGCGGGCGCGGTGCTCGGTGTTATCGTCGGACTGCTCAAGGCGTACTTCAACGTCAACGAGGTCATCTCCGGCATCATGCTCAACTGGATCGGGCTGTATACGACCAACATGATCCTGACCAACGTCAAGGAGACCACCAGCCCCTACACTCTGCATATCCGCACGGCAAACCCGTCGGCGATCCTCCCCTCGGCGGGGCTGGATAAGCTGTTCAGCGGGAACATGTATGTCTCGATCGCGATCCCGCTTTCGATACTCGTGGCGGTAGTGATCCTCATCCTGCTCGAGAAGACAAAGCTCGGTTATGAACTCAAGGCGACCGGCTTCAACAGGAATGCCGCAAAGTACGCCGGCATGGCCCAGAAGCGCAACATCATCTTGACGCTCGTTATCGGCGGTGCTCTTGCCGGGTTGGGCGGTGCGCTGCTGTACCTGACCGACTATGAGCAGTGGATGTGCACCGTGTCCTCGGTTCCCGGCATGGGCTTCAACGGGATCGCCGCCGCGTTCCTCGGCGGGCTGAATCCCATCGGCACCATCTTTGCCTCCTTCTTCATCCAGCATATCACCTCGGGCGGTGCATATGTCGACAAGACGATGTACTGCTCCCAGATCTCCGAGCTGATCTCCGCCATCATCATCTATCTGTGCGGATTTGTGTTCTTCATCAAGTATGCGTTCAACCTCTATCTTTCTAAGAAAGAGACCCGCTCCGACACTCGCTTCACGAAGAAGGAGATGGACGAGGTCAGGGATGCCTCCGCTTTGAAAGGAGGTGACGAGGGATGAGCTTGCTAATCCAATATACGCTGATCTTTGCATCGGTGCTGACCCTTGTCGCTTTGGGCGGATGCTTCTCCGAGCACTCGGGCGTCATTAACCTCGGACTCGAGGGGATCATGGTCATCGGCGCCCTCGGCGGCGCGCTGATGATGCGGTACCTGCCCGCCGATCTGTCGCCGTTTTTGATGGTGGCTGTCGTGATACTGGGCGCGGTGATCTTTGGCGTGGTCTACTCGGCGCTGCTCGCGGTCGCGTGTATCAACCTCAAGGCGGATCAGACAATCATCGGTACCGCGCTGAATATGCTCGGCACCGCCGCCGCCACCGTCGCGGTCAAGGCGATCAACACCGCTGAGAACCCTGACGACGTCTCCTCCACCATCACCTATGTCCGCCCGAAGAAGGCGTTCATCATCAACATCAACGGCTTCGAGTTCAACTGGTTCATGGTGATCGCGGTCGTTGTGCTCATCATCGCGTTTGTTGTGCTGTACAAGACCAAGTTTGGGCTGCGGCTCATGGCGTGCGGCGAACATCCCCAGGCGGCGAACTCGGTCGGCATCAGCGTCTATAAGATGCGCTGGGCGGGTGTGCTGATCTCCGGCGCGCTCGGCGGGCTGGGCGGTATCTGCTATATCCTCGCCGGTGTTTCCGAGTGGAAGTTCGAGAACGGCGTTGCTGGGTTCGGATTCCTCGCGCTTGCTGTCATGATCTTCGGCCAGTGGAAGCCGATGCGGATCGCGCTGGCGGCGCTGTTGTTCGGGTTCTTCAGGGCGTTATCCAACGTCTACTTCGGATTTGACTTTCTCGCCGCTCTCAATATCCCCAGCGCGGTCTACAACATGATGCCGTACATCATCTCACTGCTCGTGCTTGCGTTCACCTCCAGACGGTCGCGCGCGCCCAAGGCAGAGGGTATCCCGTACGACAAGTCGATGCGATAGGAGACAGCGATGGATGTACTGCTGATCGGGATCGCCGGCGGCTCCGGCTCGGGAAAATCGACGCTGACGCGGCTGATACGGGAACGCTTTGCCGATGATGTGACGGTCATCTATCATGATGACTACTACAAGCCGTTCGATGAGCTTCCGTTCGAGGAGCGCGTCAAGGTCAACTTTGACGAACCCTGTTCCTATGATACAGAGCGGATGGTGCGCGACCTTATCGCGCTCAAATCGGGCGAGCCGGCGCAGATCCCCGTCTATGACTATACCGCCTATGTTCGCACCGAAAAGGTACGACAGGTTTGTCCGACCAAGGTGGTACTGGTAGAGGGGATCCTCGTGCTCAGCGAGAGGGCGCTGTGCGAGCTCTTTGATATACGGGTGTTTGTCGATACCGATGCGGATATCCGCATCATCCGACGCATCCGCCGCGATATGCGCAAGCGCGGCCGCACCTTCGAGAGCATCACCGAGCAGTATATGGCGACCGTCAAACCGATGCACGAACGCTATGTTGAGCCGTCGAAGAAGAACGCCGACATCGTTATTCTCGGCGGGGGCAAGAACCCTGTCGCGCTCGACCTGCTCTTTCACAAGATCAACAGCCATATCGCCGCAGTCTAACGCTGCGCGGTTGCCTACAGCCGCTGTGTGCCCGAGATTTGACGGATCAGGGGAGCAGGAATCCGATCGGTTCCTGCTCCTTTTCTATGAAAATCGCTTGACTTTTCTCTTGCCGTATGATACTATATTTATGCTCTGGAGAGGTGTCCGAGTGGTTTAAGGAGCTAGTCTTGAAAACTAGTGATCCCGCAAGGGACCAAGGGTTCGAATCCCTTCCTCTCCGCCAACCATCATCTCTCTCACCGATACTTCACACGGAGGATTACTCAAGTGGTGAAGAGGCTCCCCTGCTAAGGGAGTAGGTCGCTAACGCGGCGCGAGAGTTCGAATCTCTTGTCCTCCGCCAGCCCGAAAATGGCTTATTCAAGCCATTTTCGGGCTCTTTCTTTTGTCTAAAAATTCGCCGTGTCCTTTGCCGTGTCCTTTATGGATACTGTGTTTTATATAAACTTGATATTCTTTGCGGTCAAATTTTCGTGAGGATTTGTTGTCGGTCTTGACATACGTCAGTATCCTGATCGGACTTTTATCAGAGGTCGTATCTGTTTGCGGCTTTTGTCGAAATTATCTTTTTTGTTCGATCTTCCCATCAACAGCCCAAATGCGTTTGTGTATGGCCTGTTACTCATGTACATTGTGCATAAATATATTAGTCGTAATTTTGGATTGCATGACAGTCAGCAATATGTTAGAATATGTGTGCGAGTAAAAAATATGTAGCCACTGATTAATTCACGCCTTATGGCTGGGCGCACAACTTGCCTGCATCTTTTCCGCCATTTGTCCTCTCGCCGCAACTTAGGGGAGTTGCGGGGTTCCAAAATAATAATCCTTATCCATACGTCAGTATGCATGCGGATTATTTGTATTCTCTGACGAAAATCTGACTACGCAATTTGTACACCCGAACTAATCATTGTCTACTTAAGGATAATTAAGCACTTTCAAAAGTGTTCTGTTTCTGTCAGAGTGGCTGAAAAGGTGTTTCTCCGGAAGAGCGATCTTCGTTCTTGGCACAGATGAGGGCTTAGACCTTTGCCGGAGCGTCCGTAATAAAACCAATTGCCGAGTGAATAAGAAGAGGGTAAAGACAAATGATCAAGAAACAAAAAGATAATTCCGCAATATTCGGATTGATTTTTACCATTTCGTCAACCGTATTCATTATTGCGCTCGGCATTCCGTTCTTCACGGAACCAAGGTTGAAGAATGGTCTGTACCACGCCGGCGTGGATTCAATGGGATCGCTTTTCTGTGCGGCGCTGTTTTTCGGATGTATGAAGCAGAACGGCAACGGGATAAGCGCTTTGAGAAACTTGATCGTTCTTGTAAGCGCCTGCTTTGCGGTTAATGAAGCGACGTATTACACGCTGGGTGTGCCGGATTGGAGCACGATCTGTTTTGTCCTTTGTCTGATCAGCAAACTGTTGGATCTTGTGATGATCTATCTCTTCTACTCCTATGTAAAAGATACGCTTGGTTTCAAGGGGAAGCTTGCAAAACTAGCAAAAAAAGTCATTCCTGTTTTGCTGGTGTTTGAAACGCTCGTTCTCTTATCCAATATTTTCTATCCGACAACGTTTTATTTTGACGCCGCCGGAATGTATCATTCGAGCGCGTTTTCTTTGGCAGAGGATATTTATCTTGTCGCTACGTCCGTTCTTACGGCGATACTGATCATCATGAGCCATAACCCGCGCAATCAGAAAGCGGCGGCGCTTACGTTTATCCTGTTCCCGCTGATCGAATACGCGTTTTGGGGAGGGCAGTTCGGCAATTCTGCTCAGTACGGAACGGTTCTGATGTCGATGATCATTATGTACTGCGTCATATTCATAGACAAGAGCAAAAAGCTGGCGTCCACACAGACGGATCTGCGCATCGCGTCTAAGATCCAGGCGGACGCCCTGCCTCCAACCGCACCGGAGTTTGAAGATTTTCCGAAACTGATCCTGCGGGGCTGTATGAACACCGCCAAGGAGGTCGGCGGTGACTTCTACGATTATTTCCCGATTGACGAAAACCATTTCTGCTTCCTTATAGCCGATGTGTCCGGCAAGGGTACACCTGCCGCGCTCTTTATGATGACGGCAAAGACCATGATTAAGGACTACGCTCTGACAAAAGACACCACATCGGAAATCTTTACCGCAGTCAACGCTCGGCTTTGCGAAAATAACGACGAGGGAATGTTTGCCACCGCGTGGATCGGCATTCTCGATACCCGGACGATGACGCTCCGGTACACAAACGCCGGACACAATTACCCTATCCTGCAGCGCAAGGGTCAGCCCTGCGAGTTGATGGAGAAATCACACGGACTTTTTCTTGCCGGAATGGAATTCACGAGATACAAGCAAAGTGAGATCATGCTCGAGCCGGGTGACCGTTTGCTTCTGTACACCGATGGCGTCACGGAAGCTCACGACCGGAGAAAAATGCTCTACGGCATCGAACGGCTGAAAAAGGTGTTAGAAAACTCCAAAGATGCCCCTGGAGAAAAGGTGCTTGAGAACATCCTCGACGATATAAGCGTTTTTGCCGATGGGGTTGCGCAGTACGACGATATTACAATGGTTGTTCTGACCATCAAAGAATAGGATAAAGAAAAATAACGCTTCCAAAAGATGAAAACGGAAATTTCGTTCTATGCTTTTGTTAGGTTTTTACAAAAGCGGTTATGTACATCACGCTCCTTTGCGACAGGATTATCGCAGGGTGTTTTGTTGGCGAATCGGGAGTCGCGGCAATCAGTGCGATCCTGCCCATAACCGGGATATGATTTGCTTTTGGTGTAAGAAAGAATCGCTGCGGAGATGGAATAATGTATATTATTATTTACGATTTTGGAACCAGCAGCTTGAAGACCTGCCTATTTGATGTGGGCGAGAGGATTACCATAGCAGCGTCATCAAACGCCTCCTACGGGCTCTATATCCTGGAAAACGGCGGCGCCGAGCAGGATACCGAGGAGTGGTGGCGGGCGATCTGTGATACGACCAAAGAGCTATTCATAAAATCAGACGTCAGCCCCGAGGAGGTGTCCGGTCTCGCCTTCTGCGCACAGATGCAGGGTGTGGTTCTTGTCGACGATAACGGAAAGGCGCTTCGCCCCGCGATGAGCTATATGGACTGCCGAGGTGTGCGTGAATATAAGGACTGTATGGGAAAGGGAATCATCAAGGTCTCCGGCTGCAGTCTGTACAAGCTTCTTCGAAATTTACGGGTGAACTACGCCGGATCGACCAGCGTCAAGGATCCGGTATGGAAATACAAGTGGGTTGAAAACAACGAGCCGGAGATATTCGCAAGGGTCGATAAATGGCTGGATGTCAACGACTACCTTGTCTCTCGCTGTACCGGGAAGATCATCCGCACAGCCGACTCCGCTTTCGCAACCTTTCTCTACGACACCCGAAAGGGCAAGGAAGGGTGGAACAAAGGGCTTCTAAAAATGTACAAGGTGAAACCTGAGCATTTGCCGCTGATCATAGACTCCACTGATCTCGTCGGAGGGTTGACAGATGAAGCGGCGAGCGATCTCGGTTTGAAAGCCGGTACCCCCGTTTTCGGAGGCGGCGGCGACACGACCTTTGTCAACATCGGCGCTGGATGTACGACGCCGGGCGACACACATATTTATTTCGGTACGTCCGGCTGGGTATCAACGTATCTCGACTACCAGACGGTTGATATTAACGCGATGATCACCGGTGTACTATCGGCAAATCACGGATACTTCAACTATTATGCTGAGCTGGAAACGGCGGGCAAGTGCTACGAATGGGTCAAGGATCACCTCGCATTTGATAAGATCAACATGTACCCCGAGAAAACCGAGATCACGGACGATTTCAAAAGCGAGTTCACAAGTCTATACGACTATATGTCCGCCGAGGTCAGCAAGTCTCCACCCGGAGCGAACGGGGTGATCTTTACCCCCTGGCTTCACGGTAACCGCTGCCCCTTTGAGGACGCGAACGCCGCCGGAATGTTCTTCAATATCAAGATCGACACCGACAAGCGTGATATGATCCGTGCCGTGCTCGAGGGAATCTGCTATCATTTACGCTGGCTGCTGGAATGCGAAGCAAAAAAAGTCAAAACCTCCGATACGGTAAGGTTTGTCGGCGGCGGATCGCTGTCGCCGGTTATCTGCCAGATGCTCGCCGATATCACCGGAAGAACGATAGAAACCGTTGATAACGCTCAAAAGGTAGGCGCCATGGGAGCCGCCATTGTCGCGGCGGCCGGGCTGACCGGAGAGGACGCAAATGACCTTTCGCGGCGGATCGTTACAGCCAACCGCACCTACCTGCCTGAATCGAAAAATCATGGGATTTACGAGCGCAACTACGCCGTTTTCAAAAAGCTGTATAAATCCAACGCCGCGCACTTCAAAACGTTGAATTCTAAAATAGGAGAAGCGGAATAAAATATGAATTGATCAGAGTCGTCAGATTTCCTCCTTTTCTCTATTTCTGTCGACGCTGTTGAAATTTTTTCGTTTGCTCTGCCAAACGCCTTTACGACCTTGCCTTACCGGGGCAAAAATCTGATTGCGTTGATTCTGTCGATGATTTGCAACTTCATATTGTATAGACGTTATATTGCATAATAAAATAACACAAACAGGAGGAAGAATCAAATGGATCTGAAATTGACAACAAATAATGATGGCGCAGCCCTTACCGTAGCTCTGAACGGAGAACTTAATACGTTTACTGCGCCGGACCTGAAGACTGTTTTGGAGGAAAAACTTGCTGAAACAGACGCTTTGTATCTGGATTTTGCAGGGTGCGACTCTGTTTCATCCGCGGGCCTTCGCGTTCTTCTCAATACGTTCAAGAAAATGAGAGCGAAAAAGGGCACGATGGAATTTATGAACATCGGTCCGAATTTTTCCGAGGTATTGAACATCACGGGGCTTGACGTCGTGTTCAATCTCAAGTGAGAGGTGATTTACTGAAGGTCAGACTATGAACGTATATGATTTTGATGGGACAATCTATCACCCGGACTGTGCGATAAGCTTTGCGCTTTGGTGCATGAATCGGCACCCTTCTTTATGGTTCACGTTTTTCCCGAAGGCGCTGAAAAGCATGATCGGGCACAAACTCGGGAAGGTGCCGCGCTATGTGATGGAACGCACGTTTTTCAGCTTTCTTTGCAAGGTCGACGACTTCGACGAGCAAATAGAGAAATTTTGGGACAAGCATGAAAAGCGGATCTCCGCTTGGTATCTTGCGCAGAAAAAATCGGACGATCTTATTATCAGCGCTTCCCCGAAGTGTATCATCGAACCTATCACCAAAAGACTCGGCGTGAATTGTATAGCGTCCGATTACGATCGGGAGGTCGGTGCATTCGTTGACAACCTGATGTACGCACGAGAAAAAGCTGCGTATATTTTCGACCAGGGGTTCCCGGAAATTGAGAATTTTTATTCAGATTCCCTTGCGGACACGCCGATGGCGCTTTGCGCTGAAAAAGCGCACCTTATCACCGACAAAGCGCAGAAGGTGAATGACTGGCCAAAACTTGACGTTGCAACGTTGAAGAAGGTGCATGAAAAGATCGAAACGGGTTGGTCGGTTCACCTATAATCAGTCCGTTAAACCGGATAACTCATCGCTATCGTACACGATGCGCACATCGACTGCAACTCAATAATGGCTTTTGCGCTATATCGGCTGTTTCATATAATGGATTTATAGTGCCCGCCCAGTAGCGCACTTGATGTGTGCACGGGCGATGGCTATACGAAAATTGCGTGCCGAAGGCACGATTTTCTTGTCAAGATAATTTGATATGCGAAAAGTAGTTCTTTCGATGGGTGTATGTACTTATACTTATTTTCAATAGAAACTCGACATTCTTATCGGTCTGATTTCCGCTATACTTCGTTATCGGTCTTGACAGGCGCCAGCCTGCCTGCACTTTCTGCACCGATCATTTATGGAAGGAGTTCTCATAGAGTTAAAAATCCATTTGACGGATGCGGTGTTTTTTGATATGATAATAGCCGAATATGGGACAAGGGATGTAACTATGTCAGTTTTCTTAGGATTGCTATGGGAGACGGTCGTCGACTGTCTGAAGATGCTGCCGATCCTGTTCCTCGCGTATCTGCTGATGGAATTCATTGAGCGCAAGGCGGGTGAGCGGCTCAACCGGATCGTCGCGGGCGTCGGATATGCGGGGCCTGCCCTCGGCGGGCTGCTGGGCGCGGTTCCTCAGTGTGGGTTTTCGGGCGCGATAGCGGGATTCTATGCCGCCGGTATCGTGACGCTCGGCACCCTGCTCTCGGTATTCCTGTCGACCAGCGACGAGATGCTGCCGATCCTCCTGTCGTCGCGCATCCCGATCGCCGAGATCTTCAAGATCCTGCTGCTGAAGGTCGCCGGCGGGATAGCGGCGGGCTTTATGATTGATATCGTGCTGCGGCTGCTGCGCCGTCAGCGTTATACCGACAGCGAGCATATCCACGATTTTTGTGAGCAGGAGCACTGTGACTGTGAGGAGAGCATCTTTGTCTCGGCGATCCGCCATACGCTGAAGGTGATGGCGCTGATCTTTGCGGTATCGCTCCTGTTGAACATCCTCTTCGAGCTATGGGGGACAGAGGCGCTGCGATCTGTCGTGACATCGGTGCCGGTAGTGGGCGAGATGGTGCTCGCGCTGATCGGGCTGATCCCCAACTGCTCGGCGTCGGTGCTGATCACTAACCTCTATGTCGAGAACGTCATCACCGCGTCCCAGCTTATCGCGGGGCTGATGGCGAACGCCGGCGTCGGGCTGGTGGTGCTCTTCCGGCTGAACAAGCGCATGAAGGAGAATTTCGGCATCGTCCTGCTGCTATATGTCTGTGCGGTATTGCTCGGGCTGCTGGTCGGCTTGATCTGGTAAGTTCACGTTCTCGCCGCTTTGAGCGGAAAAGTGCTTTACTTTCGCGCTTTATTGTGTTAAGATAATACTGTTATCGTAATTATATCAAGGAAGTGTCTGCTGTGTCTGCAAAACCGAATGTAGAATTTACCCATGATCTGTACCGCGCGATCCTCACGCTCGAGACCGAGGAGGAGTGCGAGGCGTTCTTCCGCGATTTGTGCACCATCCCCGAGCTCAAGGCGCTGTCCCAGCGGTTCGCGGTTGCCATGATGCTAGATAAGAACATGGTATATAACAAGATTGTCGAGGCGACGGGCGCGTCTACCGCGACCATCAGCCGTGTCAAACGGTCGCTCGACTATGAGAATGCCGGCGGTTATACCCTCGTGTTCGACCGCCTGAAGGACGAATGAGCGGATACAGCGCCTTCTCGCGCTTCTATGACGCGTTGACGTTCAACGCGGGCTATGCCGAGCGCGCCGATTATATCGAACGTATGATGAGAGAGCTCCGTCATGATATGGGGCTTTCTCTTGATTTAGCGTGCGGAACGGGTTCGCTGACCTGTGAGCTGGCCGCGCGCGGGGCGGATATCTATGGGATCGACGCGTCGCCCGATATGCTCAGCGAGGCGATGAACAAGGCGCAGGACAACGGTCTCCCCATCCTTTTTCTGTGCCAGCGGATGCAGGATATCGACCTGTACGGTACGATCGATACCTGTCTGTGTACCCTCGACAGCATCAACCACCTTACCGATCTGCGCGACGTCAAGAGGACGTTCGAGCGGGTATCGCTGTTCATGAACCCGGGCGGGGTGTTCCTGTTCGATGTCAACACCGTGTACAAGCACCGCCATGTCCTCGGCGACAACACCTTTGTCTATGATACGAGCGATGTGTTCTGTGTGTGGCAAAATTCTCTGAAAGAAAATAACATCATCCAGATGGAGCTCGAGCTGTTCGAGCGCGACGGAGGCGTCTATCGCCGTTATACCGAGCATATCCGCGAGCGCGCCTATGAGATCGGCGAGCTGACGGACGCGCTGACGGCGGCGGGGTTTTCTGATATTCGGGTATATGACGACATGACCTTTGCGCCGCTTCTAAACGACAGCGAGCGCGCGGTCATCACCGCGAGAAAGAAGTGAGAGAGTATGGACAAGATCATCCGATGTATCACCGATGACGGCGCCGTGATGGTGTCTGCGATCGATTCGACCGACATCGTCTACAAGGCGAGTGTGATCCACGGCCTTTCTCCGGTCGCGTCCGCCGCGCTGGGTCGACTGCTGTCGGCAGCATCGATGATGGGCGCCCAGCTCAAGAGCAGCCGCTCGTCGGTGAATATCCAGTTCGACGGCGACGGCCCGCTCTGCACCGTGATGGCGGTAGCCGATTCGTCCGGCAACGTCAAGGGATATGTCGGGAACCCATCGTGTCCCACCACCCGCTATGACAGCGGCAAGCTGAACGTCGCCGCCGCGGTAGGGCAGGGGACGCTGAGCGTGATGAAGGACTTCGGCGAGGGCGAGCCATATATCGGCAAGGTACCGATCATTTCCGGCGAGATCGCCGAGGATATCACCTCCTACTATGCTTCCTCCGAGCAGATTCCCACTGTATGCGCGCTGGGGGTGCTGGCTGATAAAGAGGACGGCCAGGTGCTCCTGTCGGGCGGGCTGTTGATCCAGCTGCTGCCGGGCGCTGACGACAGCACCATCGACCGGATCGAGTCGAACGTCGCCTCCCTCGACTCGGTGACGACGATGCTTGCCAAGGGCATGTCCGCGCTCGATATGTGCCACGCCGCGCTTGACGGGTTTTCGGTCGAGGTGCTCGACGAGTTCGAGGTCAAGTATGTCTGCGGCTGCTCCAAGGAGAAGATCGAGGGGCTGATCGCGAACATGCCCGTATCAGAGATACAGGCGATGATCGACGAGGATCACGGGGCAGAGGCGTCCTGCCGCTTCTGTAACCGCCGATACACCTTCCATGAATCGGAGCTGCGTGCAATCCTGCGGAAAAAATAATCAAAATTATTCTAAACCCCTTGACATTTGTGATGAAATCATGTATTATAATTTAGTCGCAAAAAAGAGGCGAACGGTTGGGGAGCATAGCTCAGCTGGGAGAGCACCTGCCTTACAAGCAGGGGGTCACAGGTTCGAGCCCTGTTGTTCCCACCATTATACGGCCCGGTAGTTCAGTTGGTTAGAACGCTAGCCTGTCACGCTAGAGGTCGACGGTTCGAGCCCGTTCCGGGTCGCCACTTTTGCCTCTGTAGCTCAGAGCAGGGGACTGAAAATCCCCGTGTCGATGGTTCGATTCCGTCCGGAGGCACCAATATTTGCGGATGTAGCTCATCTGGTAGAGCGCCACCTTGCCAAGGTGGAGGTAGCGGGTTCGAGCCCCGTCATCCGCTCCATAGACGTTAAAAGGGCTTAAACACTTCGCTTAAGTCCTTTTTGAATAGATACGGTGACATAGCCAAGTGGTAAGGCCAGGGTCTGCAAAACCCTCATTCCCCGGTTCAAATCCGGGTGTCACCTCCACCGAAGAACGCCTCATTTGTGTGTCAAATGGGGCGTTCTTGAATCTAGTGTGCAGTAAAGTACAGGGGGTATGATGATGCAGCCGCAGCAGCTTGTCCATCCTTTTCCGCCGCTGTTCGACCGCGAGTCGCGCGTGCTGATCCTCGGGTCGTTCCCGTCGGTAAAGTCGCGTGAGCAGATGTTCTTCTACGGCCATCCGCAGAACCGGTTCTGGCGTGTGATCGCGCGGCTCTATGATGCTCCCGAGCCGACCGATATCGAACAGAAGACGCACCTGATCCTCTCGCATCACCTTTCGCTGTGGGACAGCATCCGTTCGTGTACCATCGTCGGATCGTCCGACAGCTCGGTGCGCGATGTCACGCCCAACGATCTGTCCGTCATCCTCGACCACAGCCGCGTGGAGCGGATCTTCTGTAACGGTGCGCTGTCGCACCGTATGTATCATCGGTATATCGAACCCATCATCGGGATCCCGGCGGTGAAGCTGCCGTCCACCAGCCCTGCGAACGCGTCGTACTCGCTCGAGCGGCTCGTGCGCGAGTGGCGGGTGATTCTGTAATAGTAGGAGAGAGTCATGAACTTTGTCGCACCGTGCCTGTTAGGGCTCGAGGGGCTGCTCGCAAACGAGCTGAGATACTGCGGGATCACCGATGTCCGCGCCGAGAACGGCAGGGTGCTGTTCTCCGGTGACGAGCGCACTATGGCGCGCTCGAACATCTGCTCTCGCATGGCACAGCGGGTGATGATCCTGCTTTCTGAGTTTTCGGCGACCGACTTCGACGCTCTCTTTGAGGGGGTGAAGGCGATCGACTGGCACCGGTATATCGGTGTGACAGATGCGTTCCCCGTTGTCGGCAGCAGCGTGTCATCGCGCCTAAGCTCTGTTCCAGCATGCCAGAAGATCATCAAGAAGGCCGTTGTCGAGCAGCTGACACAGCACTACGGTGTGAGCTGGTTCGATGAGACCGGTGTACAGATGCGCATCCGGTTTCTCCTTCTGCGGGATCGCGTCAGCATCATGCTCGACACCTCGGGCGAGCCGCTCCACAAGCGCGGCTACCGCGCCGCATCCAACATGGCGCCCATCCGCGAGACGCTCGCCGCGGCGCTCGTTGAGCTGTCGCGCGTGCGGTCGAACCATACCGTCATCGACCCCTTCTGTGGCAGCGGCACGATCCTCATCGAGAGCGCAATGAAGGCGATGCACATCATGCCCGGGGTGTCGCGGCGGTTTGCTTTCGAGGATTTTCCATGGATGAACGCCGCTGTGACCGATAAGGAGCGCGAGCGCGCCCGCGCGGGAGAGGATCGCGACGCCGACTTTCTTGCCTATGGCTATGATATCGACGAGGATGCGCTCATCCTCGCCTCAGAGAACGCGCGGATCGCCGGCGTAGGGGAGAAGATTAAATTCGATAGAAGAAATATAACCGATTATACCGATACCCTGTCCTATGCCACCGTCATCACGAACCCGCCCTATGGCGAGCGGATGCTGGATATCGAATCGGCGCGTGATCTGTACCGCGTGATGGGGCGGGTGTTCGAGCGAAAGCCGCACCATTCCTATACGATCATCTCGCCCGACGAGCGGTTCGAGGAGCTGTTCGGCCGTCCCGCCGACCGCCGTCGAAAGCTCTATAACGGGATGTTGAAGTGTCAGGTGTATATGTACTATCGCTAACGGCTATTGACATCATTCGACAAATCCGATATAATAGAGAAAACTGAACATACCACTTATCAAGAGCGACTGAGGGACAGGCCCTGTGACGTCCGGCAACCTGCATGAGGCAAGGTGCTAATTCCTGCGGTATCACCGAGAGATGAGTTATGCGGCTCCGACTGATACTGTCGGAGCTTTTTAGTTGGTATGGTATTCTAGGGGAGAGAGACTATGTCCTATCTGTTTACTTCCGAATCCGTTACCGAGGGGCATCCCGACAAGGTCTGCGACAGGATATCCGATTCGATCCTCGACGCGATCCTGCTGCAGGACAAGAACGCCCATGTCGCGTGCGAGACCACCGCGACCACCGGACATATCCATATCATGGGCGAGGTCAGCACCACCGCCGAGGTGGATGTCGAGGCGATCGCCCGCCGCGCGGTATGCGAGATCGGCTATGATTCGCCCGACAAGTTCTTTGACGGGAACACCTGTGAGGTGAGCGTGCTGCTCGACCGCCAGTCGCCCGATATCGCGATGGGCGTGAACGCGTCCTATGAGCAGAAGTCGGGCGAGAGCGACTCGGACTCGCTGATCGGTGCGGGCGACCAGGGGATGATGTTCGGCTATGCCTGTGACGAGACCGAGGAGCTGATGCCGCTTTCGATCTCGCTCGCGCATCGGCTGGCAATGCGGCTGACCCAGGTGCGCCGCAACGGCACGCTGCC
This sequence comes from uncultured Ruminococcus sp., assembly GCA_905233755.1. Classification (GTDB taxonomy): domain Bacteria; phylum Bacillota; class Clostridia; order Oscillospirales; family Acutalibacteraceae; genus Ruminococcoides. The sequence goes on from CAJODM010000006.1 coordinate 60,629, forward strand.
GTATCTGCGCCCAGATGGGAAGACCCAGGTGACCGTCGAGTATGACGGTGATCGCGCCTGTCGCATCGACACCGTCGTCCTGTCGACCCAGCACGCCTCTGACGCCGATCTCGATACGATCCGCGCGGATATCATCGACACGGTGATCCGTCATGTGATCCCTGCTGAGCTGCTCGACAGCGCGACCAAGATCTATGTCAATCCCACCGGACGGTTCGTCATCGGCGGACCCGAGGGTGACGCCGGGCTGACCGGCAGGAAGATCATCGTCGATACCTATGGCGGCTATGCCCGCCACGGGGGTGGCGCCTTCTCGGGCAAGGACCCGACCAAGGTGGATCGCTCGGCGGCATACTATGCCCGCTATATCGCGAAGAACATCGTTGCCGCCGGGATCGCCCGCCGTGCCGAGGTACAGCTCGCCTATGCCATCGGTGTTGCAAAGCCAGTGTCGGTGATGGTCGATACCTTTGGAACGTCCGACTACACGAACGAGCAGATCGCCCGCGCGGTGAACAGGGTGTTCGACGCCCGTCCGTCGGCGATCATTAGGGAGCTGCGGCTCCTTGATACCCGCTATGCGCCGCTGTCGTCCTATGGCCATATGGGCAGGACCGACCTGGGCGTTCGCTGGGAGGACACGGATAAGACGGACGCGCTCAGACAAGCGCTGCAATAATTTTCAGGAGGGTAACATACCCTCCTGCTTTTTCTTTTGACCGATTTGTTCTTCTTCTCCGCCGTTTTCACCTCTATTGATCATCGCGGGTGCACCGGCGGGGATAGAGCGGATTGCTCCTATCTATTATCCGATCAGCCCCATCGAGACCGACAGGGCGCGGTTGATCTCTTGCATGGATCGGTCATCGACCGCTCCCATGCGCTCCTTGAGCCGCCGCTTGTCGAGGGTGCGCACCTGTTCGAGCAGCACGATCGAATCCTTTGTCAGCCCGCTGTCGGCGGCATCGATCGGGATATGGGTCGGCAGCTTGGACTTGGTGATCCGCGAGGTGATCGCGGCGGCGATGACGGTGGGCGAGTAGCGGTTGCCCACGTCGTTCTGTACGATCAGCACCGGCCGCACCCCGCCCTGCTCCGATCCGACGACCGGGCTGAGATCGGCATAGTAGATATCTCCGCGTTTTATGTTCACATTTTCACGCTCCTATGTTTTCTACAGATAGTGTTGACGGTTTCGCCGGTTTTATTCCGACGGTCGGATGACTTCGATCACGCTGTCCATCCCGAGCTCCTCTGTGAGCGCCGACTTGATACGCCTGCTGTCGGCAGTCCCGCTTAGGGTGATCTCGGCGATTCGCCGCATCGGGCCGTAGTCATGCACACGGATATCAAGGGTCAGTATCTGCGCGCTGTGCGCACATACGATATCCGCGATATCGTCGATCGTCTTGTCCGACGCCGCCGCGCCCAATAGGGGAGATAGCGCGTCCTTCATCGACAGCGCTCCCGCATAGAGGATGCACATCGCCACCATCACCCCGCATATACCGTCGATGTTGACGCCGCACAGCCGTTCAACCGCCATCGACAGCAGGATCGCCAGTGTTGCAAAGCAGTCCGACAGCGAGTCGACCGCCGCAGCGCGCATCCCCGACGAGTCGAGCGAGCGGCCGAAGTGCCGGTTGTACAGGTACATGAACAGCTTGATACCGATCGCGAACAGCAGGATCACCACCACGCACAGCCGCGGCTGTGTTGCGGTGGGGTGCACGATCTTCTGTATAGAAGAGATCATCAGCCGCCCGCCCACCGACAGGATAGCCGCCGATATCAGCATTCCCGAGAGATACTCGACCCTTCCGATGCCGAACGGGTACCGCGATCCGGTGCGTACATCGGCGAGCTTGAACCCCAGCAGCGACAGCAGCGATGATCCCGCGTCTGATAGATTGTTGAACGCGTCAGCGGTGATGGCGATAGAGCCGGATATCGTGCCGGCGATGGTCTTCAGCAGGAACAGCGAGAGATTCAGCGCAATCCCCAGCCCGCTGAACAGGATGCCCAACGCGCGTCGGCGGCTTCGTTCATCGGCGTCGGGCATATATTTTGACAGAAAATTTTCCATATTTTCCTCTTAGCATTTTACAAAGTTCCGATTATGAGTATAATATGAGAGAACGGTCGTTATGTGAAGAGAGGGGGTGGACATATGCGGCTCGGCGCGCGTCAGAAGGGGATCGCCTTCATTATCCTGTCGGCGTTCTTCTTTGCGGCGATGAACATGTTCGTCAAGCTCTCGGGCGATCTGCCGACCTTTCAGAAGGTGTTCTTTCGCAACGCCATCGCCGCTGTCATCGCCCTTATAATTCTAATTAAGAATAAATCTCCCATCCGACCAAAGTCACGGCATACCCTGCCGTTCCTGATTCTGCGCACGGTGTGCGGGCTGCTGGGCGTGATCTGTAACTACTATGCGCTCGATCGTCTGGTGCTTGCCGACGCGTCGATCCTGAACAAGATGGCGCCGTTCTTCGCGGTGATCTTCTCGTTCTTTTTGATGAAGGAGCGGCCGCGCCTGTACCAGTGGCTGACGATCGGCGGGGCGTTCTTCGGGGCGTTGCTGGTGATCAAGCCGAGCTTTGGTAACCTCTCGCTCATGCCGTCTTTGATCGGGTTTCTCAGCGGGATGTTCGCGGGTGCGGCGTATGCCTGTGTGCGGCGGCTGGGCACGATGGGCGAGAACAACAGCTATATCGTCTTTTTCTTCTCGGCGGCGTCCACCGTCGTCGTGGCGCCGGTGTTCCTCCTTAGTTACGAACCGATGACATGGCTGCAGCTGACCTACCTCTTGTGTGCGGGAGGGTGTGCTGCGCTGGCTCAGTTCGCGGTCACCGCCGCCTATACCTGTGCGCCTGCCAAGGAGATCTCGGTCTATGACTTCTCCCAGATCCTGTTCGCATCCCTGCTGGGGTTTGTTGTGTTCTCGGAACTGCCGGATATGCTGAGCGTCATCGGGTATATCGTGATCGTCTCGATGGCGATACTGAACGATATCGTCGCCCGCCGCATATCATAAATGTAACCGGAAAAAGTCTTGAAAACCTCTTGACAAATCTGAAATCTGTGCTAATATGTATTAGACAAATGAATCTAAAGGCAATGACGAAGACGGTCTTGGTACTTTTCTTTTCAGAGAGTCGGCGGGTGGTGCGAGCCGACAGAGAACGCCTCTGACCCATCCCTTCCGAGCCGGAGGTCCGAACGGCATCGCTCAGTAGACGCCTCCCGTGATTGCTGCGTCAAGGCATAGGGGTTGTTGGACCCTGATGAGCGGCCGTTTTTATACGGCAAGTTGAGTGGTACCGCGGATGTGATTTTCACACTCGTCTCAATGGTGAGACGGGTGTGTTTTTGTTTTGCAAGAACCTGCTCTGCGCTCACCCCGCTGTTTTGCCGACGCTTCCTCTATCACGATACGGCAGAAGGCGGGATCGAGCGCAGCGTCACACGGCTTTATTTGTCAAATATCCTTTATCGGAGGTCATGATGATGACACATGTTGAGAACGAGACCCTGCAGGAGGTCGCCCGCCGCATCCGAGAGATGCGCGAGATCAGCGCTTTCTCGATTGCCGAGATGGCAGAGAAGACCGAGCTGTCGGTGCGCGAGTATGAGGACTATGAGAACGGACGCGAGGATCTGCCGTTCACCTTTGTTCACAAGTGCGCGCTGGCGTTCGGCATCGGGATTACCGACCTGCTCGAGGGCGAGTCGGCACGGCTCAAGTCCTATACCGTCACCCGCCGCGGCGGCGGCCGCCAGACCGCCGAGGAGGAGGGCATCTCGATCGTGAACGTCGCCCCGATGTTCAAGAACAAGATCGCCGAGCCCTACTTCTGCAAGTATGACTATGACGAGCGGCTGCAGAACAAGCCGATCCATTTGACCAAGCACAACGGTCAGGAGTTCGACTTTGTCATCTCCGGAAAGATGAAGATTCAGATTGGCAACAACTTCGAGACCCTTGCTGCCGGCGACAGCATCTACTATAACTCGGCCACGCCTCACGGCATGATCGCCGTGGACGGCGAGGACTGCAAGTTCATTGCTGTGATCCTGCCGGGTGAGAAGGAGGTCGAGGAGCGTGAGGATGAGCTCATGCGCGCCCATATTGCCCACAAGCCCCTCATCTCCGAGCAGTTCATCCGCACCATCGAGGACGAGAACGGCTATCTCAAGGCGATCAGCTTCAAGAACGAGGAGAAGTTCAACTTTGCGTTCGACTGTGTGGACGCTATCGCCAACAACACCCCCGACAAGCTCGCCATGCTCCATATCGACAAGCACAAGGTCGAGCGCCGCTTCACCTTCAACGATATGAAGCGCAAGTCGAACCAGGCCGCCAACTACTTCAAGTCGCTCGGCATCCAGCCCGGCGACAAGGTGATGCTGGTACTCAAGCGTCACTACGAGTTCTGGTTCGCGATCCTGGGCCTGCACAAGCTCGGCGCGATCGCGATCCCCGCGACCAACCAGCTGCTCGCTCATGACTTCGAGTACCGCTTCAATGCGGCGGGCGTGTCGGCGATCGTTGCGACTGCCGACGGCGTTGTCGCCGACGCGGTGGACGAGGCGCAGAAGAGCTGCCCGTCCCTCAAGACCAAGATCCTCGTCGGCGGCAAGCGCGACGGCTGGAACGACTTTGACAGCGAGTTCGACCTGTACTCTGCCCACTTCTACCGTACGGTCGAGACGCCGTGCGGCGAGGACACGATGATCATGTTCTTCAGCTCCGGCACCACCGGCTATCCCAAGATCGCCGCCCATAGCTACAAGTACCCGCTCGGTCACTATGTTACCGCCAAGTACTGGCACGGCGTCGATCCCGACGGACTGCATTTTACCATCTCCGACACCGGCTGGGGCAAGGCGCTGTGGGGCAAGCTGTACGGCCAGTGGCTCTCCGAGGGCGCGGTGTTCACCTATGACTTTGACCGGTTCCATGCCGACGATATCCTGCCGATGTTCAAGAAATACAATATCACTACCTTCTGTGCGCCGCCGACGATGCTGCGCATGATGATCAAGGAGGATATCAGCAAGTATGACCTATCTTCGATCGTGCATATGACGACCGCGGGCGAAGCGCTGAACCCCGAGGTCTCGCGCCAGTTCCGCAAGGCGACGGGGCTAAGGATCATGGAGGGCTTCGGCCAGACCGAGACCACGCTGTGTATCGGCAACCTCTTCGGAACCGTGCCCAAGCTCGGCTCGATGGGGCTGCCCATCCCCGGGTATGACCTCGACCTCGTCGACCCCGACGGCAACCCCGTTCCCGACGGCGAACCCGGCGAGATTGTGGTGCGCACCGACAAGCGCATCCCCTGCGGGCTGTTCAAGGGCTACTACGGCGACGAGGAGGCGACCCGTGCGGCATGGCACGATGGGATGTATCATACCGGCGATACCGCGTGGCGGGACGAGGACGGCTACCTGTGGTATGTCAGCCGCGTGGATGATGTCATCAAGAGCTCCGGCTATCGTATCGGCCCGTTCGAGATCGAGTCGGTCATCATGGAGCTGCCGTATGTGCTCGAGTGCGGCGTGTCCGCCGCCCCCGACGAGGTGCGCGGTCAGGTCGTCAAGGCGTCCGTCGTGCTCGTCAAGGGGACAGAGCCCACCGAAGAGCTCAAGAAAGAGATCCAGAACTATGTCAAGCAGCACACAGCCCCGTATAAATATCCGCGTATCGTCGTCTTTCGCGACAGCTTGCCCAAGACCATCAGCGGCAAGATCCAGCGCAATAAGTTGTAAAGCTTTTTGACCCCGCGTATATGGCATTTTGTCTAAATTTTCTGCAAAAAATTTATTGACAAATACCAAAGAATGTGCTACCATACTATCTGTAAAGGCAACGACGAAGAGGGTACGGTCCCTCGTCTCCCAGAGAGGAAGCGGTTGGTGCGAGCTTCTGTGACGGTCTCCGTATTTGTAGCTTCCGAGCCGAGGAGAAGAAAGCCGGCTGTCTTGTCCGGTGACTAGACCTCCTCCGTGATGACTGCGTGAAGGTATAGGGATTACAGGATCCTGAGAGAGGCAGCGATGAGATATCTGGGCTGCAATTTGAGTGGTACCGCGGATGTGATTTTCACACTCGTCTCAAAGATTTACTTTGGGACGGGTGTTTTTTCGTCCCGGAAAGAGGTTTATGATGGATCACATTAACACACTGGACGCGAAGATCAGGGAGATGGCATCGCGTATCCGTGAGCTGCGCGACCTGCTCGGCAAGACCCCCGAGGAGATGGCGGCTTCGACCGGCGTCACCGTTGACGAGTATCTTCGGTGCGAGTCGGGGGAAGAGGACCTCAACTTTGCCTTCATCTATCGGTGCGCCAAGGTGCTGTCCGTGAACGTCACCGATATCATCGAGGGCATCAGCCCGAACCTTGCCTCCTATACCGTCACCCGCCGCGGCGGCGGTCAGAAGGTGTCCCAGGCACACGGCATGACCTACTACAACCTCGCTTATGCGTTCCGCAACCGGATCGCAGAGCCCTTGTATGTCAAGTCCAAGTACAACCCTGCCGCCCAGGATAAACCCATCGAGCTGACGACTCACGACGGTCAGGAACTCGACCTCGTTGTCGAGGGTGAGCTGATGGTCCAGGTCGGCGAGCACAAAGAGGTGCTCGGGCCGGGGGATTCTATCTACTTTGACTCCGATACGCCCCACGGCATGATCGCTGTCGGCGGTCGGGACTGTGTGTTCTATGCCATCGTGCTCAACCCCACCGGCGAGCCGATCCCCGAGCTGTCTGCCGACGCCCAGATCGCCGATACGAGCGTCATCACCGCCGACAATAAGCCCAGAGTATATCAGAAGTTCGTCGACTTTGAGGTCAACGAGATGGGCACCCCCACTAACATCACCTTCAAGAACACCGACAAGTTTAATTTCGGCTTCGATGTGATCGACGAGATCTCCTACAAGGATCCCGAGAAGCTTGCGATGCTGCATATCTCGCGCGATAAGACCGAGCGTCGGTTCACCTTCACCGATGTGCGCCATCATTCTGCCCAGTGCGCGAACTACTTCAAGTCGCTGGGCATCAAGAAGGGCGACCGCGTCATGCTGGTGCTCAAGCGTCACTACCAGTTCTGGTTTGCGATCGTCGGGCTGCACAAGCTCGGCGCTATCGCGATCCCTGCGACCAACCAGCTTCAGGCGCATGATTTCGAATACCGGTTCAAGACCGCCGGCGTCAGCGCGATCCTCTGCACCGCCGACGGCGACACCGCCTTCGAGGTCGACAAGGCGTGCAACAGCTTTCCCCAGATCACGAAGATCATCGTCAACGGCGAGCGCGACGGCTGGCGCACCTTTGATGAGGAGTACACGCTGTTCTCCTCTCACTTCGAGCGCACCGAGGACTCGCCGCAGGGCGACGATTTGATGCTGATGTACTTTACGTCGGGCACCTCGGGTTATCCGAAGATCGCCGCTCACTGTCACAAGCTCGCGCTCGGTCACTTCCAGACCGCCAAGTTCTGGCACAACGTCGATCCCGACGGGCTGCACTTCACCATCTCGGACACCGGCTGGGCGAAGGCGGCATGGGGCAAGCTGTACGGCCAGTGGCTGTGCGAGGCGCCGCTGTTCATCTATGACTTTGACCGCTTCGATGCCGCCGACATACTTCCCATGTTCAAGAAATACAATATTACTACCTTCTGTGCGCCGCCGACGATGCTGCGCATGATGATCAAGCAGGATATCTCGAAGTACGATTTCTCGTCCGTCAAGCGGATGACCACCGCGGGCGAGGCGCTGAACCCCGAGGTGTACCGCCAGTTCGAGAAGAGCACCGGACTGCAGATCATGGAGGGCTTCGGCCAAACCGAGACCGCCGTCATCATCTGCAATATGATCGGCGCTCCCCACAAGATCGGCTCCATGGGCAAGCCGTCGCCCATCTATGACCTGCACCTGATCGACAAGGACGGCAACGACGTGCCCGACGGCGAGCCCGGCGAGGTGGTCATCAACATCAGCGAGGGGCTGCCGTGCGGACTTGCGGTATTCTACTACAACGACGTCGAGTCCACCCGCAAGACATGGCGCAACGGCTACTACCATACCGGCGACCTTGCGTGGCGCGATGAGGACGGGTTCTTCTATTATGTCGGTCGTGTGGACGACGTCATCAAGAGCTCCGGCTACCGCATCGGCCCGTTCGAGATCGAGTCGGTCATCATGGAGCTGCCGTATGTGCTCGAGTGCGGCGTGTCCGCAGCACCCGACGAGGTGCGCGGTCAGGTCGTCAAGGCATCTATCGTTCTCGTACCCGGGACCGAGGGCACCGACGAGCTCAAGAAGGAGATCCAGGACTATGTCAAGCAGCATACCGCCCCGTACAAGTACCCGCGTATCGTTGTCTTCCGTGACAGCTTGCCCAAGACCGTCAGCGGCAAGATCCAGCGCAACCTGCTCTAACCGATCCGGCTTTCCGCTATAGGAGCAATGTTATGAACTACAAACGACTGACTATCCTCTGCGGCCACTATGGCTCGGGCAAGACGAACATTGCCGTGAATATGGCATATGCGCTCGCCTCCCAACGTGATCACGTAGCGGTCGCCGACCTCGACATCGTGAACCCGTACTTTCGCACCAAGGACTCGCAGGAGGACTTTGACGAGCGGGGGATCCGGCTGATCGTGTCTGAGTTTGCCTCGTCGAACGTCGATCTGCCGTCGATGCCCGCCGATCTGTACGCGATCACCGACGACCGGTCGCTGTCCGTCATCATGGATATCGGCGGCGACGACCGCGGCGCGCTCGCGCTCGGGCGGCTGCGTGATGCGATCCTCGATGAGGATGACTATGAGATGTATATGGTTGTGAACCGCTACCGCCCGCTGACCCCCGACGCCGACACGACGATCGAGGTGATGCGCGAGATCGAACGCGCGTGCGGCATCCCGTTCACCGGTATCATCAACAACTCGAACCTCGGTGACGAGACGGACGCCGAAACGGTGCTGTCCTCTGTCGCGTATGCCGATCAAGTGGCGGAGAAGGCCTCTCTGCCGCTCGTTCTCACCACCGTCAGAGAGGACCTCTATGATTCTTTGAAAGAAAAATTAAGCCCATTGTTATGTCTGCATTTACAGGCAAAACCGATATAACGAATACTGTAGAAGGGAAATGAATATGGCTAAACTTACGTTCAAAACCGACAACTGCAAGGGTTGCTCGCTGTGCGTGGATGCCTGTCCCAAGGGGATCCTGAGGATAGCGACCGACAAAATCAACAAGAAGGGTCATCACCCCGCCGAGTGTTTCGACGAGGACAAATGCATCGGTTGTGCGTCGTGCGCGATGATGTGCCCCGACTGTATCATCAAGGTAGAAAGGTAGTGAGGATATGGCTGACAAGATTTTGATGAAGGGCAACGAGGCGATCGCCGAGGCGGCTATCGTTGCCGGATGCCGTCACTATTTCGGCTATCCGATCACCCCTCAGACCGAGATCGCCGCCTACATGGCCAAGAAGATGCCCAAGATCGGCGGCGTGTTCCTGCAGGCAGAGTCCGAGATCGCCGCGATCAACATGGTTTACGGCGTCGCCTCTGCCGGCAAGCGCGTGATGACCTCCTCCTCGTCGCCCGGCGTATCGCTCAAGGGCGAAGGGCTGTCATATCTGGCGGGGTCCGACCTGCCGTCCCTCATCGTGAACGTCCAGCGCGGCGGCCCGGGGCTCGGCGGCATCCAGCCGTCCCAGTCCGACTACTTCCAGTCCACTCGCGGCGGCGGTCACGGCGACTATCACATGATCGTCCTTGCCCCCGCATCGGTACAGGAGATGGCGGAGCTGACCGTCAAGGGATTTGAGCTTGCCGATACCTATCGCATGACCTCGATGATCCTTGCCGACGGCACGATGGGCCAGATGATGGAGCCGGTCTCACTCGATATCGAGGTCAAGCCCATGATCGACAAGCCGTGGGCGACCACCGGTACCAAGATGGCGCGCAAGCATAACATCGTTAACTCCCTTTCGCTCGTGCCCGAGGAGCTCGAACAGCTCAACTTCGCCCGCTATGAGCGCTATCGTACTATCGAAGAGAACGAGACCATGTTCGAAGAGTATCTGGTCGAGGATGCCGATATCGTCCTTGCGGCGTTCGGTATCGCGGCGCGTGTCTCAAAGAACGCCGTCGACGAAGCCCGCAAGCGGGGCATCAAGGCGGGGCTCATCCGCCCGATCACCCTCTGGCCGTTCCCGAAGGCACCGTTCATGGCGGCTGCCGAACACGCCAAGGCGTTCCTCTCGGTCGAGCTGAACATGGGTCAGATGATCGAGGACGTCCAGCTTGCGACCGGGTGCAAGGCGCCCGTCTATCTGTGCAACCGCGCGGGCGGCATGATCCCCGATCCCAAGCAGGTGCTGCAGTCTATTATCAATATCAACGGAGGTGAAAACTGATGGCAGTAGTATTTGACAAGCCCCATGCGCTGACCGACGTGCCGCTGCATTACTGCCCCGGCTGTACCCACGGTATCGTTCACCGGCTGGTCGCCGAGGTCATCGACGAGCTCGGCATCGAGGGGCGTACAATCGGTATTGCTCCCGTCGGATGCTCGGTCATGGCATATAACTACTTCAACTGCGATATGATCGAGGCGGCTCACGGCCGTGCGCCGGCGGTCGCTACCGGCGTCAAGCGCGCCGACCCCGAGAACCACATTGTGTTCACCTATCAGGGTGACGGCGACCTTGCCTCCATCGGTATGGCTGAGACGGTCCATGCCGCCGCCCGCAACGAGAATATTACCGTTATCTTTATCAACAACGCGATCTACGGCATGACCGGCGGTCAGATGGCGCCTACCTCGCTGATCGGTCAGGTCACCCAGACCTCGCCCTACGGACGCGACGCGTCGCTGTGCGGCTATCCCATCAAGGTGTGCGAGATGCTCTCCGAGCTGGTCGGCCCCGAGTACCTCGAGCGCGTCACCGTCAACTCGGTCAAGAATATCCGCGCCGCCAAGAAGGCGATCAAGAAGGCGTTCCAGAACCAGATCGACGGCAAGGGATTCTCGCTTGTCGAGGTCGTGTCGTCCTGCCCGACCAACTGGGGCATGACGCCCAAGCAGGCGCTCGAGTGGATCGACAGCGATATGCTGCCGTACTATCCGCTCGGCGTGTACAAGGACAGATCCGCTGAGAAGGAGGGGGACTAATGAGCACGAAGAATATGCTTTTTTCCGGCTTCGGCGGTCAGGGTATCCTCTTCGCCGGCAAGTTCATCGCCTATAAGGGGCTGATCGAGGATCAGCAGGTATCGTGGCTGCCGTCCTACGGGCCCGAGATGCGCGGCGGCACCGCGTCGTGCTCGGTCATCGTGTCCGATACCCCTGTCGGCTCGCCGATCGTGTCGAATCCCGATATCCTCGTCGCTATGAACCTGCCGTCCCTCGACCGGTTCGAGGACGCGGTCGTCCCCGGCGGGATGATCATCGCCGACTCTACCCTTATCGAGCGCAAGGTAGCACGCGATGATGTTCGGGTGTTCTATATCCCCGCGACACGCCTTGCATCCGACAACAAGCTCGGCAACCTTGCCAACATGATCATCGTCGGCAAGCTCCTCAAGGAGATCGGCGAGTATTCTGAGCAGGGGCTGTCCGCCGCTCTCGATAAGGTCATCTCGGCGAAGCATGCCGACATGAAGGATGTCAACCTTGCCGCTATCCGGTTGGGTGCTGCCTACAGCGAATAAGAAGGAGAGAGAACCATGGAGATCAAGTTTGTAGAGAACAATCATTTGAAAGAGAAGCCCGCTGCCTCTGCGCTCGGGTTCGGCAAGTACTTCACCGACTATATGTTCCGATGGACATACAGCAGGGAAGAGGGCTGGCATAATGCCCGGATCGTTCCGTTCGAGAACCTCTCGATCCATCCCGCCTCGACCGTGCTGCACTACGGTTCCGAGATCTTCGAGGGGCTCAAGGCATACCGCCGTGCCGACGGCAAGGTACAGCTCTTTCGCCCCATCGAGAACATCCGACGTATGAACCGCTCGGCAGAGCGTCTGTGCCTGCCCGAGCTGCCCGAGGACGAGACGCTGGAGGCGCTGCTCAAGTTCGTCAAGCTTGAACAGGATTGGACGCCGTCCGATAAGGGTACATCCCTCTACCTGCGTCCGTTCATGTTCGGCAACGACGAGTCGCTGGGCGTGCACGCAGTGCATAACGCCGAGTTCATCATCATCGCGTCACCTGTCGGCTCGTACTATGCCCAGGGCATCAATCCGGTCGGCATTATGATCGAGGACGAGGATGTCCGTGCGGTACGCGGCGGCACCGGCTATGCCAAGTGCGGCGGCAACTATGCTGCGTCCAACCGTGCCGGCGAGCGCGCCGAGCAGCAGGGCTATGCCCAGGTGCTGTGGCTTGACGGCGTCACCCGCCGCTATATCGAAGAGGTCGGCGCGATGAACGTCATGTTCAAGATCTCCGGCAAGGTCGTCACCCCGATGCTCTCGGGTTCGATCCTCCCGGGTATCACCCGTATGTCCTGCCTTGAGCTGCTCCGGTCCGAGGGGTATGACGTCGAGGAGCGGCTGCTCTCGATCGACGAGCTGGAAGAGGCAATGGAGAACGGTACTCTGGAAGAGGCGTGGGGCTGTGGCACTGCTGCAGTGATCTCGCCCATCGGCGAGCTGTGCTACAAGGGCAAGAAGTACACCGTCAACAACGGCGAGATCGGCGAGCTGTCACAGCACCTCTACGATACCCTGACGGGTATCCAGTGGGGCGAGCGAGAGGACACCTTCGGCTGGATCACCGAGATTTGATATCGGTTGAGTTATCAAAGCGGCAGGAGCTTCCTGCCGCTTTTTGTTTGCTATATGCAGCAGGTTCGGATAATCCATACCGGGATAGGCACAGTGTTTCGCTGTTATATCCTTGCATCTATGTTGTGAAAATAACCGGAAACCGTTATATTTCTGGCTCGTGCGATGCGCATAATTGCAAAATCGAAATTTTCGTTCGTGAATCTGTTGACAATTCGATTTTGTTGTGCTATAGTACTGTACAGCTAAATGCGTTGATGAAATTATTCACGGCATCACGCCATGTCAGAGAGCCGCCGGTTGGTGAGAGGCGGTATGGAAGTGCCGCTGAAGTCTCATTTCGGAGCAGAGTCGCCGAACTTTCAGTAAGCGGCTACGGAGTGTCCCGTTATCATGGCAGAGGACTTGTCAGAGTCCGACGAGTGACCGTACATCAGTACGGTAAGCAGGGTGGTACCGCGATGAATGTCGTCCCTGAGGCAATGCCTCGGGGATTTTTTGTTGTCCCGCCCGCCTGTCGCTCCCGCATAATATATGGATGAAAAGAGGAGTTATTTCATGAAGCAGATCCACATCGCAGACACGACCCTACTCGGTATCGGCAACGCCCTTTCCTTTAAGGAGAAGCTCGACATCGCCCGCAAGCTCGATCGACTGTCGGTCGACGCCATCGAGCTGCCCGAGATCACCGGCGCGAAGGCCGATACTCTGCTGGTGCGAACGATCGCCTCGTTCGTGACGAACAGCGTGATCTCGGTCGGCGCGACCTCGTCGCTGTCGTCGATCAACTATGCCGCCGAGGCGCTCAGCTCTGCCGAGCACGGCCGCATCCGCATCGAGCTGCCGATGTCGGCGGCGATCATGGAGTACTCCCTGCACAAGAAGCAGGACAAGATGTGCGCCTATATCACCGAGATGGTCTCTGCCGCAAAGGCAAAGTGTGACGACGTCGAGTTCTGTGCCGTTGATGCGACACGTGCCGAACGGGCGTTTCTTGCAGATGCGCTTACCGCTGCCGTCACAGCCGGTGCGACCTCCGTGGTGCTGTGTGACAGCGCGAGTCTCTATATGCCCGATGACTTTGCCGCCTTTGTCGAACGGATGACCGCGGATATCGGCGTTCCGGTCGGCGTGATGGTCAACAACAAGAACGCTACCGCCGTTGCCGCTGCTGCGCTATGCGTCAAGGACGGCGTGTCCATCGTCAAGACCGGCGTCAAGGGTGAGGCGACCCCGCTGCGCGACTTTGCGGCGATGATCGACGCCTATCGCGAGAACTATGCTATCGAGACCGGTGTTCGCGTGACCGAGCTGCACCGTGCCGTCGACCAGATCGAGTGGGTCATCGGCGGCAAGAACGCCGAGGTGCCGCGCCCGACCGAGGTCATCGATGACGGGATCAAGCTGTCGGTGAACGATACCAAGGAGACCGTCGCCGATACCGTCGCGTCCCTCGGGTATGATCTGTCGGACGAGGACGGCGACAAGGTGTACAGCGAGTTTCGCCGCATCGCCAGAAGAAAGCAGGTCAGCTTGCAGGAGCTCGACGTGATCGTTGCCTCGACCGCTCTGCAGGTCCCCGCGACCTATACGATCGAGAGCTATGTCATCAACTCGGGCAACATCATCACCGCCTCGGCACAGATCAACCTCCTGAAGGACGGTAAGTCGATCGGCGGCGTATCGGTCGGCGACGGGCCGATCGACGCCTCGTTCCATGCACTCGACGAGATCATCGGCCGCCATTTCGAGCTTGACGACTTCTCGATCCAGACCGTCACTCGTGAGAAGGACGCGATGGGCAGTGCGCTGGTGCGCCTGCGCTCGGGCGGCAAGATCTATTCCGGCACCGGGCTGTCGACCGATATCATCGGCGCATCGATCCGCGCCTATGTGAACGCTGTCAACAAGATCGTCTATGAGGAGGGCTAAGCGTGAAGTTTTCATTCTCTACCAAGGGTTGGCACGATAATTCTTTTGAAGAATTTTGTGATATCGCTCAATACCTGAAGTTTGACGGGATCGAGCCGCATAACATCAACGGCTCGCTCTTTACCGACCGCGACGGCGCGTTCCATGAGTACACCGCCGCCAGTACCCTGCGTCAGCTTCGCGACCGTGAGCTGTGCCTTCCCTGTATTGACGTCATTCCGAATATTGCTGATAAAGAATTATATGAAATTTCTATAGAAGAAATAAAGAGTTGCCTCTCCATCGCCTCCAACCTGCGCATCCCCAACATCCGCCTGCATGCCAAGCGGAGCGATGATGTCCCCGCCGCTGTCGACAACGTCAGGACCGTCATCGCCGAGGTGCTCCCGCTCGCTGAGCGCGAGCATATCTCGCTGCTGCTCGAGACACGCGGGCTGTTTGCCGATACAAAGCTGCTGCGCGATACGCTCGAGCACTTTGCCAGCGACTATGTCGCGGCTCTGTGGAATATGTCCGCCGCGTACTTTACTGTCGGCGAGAGCGCGGCGCAGGTGATCTCGAACCTCGGTGCATATGTCCGCCATGTCCATCTCAACGATGCTGTCCGTACCGCTTCTTCTCTCGAGTACCGCATCATCGGCGACGGTGATCTTCCTGTTGCCGAGATGATGAAGGCGCTGCGCTCGGTCAACTATGATGGGTTTATCTCGCTGGTATGGACGCCCGACTGGATGCCCGAGCTCGATGATATGGAGATCATCTTCTCCCAGTTTATCAGCTATATGCGGTCCTTTGCCGATACCTCGAAGAACGAGTCCTCGCTGTACTACAGCAACCGTCACGTCGGGCGCTATGTCTGGAAGAAGGAGACGCTGATCGAGGCGACCTTCTCCGATGTGCTCGACCGCATGGTAGAGGAGTTCCCCGACCAGCTCGCGTTCAAGTACACCACCCTCGACTACACCCGCACCTACTCCGAGTTCCGCGACGACGTGGACGAGTTTGCACGCGCGCTCGTATCGCTGGGCGTCAAGGCGGGTACCCATGTCGCCGTATGGGCGTCGAACGTGCCCCAGTGGTACATCGCGTTCTGGGCGACCGTCAAGCTCGGCGCGGTGCTCGTCACCGTCAACACCGCCTACAAGATCCATGAGGCAGAGTATCTGTTGAAGCAGAGCGATACCCACACCCTTGTCATCACCTACGGCGACAAGTTCACCTCCTACGGTCAGATTGTATCCGAGCTGTGTCCCGAGCTTGCCGATACTCTCCCCGGTGAACAGCTCCACGCAAAGCGCCTGCCGTTTCTGCGCAACGTCATCACCGTCGGCTTTGAGCAGAAGGGCTGTCTGACATGGGAGAAGGCGCTTGCCTATGCCTCCCAGACCCCGCGCTCGACGGTGCTGCGTATGGCAGCCCGGGTGGATAAGGACGACGTGTGCAATATGCAGTACACCTCCGGCACCACGGGCTTTCCCAAGGGCGTGATGCTCACCCACTACAACATCGTCAATAACGGCAAGAACATCGGCGATCGGATGGATCTGTCCACCGAGGATCGCATGATGATCCAGGTGCCGATGTTCCACTGCTTCGGCATGGTGCTGGCGATGACCGCCTCGATGACCCACGGCGTGACGATCCTGCCGCTGCCGTATTTCTCTCCCAAACCCGCGCTTGCCTGTATCAACAACGAGCACATCACCGCGTTCCACGGTGTGCCGACGATGTTCATCGCGATGCTGGAGCATCCGGATTTTCCGCGCACCGACTTCTCCTATATGCGCACCGGGATCATGGCGGGTTCGCCCTGTCCCGTATCGGCGATGCAGGACGTCGTCAACAAGATGCACATGACCGAGATCACCATCGTCTACGGGCAGACCGAGGCGTCGCCCGGATGCACTATGAGCTCTACCGACGACCCGCTCGAGGTGCGCGTCAACACTGTCGGACGCGAGCTGCCCGAGATCGAGTGCAAGATCGTCGATCCCGATACCGGCGAGGAGTGCCCGCCCAACGTCACCGGCGAGTTCCTCGCGCGTGGCTATAATATCATGAAGGGCTACTACAAGATGCCCGAAGAGACCGCCAAGGCGATCGACGCCGACGGATGGCTGCATACCGGCGACCTCGCCTGCAAGACCGAGGAGGGGAACTACAAGATCACCGGCCGGCTGAAGGACATGATTATCCGCGGCGGTGAGAACATCTATCCCAAGGAGATTGAGGAGTTCATCTATACCAACCCCAAGGTGTCGGATGTCCAGGTCATCGGCGTCCCCGACGAGAACTACGGCGAAGAGATCATGGCGTGTGTCATCCTCAAGGAGGGCGAGACCATGACCGAGCAGGAGATGAAGGAGTTCATCTCCGCCTCGATGGCGCGCCATAAGGTGCCGCGGTATATCGACTTTGTCGACAGGTTCCCGATGAACGCCGCCGGCAAGATCCTCAAGTACAAGATGCGCGAGGACGCGGTAGAGAAGCTCGGCCTGCAGAAGGCGGATAGCGTGGTGACTGCCTGATGGTCAACGGTTTGTATGTTATCGACTCTCACTGCCATATCTATCCCGAGAAGATCGCCTCCAAGGCGGTCGCCGGCACCGATACCTTCTATGGTACAACTGCCGCGTGTCTGGGCACGGTCAGCGACCTGATCGACGTGAACCGCCAAGCGGGCATCGACCACGCGATCGTCCAGTCGGTCGCGACGACTCCCAAGCAGGTGCGCTCGATCAACAGCTTCATCGCCGAGTCTGTCCGCTCGTCGAACGGCCGGCTGACGGGGCTGGGGACACTGCACCCGGACAGCGACGACCTGCGCGCCGATGTAGAGCATCTCATCTCACTCGGGCTGATCGGCATCAAGCTCCACCCCGATATCCAGCAGTTCAAGATCGACGACTATCGATGTCTGAAGATCTATGAGCTGTGCGAGGAGTTTGACCTTCCGCTGCTCATGCATACCGGCGACAGCCGCTATGATAACTCGAACCCCAACCGCCTCGTGCCGGTGCTCTCGATCTATACGAACCTGCGGCTGATCGGTGCGCATTTCGGCGGCTGGTCGATATGGGAAGAGGCGAGCCGCAAGCTCTGTGATATCCCGAACCTGTATGTCGATTGCTCGTCCTCGATGCCGTGGCTCGACGACGATACGACGGTCGAGATCATCCGCCGCTACGGCGCCGATCGAGTGCTGTTTGGCACCGACTTTCCGATGTGGTCGCCGGTCGATGAGATGGAGCATTTTCTGGCGCTCCCGCTCACCGACGATGAGAGGCGCGTGATCTTCTCCGAGAACGCGAAGAAGGCATACGGCCTGACCCTCTGATAGCAAAAAAGAGAGACTATCCGTCTCTCTTTTTTCTATGGAACAAGCGCGGCAGACGCCGCCGTTTCTTCTTATTATTCTTATTGAGAAATTTGCTGCAATCATAAAGCGGGTTCAGCGGTCGCGTACTCACCGGGAACCGTCGATCCTCGCGCTCTTTGATCAGCGCGATGAATTCTTCCTTGCTGCTCGATGCGATCAGCCGTGCGGTGAAGTCGGTGTCCAGCAGCAGCCGCTGCAGGCGGGTTCGCAGCATCAGATGCTCGTCCGTATCCTTGTCGCCCGCGATCAGGAAGATGAGCCGCACCGGACGCTTGTCGGGAGCGTTGAACGGCACGCCGTCCTTCACCGTGACGACCGTGATCCTCGGCGATGCCAGATCGTGACAACGGGCATAGGGGATCGCGATGCGTCCCGACATGGCGGTGCTTCCCTGATTCTCCCGCTCGTTGACGGCATGCCGAAAGCTGTCCATATCACGGATGCCGCCGCTGTCCCGCTGCAGCCGGATGAGCCGCTCGATCGCCTCATCCTTATCGCTCAGCTCGGCGGCGATCTCGATATTGTCCTCTGTGATCAGATCCGATATCCTCATACCGCTAGTATGCGTCGCCAGAGGTTCCTTATGCTTGACGCGACGGGTGAATTTTGATACAATACCGGCATGAGCAAGATTTTTGTTTGCGGGCTTGTGAACCTCGAGACCGACTGTGCTGTCGACGGGTTTCCGATATCCTACAGCCCGGTGGACTACAACTTCTATGGGATCCGATCCGTTGCGTCGGGCGTCGGGCTGAACGTCTCGCTCGCGCTCTCGACGCTCTCGGACGAGGTCACGCTGATGAGCTATGCGGCGAATGACGCCGCCGGAGCGGTGATCCGCGAGGCGGTGCGCTCCATAGCGCGTCCGGTGCTGCTGCCGTGCGCTCAGACGCCCCAGTCCTGTGTTCTCTTCGACCATTCCGGAGCGCGTCGCGTCTATACCGACCTCAAGGATATGCAAGAGCGCGCACTGTTGGAAGAGGACTTTCGCCCCTATGCCGACGCCGACGCCTATGTTATCTGCAATATCAACTTCGCGCGGCCGCTGTTGACGCCGGCGTGCGCGACCGGACGACCGGTGTTCACCGATGTGCACTGTCTGTCTGATGTGCACGACCCCTATAACGCCGACTTCATGCGTGCTGCCGATGTGCTGTTCATGAGTAACGAGCATATCCGCGGGACAGAGGAGTACTTTGTGCGGGCGATCTCAGCCACCTATCCGCCCTCGGTTATTGTCGTCGGGATGGGCGCGGACGGCGCGCTGCTGTACGAGCGAAAGGATGATCGGTTCACCCATATACCGGCGATGCACCTCTCAAGGGTGGTGAATACCGTCGGTGCGGGTGACGCGCTGTTCTCGGCGTTCACCCATTTCTTCCTGAAAGGGGAGCCGCCCGCGCGTGCGCTGACGCTTGCGACCGCGTTCGCATCCGTGAAGATCGGCTGCTCGGGCGCGTCGAACGGATTTCTCTCCGAGACAGAGCTATATCAACGGTTATATTAACAGACGAACCCCTGTCATCGCGACAGGGGTTCATCATTGTATAAAAGGAGAAAAACAAAAAACCGGAAATCAAATTCAGAACACAAAGAAACCGAGCACGCCGACAATAATACCGATAGCAGCACCGCCGATGACGTCGCGCACAAAGTGCACGCCCGCCAGCACGCGAACCGCCGCGATCACAGCGGCAATGAACAGCATCACCACGCCCAGGTGAACATTGAGATACAGGAACGCCATCGCGATGATGAACGCCGAGACGGTGTGTCGGCTGGGAAAGCTCTTGCCGGACGTGGACTTCTCTACGACCGGCGTGAAGTCATACACCTCATACGGGCGTTTCGCGTTGATGATCGCACGAACGATCGTCACCATCAGGAACGTACACAGCGGGATCAGCAAGACGCGCAGGAAGCGCTCGCTCAGCACGCCGTCGGTCACAGCGAGGTAGATGAGCTGCAGCGGATAGAACACATACATCACTGCCGGCAGGATATCATGCAGCGTCTTGACGATGGTCGAGCGCTTTTTGGTACCGCTGAGGTACGCGCTCATCTCACGATACTGTTCCTTTCGCATCTTGTCACTTCCTTTCTGTCGTTTTATCGTCCTTCTTGTGATTTGCTGTCATTATTATAACAGCTTTCTGTGTTCGATGGCTGAACAAACCGTAACGATTTTATGAAGATTTTATGACCGGTTTGTATTTTTCGAACCAGTAATCGAGCTCGATGATATACGCCAACACCTGCGGCGCGCGCATCAACTGCCCGTACCACGGGCTTTTGAGCTGATCGGGGTGTTCCATGATATCGGTGACGCCCTCACGGCTCAAGAACACGTTGACCGTCCGTGTGTCGTCGTTGAGGATCTGACGCACCCGCTTGCTGCACTCGTGCATATACACGGGGTTGTGGGTCTTGGGATATGGGCTCTTCTTGCGATAGACGATATCGCGCGGAAGGATATCCTCGAACGCCTTGCGCACGATCCCCTTCTCGCGTCCTGCATATGCCTTGAGCTCCCACGGCATGTTATACGCATAGTCCACCACCCGATAGTCACAGAACGGTACCCTGACCTCGAGGCCCGAATACATCGAGCACCTGTCCTTGCGCTCGAGCAGACACTGCATGAACCAGTAGAAGTTCAGCATGAACATCTCGCGCATCCTTGAGGATAGGGGAGAGTCGGTCGGCAGCTTGTCGGTGCGCCGAACGGTCTCGAGATACTTCTCATGCACATATTCTTCACCACGCTTTAGCAGCCCATCACGCACCACCTTGCGGCGGGTGCTCTGCTCGCGCGACCACGGAAAACATTCTTCGAACAGGATATCGCGGTTGTGGTACCAGGGATAGCCGCCGAACAGCTCGTCGGCACATTCGCCCGACAGCGCGACGGTGAAGTCCTCCTTGATCCTTCGGCAGAACAGGAGCAGCGACGAGTCGATGTCCACATATCCCGGGACATCCCGCGCGTCAACGCTGTCATACAGCGCGTCGACTACGTCCGCGTTGTCGAGGATGACCTCGCGGTGTTCGGCTGCGGTGCTGTCGACCATCAGATGGATATAGTCATAGTCCGCGTTCGGCTGAAAGAGATTTTTCTCAAAGTACTTTCGGTTATCGACATACTCGACCGAGTAGGTGTGGATTTCCCCAAGTTTATTTCTTCTATAGAAATTTGCAGCCGTCTGACAGATGATGCTCGAGTCGAGCCCTCCGGACAGAAAGAAGCACAGCGGCACATCCGACACGAGCTGACGCTCGATGCTGTCCGTCAGCAGATACCGCACCCGCTCGATGGTCTGCTGTTCGTTATCCTCGTGCTCGCGGGCGGTTAGCCGGTAGTAGTGCCGACGACGGAGTATACCGTTCTGATAGATAGCATACTCGCCCGGCAGCAGCTCCTCGATCCCGTCGAAGATCCCGCATCCGGGCGTTCGCGCCGGCGAGAGGAAGAAGATCTCATACAGTCCCTGTTCCGATATCGTCGGGGTGACGACGCCGCTTTGAAGGATCGCCTTGATCTCGGAGCCGAACACAAACCCGCCGCGATACCGATGAAAGAACAGCGGCTTTACCCCGATGCGGTCGCGACAGAGGAACAGCCGCCGCTGCCTGCTCTCATATATCGCGAACGCAAAGATACCGTTGAGCATCTCTGAGCAGCGCTCACCGTAGCGGCTGTAGAGCTTTAGCACCACCTCGGTATCGCTGTGTCCCTCAAAGGTGTACCCGTCGGCGATGAGCCGATCTCTGAGCTCGTCGGTGTTGTACAGCTCGCCGTTATAGACGATGGTATAGCTCTCGCGCTCGGTGACAAAGGTCATCGGCTGCTTTCCGTGTTCGATG
Organism: uncultured Ruminococcus sp.; assembly: GCA_905233755.1. GTDB lineage: Bacteria > Bacillota > Clostridia > Oscillospirales > Acutalibacteraceae > Ruminococcoides. The sequence goes on from CAJODM010000006.1 coordinate 82,632, forward strand.
TCGATGACGGCGAGCCGCCGGTGCAGCAGCGCGATATCCCGCTCGACATACGCGCCGTGTTCATCCGGACCGCGCCGCTCTAGCGTTGCGGACATCCGGCTGAGGATATCCTCCTTGTCTCTCATATCGTTATCGGTGCTGAACCACCCTGCTATCCCGCACATATCTGCCTCCTGTGATGCTCATCAGAAAGCACGCCGATGCTACCACCAGCGCGACCGAACCCCATATGGTGGCGGAGACCCCCGCCTGTACCGGTTCGCCGACGGTTGAGAACACGGCAATGCTCTGTGGAAAAATACTGACTAAAATATATGTCAGTATCGCCGCGATTATACCCGATATAATTCTATATAAGAAGAATAGTGGCTTTTTCACCCGTATCTCTCCCAGCATCGCATATATCTGAAAGTGGACCGACAGCCCCCCGAACCCGACGAAGAACGCGATGATCCATATCGGATATCGCCCGCACAGCCGGTTGCATCCGGTGGTGATCTCCATCACAGCAGACAGCACATCGGCGATATCTCCGCTTCCGATGAGCTCTCCCATGACCTCGATCGCCGCCGAGAAGATGACGACCATCCCGCACATCGAGAAGGTCGCCTTCGATGCGTCCGAGACCGCGTCTACCAGCAGGTTATGTGAACGCTGTGAGCGTGTACGACGGTCGTCGATGCTTGTGGGCTTCATCCTCTGACCGACAATGACGGCGGTCGCGAGCGTTGCGGCGGTTTCTGCTATGAGCAGGATGACCCCCGCGCCCCGTGCGTTCAGCAGCGCCGACCCGATATAGTTGACGACAAATCCCGGCCCCGCGGCCACCGCCATATACGCTGATGCCTCCGCCTCGGCATCGCTCAGGTCTCCTCGTTCGTGCATCGCAGCCGTCACCCGCGCTCCGACCGGATATCCGCCGATCATCCCGAGCAGCAGCGGCGACAGGCACGCCCCCGACATCCCGAACACCCGCTTTGTCAGCGGGGTAAGCCAACTGCACAGCCGCTGGGCAACGCCTGAGCGCACGATCATCGACGATACCGCCATCAGCAGGAACAGCGATGGCACCAGCACCGAGAGACAGAACCCGATCCCATTCTCGATCCCGCGATAACACGCGGCAGAGTATCGGATGCACAGCCATACCATGACCGCAGACAGGAGCAGGAGGAGGATTACTTTTCCTTTTTCGAAATATAACTTCAGCATTTTCGATTCACCGGTTAATATATATGCACCCATTCGCATAAAAATAAATCGGTGATTTAATGTCTAGAGAGAAGAAACGAGAGAAGCCCCTGCTGTCCACCCTTTCTGAGCCGTGCTTCGAGTTCACCGGCAACCGCGAGGTCGTCATCGAGGGCAGCCGCGGGGTGCTGGGATACTCGCCCGAGAACATCCGTGTGAACACCGCCGCGCTGACGCTGTCGCTGTTCGGCCGCGGGCTGAACCTGCGGTGTATCTCCGACTCGGCGCTGGTGATTGAGGGAGTTATCACCTCGGTCGAGTTCCATACATGAGGCGGCCGATGCTCATCGGGATGGTGCGCTATCTCAGGGGTTTTGTCACCTTCGAGATATGCGGTCGATATCCCGAACGATTCCTGAATATCGCGCTGCGCTCGCATGTGACAATATGGGGTACCCGCCGCGAACAGGAGCGGCTTTTTGCATCTATGTACGCCGCTGATTACCGCAGGATCCGAGGGCTTGCGCGACGCAGCGAGGTACGGCTGCGGATCGTCGAACGACAGGGGATGCCGGTGCTCTTGCATCGATATCAAAGCAGGGTCGGCGTCGCTGTCGGCGGATTGATGTTCGCGCTGACGGTATTCGTGATGTCGTTGTTTTTGTGGAGCGTGGATATTACCGGACTCGAGCGTATCAGCGAGAGCGAGCTGCGTGATGCGCTGCATTCACACGGGGTCTATGTCGGTGCGTTCCAGCCCGGGCTCGACTATCCGACGATCGCGCGTGAGATGATGCTCGATATCGACGAGATCGGTTGGATGGCGATCAACGTGCGCGCGTCATCCGCGTCGGTCGAGGTAAAGGAGGAACAGCCAGCCCCAGACGTGACCGATACGAGCGTCCCCGCTAACATCAAGGCGTCGTGTGACGGCACCATCGTCGAGATGCGCGTGGGCGAGGGGCTGAGCTATATTACCGAGGGGTCGGGGGTGGTCGCCGGTCAGCTTCTGGTCGGCGGGGTGATGACCGATGACCTCGGCGGGGTTCGGCTGGTGCGCTCGAGCGCCGAGATCCTCGCCCGCACTCACCGCACCGCGTCGTTCTCGCTCGGGCGGGATGAGCGGATGATGCTGCCGACCGGCGAGCGAAGCGAGCGGCTGCGGGTCCGGTTCCTGACGCTGGAGCTGCCCCTGACAGCGCACGGGGTGGACAGCGAGTATGCCGTCGTGCGGCGACGTACCGAAAGCCCCGTATTCCATGATTCGACCATGCCTATGGCGCTCCTGCGCGAGTCGGTCACTGCGCTCTCGGTCCAATCGGTCGAGCGGGATGATAATTCTAAGAAAGAAATATTAGCCAAATACTCCGACCTGTACGAGGCGTTCGTTCTGTCCTCATGCACGGTCGAGAAGCGTACCTATCAAGCTGCGGCAGATGATACAATGACGGTTGACTACACCTGTATCGAGGACATCGCCGTGACCGAGGAGATCGGCACCGACGAGAACACCGACCGGCTGCCCGCTCGCGCTCGTTCTGACGAATAACACTTGTATTTATCGGCGAGCTGTGATATACTGATTCTACTTTATGGGATAGAAAGAGGATGCTGTTTGCGCATATTATGTATCGGTGATGTGGTCGGATCGGTCGGGTGTCGGTTTTTGCGCCGGACGATCCCCGCGTTCAAGAAGCTGCACGGGGTTGATCTGACGATCTGTAACGGCGAGAATTCTGCCGACGGGAACGGGATCACGCCGCGTTCCGCCGACTTTCTCTTCTCCTCGGGTGTGGATATCATCACGCTGGGGAACCACAGCTTTCGTCGGCGCGAGATCTTTGCTTATCTTAACGAGAGCGACTATATCATCCGCCCGCTGAATTTCCCCGAGGCGACAACTCCGGGCAGGGGGCTCTGTACCGTTGATCTCGGCTATACGCGCGTGTGTGTGTTGAACCTGATGGGACAGCAGTACATTGACGCGGGGCTGGATAACCCCTTTCTGTGTATTGACCGCGCGCTGAAATCGGTCGATGCTCCGGTGGTGCTGGTCGACTTTCATGCCGAGGCGACCAGCGAGAAGCGTGCTATGGGATACTACCTCGACGGCAGGGTATCGGCGGTGTTCGGTACCCATACGCACGTCCAGACGGCGGATGAAGAGGTGCTGCCCCATGGCACCGGTTATATCACGGATCTGGGTATGACCGGCCCTATCCATTCGGTGATCGGGGTGGACAAGGATATCATTATCCGCCGCTTCACATCGAAGCTCCCCGAGCGGTTTGACTATGCCGATGGGGATTGCAAGCTCGACTGTGTGATCTTTGACATTGATCATCGCTCCGGCAGATGCACGGACGCGGTGCGGTATGAACTGCGCTGATTTAGTATTATTCACCAATATCTGGGATTATCGTCTGTGCTTTTTGTATAGAAAAAGCTTGCTTATTTTTTCATTTTGGTATATAATACAATGATGTAATATCCTGTAAATTTAAAGGAAGTGTTTACGTTGATTAACGGTGAAACTCTCAAACTTGCGATTATCTCCGGCTCTAACAACATCCAGTCGATCAAGGCACGGATCAATGACCTGAACATCTTTCCTGTACCGGATGGCGATACCGGCACCAACATGTCGATGACTATTTCGGCTGCAGCGACGATGCTCGCCGATACCGATGACGCCGATGTTGCGACTGTAGCGCATCACACCGCCTCGGCTATGCTGCGCGGTGCGCGCGGAAACTCGGGCGTTATCACCTCGCTGCTCTTCCGCGGTATCGCAAAGGGCCTCGAGGGCAAGTCCGAAGCCACCGGCGCCGATCTCATCAACGCGCTGGGGCTGGGTGTCGAAGCTGCCTATAACGCTGTTACCAAGCCCACTGAGGGCACGATCCTGACCGTCGCCCGTATGGCATATGAGGCGGGTCTTGATTCGCTCGAGACCGAGGACGACCCCGCTGTGCTGTGGGAGATCGTCTGCGATGCGGCTGCCGACGCGCTTGAGCAGACGCCCAAGATGCTCCCCGTGCTCAAGAAGGCGGGCGTCGTCGATGCCGGCGGCAAGGGCATCCTCACCATCTTCGAGGGCATGCTGTCCGTGTTCCGCGACGGCGAGGTTGTCGAGTATGACGAGCAGGCGTCCGATGCCGAGTCTGACGAGGATTTCTTCCGCTCGGCTGCGGCTGAGTTTGATCAGGTGATCAACTTCACCTATTGCACCGAGTTCATCGTCGGGCGCGATCCCGAGGTCGAGACCGACCCCAACGAGCTGCGCCTGTTCCTCGAGACGATCGGCGATTCGATCGTGATGGTCGCTGATGATGAGATTATTAAGGTTCACGTACATACCGAGCAGCCCGGCAACGCGATGCAGCGCGGCCTCGAGTTCGGTCAGCTTCTCACCGTAAAGGTCGAGAACATGAAGGAACAGCACAAGAACGCTAAGATAGAGAACGACAAGGCCAAGGAGAAGGCGGCGAAGAAGGACGATGAGCTCACCTATGCCGCGCCGGTCGAGGAATACGGCTTTGTTGCCGTTGCTGCCGGCGAGGGGCTGAAGAACCTGTTCACCGAACTCGGCTGCAAGAACGTCGTCTCAGGCGGCCAGAGCATGAATCCCTCTACCGAGGATATCATGGCTGCGGTGAACGCGACCCCCTCGAAGAAGGTCTTTGTCCTGCCGAACAACAAGAACATCATCATGGCGGCGCAGCAGGTCGTTCCGCTGGTACAGGATCGCGAGGTCATCATCGTCCCCACCCGCACCATTCCCCAGGGGCTGTCGGCGATGCTCGTGTTCGATCCCGAGGCGGACGCCGAGGTGAACGTCGAGAATATGCTCGAAGCGGCGAAGAACGTCGCTACCGGTCAGGTGACCTTTGCGGCGCGCGACTCTGAGTTCGGCTCCCGCAAGATCAAGGAGGGCGAGATCATCGGCCTTGATAACGGCAAGCTCACCGTCACCGAGAAGACCCCCAACAAGGCACTCTATAAGCTTGCCAAGTCCATGATCGACAAGGAGATGTCCTTTGTCACCCTGATCGCCGGCGAGGATGTCTCTGACGAGGATGCCCAGGCGGCTGTCTCTCTGCTCGAAGAGAGGTTCTCCGACCAGGTCGACATTACCTTCATCCGCGGCGACCAGCCCATCTACTACTACATCTTCAGCGTAGAGTAAGGAACATAACAGAAAGCTGTCAGGCGTTGTTCCTGACAGCTTTTTTGGTATATTATGTGCTGCCGAGGTGACTATGCCGTCATTGTACGAGGTGCCGCTGACCGCGCTCTCCGGCGTCGGTCAGAAGCGCGCCGAGCTTTTTGCAAAACTGAATATCCGCACCGTCGGTGATCTCATCCGTTTCTATCCGCGCTCGTATGAGAACTGGGCTGAGCTGACGCCGATCGTCGATCTGACCCACGGGGAAAAGTGCGTGATCCGTGCCCGCGTCATGGGTGCGGTATCGGTGGTGCGTCTGTCCGGCAACCGGCTGATGGCAAAGGTGCCGGTCGCCGATGATACCGGCTATCTGACGCTCGTCTTCTTCAACAACAAGTATATCAGCTCGATGCTGAAGTACGGCGAGGAGTACCTCTTTATGGGGAAGGCGGCGCATGACGGCTATGGATTCCAGATGGTGTCGCCCGAGTTCAGCCCCGTGGACAAGTCCGGCGCGATCATGCCGGTGTACAACCTGACAGCGGGGCTTACAAACCGTGTGGTGGTGCACGCGGTGAAAGAGGCGCTGTCGATGCTCCCCGAGACGATTCGCGATCCGCTGCCGTATCAGATCCTTCGGCAGTACGACCTGTGTACCCTGTCCTATGCGCTGCAGCATATCCATTTTCCGACCGATCAGAGCGCCCTCGAACGCGCACGAACACGGCTGGTGTTCGAGGAGCTGCTGGTGCTCAACCTTGGGATGCGGATGATGCGCACCCGCGCCAGAGAACGCACCTCGGTGCGGATGACAGAGGACTATACCGGTGCCTTCATCGAGCGGCTGCCGTTCACGCTGACGTCCGCTCAGCGGCGCGCTGTCGCCGATTGTGTGGCGGATATGAAAGATCATTCCTATCCAATGAACCGACTGATACAGGGCGACGTGGGCTCCGGAAAGACAGCCGTATGCGCCGCGCTGTGCTATCACTGTGTGAAGAACGGCTATCAAGCGGCGTTCATGGCGCCGACCGAGATCCTTGCGCGGCAGCACTATGACACCTTCTCGAAGATGTTCGACGAGACCGGTATCTCGATCGAGCTGCTGACAGGGGCGCTCTCGAGCGCCGAGAAGAAGAGGGTCCGCGCGCGGATCGAGACGGGCGAGAGCGACATCGTTATCGGCACCCATGCGCTCTTGTCCGAGAGCACGGTGTTCGACCGTCTCGGGCTTGCGTTGACCGATGAGCAGCACCGGTTCGGCGTCGAGCAGCGGTCGCGCCTATCCGATAAGGGCGAGCACCCCCATGTGCTGGTGCTGTCGGCGACCCCGATCCCGCGGACGCTGGGGCTGATCATCTACGGTGACCTCGACGTCACCGTGATCGACGAGATGCCCCCCGGCCGCACCGAGGTCAAGACCCTCCTGATCGATTCTGAGAAACGTCACCGTGCGATGGGATTTATCCGCGATCAGATCATCGAGGGGCGCCAGTGCTATATCGTCACCCCGCTCGTAGACGAATCTGAGAATGAGCTGTCCAACGTGAACGACTATGCCGCCGAGCTGATGCTGGGCGAATTCAGGAACATCCCTGTCGGCATCCTTCACGGCAAGATGAAGCCCCGCGACAAGGAAGAGGTCATGTCGTTATTTTCTAATAACGAAATATCCGTCCTTGTCTCCACAACCGTCGTCGAGGTCGGCGTCGATATCAAGAACGCCACCGTGATGATGATCGAGAATGCCGAGCGGTTCGGGTTGTCCCAGCTGCACCAGCTGCGCGGCCGCGTCGGCAGGGGAGAGCACCAAAGCTACTGTATCCTCGTATCCGATAACCAAGGCGACGCGACCCGCCGGCGGCTCTCGACCATGTGCCGTACAAATAACGGGTTCGAGATCGCCGACGAGGACCTGCGGCTGCGCGGTCCCGGCGATTTCTTCGGCAGCCGCCAGCACGGTCTGCCAAAGCTGAGCATCGCCGATTTCTCCGATATCGAAACCCTAGAACGCTCTCAGCAGGCGGCGGCTACCTTGCTGCAGCTCTCGCCCGATTTGAGCGTCGATAGCTTGCGCGGGCTGCGCGCCGAGATCCGACAGCTCTTTCTCTCTGCCGGAGAGACGCTGAATTGAGCAAGACATAATATTCTTATAAAGAAAAAAGCGATGCGCTTCCGCATCGCTTTTCATGTGTTATCACTTCTTGCTCTGCTCGAGCAGCGAGTGCTTGATATCCCACAGCTTCTTCGAGAGGTCCACATAGTAGGTGTGGGGGTTTTCGAACCGCTTTACCTCGTCCCACAGCGTATTCAGCCCCGCTTTGCAGTAGTTGCGGATATTCGCAAGCGGCGGCAGCTCCTGACATAGCTCGCCGTTCTTGAAATACTGCTTTCTCAGCTCGACGGCGATGTAGTTATCGACGGTCTTGCGTTTCCAGGTGTGCTCTGGGTCGAACAGCTCATAGGGCTGTGTATCGTCGATGGTCTCGTCCGCAACGGTGATCACATCGGCGATCGCCTTGTTGGTGTCCTTATCATAGAGGCGATAGAGCTTCTTGAAGCACGGGGTGGTGATCTTCTCGACGTTCTCGCTGATCTTGATCTTCGGGGTGATCGTGCCGTCGCTGTCCTCGACCGCGACGAGCTTATACACCCCGCCGAACATCGGCTCGCTGGATGAGGTGATCAGCCGCTCGCCGACGCCGAAGGAATCGACCCGGGCTCCCTGCAGCAGCATATCCTTGATGATATACTCGTCGAGCGAGTTCGAGGCGCAGATCTTGCAGTCGGGGAACCCCGCGTCATCGAGCATCTTGCGCGCCTTTTTCGATAGGTAAGTGATATCGCCCGAGTCGATCCTGATCCCTGCCGGACGATAGCCGCGCGGCAGGAGCTCCTCGTTGAAAATCTTGATCGCGTTGGGGATGCCCGATCTAAGCACGTTATAGGTATCGACAAGCAGCGTGCACGACGCGGGATAGAGCCGTGCATAGGAGCGAAACGCCTCTTCCTCGCTGTCGAACATCTGCACCCAGCTATGTGCCATGGTGCCCAGCGCCGGAATCCCCATCTCGCGGTCGGCGATGGTACACGCGGTGCCGACACATCCGCCGATATAGGTTGCCCGTGCGCCGTAGAACGCCGCGTCGCATCCCTGTGCCCGGCGTGAACCGAACTCCATCACGGCTCTGCCGTCGGCTGCGCGCGCGATCCGGCTCGCCTTGGTGGCGATGAGGCACTGGTGGTTGATGCACAGCAAGATCATCGTCTCGACAAACTGTGCCTGGATCACCGGCCCGCGTACCGTGACAATCGGCTCGCCCGGGAAGATAGGGGTGCCCTCCGGCACCATCCATACATCGCACGAGAACCGAAAGCTGCGGATATAGTCGAGAAACTCGTTCGAGAAAATGCCCTTCTTCCTCAGATATTCAACATCGTCGTCGGTGAATCGCAGGTTCTGCAGATACCGCACCGCCTGCTCGACGCCCGCCATGATCGCATAGCCGCCGTTGTCAGGGTTGCGGCGATAGAACATATCAAAGTAGGCGATCTTGTCCTTCAGCCCGTTCTCAAAGTACCCGCCCGCCATCGTCAGCTCATAGAAGTCGGTGAGCATTGTCAAATTTCGGTTTTCATATCGTTCCATGATGATTCCTTCCTGTCAATGTTTGCCAACGGCAAAACACTATAATTTGTATGTCATAGAATGTCAACCACAATTATAACATAATTGTCTACAAAATGCACGCGATATTTCTCCCAAAAAATTAAAAGTTTGTAACAAATTCGAGAAAAAAGTTTCAAATTTTTAAATTTTCTTACAAAAAAGACTTGTTTTTTTTCGAATAACGTATTATAATACTGTTACATAAGGTTTTTGAGAAATAAGAATTTCTATTTGGAATTTTCATATCGAATTTTCCGACCGCTATACTGATTGAGTTTGGAGAGATATAATGAGACTACGTAAGCAAGAGTTAGGAGATCGTAACCTCGTTGGCGCCCGTGTCGAAGCGGCCAGAAAGAAAAAGGGAATGAAGCAGAAGGAGCTGCTTGCTCAGCTGCAGGTCAACGGCGTTGATATGAACGCCTCGGGTCTCTCGAAGCTGGAGGGACAGATTCGGTATGTGACCGATATGGAGCTTGTCGCGCTGGCAGATATCCTGGAGGTTTCTGTAGACTTTCTGCTCGGCAGAGCGGCACACTGATTCAATAGGAGTTTTCCAAGCATTTTGGTTTCTGTTTTATTCGGACGGCAGAGTTTTCCGCTCTGCCGTCTGAATTTTTTTGACTTCATTCTACCATACTGATTCTATGAATGCAAGGTGGTGAAATGATTTGTCTGAGAAACTGTCGCAGTACCGTCCGCTGCTGCTCTTCTTCGTGATATACTCGCTGTGTTTTCTGACGGTGACGGACCTATTTGTCTATCTGCTGCCGTTTATCCTATCGCTCTTGATCGCGGTGGTGATGAAGCCGCTGTACGAGTATCTGAAGCGGCGGTTCCGGTTCCAGGCGTCGTTCTCGGCGACGGTCATAACACTGCTGGTATTTTTGATCGTGATCGGCGCACTCGGGTTCGTGCTGTTTCTGGTGATCCGTGAGTTTATCGGCTTTATCTCGACATACAGCGAGGCGATCCGCGACTACATCAGCCGACGCAACTTTTTTGAGGAGCTGTACCAGATGGCGTTCTCGGGCGATGTGCTCAAGAACGTGACGGATATCGCCGTCTCGGTGGTGAAGATGGTACCTATCGCAATATCGTTCACCATCATCACCTTTGTGCTGACGGTCTACTTTCTGAACAACCTCTCCCGCCTCAAGCAGCTCGTGCTCGACCGCGTCGCGACGGGTCAGCGGATGAAAACAGAGCGCACTATCGATACCGCCTATGTGTTCATTAGGCGGTTCATCCGCTCCTACCTTATCCTGTACCTGATCACCTTTATCGAGGCGGCGTTCATCTTCTATCTGACCGGTGTGGGATATCCGCTGTATCTCGCGTTTATCACAGCGTTTGCGGATGTGCTGCCGGTGTTGGGACCGGGATCGGTCTATCTGCCGATCGCAATACGATTTTTTCTCAAAGGGAATTATATCCAGGCGGTCACGCTCGCGATCTTCTTTTTGATCACCGTGATCATCCGCCAGATTATCGAGCCACGGATCGTCTCCGACTCGGTGAAGATCAGCCCGATCGTCGTGCTGTCGGCGATCTACTTCTCGATTGTGAGCTTGAACGTATGGGTACTGTTCTATATCCTGCTCCTGGTGATCTCCTACAAGATCCTTTCGAGTGCCGGTGTGCTGTAGCCGTTTTCGTGCTGCTGTCTTCGTACAAATCTATTGAAATTATCCGTATCATGCGATATAATAGATGTGGATTTTGATGACACGGAGGATTTCGTGATGAAGCAGAGCATGCAGGCGTTTTTCGATTCTATTAACGGCAAGCGGATCGCCCTGATCGGGATGGGGAGGAGCCATATGCCGCTGATCCCGCTGTTCACGCGCTATGGTGCTACGGTAATCGCGTGTGATAAGCGCAGCGAAGAGGAGCTTCTCGACGTCGCCGACCGCGCGCGAGAGGAGGGAGCGATCCTCTCGCTCGGCGAGCATTATCTCGATGATATCGACGTCGATATCGCGCTGCGTACCCCCGGGATGCGGTTCTTCTCCGACGAGCTCAACCGGCTGCGCGAGCGCGGGGTCGTCATCACCTCCGAGATGGAGATATTCTTTATGATCTGTCCGTGCAGGATCTTTGCGGTGACCGGCTCGGACGGCAAGACCACGACCACCACCGTCATCAGCGAGATGCTGCGGTGTGAGGGCTATACCGTTCATCTGGGTGGAAATATCGGCAAGCCGCTCCTGCCCGAGATCGAGACGATCCAAGATACGGATGTCGCTGTAGTAGAGCTGAGCTCCTTTCAGCTTATCTCGATGCGCCACAGCCCCGACGTCGCCGTGGTGACGAACCTGCAGCCCAACCACCTCGATATCCATAAGGATATGCAGGAGTACATTGATGCGAAGAAGAACATTATTCTTTATCAGAATAATAACAATAAAGCTGTGCTGAACCTCGACAACGAGATCACCCGATCATTCTCTGACGAATGTGTAGGGGAGGTCGCCTTCTTCTCCCGCAGGCAGACAGTCGACAACGGCGCGTATCTTTCCGGCGATACCATTGTCTACAGTGATCACGGAACAGTTCACGACGTGCTTGATATCCATGATATCCTGATCCCCGGGATGCACAACGTCGAAAACTATATGACCGCGATCTCGGCGGTATGGGGCATGGTATCGGTCGAGAACATCCGCCGCGTTGCCTCGTCGTTCGGTGGGGTGGAGCACCGCGCCGAGTTCGTGCGTGAGATCGACGGGGTGCGGTACTATAACGATTCGATCGCGTCCTCTCCGACCAGAACGGCGAGCGGTACGCTGTCGCTCTATGACTTCAAGATCATCCTCATCGCCGGCGGCTATGACAAGCACCTCGACTATACCGAACTCGGCGATATGATCTGCCGCAAAGTGAAGACCCTCATCCTCATGGGCGCCACCGCCGACAAGATCGAGGCCGCTGTCCGCTCATCGGCTACGTACGCCGACGGCAACCCCGTTATCTTTCGGGTGAAGAACATGGACGAAGCGGTACGCTGCGCTCGCGAACACAGCGATGCGGGCGATATCGTGTCGATGTCGCCGGCGTCGGCGAGCTTTGATCTGTATCGGGACTTTGACGCGCGCGGAAAGCACTTCAAGTCGCTGGTGAACGCGCTGTGATCCGGCAGGCGACGGGCGACGATATCCTCTCGATATCCGTCGAGTCGTCGTTTGCTGTCCGCATCCGCTCGCTGTACCTGTGCTACGGCGATCAGGGGTATTCCTTCGTCGACTTCTGGGTGCAGGAGATGGGGGAGGGGAGCGTTGCTTGGATCTCCCGATTCGAGGATCAGTTCTGCCTATTCCTCTCCGATGACAGCGATTTGGAGGAGATTGCTCAGTTTCTGAGGTTTTGGGGCGGCAGCGCGGTATTATACGATTCACGGTATACTCTGAATATTCTTTCTAAGAAAAATATCAGCGGTGATGTCCTCGCGTTTACCGATTCTTATATTTCTATATCAGAATTATATCATCCCGATATACAAGCGTACTATGACGTGCTGCTGACCTGCGCTGCGGATGACTTTCGCGTACCCCCGTACAGGATGTTCCTGTCCGATGTGGTGCATCGGCAGAACCGCGGTCATTGTACGCTGGTCGGTGTGCGCTGTGACGGGGTCCTCGCCTCGTGCGCGATGACGGTCAGCGATACTGCGTCCGCATCGATCATCGGCGCGGTTGCGACCCGTCCCGACTATCGCCGGCGTGGGCTGTCGCGCACGGTGGTGCGCTCGCTGTCGTCGATGCTCAGTACTCAAGGCAAGCGCGTCTATGTCCTCTCATCCAAGAGGGCGAATACCGATTTTTATCGCAACTCCGGCTTCTCGGTGGTTGCGGGATTTATAGAAGCTTTTCTCTAGGGGGATATGATGGAGAACCTGTTTTCTATTGACGAAAAAATCCTGAATGTCGCCGAACGTGCGATGGCGCTCTGTGCCGATCATTTTCAGAAGCTCGACCGCATCCAGGCGCATCATCAGCAGAAGATGCTGCGCGCCTTCCAGCGTGCGGGGGTGAGCGAGGCGATGTTTGCCGGATCGACCGGCTATGGCTATGACGACCGCGGCCGCGATACCCTCGATCAAATCTATGCCGATGTATTTGACGCCGAGGATGCGCTTGTTCGGCATAACTTTGTCAGCGGAACCCATACGCTTACCGTCGCGCTGTTCGGGATGCTTCGCCCGGGCGATATGATGCTCTGCGTGACCGGCACCCCTTATGACACGATCCAACCGGTCATCGGGATCGGCTCGAGCGCGTACAGCGGATCGTTGCGGGATTTCGGTGTTCGATACGAGCAGGTCGATCTACAGAATGACGGTACGCCCGATATGGATGCTATCCGCGCCCGCGTGGGGCAGCTGCGGCCCAAGATGGTGTATATCCAGCGCTCAAAGGGCTACGCTCTGCGTCCGTCGCTGCGGTGCAGAGAGATCGCAGCGATCGCCGATCTTGTGCACGAGGTATCGCCCGACACCATCGTCATGCTCGATAACTGCTACGGCGAGTTCGTCGAGATGGACGAGCCGTTATCCAACGGGGTGGATATCATGGCGGGCTCGATGATCAAAAACCCCGGCGGCGGCATCTCGCCGACCGGCGGCTATATCGCCGGCAAAGCCGAGCTGGTGGAACAGTGCTCCTACCGCCTGACGACCCCCGGCACCGGACGCGAGCTCGGGTGTACGCTCCATGTGCTGCGCGAGATGTATCTAGGCGCCTATCATGCGCCCGTTGCTGCCATCGAAGCGGTGAAGACGGCGGTGTTCGCGTCGTCGCTGTTCGAGCTGCTCGGGTTTTCGGTCGAGCCGGACTATCGGACGGATCGCGGCGATATCATTGACGTCATCACCCTCGGCTCCGCCGAGCGGATGTGCGCGTTCTGCCACGGTATCCAGAGGGGATCGCCCATCGACTCGTTCGTCTCTCCCACACCTGCGCCGATGCCCGGATATGACAGCGACGTCATCATGGCTGCCGGCGCGTTCACGCTCGGGTCATCTATCGAGCTGTCCGCCGACGGGCCGCTCAGAGAGCCGTATGCGGTATATCTTCAGGGCGGGCTGTCCTTCAACACATCCAAGATCGGCGTGATGCTCGCCGCCGAAGAAGTGCTCAAAGCGGATCAGCCATCGTGATGCTAAGCTGCTATTATCCAGCTGTTGTCAGTTTTGTCATACAAAAAGAAATTCCCCTTATCGCAGATATTCTGTGATAAGGGGATCTTTTCGTATCAGGGATGTTACATACCGACGATATCGTCCTCGGTGACAAGGCGGATGCCGTTTTCGGTGAGGATCTTCTCGGCCACTGCGTTGTCCTCGACGCGCAGCACGACATAGGCGTACTTTCGCGATACGGTGATGAACGCGTACATATAGTCGATGTTGATATTGTTGTCGGCAAGGATGCGGATGACCTTGGCGAGCGACCCGGGCTCGTCGTTGACCGCAACGCCGACCACGTTCGTGATGGACACGAAGCAGTTGCTGTCCTCGAGCTCCGCCTTCGCCTTCTCGATATCGGTGACGATCAGTCGAAAGATACCGAAGTCCTGGGTGTCGGCGACGCTCATCGCGCGGATATCAACGCCGGCGCGGGCGATCGCATCGGTGACGGTCACGAGGGTTCCCTCACGGTTTTCGATGAAAATAGATAACTGTTTGATTGCCATGTTAACCTCCGATTAAATATTGATTCCGAGCCGCTTGCGCTTATCGATAACGCGCACCGCCTTGCCCTCGCTGCGTTCGATGGTCTTGGGGGCGACAAGGTGGACCGACGGGCTGATGCCCAGCATCGCGCGGATCGCTGCCGCAAGTGCTTTTTCTCTTTTGGTGATGTTCTTGACGGTATCCGAGAAGTACTCCTCGCTCATCTCGACGAACACATCCAGGGTGTCAGAATTGTTTACACGATCGACTTCGATCAGATAGTTCGGCGCATAGCCCTCGTTAAGCAGCACGGCTTCTATCTGGCTCGGGAACACGTTGACGCCGCGGATGATCATCATGTCGTCCGAGCGACCCATCGGCTTGCTCATCTTGACAAAGGTCCTGCCGCACGAGCACTTTTCGCGGGTAAGCACACAGATGTCGCGGGTACGGTACCTAAGCAGCGGGAACGCCTCTTTATCGAGTGAGGTGAACACCAGCTCGCCCTTGCTGCCCTCGGGCAGCACCTCACCGGTGTCGGGGTCGATGATCTCGGCAAGGAAGTGATCCTCGTTGATGTGCATACCGGTCTGCTCCTCGCACTCGAACGATACGCCGGGGCCGGAGGTCTCTGTCAGGCCATAGATGTCGTATGCCTTGATACCGAGCGACCGCTCGATATCGCGGCGCATCTCCTCTGTCCACGGCTCCGCGCCGAAGATCCCCGCCTTGAGCTTGTTGTCCTCGGGCTTGTAGCCGCGCTCCTTCAAGCTCTCACCGATATACGCAGCATAGGAGGGGGTACAGCAGAGGATCGTCGCGCCCAGATCCATCATGAACTGGATCTGGCGGTCGGTGTTGCCGCTGCTCATCGGCAGCGTCAGGCACCCGACCTTGTGCGAGCCGCCGTTGAGCCCGGGGCCGCCGGTGAACAGCCCGTAGCCGTAGCACACCTGACACACATCCTCGTTCGTGCCGCCGGCGGCGACGATGGCGCGCGCACAGCATTCCTCCCATATCTCGATATCCTCTTGTGTGTAGAACGCGACCACGCGCTTGCCGGTGGTGCCGGAGGTGGACTGGATACGGACACAGTTCTTGATATCGGTCGCCAGCATCCCATAGGGATACGCCTCTCTCAGATCATCCTTTGAGAGGAACGGGAGCTTCGCGATATCCTCGAGCGTCACGATATCCTCGGGCTTGACGCCCCGCTCATCCATGAGGTTGCGATAGTATGCCACATTGTCATAGACATGCCGAACCTGCTTCTGAAGCTTTTCGAGCTGCAGCGCGCGGATGCCCTCATGGGACATGGTTTCGGCATGCTCCTGATAGTATTTTCTCAATTGTATCAGTCCCTTTCTATGTGATTTTTATTATTGATGATTGAACCCTAGCTCGAACGCCCTTTCGTTGAGCTCGACGAACTGCGGCTTCACACACTTTTTGATCGCATCGACCCATCTCTCATAGGGGATATCAAAGTACCCCGCGAGCCGCCCCATCAGTACGATGTTGCACGCCTTAGCCGAGCCCGCGACGTTTGCAAGCTGCAGCGCGTCGATATCGTCCACATGGATACCCTTCGATTTCATCTCATCGATGACGGTATCGGGATAGTCAGCTGCGCCGATGATGACCGGCATGGGGTCGATCTGCTGGGTGTTGACGATGACGGTGCCGCCTTTTCTCAATTTGCTCACATAGCGCGCCGACTCGATCTTCTCGAACGATACGATATAGTCGGCTTCGCCGTCCTCGATCACCGGCGAGTAGACCCTGTCGCCGAACCGCACATATGTGACGACCGATCCGCCGCGCTGGCTCATCCCGTGGACCTCGCTGACCTTCACGTCATATCCTTCGTCGACGAGCAGCCGTCCGAGCAGCTTGCTGGCGAGCAGCGAGCCCTGACCGCCGACGCCGACTATCATGACATTCTTCGTCTGCATACTATTCACCCTCGCTTTCTATCGCGCCGAACGCGCACAACTGTTGACATACCTCGCACCCGACACACAGCGTGGGGTCGATGACAGCATGGTCATCGCGGTACGAGATCGCCGGACACCCGAACTTCATACAGCGGCGACAGCTTTTGCACTTCTCAGCATTGATGAAAAGCGGCTTTCTCGGCTTGACATATTTGAGCAGGACGCACGGCCTGCGGGAGATGATGACCGAGGGACAGGGCTTCTCGAGCTCTTCCTTGAGCACGGTCTCACATTCCTTCAGATCATACGGATCGACCACGCGCACCGATTCGATACCGATCGAGCGGCATAGCTGTTCGAGGTCGACCTTGCCGGCGGGATCACCCTTGATGTTGTAGCCGGTAGTGGGGTTCTGCTGATGACCGGTCATGCCGGTGATCGAGTTGTCAAGGATGATGACGGTCGAGTTGCTCCGGTTATAGGCGATATTCACGAGACCCGTGATACCCGAGTGCATGAACGTCGAGTCGCCGATCACACATACGGTGTTCTTCTCGGTATCGCCCTGTCCGGCGATGTTGAAGCCGTGGATCCCCGACACCGACGCGCCCATACACAGCGTCATGTCGAGCGCTGAGAGTGGGGGCATCGAGCCGAGCGTATAGCATCCGATATCGCCCAGCACGGTGAGCTTGTTCTTTGACAGGACATAGAACAGCCCGCGATGAGGACACCCCGCGCACATCATCGGCGGACGTGTGGGGATCTCGGTATCGAGCGCATAGGTGGGGCCTTCATACCGGTCGAACACCTGCTTGATCGTGCTCTGTGAGAACTCGCCGAGCAGCGAGAAACGATTCTTCCCTTCGACCTTGATGCCGAGGGCTTTGCAGTGGTTCTCAATGATCGGATCGAGCTCCTCAATCACATACACCTTGCCGACCATATCCTTGAAATCACGGATCATCTTGACCGGCAGGGGGTTCACCATCCCGAGCTTGAGCACCGATACGCTGTCGCCGAACACCTCCTTGACATACTGATACGAGGTGGACGAGGTGATGATGCCGAACGGATAAGAGCCATTGCCCTGTTCTACGCGGTTGATGCCCGAGCACTCGGCATATTCGGTTAGCGCCTTGGTGCGTTCTTCAACGAACGGATGCCGACGCAGGGCGTTGGCGGGAGCCATGATGTATTTCTGCGGATTCTTCGTGTATTCCTTCTTGATCTCGACGCGCTCGCCGATCTCGACGATGCTCTGCGAGTGAGCGACGCGGGTGCACATCTTCAACAGCACCGGCGTGTCAAAACTCTCCGATATCTCGAACCCCAGCTTGGCATAGGCGAGCGCCTCGCTGCTGTCTGACGGCTCGAGCATCGGTACCTTGGCCGCGATGGCATAGTGACGCGAGTCCTGTTCGTTCTGGGAGCTGTGCATCCCTGGGTCATCCGCGACACAGATGACCATCCCCGCGTTTACGCCCGTGTAGGACATCGTGAACAGCGGGTCGGCGGCGACGTTGAGCCCGACGTGCTTCATACAGCATGCCGACCGTCTGCCGCTGAGAGAGGCGCCGAACGCCGCTTCCATCGCGACCTTCTCGTTAGGCGCCCACTCGCAGTACACATCGCTGTACTTGGCAAATTCTTCGGTGATCTCCGTGCTGGGGGTGCCGGGATAGCTCGATATCACCGAGCATCCGGCTTCATACAGCCCCCGCGCGACGGCAGCGTTACCGATCAACAATTCTTTCATAACCTTCTCCTTATGCGTTTCTCATATCGACGATACGCTTCGCCTTCCCCTGGAACCGCTCGATGGTCTTGGGTGCGACGAGCGTGACCTTGGTGCGCAGCCCGAGGATCGACTGCATCTTTCCTTCGATATGGCGCTGCAGCTCTTCGAGCATCTGGAAGTTTTCGAGCAGGTCGGCGTTGACCAGCTCGACCTTGATCTCCAGGTTATCGCGATAGTTCTTGCGGGTGATATAGAGCATATAGTGCGGGGCGACGTCCTCGATATTGATGAGGATGTTCTCGATCTGGGTGGGGAAGACGTTGACCCCTTTGATGATGAGCATATCGTCGGTGCGGCCCATGGTCTTGGACATGCGGGCGTGGGTTCTGCCGCATGCACACGGCTCATAGGTGATCTTGGTGATATCCTTGGTGCGATAGCGCAGCACCGGCATCCCGCGGCGGGTCAGGGTGGTGATGACCAGCTCGCCGACCTCGTTCTCGGAGAGGCGCTCGCCGGTATCGGTGTTGATGATCTCGGGCAGGAAGTGATCTTCGGCAAAGTGCATCCCGTCTCTTGCCTTACAGTCGCCAGATACGCCCGGGCCGCCCAGCTCCGTCATGCCGTAGTTATCCGATACGCGAATGCAGAAGTTCTCCTCGATCTGCTGGCGCATCGCGGGGGTACACGGCTCCGATCCGAGGATGCCGAGCTTGAGCGAGTAGTCCGACATCGGATAGCCCGCCTCTTTGACCGCTTCGGACAGGTACAGGGCATATGACGGCGTGGCGACCAGTCCGGTCACACCCCAGTCGCGCAGCATCATCAGCTGCTTTTCGGTGTTGCCGGACGAGGCGGGGATGACGGTCGCGCCGAGCTTCTCAAGCCCATAGTGCAGCCCCAGCGCACCGGTGAACAGCCCATATCCGAAGCTGATCTGGATGATGTCGTTCGGCGTTACGCCTCCCGCCGCCGCGACACGCGCAACGCAGTCGCTCCAGATAGCGAGATCCTCGCGGGTATAGACGCCGGTGGTGGGCTTGCCGGTAGTGCCGGACGAGGCGTGGATACGCACGATCTCGCTCATCGGTACAGCTGTCAGCCCAAACGGGTAGTTATCGCGGAAGTCATCCTTGGTGGTAAAGGGGATATACGCGATATCGGACAGGGTCTTGATCCGGCTTCCGTCGAACACACCCGCATCTGTGAGCTTTTTGTGATAGAACGGGACGTTCTCATAGCAGTACCGAACGACCCATTTGAGCCGTTCGAGCTGGATCTCCTCGATCTGATTGCGAGGCATCGTTTCGATTTCTTTCTGAAAAATCATGCTGACATTTCCTTTTCTTGATGGTATTTTAAAACATTCACAATCTGATTATAACGCATAAGAAGTCTAATGGCAAGATGCCGCTAGACTTCTTCAGACAATTATTTTTTGGAATCAATCCTCGTTGATCGAGTGCTTGGAGGATACCGCTATCTTCCGACTGTAGCAGGAGAAGATACCGTTCACCCGCTCTATATCCTTTGCCGGAGTGATCAGGGTGATGATCGGGGTGATAATGATACCGATCAGCATCGCGAGCATCCCCGCGTTGATGGGGGACTTGAAGTATTCGAGTACCGCACTCTGGAAGGTGATGCCCGAGATGTTGCAGATGAACGACGTCAGCGAGATACCGACACCGAGGATATAGTTGATCCATACGGCGATCTTGGGAACCTTCTTCATATACAGCCCGTACATGAACGGAGCAAGGAACGCGCCCGCCAGCGCGCCCCACGACACGCCCATCATCTGGGAGATGAACATGACCGGCGAGTTCGCCTGGATGATGGCGATGACCGCCGAGATGATGATGAAGAACACGATGAGGATGCGCATGATGAGCACCTTCTTTTTCTCGTCGAGCTCCTTCTTGCGGCAGAACACCGGATCGATGAAGTCGATGGTCAGCACCGAGCTCGAGGTCAGCACCAAGCTCGACAGCGTGCTCATTGACGCCGACAGCACGAGGATGACGACGATACCGATGAGAATGGGGGAGAGGTTCTCGAGCATCGAGGGGATGACCGAGTCATAGCCGCCTACGGGCTTTCCGTCCGCGCCCATCTCGCCGAACAGCCGCCCAAACCCACCGAGGAAGTAGCATCCGCCCGCCACGATGATCGCGAACACGGTGGACACGATGGTGCCGGTGCTGATGGACTTCTCGCTCTTGATGGCATAGAACTTCTGGACCATCTGCGGCAGCCCCCATGTCCCGAGCGAGGTGAGGATCACCACGCCGATCAGGCCGAAGATATCCGGCCCGAGGAAGGAGGTGAACGCGCCGTTGAACGTGGTGCCGCCGGCGGTCGTCGTGCTCTCCTGAGAGAGCAGCGCGATCGTCTCGGTCAGGCCGCCGTTGAGGTTCATCACCGCTGCGATCACCGCGACGATACCGAAGATCATGATGATCCCCTGGATGAAGTCGTTGATCGCCGTCGCCATATATCCGCCCAGCACTACATAGATACCCGTCAGCACCGCCATCGCGATGACACAGTAGGTGTACGGGATGCCGAACGCCATCTCGAACAGACGCGACAGACCGTTGTACAGCGACGCGGTGTAGGGGATGAGAAAGATGAAGATGATGACAGCCGCGGCGATCTTCAGCGCCCGCGAGTTATATCGTTTCATGAAGAAGTCGGGCATCGTAGCGGTGTCGAGATGCTGGGTCATGACGCGGGTTCTGCGGCCGAGGACGTTCCACGCGAGCAGCGATCCGATGAACGCATTGCCAAGCCCGATCCATGTCGATGCCATGCCAAACCGCCAGCCGAACTGACCGGCATATCCGACAAAGATGACCGCCGAGAAATACGAGGTACCGAACGCGAACGCCGTCAGCCACGGACCGACCGAGCGGTTTCCGAGCACAAACCCGTTCACGTCTGTCGCCTGCTTTCTCGTATAGATGCCGACGCCGATCATGATAGCGAAGAACACCACGAGAAAGAGGATCTTGATAACCATATCCATTCTGAAAACTCCTTTGAATATTATTCTGAATTAGAAATATAAATAGCGTATCATGTTGTAGAATCGTATCAGCCGTTCATCGGTGAATACTATGATTGAGGTGCGCTATGGTCATCGACTTTCATACCCATGTCTATCCCGATAAGATAGCCGCCCGCACGCTCGCTGCGCTGTGTGATGCAGCGGATGTGTCGGCGAACACCGACGGCACCTTAATGGGGCTGCTCGACAGTATGGCTCGATCCGGTATCGACAGGAGCGTCGTGCTGCCGGTCGCGACCCGCGCGGGCCAGTTCGATTCGATCACGCGTTTTGCGCGGTTCATTAACGAGAACTATCCCTCGCTCACATCCTTCGGCGCGATCCATCCCGACGACGTGAGCAGGGAGCAGAAGCTGCAGTCCTTGAAGGACAGCGGGTTTCTCGGGGTGAAGCTCCACCCCGACTACCAGCAGACGATGATCGACGACGAGCGGTATATCGACATCATCTGTACCTGCCAGCGGCTCGGGCTGGTCGTGTTGACCCATGCCGGCAAGGATCCTGCCTACTCGATCGTCCACTGTCCGCCCGACCGCGGTCGTCGGATGCTCGACGAGGTGTATCGCCGCACCGGATTCATTGATCCGTTCTTCGTGTTCGCACATCTTGGCGGCAACCGCCAACAGCAGGAGGTCGAGCGGTATCTGGTGGGGCAGAACTGCTATATCGACATCAGCTGCGCGTTCCAGTCGATCGGGCATTTCAGCAATTCGTCCGATGAGGACGTGGTGCGGATCATCCGCGCACACGGTGCAGAGCATATCCTCTTCGCGACCGACTCGCCGTGGAACGATCAGAAGGTGTATCTCGATCATTTCTGCGCCCTTTCTGCGCTGTCCGATATAGAGAAAGAGATGATCCTCTGCCATAACGCCGAAGCGCTGCTGAACAGATGATCGGTGCTTTCCAATAGTATATCAAGCGTCACACTGCCACTTATTCTAACACTTCAACACTTTAAAGTCAATATGTTTTAAATAATTAAAATATCGCAACTTGCACAATTTTCGATTATTCTTTTGTATATATCCGACAACACCCGTCTGGGTGAAGAAAAAATCAGCGCGATATCTGTCCTGTTTACCTTGATTTTTGCATAATTTGTGTTATGATAATCAGAGAAGAATAACATATACTACCCCGTGAGAGGAGGTGCAGTCATGCTGAATGTTAATTTGAGAAAGATCGCGATCGTCGGATGCGGCTTTGTCGGCTCGGCGACGGCGTTCGCGCTCATGCAGAGCGGGCTGTTCTCCGAGATCGTGATGATCGATGCCGACAGGGCGAAGGCCGAGGGCGAGGCGCTCGATATCTCTCACGGTGTTCCGTTCTCGCGTCCGGTGGATATCTATGCCGGCGACTATGACGACGTGTCCGATGCGGCGGTGATCATCGTGACTGCCGGCGCGGGGCAGAAGCCCGGCGAGACCCGCCTCGATCTTGTTCGAAAGAACGTCGCGATCTTCAAGTCGATCATCCCCGAGATCGCACAGCGCAACTTTCGGGGGATCCTGCTCGTGGTGGCGAATCCCGTTGATGTGCTGACCTATGTGGCAAAGCAGCTCTCCGGTTTATCGGACGATCGGGTGTTCGGCTCGGGCACGGTGCTCGATTCGGCGCGGCTGAAGTTCGAGCTCGGCGAGCATCTCGGGGTTGATCCCCGTTCGATCCATGCGTTCATCATCGGTGAACACGGCGACTCTGAGTTTCCGGCGTGGAGCTCTGCGAACGTATCGGGTATCGAGATCAGCCGGTTCTGTGAGATGCGCGGCTACTTCTATGACCACGACGAGCACAAGGCACAGATCGCCGATGACGTCAAGAACGCCGCCTATGAGATTATATCGAAGAAGCATGCCACCTACTACGGCGTCGCCATGGCGACCAAGCGGATCTGCGAGGCGATCGTGCGGGATGAAAAGTCGGTACTGCCGGTGTCTCATATCCAGCATGGTCGATTCGGCATCGAGGATGTCGCGCTGTCTATTCCCGTGATTGTCGGCAAGGACGGCATCGAGAGCGAGGTTCCATTCTCGCTGAACGACGATGAGATCGAGCGGCTTCGCGCATCCGCCAAGACCCTGAGAGAAGTCCTCAGATCCTGTGATCTGTACAGCTAACGATGAGGTGTTATGATGAGCAAGAAGAAGAAAGAAGAGAAAGTCCTGACCCCTGAGGAGGAGCGCGCCAGGGAGCTTGCCCGACGCAGGGAAGAGACCCTTCTCGCTGCGATCCGTTCCGACCGTCCCGAACCGAAGAAGCGCGGGTTCCTGCGCCCGATCGTCATCGTCGTTGCGGTGCTGTGTGCGATCATGGTCTTCTTTCTCGCGACGTTCGGCTTTGTCGGCAACACATGGTTCGCCCGCGCAGAGCTTCAGGACAGCAAGTTCGAGACCTCTACATATACCGAAGAAGAGAAGCAGGCGGCCGCCGATGCGGTGATCGACTACTTCCGCAGCGAGTTCAACGGCTCGGTGCTCTATGAGCTCGACTACAGCGAGAAGTGGAGCCGGAAGAACGAGGCGATCTGCTTTACCGGTCGGTTCTACACGATCTTCAGCAACAACGAGATCGTCGATAACACCAGCTATGTCCGCGGCTCCAAGTGGCACTGGGATGTGCGTGATGTCGACGGTGCGTACACAGTCGTGTCCTACGGTGAGCTCAAGGATACCGTCGATGTAACCGGCGGAGATACGGCAGAGCAAGCAGAATAAGCGATAATCTCCTACAGACCCCGCTGTGTCATAGCGGGGTCTGTTTAGCTTTCGATATTGCGTGAGCGATATCGCATATTTGTATATTTTGAATAAGATTCGACACAAAAATCTTCTACCCGCGATCATTGATTTCTATTGATTTGTGGTGTAGAATAGGAGAAAAGACCTCGGAGGGATCATCATGGCGCAGGAGTACAAGATCAACACAGGCAACAAGGACGTCTTTCTACGGGTGCAGAAGGGACATTTTGCCACCATGCACAGCCACACCAACTACTATATCGACGTCACCACCCAGAAGAACCGCATGAGCGAGGCGAAGGCGGTCGCGCGCGAGATGGTGTCCGCCTACCGCATCAGCACCGTCGTCGATACCATCATCTGTCTCGATGGTACCGAGGTGATCGGCGCCTTTGTCGCTCAGGAGCTGACCGACGATAACTTTATGAACCTGAACGCCCACCAGACTGTCTATGTGATGACGCCCGAGTTCTTCGGCGATCGTCAGCTCATCATCCGCGATAACCTCAAACCCATGGTGAGCGGCAAACACGTCCTGCTGCTTGCCGCCTCCGTCACCACCGGCAAGACGGCGCTTGCAGCGATCGACGCTGTGCACTACTATGGCGGGATCGTCGTCGGGATCTCGGCGATGTTTGCCACCACGACCGAGATCGGCGGCTATCCGGTCCGCTCGATCTTCAACCCCCACGACCTCGGCGACTACAGCAGTTATCGTCCGAGCGAGTGCCCGATGTGTGCCCGCGGCGAGAAGATCGAGGCGCTCGTCAACAGCTACGGCTACTCGGCAATATAACCGCCAAGCTCCCTTTTCTAAAGGGAGCTTTTCTTTGATCTTGTCGCGCATTTTCTGCGAAAAAACGTATTGACATTCAGTCAGAATGATGCTATAATTCCTTGTGTTCGATATGCGAGTGTGCTGGAATAGGCAGACAGGCACGTTTGAGGGGCGTGTGTCTTTGACGTACGGGTTCAAGTCCCGTCACTCGCACCAACAACCGAGGATCCTGTCGTATCTGCGTCAGGATCTTTGTTTTTTGATTATCACACTCTGTGATAGGGAAGGATCGCTATGTTTCATGTATCTTTTCCCGGGATCGGGATCGACGTCACCATCGACCGCGTCGCGTTCTCGATCGGGAGCTTCCAGATCTATTGGTACGGTATTCTGATCGCCGGCGCGCTGCTGCTGGCGGTGCTGTATGCTTACTTTAACGCTGCGTCCTACGGCGTCGAGCGCGACAAGTTCTTCGATTGTGTCATTGTCGGGATCATCACCTCGATCATCGGCGCGCGGGCATACTATGTGGCGTTTCGATGGGACTACTTCAGCGCCCATCCGTCCGAGATCATCGACATCCGCGACGGCGGTATCGCTATCTACGGTGCAATCATCGGCGGGCTTATCGGCGGGCTGCTGGTCGCCAAGCTCAAGCGGATGAAGTTTTTGCCGATACTTGATCTGACGATGGTCGGTTTTATCATGGGTCAGGCGATCGGACGATGGGGCAACTTCTTCAACCAGGAGGCATATGGCACTCAGACCGACACGCTGTTTCGCATGGTGTCCGAGGGCACCGGCGGGGTAGCGGTGCATCCGTGCTTTCTCTACGAGTCGGTATGGTGTGCGCTGGGGTTCCTCTTTCTGCATCTGTATCATCGGCGCTTTCAGCGGTATCACGGCCAGATATTCTATCTCTATCTTGTATGGTACGGCGCCGAGCGGATGGTGGTCGAGGGGCTGCGGACCGACAGCTTATACCTGCCGTTCTCGCTGTTCGGATATGATGTCCGCGTGTCCCAGCTGCTGTCGCTGCTGCTCGTGATCCTCGGGATCATCCTCTTGATCAAGAACCGCAAGAAGAAGGAGACCATCGCGATCTCCTATTCGCCAAAGTCAAAGAAGAAAGCAAAGGGTTGATACTATTATGTATAAGATAATGGACGGCAAGCTCGTATCCGCCAGCGTGAAGGATCGCATCCGTGCCGAGGTGAAGGAACTCAACAGCAACGGGCATCAGGTCAATCTCGCTGTCATCATCGTCGGCGACGATCCCGCTTCGCGCGTGTATGTCAACAACAAGAAGAAGGCGTGCGAGTATGTCGGGTTCGTCAGCGAGGAGTACGCGCTCCCCGTATCTACCAGCCAAGAGGAGCTCTTGACCCTTATCGGTGAGCTCAACGAGCGGCGGGATGTGAACGGCATCCTCTGTCAGTTGCCGCTGCCGCCGCATATCGACGACGCAGCCATCATCGCGGCGATCGCAGTCGAGAAGGACGTCGACGCCTTCTCTGCGCATAACGTCGGCAAGATCATGATCGGCGACTATGACTTTGTACCTTGTACCCCTGCCGGCGTGATGAAGTTACTCTCCTTCTATGACATCGACGTAGACGGGAAGAACTGCGTCATGATCGGCCGCAGCAATATTGTCGGAAAGCCGATGGCGATGCTGATGATGCACAAGAACGGCACCGTCACCATCGCGCACAGCCATACAAGGAACCTCAAAGAGATCACCCGCCGCGCGGATATCGTGGTGGTCGCCGTCCGCAAGGTGCGCTTTCTCACGGCCGATATGGTCAAAGAGGGGGCGGTCGTTATCGACGTCGGGATGAACCGCGACGAGAACGGAAAGCTCTGCGGCGATGTTGATTTTGATTCTGTAAAAGAAAAATGCTCCTATATCACTCCCGTCCCCGGCGGCGTGGGCCCCATGACGATCGCCATGCTGATGCAGAACACCCTTAAGGCGTTCTATATCCAGAACCCCTGACGTTATCGAGCGAAAAAAATCTTGACATCCACCGCTGTGTGTGCTATAGTGTATAAGCCGCATACTGCGGGTTCTAAGTGAGCTTGTCCATATGGACCTCCGCCCGCCTGTAGCGAGTCTATATTTAAAGGAATGATACTATGTTCGCAGTTATCGAAACCGGCGGCAAGCAGTACCGTGTAGAGAACAACGACGTCCTCTATATCGAGAAGCTCGACGTCGAAGACGGCGCTACCGTTGAGCTGGACGTCATCGCGATCGGCGATGATGACGGCATCAAGGTCGGCTCCGATGTCAATGGCAAGGTGACCGCCGAGGTCATCAAGTCCGGCAAGGGCAAGAAGATCTGCGTCGAGACCTACAAGCCCAAGAAGGGCGAGAAGCGGAAGCTCGGCCACCGTCAACCCTATACGAAGGTCGAGATCAAGTCCATCGGCTGATGATTCTGGTCGAATTCTTCGGGAGCGAGCCCATGATCGGCTTTCGCGTGTCGGGACATGCCGGCGCTGGGGTCGAGGGTGAGGATATCGTCTGTGCGGCGGTATCGAGCGCGGCGTATATGACCGCGAACACCGTCACCGATATCCTCGGGATCACGCCTGAGCTCGATATACGCGACGGTGATATGCTCCTGAGATGCAGGACTGTTTCCGATGCAGACAGGTGCGGGGATCTGTTCTCCGGCTTTCTGCTGCATATGGTTGCTCTGTCTGAGCAATATGAAGATTATATTCACGTTACACATTCGGAGGTATAGAAGTTATGCTTAAGATCAACATCCAGCTTTTCGCACACAAGAAAGGTATGGGCTCCACCAAGAACGGCCGCGACAGCGAGTCCAAGCGTCTGGGCGTCAAGCGTGCCGATGGTCAGTTCGTCCTCGCGGGGAACATCCTCGTCAAGCAGAGGGGCACCCACATCCACCCCGGCAACAACGTCGGCCGCGGTTCGGACGATACCCTCTTTGCCAAGGTTGACGGTGTGGTTCGGTTTGAGCGCGTCGGCAAGGACAGAAAGCGCGCGAGCGTCTATCCTGTAGAGCAGTAAGCGTATGGGGCGGTTAGGTTAACCGCCCTCGTTTTTTGTGCCGAGCTGAAGAGATAATCCTTATGATATTCCAGAGTTTTCAGGTGTTGCTATGTTTGTCGATCAAGCAAAAATTCTGATCAAAGCCGGTGACGGCGGCGACGGAGCCGTTGCCTTTCATCGGGAGAAGTATGTTGCTGCGGGCGGCCCCGACGGCGGCGACGGGGGCAAGGGCGGCGATGTCGTCTTTGTCGCCGATTCCAACCTGTCTACCCTTGCCGACTTTCGCTTTCGCCGCAAGTTCGAGGCAAAGCGCGGCGAGAACGGCTCCGGCGGGCGTAAGTCCGGCAGGTCTGCCGACGATCTGATCGTGAAGGTCCCCGTCGGCACTCTTGTCAAAGAGGCGTCCTCCGGCCGTATCATGGCGGATCTGTCGAACGCACAGCGTATGGTGCTTGCCCGCGGGGGCAAGGGCGGATGGGGCAACTCTCACTTCGCCACCCCGACCCGTCAGGCGCCTCGGTTCTCCAAGCCCGGGATGCCCGGTGAGGAGTTCGAGGTGACGCTGGAGCTCAAGCTCCTTGCCGATGTCGGGCTGGTCGGATTCCCGAACGTCGGCAAGTCGACGCTCATCTCTGTCGTATCTCAGGCAAAGCCCCGCATCGCCAACTACCATTTCACCACCCTGAACCCCACCCTCGGCGTTGTGTCGATGGGGGAGGGCAGCTCCTTTGTGATGGCGGATATCCCCGGTCTCATCGAGGGCGCCGCCGACGGTACCGGACTGGGACACCAGTTCTTGCGCCATGTCGAGCGGTGTCGGATGCTCTTGCATATCGTCGATGTATCCGGATCCGAGGGTCGCGATCCCAAGGAGGACTTTCGCGTTATCAACGACGAGCTTCGGCGGTTCAATCCCGAGCTTGCCGGCCGTCCTATGATCGTCGCGGGGAACAAGACCGACCTCGCTACTGACGAGCAGGTCGATGATTTTCGCGCGTGGATCGAAGAGCAGGGTTATGCTTTCTTCCCGATCATGGCGGCAATCCGATACGATGTCGATCCGCTATTGAAGAAGATATGGGAGATGCTCTCCTCGCTGCCGCCCATCAAGGTCTATGAGCCAGAGCCGATGCCCGAGCTGACCGACGATATCTTCGGCGAGGTCACCATCCGCAACATGGGCGGGGTGTTCTTCGTCGAGGGCAAGTGGCTCTTGCGCGCGCTGCGCACGGTCAACTTCGATGATTATGAGGGGTTGAACTACTTCGAGCGACTGCTCACGCGCTCGGGCGTGATCGACCGGCTCCGCGAGGCGGGCTGTCAGGAGGGCGACACCGTGTCTATCTATGACCTCGAGTTCGAGTTTGTGGAGTAGCGTATGACTGCAGCAGAACTTCGTGCCATCCCGATTCTGAACCTTGCGTTCATCGGTGACGGCGTATTCGACCTGTTGGTGCGTGAGCATCTTGTCGCATCTGTCGGCGGTCGTGTCGGCGAGCTGAATTCTCTCAAGGTCTCACTCGTCAACTGCGCGGCTCAGGCATCGGCCGCGAGTGCGATCCTCCCGATGCTGTCCGATGATGAGCTGTCGGTCTACCGGCGGGGGCGCAACGCGTCTCCTCGCTCCGTGTCGCATCATTCGACCCTCTCTGACTATCATGCCGCGACAGGGCTCGAGGCGCTCTTCGGCTATCTCTATCTTTCAGGTCAGCGCGAGCGCATAAACGAGCTTTTTCAACATATCATATCCCTTAGTAATCTGTAGGATGTGTATATATGCGAAACGACAGCCGGACCTCCCGCTTCGTAGATTATCTTCTGTTATCTTTCGGAGCGGCGGTCTATGCGCTGTCGGTCGATTTTTTTACCGCGCCGAACCATATCGCGCCCGGCGGGGTGACCGGCATCTCCACCATGCTCAACCACCTCTTCGGCGTCCCGATCGGCGGGCTGTCGCTTCTGCTGAACATCCCGCTCCTGATCTGGGGCGTGGTGGTCAACGGTCGCGCCTTTCTCGTCCGCACGCTGTTCTCCACCATAGCGGTATCGCTGTTCATCGACCTGTTCTCTTTGCTGCCGGTTACCTATACCGGCGACCGGCTGCTGGCGGCGGGGTTCGGCGGACTGATGGGCGGATTCGGGCTGGGGCTTATCTTCCTGCGCGGGGGCACCACCGGTGGCACCGATATCATCGCCCGCAACCTTCACCGCGCCGCGCCGCATCTGTCGGTCGGCAGCATCATCCTCATCTGTGATGTGATCGTCGTCTCGGCGGCTGCCGTTGTCTACCACAGCTTCGAGAGCGCGCTGTATGCCGTTGTCGCGCTGTTCATATCCACCAAGGTCATCGACGCTGTGGTCTACGGCTTCTCGCGCGATAACGGAAAGCTCCTCTTCATCATCACCGGCTCACCCTCGCGCCTCTCGGCCGAGATCCTCTCGCGCTCGCCGCGCGGGGTGACGGTGCTCTCTGCACATGGCGGCTATACGGGCAGATACGAGGGCGTGCTGCTCTGTGCCGTCCGACCTGCCGAGGTGCACCTTGTGCGCCGGATTATCAATGAGGTCGATCCGTCCTCGTTCGTCATCATCGCCACCGCCAGCGCGATTTCCGGTGAGGGATTCACCTCTTGACAAATCCCAAAAAGTTCTGTATAATACCTATGCTATGTGTATAAGTGCGCTTAGCCGAAGAATACCCTTGCGCTGTATCGATGGATACAGTGCCAAAGTCCAAGAGGAGGTGTAAACATGGCATTGAAGGCGAATTACGAGACAGTAATGGTTATTTCAATGAAGCAGGGCGAAGAGGGCATCCAGTCCATCATCGAGAAGTTCAAGTCTCTCATCGAGATGCACGCCACGCTGCAGAGTGTTGACGAGTGGGGGAAGCGCAAGCTTGCTTACCTCATCAACAAAGAGGCAGAGGGCTACTATGTGCTGATGAACTTTGAGTCCGAGGCGGATTTCCCGGCCGAGCTCGACCGTATCTACAAGATCACGGACGGCGTCATGCGTTCATTGATTATCCGCAAGCCCGACGGTGAGGAGGTCGTTATCTCCAAGCCCGAGCCCGAATCAGAGCCCGCTGTCGAAGAAGCTCCTGTCGAAGAAGCTCCCGCTGAAGAAGCTCCTGTTGAGGAGCCCGCTGTTGAAGAAGCTCCCGTTGAAGAAGCTCCCACTGAAGAAGCTCCTGCCGAAGAGCCCGCTGCCGAAGAGCCCGCTGCCGAAGAACCCGCAGCCGAGTAATCGAATAAGAACATCTGCGGCGCTATAGTACATAATTTGCGCCGGAACGAAAGGAATTTGAATTATGTTGAACAGAGTAGTACTGATGGGCCGCCTGGTGGCGGACCCTGAGCTCAAGACCACGACGTCCGGTGTGTCCGTGACCTCGTTCCGCATCGCCGTTGACCGCAACTATGTCAAGGCGGGCGCCGAGCGTCAGGCGGATTTCTTTGATATTGTTGCATGGCGCAGCTCTGCCGAGTTCGTATGCCGCAATTTCTCGAAGGGCGCGCTGATCGCTGTTGACGGTCAGCTCCAGTCCCGCACCTATACCGCCAAGGACGGCACCAACCGTACCGTCATCGAGGTTGTCGCCGACAACGTCAGCTTCACCGGCGAGCGGCGAGAGAACGCCTCCTACGGCGGCTCTCAGCAGTATCGTGCCGACTACGGCGCGCCTGCTCCCGCTCCTCAGCCGGCTGCGCGTCCTGCCGCGCCGAGCTACTCGGCGGGGTCTGCCGACGACTTCCAGGTCATGCCCCTTGACGACGATCTGCCGTTCTGACGGGGAGCTACATTTGATTTTTACCGCAAGTTTTTGAAAGGAGATTCACCATGGCTGACAGACCGATGGGTAACCGCCGCCGCCGCCGCAAGGTATGCGGCTTCTGTGTAGACAAGGTCGAGCATATCGACTACAAGGACATCGCGCGGCTGCGCAGGTACATGTCCGAGCGGGCTAAGATTCTGCCCCGCCGCGTCACCGGTACCTGCGCCCGCCACCAGCGTGCGCTGACCGTTGCGATCAAGCGGGCGCGCCACCTCGCGCTACTGCCCTACACCAGCGACTGATTCCCTTCGGCTCCCGATGATCGGGAGCCGTTCTTTTATCATGATTTTCGGACGTTTCCTCGGCACCGTAGGGACGGTGACCACACCGTCCGGCCATGCGGACGTTTCCTCGGCACCGTAGGGACGGTGACCACACCGTCCGCCCACACGGACGTTTCCTCGGCACCGTAGGGACGGTGACCACACCGTCCGTTTCGACTACCTATGTCCGGGTCATCCTGAATGGAGCGTAGCGACATGAAGGATCTGAGCGCACAGGCGCATCCGTACCCTGTACCGTCGAAGTATAAACCCCGTCGGTGTGCTAAGATTCTTCGGGCACGCCCTCAGAATGACGTCGCTATGGGGTGTTGGATTTATATGCAGATGATGAGATTCCCCTGTGAGGGGAAATGTCCGCAACGCGGACAAAAGGGTGAGCCGTCCTCGCTAGAGGAGTCATCATCCCTACATTATTGTTTCCTATTCATCATTTCACCATATCCGGGGAACACCCCATCCCGTTATAAGTTTTTTAATTCATCTCCAGAATATATCTCAATCCGGCACGAGGTTCTCTCCGGGCTGACAAGCACTATTCATCACTGATTCTTAGATTACGATATAATCCAACGCCCCGAACGGTGCAGTAATTCTGACTATACAGTATCACATAATGCTATTGACACCCACCCGTTGGGGGGGTATAATGTTTAGCAAGAGGTAATTTGATCCATCAAACAAGTTCTGCAGCTCATCATTTTTCCATAGTCAGAAAGGAGGGATCAAAATGATAAAAAGAATCCGTTACCTCGTACATGAACTTTTTGCATGGTTGGTTTCCCCGAATTTCCGGCAAAAAGCAGAGGAGCTCACCGACAGCATTGACGCCGTTTGTAAGCTCCTCCGGAAGGCGAGCGAATTCGTCGTTGCCGCGACGATATTCATCATTGCCTTCACACGTTTCATGAGCGTTGTTAACTTCTTGCCGAGTTGACGCCCATGCTCCCCACGAAGGGGGAATAGCGTATTTCTTATTATACCATAGCTTACTCCGGATTGCAAGTGTTTTTTCGGTTAAGCGCAGAGAGAAAGTGGAGAAATGATGGAGTTACCTGAGAATGAAAGTCCGGCTATCGACGCCGAGCCCGCTCGACGTATCAAAGAAGCCAGGATGAACGCCGGTCTGTCCCAGCGCGCCATGTCGCGTGAGCTGGGGATCCCATGTCGTACCATCGAGAACTGGGAGTCCGGCCAGCGCACACCCCCTTCGTGGGCGGTTGAGCTGATTGTAGATCGGCTCAACTGCATGACCCCAAGGCGAGGGATCAACAATTCGATATCCAAATTTAATCAGGCTGGCTGAGGATTAGCGATTTTTCGTCTGTATCTACAGAACGGCTCCCGATGATCGGGAGCCGTTCTTTTATCATGATTTTCGGACGTTTCCTCGGCACCGTAGGGACGGTGACCACACCGTCCGCCCATGCGGACATTTCCTCGGCACCGTAGGGACGGTGACCACACCGTCCGGCCATGCGGACGTTTCCTCGGCACCGTAGGGACGGTGACCACACCGTCCGGCCATGCGGACGTTTCCTCGGCACCGTAGGGACGGTGACCACACCGTCCGAATATAAATCCAAAAATCCGCAGGATTTTCCCACAACTCTTCACTCTTCAATCTTCATTATTCACTCAATAGCATCCCCTTCAATATTTTTTACAACTTCGTGAATCTTGCCCAAAATCTATCCATATATACTGTATAAATCCAACAAAATTATAATCCGATTCCGATTTTCACCCCCCGATTTATTGACTATTATCGGGGGTTTTGGTATAATGCTAGCGTGAATGATTGGATGATTAGGGTTACTATGCCCTTTTTGCCGGTATATCGCGTCTTTTCGTTGTGCATATCGGTGCATAACGATGCCGATTATGCCGTCGATCACGTGCATCGTAGCCGTGTGCAAAGGTATCTTTTTGTACGTTTTGCCCAATAATAATCATCGCACCGCAATTTTTATGCAGATAGCATGCAGCTCGTTTCGATATCGGGAACATAGGGTCAGCTATGCGGTATCGTCTCGTCGCCGGGTGTTCTTCTGCGCCTATCAAGGAGGAATTCTGTTATGAAATCAA